>NZ_CP106754.1:0-653875 GCF_025642095.1 Kosakonia sp. ML.JS2a
GTGTCACTTTCGCTTTGGCAGCAGTGTCTTGCCCGATTGCAGGATGAGTTACCAGCCACAGAATTCAGTATGTGGATACGCCCTTTGCAGGCGGAATTGAGCGATAACACGCTGGCTTTGTATGCGCCAAACCGTTTTGTCCTCGATTGGGTTAGAGACAAGTATCTCAACAATATCAATGGACTGCTGAATGACTTCTGCGGTACGGACGCCCCACAACTGCATTTTGAAGTCGGCACCCGCCCGGTCAGCCAGACGCTGAGGGAACCGGCCAGCGTTGCCGCGCCAGCGCAAGCGGCGCAGGTGGTTGTACAGCGAACCGCGCCTGCTGCGCGCCCAGGCTGGGACAATGTGCCTGCACCGGCGGAACCGACTTACCGCTCCAACGTTAACGTCAAACATACCTTTGATAACTTTGTTGAAGGTAAATCAAACCAGCTCGCCCGTGCGGCAGCCCGCCAGGTTGCAGACAACCCCGGCGGTGCGTATAACCCGCTATTTTTATACGGCGGAACCGGCCTCGGTAAGACTCACCTGCTACATGCGGTGGGCAACGGCATTGTGGCGCGCAAGCCCAATGCGAAAGTGGTGTATATGCACTCCGAGCGTTTTGTCCAGGACATGGTAAAAGCCCTGCAAAACAATGCGATCGAAGAGTTTAAACGCTACTACCGTTCCGTAGATGCGCTGCTGATTGACGATATCCAATTCTTTGCTAATAAAGAACGATCCCAGGAAGAGTTTTTCCACACGTTTAACGCGCTGCTGGAAGGCAATCAGCAGATCATTCTCACGTCGGATCGTTATCCGAAAGAGATCAACGGCGTTGAGGATCGTTTGAAATCGCGCTTTGGCTGGGGCCTGACCGTTGCGATCGAACCGCCGGAGCTGGAAACCCGCGTGGCGATCCTGATGAAAAAAGCGGACGAGAACGACATTCGTCTGCCGGGCGAAGTGGCTTTCTTTATTGCGAAACGCCTGCGTTCTAACGTGCGTGAGCTGGAAGGGGCGCTGAACCGTGTTATTGCCAACGCCAACTTCACCGGGCGCGCGATCACCATCGATTTCGTGCGTGAAGCGCTGCGGGATCTGTTGGCGCTGCAGGAAAAACTGGTCACCATCGACAATATTCAAAAGACGGTGGCGGAGTATTACAAGATCAAGGTCGCGGATCTGCTGTCCAAGCGTCGATCCCGTTCGGTAGCCCGCCCGCGCCAGATGGCGATGGCGCTGGCAAAGGAGTTGACCAACCACAGTCTGCCGGAAATTGGCGACGCGTTTGGCGGCCGCGATCATACTACTGTGCTGCATGCCTGCCGTAAGATTGAGCAGTTGCGTGAAGAAAGCCATGATATCAAAGAAGATTTTTCCAATTTAATCCGAACACTATCTTCGTGACGCTATGAAATTTACCGTTGAACGTGAACATTTATTAAAGCCGCTGCAACAGGTAAGCGGCCCACTGGGCGGACGCCCTACGTTGCCGATCCTCGGAAATCTGTTGCTTCAGGTGACCGAAGGCGCGCTGTCGTTGACCGGGACCGATCTCGAAATGGAGATGGTGGCCCGCCTTGCGTTGATCCAGCCACATGAACAAGGTGCGACAACGGTTCCGGCGCGTAAGTTTTTCGACATCTGCCGCGGTTTGCCGGAAGGTGCGGAAATCGCCGTGCAGCTGGAAGGCGAGCGTATGCTGATCCGTTCCGGGCGCAGCCGTTTCTCCCTTTCCACGTTGCCCGCTGCTGACTTCCCGAACCTGGACGACTGGCAAAGCGAAGTGGAGTTCACGCTGCCGCAGGCGACAATGAAGCGCCTGATCGAAGCGACGCAGTTCTCCATGGCGCACCAGGACGTGCGTTACTACTTAAACGGCATGCTGTTCGAAACTGAAGGCGAAGAGCTGCGTACCGTTGCAACGGATGGTCACCGTCTGGCTGTCTGCTCCATGCCGATTGGCGAATCACTGCCAAACCATTCGGTGATCGTGCCGCGTAAAGGCGTGATTGAGCTGATGCGCATGCTCGACGGCGGCGACACCCCGCTGCGCGTGCAGATTGGCAGCAACAATATTCGCGCGCACGTTGGCGATTTTATCTTTACTTCAAAGCTGGTTGATGGCCGTTTCCCTGATTATCGCCGCGTATTGCCGAAGAATCCGGACAAAACGCTGGAAGCAGGCTGTGATTTGCTGAAGCAGGCCTTTGCCCGTGCCGCTATTCTCTCGAACGAGAAATTCCGCGGCGTGCGTCTGTACGTTAGCGAGAATCAGATCAAAATCACCGCCAACAACCCGGAACAGGAAGAAGCAGAAGAGTTTCTTGATGTCACCTATGCCGGCAGCGAGATGGAAATCGGCTTTAACGTCAGCTACGTGCTGGATGTGCTGAATGCGCTGAAGTGCGAAAATGTCCGTATTCTGCTGACTGACTCCGTTTCCAGCGTACAGATTGAAGATGCGGCGAGCCAAAGCGCGGCTTATGTTGTTATGCCAATGCGCTTGTAGAATCTGTAAAGGGGCTGGTCTATTTGCCATTTCGTCTTCCGGCAGTGCTCGAAATGCTCACGTACTTCGTGTACGCTCCGCTTTCTGTGCGCTGGCGGTAAACGAACTGGCTGCGACACTCACGCCCCTGGACTGATGCTCTGAACTATGTCACTGACCCGCCTTCTGATTAAAGACTTCCGTAATATCGAGAACGCAGATCTCGCGTTATCTCCTGGCTTTAATTTCCTGGTCGGCGCCAACGGCAGCGGTAAAACCAGCGTTCTCGAAGCTATCTATACGCTCGGACATGGTCGGGCGTTTCGCAGTTTGCAAATCGGCCGTGTGATCCGCCATGAACAGGAGGCGTTTGTTCTGCATGGTCGTTTGCAGGGGGAAGAGCGCGAAACCGCGATTGGTCTGACGAAAGATAAGCTCGGCGACAGCAAAGTGCGTATTGATGGCACCGACGGCCACAAAGTGGCGGAACTGGCGCTGTTAATGCCAATGCAACTGATTACGCCCGAGGGGTTTACCCTACTCAACGGCGGCCCCAAATACCGAAGAGCGTTCCTCGACTGGGGATGCTTTCACAACGAAGCCGGTTTTTTTACCGCCTGGAGCAATCTCAAACGCTTGCTGAAACAGCGCAATGCCGCATTGCGCCAGGTGACGCATTACGCGCAGTTACGCCCGTGGGACAAAGAACTGATCCCGCTGGCTGAGCAGATCAGCCGCTGGCGCGCCGAATACAGCGCAGCCATTGCCGAAGATATGGCCGATACCTGCCAACAATTTTTACCTGAATTTTCCCTGACGTTTGGTTTTCAGCGCGGGTGGGAAAAAGAGACCGATTACGGCGAAGTGCTGGAGCGCAATTTTGAGCGCGACCGCATGCTGACCTACACCGCTCACGGCCCGCATAAAGCGGATTTCCGCATTCGTGCGGACGGCGCGCCGGTGGAAGATACGCTGTCGCGCGGGCAGTTGAAACTCCTGATGTGCGCGCTGCGTCTGGCGCAGGGGGAATTTTTAACCCGCGAGAGCGGACGACGCTGTTTATACCTGATAGATGATTTTGCCTCAGAACTTGATGACGCGAAGCGTGGGCTGTTAGCCAGCCGCCTGAAAGCGACGCAGTCGCAGGTTTTTGTCAGCGCGATCAGCGCCGAACACGTGATGGACATGTCGGACAAAAATTCGAAGATGTTCACCGTGGAAAAGGGTAAAATAACGGATTAACCCAAGACTAAATGAGCGAGAAACGTTGATGTCGAATTCTTATGACTCCTCCAGTATCAAAGTCCTGAAAGGGCTGGATGCGGTGCGTAAGCGCCCGGGTATGTATATCGGCGATACAGATGACGGCACCGGTCTGCACCATATGGTATTCGAGGTGGTAGATAACGCTATCGACGAAGCGCTCGCAGGGTACTGTAAAGACATCGTTGTCACCATCCATAGCGATAACTCCGTCTCCGTACAGGATGATGGTCGCGGTATTCCGACCGGTATTCACCCGGAAGAGGGCGTGTCCGCAGCGGAAGTGATCATGACCGTACTGCATGCAGGCGGTAAATTTGATGATAACTCCTATAAAGTCTCTGGCGGTCTGCACGGCGTAGGCGTTTCCGTGGTAAATGCCCTGTCGCAGAAACTGGAGCTGGTTATCCAGCGCGATAACAAAGTCCACCGTCAGATTTATGAACACGGCGTGCCGCAGGCTCCGCTGGCCGTGACGGGCGATACCGAAAAAACCGGTACCATGGTGCGTTTCTGGCCGAGCTATGAGACCTTCACCAACGTTACCGAGTTCGAATATGAAATTCTGGCGAAACGTCTGCGCGAGCTGTCATTCCTGAACTCCGGCGTTTCTATTCGCCTGCGCGATAAGCGCGACGGCAAAGAAGATCACTTCCACTACGAAGGCGGCATCAAGGCGTTTGTTGAGTATCTCAACAAGAACAAAACGCCGATCCACCCGAATATCTTCTACTTCTCCACCGAAAAAGACGGTATCGGCGTGGAAGTCGCGCTGCAGTGGAACGATGGTTTCCAGGAAAATATCTACTGCTTTACCAACAACATTCCGCAGCGTGATGGCGGTACTCACCTGGCCGGTTTCCGCGCCGCGATGACCCGTACGCTGAATGCGTACATGGATAAAGAAGGCTACAGCAAAAAAGCCAAAGTCAGCGCGACCGGTGACGATGCCCGTGAAGGCCTGATTGCAGTGGTTTCGGTCAAAGTGCCGGATCCGAAATTCTCCTCGCAGACTAAAGATAAGCTGGTCTCCTCCGAGGTGAAAACGGCGGTAGAGCAGCAGATGAACGAACTGTTGAGCGAATATCTGCTGGAAAACCCGTCCGACGCAAAAATCGTTGTTGGTAAGATTATCGATGCGGCGCGTGCGCGCGAAGCGGCGCGTAAAGCCCGTGAAATGACCCGTCGTAAAGGTGCGCTGGATCTGGCGGGCCTGCCGGGCAAACTGGCGGATTGCCAGGAGCGTGACCCGGCGCTGTCCGAACTCTACCTGGTGGAAGGGGACTCCGCGGGCGGTTCTGCGAAGCAGGGCCGTAACCGTAAAAATCAGGCGATACTGCCGCTGAAAGGTAAAATCCTTAACGTTGAGAAAGCGCGCTTCGACAAGATGCTCTCTTCGCAGGAAGTGGCGACGCTTATCACCGCGCTGGGCTGCGGCATCGGTCGCGATGAGTACAACCCGGACAAACTGCGCTATCACAGCATCATTATCATGACCGATGCGGACGTCGATGGTTCGCACATCCGTACGCTGCTGCTGACCTTCTTCTACCGTCAGATGCCGGAAATCGTTGAGCGTGGCCATGTCTACATTGCTCAGCCGCCACTGTACAAAGTGAAGAAAGGCAAGCAGGAACAGTACATCAAAGATGACGATGCGATGGATCAGTATCAGATTTCCATCGCGCTGGATGGCGCAACGCTGCACACCACCGAAGGTGCTCCTGCATTGTCGGGTGAAGCGCTGGAAAAAATGGTCTCTGAATACAACGCCACGCAGAAGATGATTGGCCGCATGGAGCGTCGTTTCCCGCGTACGCTGTTGAAAGCGCTGATTTATCAACCGACGCTGACAGAAGCCGATCTTGCCGATGAACAGAAGGTCACGCGTTGGGTAAATGCGCTGGTCAGCGACCTGAACGAGAATGAGCAGCACGGCAGCCAGTGGAAGTTCGATGTGCGTAAGAACAGCGAGCTGAACCATTTCGAGCCGATCATTCGCGTGCGTACTCACGGCGTGGATACCGATTATCTGCTGGATAACGAATTCGTTACCGGTGGCGAATACCGCCGTATCTGCACCCTCGGCGAGAAGCTGCGCGGTTTGATGGAAGAAGACGCCTTTATCGAACGTGGCGAGCGCCGTCAGCCGGTTGCCAGCTTTGAGCAGGCGCTGGACTGGTTGGTGAAAGAGTCGCGTCGTGGTCTTGCTATTCAGCGTTATAAAGGCCTGGGTGAAATGAACCCGGAACAGCTGTGGGAAACCACCATGGATCCGGACAGCCGCCGCATGTTGCGCGTCACGGTAAAAGATGCGATTGCTGCCGATCAACTGTTCACGACCCTGATGGGCGATGCCGTCGAACCGCGTCGCGCCTTTATTGAAGAGAACGCACTGAAAGCCGCGAACATCGATATTTAATCGTCCTTCTGGCCGGCTAATAGTGCCAGATACGGCATAAGCCGCCATCCGGCATGAAAAAGGGGAATCCAGGTTCCCCTTTTTGGCCCCTTTTTCCTCCCGTCGCGCTGCTGTTTTTTGAGCGGAATCGCGTTAGCATGAGTCCGGAAATATCTCACCTGGGGACCTCATGGCTATCAAACTTATTGCAATCGATATGGACGGCACGCTGTTGCTGCCCGATCACACCATCTCTCCCGCTGTTAAAAATGCCATTGCCGCTGCACGCGAACGCGGCGTCAATGTCGTGCTCACCACAGGTCGACCGTATGCAGGCGTTCATAGTTATATGAAAGAGCTGCATATGGAGAGGGAAGGCGATTATTGCATCACCTATAACGGCGCGCTGGTGCAGAACGCCAGCGACGGCAGCACCGTCGCGCAAACGGCGCTGAGCTATGACGATTACCGCTATCTTGAAAAATTGTCACGCGAAGTGGGGTCGCACTTTCACGCGCTGGATCGCAACACCCTTTACACCGCCAACCGCGATATCAGCTACTACACGGTGCATGAATCCTACGTTGCTACCATTCCGCTGGTGTTCTGCGAAGCAGAAAAAATGGATCCGGCGACCCAGTTCCTCAAAGTGATGATGATTGACGACCCTGTTATCCTGGATCAGGCCATTGCCCGCATCCCGCAGGAAGTGAAAGAGAAATACACGGTGCTGAAAAGCGCGCCGTACTTCCTCGAAATCCTCGATAAACGCGTCAATAAAGGCACCGGTGTGAAATCCCTTGCGGAGGTGTTGAACATCAAACCGGACGAGATTATGGCGATTGGCGATCAGGAAAACGACATCGCTATGATTGAATACGCAGGGATTGGCGTGGCAATGGACAACGCAATCCCATCGGTGAAAGAGGTGGCGAACTTTATCACCAAATCCAACCTGGAAGACGGCGTGGCTTACGCGATTGAGAAGTTTGCGCTGAACTGAGTTCAGCCAACACGCGCGTGAATAACCATAAAGTGAGATGTAGGCTAACGCCGCGCATTGCTATACCCTGAAGCGATATTTTGGCTTCAGGGTAATTTCATGAAACAACTCACCTTTGCCCCCCGCAATCATCAACTGACCAATACCCAAACCTGGACACCGGACAGCCAGTGGCTGGTGTTTGACGTCCGTCCTTCCGGCGCGTCGTTTACCGGTAAAACCATCGAGCGGGTCAATGTGCATACCGGGGTGGTGGAGGTACTGTATACCGCCCCTGATGGCGCGCATGTGGGCGTGGTAACGGTAAGCCCGCAGGCGGAAAAGTATGTCTTCATCCATGGTCCGGAAAACCCGGATGCCGACTGGCAATACGACTTTCATCATCGCCGCGGTGTGGTGACGGAAACTGGCTCGACCCATAATCTTGATGCGATGGACATCACCGCGCCCTGGACCCCCGGCGCGCTGCGCGGTGGTACGCATGTGCATGTTTTCAGCCCGAATGGCGAATTCATCAGCTTCACCTATAACGACCATGTTATGCATGAGCGCTCCCCGGCGCTGGATTTACGCAACGTCGGTGTTGCTGCGCCATTTGGCCCGGTTAACCCACCCTGTACACATCCCCGTGAGTACGGCGGCAGCCACTGGAGCGTACTGGTAAGCTGCACCACACCTACGCCCATGCCGGGTAGCGACGAGATTAACCGGGCGTACGAAGAGGGCTGGGTGAGCGACCAGCGGCTGGCGTTTATTGGCGACACGCTGTCGCTGACCGGCGAAAAAGTGCCGGAGCTGTTTATTGTGACGCTCCCTCAGGATGAACAGGGTTGGAAAACGGCGGGCGACGCACCGCTACAAGGAACGCCGGATACCCTGCCCGCACCTCCGCAGGGGGTGGTACAACAGCGCCTGACCTTTACCCACCATAAACCCTTTCCCGGCCTGGTGAATGTGCCGCGTCACTGGGTGCGTAGTCATCCGCAAGCGACGCAGATTGCGTTTCTGATGCGCGACGACCAGGGCATTGTTCAACTCTGGTTAATCAGCCCAAATGGCGGCGAACCGCGCCAGCTAACGCAGACCACCAGCGGGATCCAGTCGGCGTTTAACTGGCATCCATCGGGTAATGCGCTGGGATTTGTACTGGAAAACCGTATTGCGCTGTGCGATGCGAAGCGCGGAGAGATAACCTTTTTGACTTCCGATCATGGAAATCCGCCGTCGGCGGATGCGGTGGTCTTTTCGCCGGATGGCAAACAGGTCGCCTGGATGCAAGACGCGGAGGGTTTCCGCCAGTTATGGATGACGGAAACCGGGCTGTAGTTTACCGGGCAGGCATCGGTGCGGGCGGGATAACGGAATTGGTGGCAAAGTTAGCCTGCTCGCTCTTTTCCACCCGTGACTTTATCGAGTTATCACGACGGAACAGATCCCATGGCAGCAGTAAGGTGTCCATCACCGCCGTGAAGGGCATATCCAGCACCACCAGCGATTTCATGCCAATACCGGTGTCATCATCCGACACCATGGCTGAGCTGGCGCGCGTGCCGGGGTAAACCCCCTCTTTGCCGCCGGTATGAGACATGACGCTGGAGCACCCCGACAGCACCATTCCGCTGAAGAACACAAAAACTACCAGTATATTTTTCATCATTAGCTAATCATCGTTATTGGCAGTGTGAACACCGTTCCGCGTTTATGGCTTTTCCGCAGAGCAAAAATCAGCGTTCGGGTTCCGCTCTGTGGCGGCATTCGCACTTTGACCATTTGTGCTGTAACCCCAGTCTAAGCGTTGCCACAGAAAGTGCAAAAAAAAGTCGATATTCGCCCCTTGAAATCATCACCGTCAGCCACATTTTAGGAATAGAGCCGGGGAACACGCCGTAAGGGTGTTTGGCTACTGTTGCATGGCCTGTCCATTGTGGAAGGCAAATAACAATCTCGCTGATTTCAGGAGCTTTATGTATGCGTAACTTCGATCTTTCTCCGCTTTACCGTTCTGCTATTGGTTTCGACCGTCTGTTTAATCTGCTGGAAAACAATCAAAGCCAAAGCAATGGTGGTTACCCTCCGTACAACGTGGAATTAGTGGACGAAAACCACTACCGCATCGCTATCGCCGTGGCAGGGTTTGCTGAAAGCGAACTGGAGATCACCGCGCAGGACAACCTGCTGGTGGTGAAAGGCTCCCATACCGCCGAGCAAAAAGAGCGCACCTATCTCTATCAGGGCATCGCCGAACGTAACTTTGAGCGTAAATTCCAGCTGGCCGAAAACATCCACGTCCAGGGCGCTAACCTGGTCAATGGCCTGCTGTACGTCGAACTGGAACGCGTGATCCCGGAAGAGAAAAAACCGCGTCGTATCGAAATTAACTGATTTATTCCGGGTCGCGCTGGCGGCCCATCCTGAACATGCTCGCCGACAGGGAGCATATGCGAGCCGCATGCTCGCAGGTATTCACTCGCTTCTTTGAAGGAGAAACACAATGCGTAATTACGACTTATCCCCCCTGCTGCGTCAGTGGATCGGCTTCGACAAACTGGCCAACGCGCTGCAAAGCACCACCGAGCAACAGACCTTTCCGCCCTATAACATTGAGAAGGGCGATGACAACCACTACCGCATTACCCTGGCGCTGGCGGGCTACCGTCAGGAAGAGCTGGATATCCAACTGGAAAGCGGTCGTCTGACTATCAAAGGGACGCCGGAAAAACCCGCCAACGAACCGAAATGGCTGCATCAGGGGCTGATTATCCAACCGTTCAGCCTGAGCTTTACGCTGGCCGATTTTATGGAAGTCTCCGGCGCTACGTTCAATAACGGCTTACTGCATATTGATCTGCTGCGTAATGTCCCGGAAACAGCCGCCCCGCAGCGTATCGCCATTAGCGAACGCCCGGCGTTAACCAGCTAACGTCAGTGATGAAAAAGCGCCGCCCGTCGGCGCTTTTTTATGTGCGCAGTTTGCGCCAATCTCCTCCTTCCCCACACTGACGCGACCGCGAGAAGCAACAAAAGCCGCGCGCTTTGTGCGCCATCACCCATACAAGCACGGTTGCCTCTGCCAGAATCGCAATAGTCATCATGTGGAAGGAAGCATTCATGAGTGATATCGCGTTAACAGTAAGCATACTGGCGCTGGTTGCGGTTGTCGGTTTGTGGATCGGTAATGTGAAGATACGCGGCGTTGGTTTTGGCATTGGCGGCGTGTTATTCGGTGGGATCATTGTCGGGCACTTTGTCGACCAGTTGGGTGTGCCCTTAAGCAGCCCGATGCTGCACTTCGTGCAGGAGTTTGGCCTGATCCTCTTTGTCTATACCATTGGCATCCAGGTGGGGCCGGGGTTTTTCGCCTCTTTGCGTGTTTCTGGTCTGCGGCTCAATTTGTTTGCCATTCTGGTTGTTATCCTCGGCGGTCTGGTGACCGCTATCCTGCATAAACTTTTTGCCATCCCGCTTCCTGTGGTGCTCGGTATTTTTTCCGGCGCGGTCACCAACACGCCGGCGCTCGGGGCCGGGCAGCAGATCCTGCGCGATTTGGGCGTACCAGGCGCTGCGGTTGATCAAATGGGGATGAGCTATGCGATGGCCTACCCGTTTGGCATTTGCGGTATTTTGCTGACCATGTGGCTGCTGCGGGTGCTGTTTCGCGTCAATGTTGATGACGAAGCGCGGAAGCATGACGCCACCCTGAGTCACGGCACGTCGCTTATCCGCACCATCAATATTCGCGTCGAAAACCCGAATCTCAACAATATGGCGATTCAGGATGTGCCCATTCTCAACAGCGACAAAATCATCTGCTCGCGGTTAAAACGGGCGGATTTGCTGATGGTACCCTCGCCCACGACGCTGATTCAGTCCGGGGACTTGCTGCACCTGGTCGGGCTGCCAGCAGACCTGCACAACGCACAACTGGTCATTGGCCAGGAGGTGGACACCTCGTTGTCGACACGCGGTACGGATTTACGCGTTGAGCGGGTGGTGGTGACCAACGAGAAAGTGCTGGGGAAAAAAATCCGCGATCTGCACTTCAAAGAGCGGTACGACGTGGTGATCTCCCGGCTTAATCGCGCGGGGGTGGAACTGGTCGCCAGTAGCGATGCGGGCCTGCAATTTGGTGACATTCTCAATCTGGTCGGCCGTCCGTCGGCTATTGAAGCGGTGGCCAATGAAGTCGGCAATGCGCAGCATAAACTGCAACAGGTACAAATGCTGCCGGTGTTTATCGGTATTGGGCTGGGGGTGTTACTGGGCTCCGTGCCGGTTTTTGTGCCGGGTTTTCCGGTCGCGCTGAAGTTAGGTCTGGCGGGCGGCCCGCTGATTATGGCGCTGATCCTCGGGCGTATTGGCAGCGTTGGCAAGCTGTACTGGTTTATGCCGCCAAGCGCCAACCTGGCGCTACGTGAGCTGGGGATTGTGCTGTTTCTGGCGGTGGTTGGGCTGAAATCCGGCGGTGATTTCATCGCCACGCTGACCCATGGCGATGGGCTGAACTGGATGTGCTACGGCATTTTTATCACCGCCATTCCGCTTATCACCGTCGGCGTGTTGGCGCGGGTGCTGGCGAAGATGAACTACCTGACCCTGTGCGGCATGTTAGCGGGGTCAATGACCGATCCCCCGGCGCTGGCCTTTGCTAACGGCCTGCATGCCACCAGCGGCGCGGCGGCGCTCTCTTATGCCACGGTGTATCCGCTGGTGATGTTTCTGCGCATTATCACGCCGCAGCTACTGGCGGTGATCTTCTGGGGATTGGGGTAAGGGCAGATCAGGGTGGATGCGCCGCAAGTGGTAATCCACCTGGTAATCGCGAGTATTGCGGAACATCACGGAATAGTTGAGAAACTCGCCGCTGTCGCTGTAGGAAAGAGAGGTAATGCGCAGCAGCGGCGTGTGTTCTTCAATATTGAGCACCGTTGCCAGCTGTTTATCCGCCAGCACCGGCGTCAGGCTTTCGTAATTACCGCTAATGCATATACCGCACTCCTGCTCGATATAGTCGAATTTTGACCCTTCGAGATGCGCCAGCGAGAGAGTGCGGAACAGCTTCACCGGCATATAGCTATCTTCCAGCATTAAGGGTTTGCCTTCGACATAGCGCACCCGGCGCGAAAAGTAGATCCGCTCATTAATTTGAATGCGTAACTGGCTGGCGATAGCGGGCGGCGCGGGCATCACTTCAAACAGCAGTACCTGGCTGTGAACCTCCTTTCCCTGCTGACGCAGCACTTCCACCAGTCCGGTCAGATTGGTGGTTTCATGGTGCACATCTTTGCGCGCCACATAGGTGCCGCTGCCGTGGCGGCGCACCACCAACCCCCAACCGACCAGCAAGTCGATCGCCTTGCGGATAGTCATCCGCGCCACGCCAAACTCCAGCGCCAGTATTTTCTCGCCGGGCAGCGGACTGCCAATGGGGTAATCCGACGAATTCAGCCGCAGGCGTAATCGTTCGGCAATGGATTTATAGATCACCTGTAGACCTCTTTAGGGGCATTAAGCCGGGAATGGGGTTTGAGCATGTCTATCTTTCTGCTGAAAAGTAGACCTGACAGGGCCAAATAAAACTATGAGGGCTATCACGGATCGCAGCGGCGCGCCCTGCTCGCGCTGAAGCAAATTCTTATGCTCATTTCAGGCCAACACACCATAACAAGGCCTCTACCCCTACAGGTTGTTCAATGAGGATTTAAAAATGCTCAGTCAAATACAACGTTTTGGCGGCGCCATGTTTACCCCGGTGTTGCTGTTTCCCTTCGCCGGTATGGTGGTTGGGATCGCTATCATGCTGCGCAACCCGCTGTTCGTCGGTGAAGCGCTTACCGCACCCGACAACCTCTTTGCACAGATCGTTCACATTATTGAAGAAGGCGGCTGGGCGGTGTTTCGTAACATGCCGCTGATTTTCGCCGTTGGTTTACCCATTGGCCTGGCGAAACAGGCTCAGGGGCGTGCCTGTCTGGCCGTGCTGATTAGCTTCCTGACCTGGAACTATTTTATTAATGCCATGGGGATGACCTGGGGTCATTTCTTTGGCGTCAACTTTGCCGCAGACCCTGTTGCCGGTAGCGGATTAACGCTGATTGCCGGTATTAAAACCCTTGATACCAGCATTATCGGCGCGATTGCCATTTCCGGCCTTGTGACGGCGATACATAACCGCTACTTCGATAAACCATTGCCGGTATTCCTCGGCATTTTTCAGGGCACATCGTTTGTGGTGATTATCGCATTCCTGGCGATGATCCCCTGCGCCTGGTTAACGCTGTTGGGCTGGCCGAAAGTGCAACTGGGCATTGAGTCGTTACAGGCGTTCTTACGTTCCGCCGGGGCGCTGGGCGTGTGGGTCTACACCTTCCTGGAGCGCATCCTGATCCCGACCGGGCTGCATCACTTTGTTTATGGGCCGTTTGTTTTTGGTCCGGCGGCAGTGGAAGGCGGCATTCAGGTGTACTGGGCGCAGCATTTACAGGAATTTAGCCAGAGCACCGAAGCGTTGAAAACCCTCTTCCCGCAAGGTGGTTTTGCCCTGCATGGTAACTCGAAAGTGTTCGGTTCCGTCGGTATTGCGCTGGCGTTGTGGTACACCGCATCGCCGGAAAACCGCGTTAAAGTTGCAGGCTTACTGATCCCCGCCACGCTCACGGCAGTGCTGGTGGGCATTACCGAACCGCTTGAGTTTACCTTCCTGTTTATCTCCCCACTCTTATTTGCCGTGCACGCCGTGCTGGCCGCCACGATGGCGACGGTGATGTACAGCTTTGGCGTGGTGGGCAATATGGGGGGCGGCCTGCTTGACCAGTTCTTGCCGCAGAACTGGATCCCTATGTTCCATAACCATGCGGCGATGGTGCTGACGCAGACTGGCATCGGTCTCTGTTTTACCGCGCTCTATTTCCTGGTTTTCCGCACGCTGATTGTCCGCCTCAACCTCAAAACGCCGGGGCGGGAAGAGAGTGAAGTGAAGCTCTATAGCAAAGCGGACTACAAAGCGGCGCGTGGTCACACCACGGCTCCGGTTGCCGCGCAAACGAGCCAGGCCGCCGGTTTCCTGAAAGCGCTTGGCGGCACGGCGAATATTGAAAGCGTTAACAACTGTGCGACCCGGTTACGCATCACGCTGAACGATATGGCGAAAACCGACAGCGACGATGTCTTCAAAGCGCTGGGCGCGCATGGCGTGGTGCGGCGCGGTAACGGCATTCAGGTGATTGTCGGGCTGCATGTTCCTCAAGTGCGTGAACAGCTTGAATTCCTTATGAAAACCCCTGTAACGAACGAACTTTCCACTCTGTCGGAGGCTGTATAATGAAAAAATTCTCTGTGGTAATCGCTGGCGGCGGTAGCACCTTTACACCGGGTATCGTCCTGATGTTGTTGGCTAACCGTGATCGCTTTCCGCTGCGCGCGCTTAAATTTTATGACAACGATGGCGCGCGCCAGGAGACCATCGCCGAGGCCTGTAAAATTATTCTCCGTGAGCAGGCGCCGGACATCGACTTTAGCTACACCACCGATCCGAAAACCGCCTTTAGCGATGTGGATTTTGTGATGGCGCATATTCGCGTGGGCAAATACCCGATGCGCGAAAAAGACGAGAAAATCCCGCTGCGCCACGGTGTGGTGGGCCAGGAAACCTGCGGCCCTGGCGGGATCGCTTACGGTATGCGTTCTATTGGCGGCGTACTGGAGCTGGTGGATTATATGCAGCAGTATTCGCCAAATGCCTGGATGCTCAATTACTCCAACCCGGCGGCGATTGTCGCGGAAGCGACCCGTCGTCTGCGCCCGCAGGCCAAAATCCTCAATATCTGCGATATGCCTATCGGCATCGAAGGACGGATGGCGCAGATTGTCGGCCTGCCCGATCGTAAAGCGATGCGGGTGCGTTACTACGGGCTTAATCACTTTGGCTGGTGGACATCGATTGAAGATCAGAACGGCAATGATTTAATGCCGAAATTACGCGAATATGTGGCGAAAAATGGCTATGTTCCGCCCGCAAAAGATGAGCATACCGAAGCGAGCTGGAACGACACCTTCGCCAAAGCAAAAGATGTGCAGGCGCTGGATCCGGATACCATGCCGAACACCTACCTGAAGTATTACCTCTTCCCGGATTACGTTGTCGCACACGCTAACCCTGAACGCACCCGTGCGAATGAAGTGATGGATCACCGTGAAAAACAGGTTTTTGGCGCGTGCCGTGCGATTATTGAAGCGGGGAAATCGTCTGCCGGTGAGCTGGAGATCGACGAGCATGCGTCTTACATTGTTGATCTGGCGACCGCCATTGCCTTTAACACCCAGGCGCGGATGCTGTTGATTGTGCCGAATAACGGCGCGATCCATAACTTCGACGCCGACGCGATGGTGGAAATCCCTTGCCTGGTGGGGAAAAACGGCCCGGAACCGTTGACGGTCGGTGATATTCCGCACTTCCAGAAAGGGTTGATGAGCCAGCAGGTGGCGGTGGAGAAACTGGTGGTGGACGCCTGGGAACAGCATTCCTACCAGAAGTTGTGGCAGGCCCTCACCCTGTCGAAAACCGTCCCCAGCGCCTCTGTCGCCAAAGCCATCCTTGATGATTTGGTGGACGCGAACAGAGATTTCTGGCCTGAACTGCATTAATCCCCGCGACCGGCATCGTCAGGATGCCGGTCCTTCACGTGAAACGTGTCGAAAAAAACGGTCGTATCCGCTACTTTGTTGACCAGAACCACAACAAGGAGCCCCCATGAAGATCTCCCGCGTCGGCGAAGCGCCAGATTATCGCTTCTCGCTGGCTAACGAGCGCACTTTTCTGGCATGGATCCGCACGGCACTGGGCTTTCTGGCGGCGGGCGTTGGCCTGGACCAGCTTGCCCCGCAGTTTGCCACACCGCTGATCCGCGAAGTGCTGGCGCTGTTGCTGTGCCTGTTTTCCGGTGCTTTGGCGCTGTACGGTTATCTGCGCTGGCTACGTAATGAGAAAGCGATGCGCCTGAAAGAGGATCTGCCTTACACCCGCGCATTACTGGTGATAAGTGCAGCCCTGCTGATGGTGGCGCTGGTGGTGATGGTGCTGGTGTTCTATGGCGGGTAGCCGTAAGGCCCGCCGCGAGGGCGACCCCGGTCTGCAACCGGAGCGCACGTCGCTGGCGTGGCTGCGCACGTTATTTGGCTATGGTGCGTTGATGGCGCTGGCAGTGCGACACAACTGGCAGCACTCCGGCATGCCGTTCTGGATCTCGCTGGCTGTGCTGGCGCTGGCGGCGGGTCTGCTGTGGCGCTATACGCGCAAACGTATCGTCATGGATGTTGAAAAAGATGATTTTGCCCAGGCGGGCGCAATACGTGACAAATTATTGATCTCCCTCGCGGTGTTCTCCCTCGCGTTACTGTTTGCTGTAACCCATATACGCCAGCTACTTCTATTTCTTTGAGGACATTGCATGCCAGGCTGTCACGTTATGGCCAAGCCCGCCAGTTCGCGCTGCAACCTTAACTGCCGCTACTGTTTTTATATAGAGAAACAGCAGCAAAGCGTTATGGACGACGCCACGCTGGAGGCGTTTATCCGCCAGCAGATTGCGGCCCAACCCGATAACGCCATTGTGCCGTTCGCCTGGCAAGGTGGGGAACCGACGCTCTGCGGGCTGGATTTTTTCCGCCGCGTCGCCGCGTTGCAAAAGCAGTACGCTAACGGCAAACGTATCGAAAACGCCTTTCAGACCAACGGTATCTTGCTGAACGACGACTGGTGTCGCTTTTTTCGCGAACATGGCTGGCTGGTGGGTATTTCCATTGATGGCCCGGCGGATTTGCACGATGCCTATCGCGTTAACCGCAGCGGCAAACCCTCGCATCATAATGTCATGCATGCTATCCAGCTGCTGGTGAAACACCGGGTCGGGTTCAATCTGCTGTGTGTCGTAAACGCACTGAATAGTCAGCAGCCGCAACGCCTGTATCACTATTTACGCAGCCTCGGCACGCCGTTTTTGCAATTTATCCCGCTGGTTGAACAGGATGCGCAGGGGCGATTAACCGTCGAATCGGTGAGCGGCGATGCGTGGGGAACCTTCCTGAATACGGTGTTTGATAGATGGGCGCTGGACGATATTGGCCGGGTGTACGTCCAGCTTTTTGATTCGACGCTGGGCGTGTGGAGCGGCTATCCGTCGCAAATGTGCACGTTTGGTGAAACCTGCGGCCATGCGTTCGCGCTGGAGGCCAATGGCGATATGTATGCTTGCGATCACTATGTCTACCCTGATTATCGCCTGGGCAATCTGCATCAGATCCCGATTAGCGAGATCAACACCAGCCGCGACGCCACGGCTTTCGGGCAGAGCAAAAAAACCACCCTCAGCGATGAGTGTCGCCACTGCGAAGTGCTGCGATTTTGCCAGGGCGATTGCCCGAAGCACCGCATCCAGCGGGGAAAGAGCGCGTTGTGCGAAGGCTATCGCCGCTTTTTCAGCCACACCGCGCCGCACATGCGCGTGATGCGTGACCTGCTTCGCCAGCGGCGTTCCCCGATGGAGTTGATGGCGATTCTGCGCAAGTCGGGCTGATTTAGCGCGACTTTGCCAGATACTGCGCCATCTCGTCGGCAGGCACCATGCCGCCGCCGGTCGCCCAGACAAGGTGCGTGGCCTGGGCGAGTTGGCTGTCGCTGAACCCGTGTAGTCGGTGGTAGGCCGTGTCGGTGCAGATTTGCTGTGGCCCGGCCATCCCGGCCAGCGCCGAGGGCTCCAGTTGAATGCCCTCTTCCTGCGCCAGCCAGCCGAGCAGGCTATAAAGCGTGCGATCATCGACGGTGTAAAAGCCATCAAGCAGGCGCTCCATCGCCCGACCGACAAAGCCGGAGGCGCGCCCTACCGCCAGCCCATCGGCAGCGGTCAGGTTATCTATCCCCAGATCCTGCACGGCAATGCCGTCATGCAAGCCGGTATAAACCCCTAACAACATGCACGGGGAGTGCGTGGATTCCGCGAAAATACAGTGCACATCATCGCCAAACGCCAGCTTCAGGCCGAATGCCACCCCACCAGGGCCGCCGCCCACACCGCAGGGCAGATAGACAAACAACGGGTGCGCGCGATCGACGACTTTACCGAGCCGGGCAAATTGATCTTTGAGGCGCTGCCCGGCGACGGCATAGCCTAAAAACAGCGTGCGCGAGTTTTCATCATCGATAAAAAAGCAGTTTGCATCGTTTGCTGCCGACAGCCGCCCTTGTTCAACAGCGACACCGTAATCCTCCGCGTATTCCACCACCTTCACGCCGTGACTGCGCAATTTGGCCTTTTTCCACGCCCGCGCATCGGCAGACATATGCACGGTAACGTTAAAACCCAGGCGTGCACTGATGATGCCAATCGACAAACCAAGGTTACCTGTGGAGCCGACAGCAATGCTGTACTGGCCGAAAAAGCGTGCAAACTCCGGCGACAGCAACTTGCGGTAATCATCCTGTTCGCTCAGTAACCCGGCGGCAATAGCGAGTTTTTCCGCATGCGTCAGAACTTCATAAATGCCACCCCGGGCTTTGATCGAGCCGGAAATCGGCAAATGGCTGTCTTTTTTCAGCCACAATTCACCGGTTATCGCCGGGCCAATGCGGCGCTGCATCGCGGGGATCGTCACCACGTCCGATTCAATAATGCCCTGACTTACGGCTGTTTCCGGAAAGGCCTGCGCCAGAAACGGTGCAAAACGGGCAAGACGTGCGTGTGCGTCGCTCACATCTTGCGCGCTCAGGCCAACATGCGGCAAAGCCTGCACAACAGAGGTAGTATTAGGGTTAAACCAGCGCGTTTCATGCAGGTCGATCAGTTGCTTAACCAGCGGGTACTGCTGGATGAGTTTCTCGATATCGGCGTTTTTCATCGGTTCACTTTTGTCGGGAGTGGATGCGTAAAGAAAACAGGAATACGCTGTGGGCGCAAGTATGGAGAGTCCGTGAGAATTTATTACGCTTTGGCGCTACACCTGGGGTGTCAAAGCATGATAAATACATGTAATCACCCCTAATTTTCGCAAGGTCAACTGTGTTAAAGCCACTGATTACTGCTGTTATGTTGCTGGCGGCAACCCCTGCGTTTGCCGCCGATACTCCGCTAACGGCGGCGCATTACGCGCAACAGTTAGGGGTGGGAATGGACGTTGACTGGGCGCGCACCGACCGTGGGATCCGCGAATTTGATCCGCTGATTGTGCGCGACTTTTATAACATTGGGATCCGCCATGTCCGCATTCGCGTGGCTGACCCGATGACGGAAGCACGCTTAATCCACCTGCGTAAACTGGTGGAAGCCTGTGAAGAGTACGGCGTGATCCCGGTTATCTCCTACCAGGCGGACAGCTTTAAAGCCGACCCGGATGCAAAAAACGAGGCTCAACTGGTGGCGTGGTGGAGTACCGTCGCCACGTTTTTCGGCACGGATCACCCGATGCTCGGTTTTGATGTGATTTATGAACCGGCCGATAAACTCAACCATGATTTGCCCGCGCTCAACCGCGCCTATGAAAAAGTCGTCAAAACCCTGCACGATATCGATCCCCAGCGCATGATTTTTGTTGCTCCGCGGATGCGCGCAGCACCGGAAGACCTGACGTCTCTGAAGTTACCGGCGCACAGCCAGAGTTATTTACTGGCGGAGTGGCATATCTTCCCGTGGGGGCCGCTGAAAAATAACGGTAAATACCCGTGGACGTCGGGCACGGCGGCGGAGAAGGCGGCGATCCGTGGTCGCATTAACCTTGCGCTGCACTGGCAGCAGAAAACCGGTCATGCCAGTTGGGTTGGCGGTTGGGCGGTGGGAGAGTCGATGAAAAGCATGCCCACCGAGTCGCAAATGGCGTTCGCCAGTTTTATGGCTTGTGAATTGAGTCGGGCGAAAATCCCGTATGCCATTAATGCGGATACGCAGTTTTACGATGGTGAAGAAGGCGCATGGCGGCCCGCGCCGGAGCCACTGTTGAAAGTGATGATCACGCCAGAGTGCGAAAAGCCCGACGTGAAGCCGGGCCATCATGAGGCTAGATCATCTGCTCATGGCGCGCAGAGCGCGACGCCAGCGGTAGCCAGCACAGCAGAATCAAAAGAGCAGCCAGCGTCATCAGCATCCCAAGGCTAAACTGACCGTTTTGCGGCAGTTGTGCTGACAACCACGCCAGACCGCCGGAGCCGATATTCTGTAAGCCGCCAACCAGCGCACCGGCAGTGCCTGCCAGAAACGGGAACGGCTCCATTGCGCCGCTGGTCGCCAGCGGAAACAGCATCCCGGCACCGAAGAAGAACAGCGCGGCGGGAACCAGCAGCGTCCAGATGGTCATCACCCCAAACCAGCCGGGGATCCACATCATTAACCCGGCCGCCAGGCAACTGATCACCGATTGCCACATTAGCGAAGAGAAACGTTTGTTTTGCCGACCGGCAAACCACGCGCCGAAAAACGCCGCCGGGATTGGCAGAATAAACAGAATGCTTACCGTCATGCTGTTGAGGCCGAGTACGCCGCCCATCAGTACGCCGGAGCTGGCCTCAAACACCGCAATCCCCGCCAGTCCGCCAATCAGCATCAGCAGATAGCAGTTAAACGCGGTATTGCCGAACAGGACTTTATAGCTGTCCACCAGTCGCATACGCGGCGCTTCGGTGGGCCGGGTTTCCGGCATCCAGCGCGCCATACTGAAGGTCACCACCGCGCACAGTGCCAGCAGGAAAACAAAACAGGCGCGCCAGTTCACCAGCGTATTCAGCACCCCGCCGATTAATGGTGCCAGTAAAGGACTTACCAGGATGCCCATATTCAACAGGCTGTTGGCATGCCGCAGTTCGGTACCGGCGTACAGGTCGCGCGGCAACGTTCTCGCCATCACGCCGCCGACGCCGGTGCCAACGCCCTGAAGCGCGCTGGCGAGGATCAGCACCGTTAAACTGTGGGTGGTGATGGCAATCACCGTCGCCATCATAAAGATGGTCATTCCGGCGAGGATCACCGGGCGACGCCCGATTCGGTCCGCCAGCGGGCCATAAAAAAGCTGTGATACGCCGTAGGTCAGCAGGTAGGCCGCCATCACGCTTTGCACCGCTCCTTCACGCACATTCAGGTCGCGCGCCATATCGGCAATGGCCGGAATATAAATGGTTTGCGCCATCTGCCCGACGGCGACCAGGAGCACCAGCATCAATAACAAATTGACGTTTCTCTGCCTTTTCATTTCGCTGATTACTTTTAGAAAATGGGGAATTAAAGAATATGTTGCTGCTATACAGCCTTAATGCGAGAGGAATCTACCACAGTAAGATGACAGAACCACTATGGCGGGCAGCAAAGACAACACCGCGTCAGGCAGGATTTGTAAACAATATTCGGCAACTTTTGTTGCCAGTTTGCATCATGAAAGACGCAACAAAATAGCGCCAGCGGCAATGCCAAACGCTGCGGCTATGCGCAGCCCGGCGACGTTCTCATTTAACAGCACAAAGGCGATAATCGCGCCGAACAGAATCGACGTTTCGCGCAGCGCGGCAACCACCGCCAGCGGCGCTTGCGTCATGGCCCACAGGGCCAGGCCATAAGATCCCATGGTGCCAATACCGCCAGGCAGACCTTTTTTCCAGTTGGCAACCAGATAGCGGGTCACTGCTTGCCGCCGCGCCAGCATTGCCCAGCACAACAAGCAAAAGCCGTTGAGGAAAAAGGTCCACAGTGAGTAACCCAGCGCAGATCCTGCGAGGCGCACGCCGGTGCCGTCCACCAGCGTATACCCGGCAATAAAGCAGGAATTGAGCAGCGCCAGCCAAATCCCTTTGCGCGACTGGCTTCGCCCATTAAATGCCATGCCGAGAATGGAGAGGCAAACCACGGCAATCCCGCCCCATGCGGTGGCGGAAAGTGAATCGCCCAATACCAGCACGCTTACCATCGCCACCAGCAACGGCGCGGTGCCGCGCATCAGCGGGTAGGTCTGGCTCATATCCGAAACCTGGTACGTTTTCGCCACCAGTACGGTGTAAACCACCTGCAACGCACAACTTGCCGCGAGATACGGCGCGCTGGCAAGGTCAGGTTGTGGGGAAAAAGGGAGTAAAATCAGCGCAATTAATGACGCAGAGCCGCTTACGGCGATAGCGGAATAGAGCTTATCGCTGCCTGCTTTCACAATGGCGTTCCAGCTTGCGTGCAGCAGGGCGGCGAACAGCAGAATGCAGAAAACAGAAAAAGTCATAATGGGTTGCGTCAGTGGAGTGTCAGCAAAAGGTAACATGCGGCTGCGCAATGAAGCCAGATGACGGGTGTTAAAGAGGGGCGGTTTCCCGCCCCTCTTTTGTGCGGCTTGAACCTGAATTACCGCAGGTATTTCAGGACGGCATCAAGCAGTTGCAGTAACGCAACAATGAGTTTCAGGATCAGAATCACCATCTCCATTCCGCCCATACGCTTCTCCTCGGGTTAAGGAGCACCGGCTGACGTACCTCTCCGCTGCCTGTTGTCAGCCTTGTTGTTGGCGTAACGCAGTGTGCTCTCATTGGGGTTAAGGTACTGACGGCACCACCCGTTTCAGCCAGGACTTTATCTGCGCCGTAGAACAGCGGCCCCGCACACCGATTACAAGGTCAGTATATATTAATACTGTTTATATATACAGCACTTCCTGGACGATTTTCGCCCCGTGAACCATAATGAATGCGGGGTAAACTGCCCAAAAATTGCGCGAATACGAAAATTACCGTATAGTTTCGCTGTTGACGTAACGCAGTGTGTTTTGCGGCGACCAACCGCGAAAACCTGTTAAAAACCTCGCTCCGGCGGGGTTTTTTGTTTTCATGCCCTGTGCAAGCAAACGTGATCTGTAACCCATTTTTCTGCCGGTGCGTAAAAAGCAGTTGTCGGCGGCAAAAAGCTGTGTTTGTATAAATCCTGTTAACTCATGACAGACAGGTCCCTAATGAACACTTCCACGATGTCGATGAACCTACTAAAAACCGCGCATAACGCCGCGGTGGTCGTCGTGCGTGTGGTGGTGGTCGTCGGCAATGCGCCGTAGGGTCCGGAACAACACACAATTCCAAAACCCCGCCGGCGCAAACCGGGCGGGGTTTCTTGTTTTAGCCTCCCTGGAAAGTCGGCCCAGAACAATAAGGACTGGAGCATGGCAAGTTCGGGCACAACATCACCATCGACGCGCTACACCGGCGCGCAACTGATTGTCCATTTACTGGAACGTCAGGGCATTACCACGGTAACGGGTATCCCTGGCGGTACGGTTCTTCCCTTATACGACGCGTTAAGCCAGAGTAAGCAGATCCGCCACATCCTCGCCCGCCACGAGCAAGGGGCCGGGTTTATCGCCCAGGGTATGGCCCGCACGCAGGGCAAACCGGCAGTATGTATGGCCTGTAGTGGGCCGGGCGCCACCAATCTGGTGACCGCCATCGCTGATGCGCGCCTCGATTCTATTCCGCTGATTTGCATTACCGGCCAGGTACCGGCTTCCATGATTGGCACCGATGCCTTTCAGGAAGTCGACACTTACGGCATCTCTATCCCCATCACAAAACACAACTACCTGGTGCGCGACATCGCCGAGCTGCCGCAGGTGATCAGCGATGCGTTCCGCATTGCGCAGTCCGGTCGCCCTGGCCCGGTGTGGATAGATATTCCTAAAGATGTGCAGACCGCAGAAATCACCTTGAGCGAATTGCCGGAAGTGGGCGGTAAAGCCCCGGCACCTGCGTATAACGCGCAAAGCGTGCGCGACGCCGCTGCCATGATTAATGCCGCGCAGCGCCCGGTGTTGTACCTGGGCGGCGGGGTGATTAACGCGCCGGAACAGGTTCGCCTGCTGGCGGAGAAAGCCAATCTGCCGACCACCATGACGCTGATGGCGCTGGGCATGCTGCCGAAGCAACATCCGTTATCATTGGGCATGCTGGGTATGCACGGTGCGCGCAGCACCAACCATATCCTGCAGGAAGCGGATCTGCTGGTGGTACTGGGCGCGCGTTTTGATGACCGGGCGATTGGCAAAACCGAGCAGTTCTGCCCGAACGCCAAAATCATTCATGTGGATATCGACCGCGCGGAGCTGGGGAAAATCAAGCAGGCGCATGTGGCTATCCAGGGCGATGTGGGCGAAGTGCTGGATGCGTTGATCCCGCAGGTGGAAGCGCAGGCGCGTCATAGCTGGCGCAACCTGGTGGCGCAATTACAGCAGGAGTTTCCGGGCAACATTCCGCAGGCGGGCGATCCGTTGACCCACTATGGGCTGATCAACGCGGTTGCCGCGTGTGTGGATGATGAGGCCATTATTACCACTGATGTTGGCCAGCATCAGATGTGGGCGGCGCAGGCGTATCCGCTGAACCGACCGCGCCAGTGGTTGACGTCTGGCGGCCTGGGAACCATGGGCTTCGGTTTACCCACGGCGATTGGCGCAGCGCTGGCGAACCCGACGCGCAAGGTTATTTGCTTCTCCGGTGACGGTAGCCTGATGATGAACATCCAGGAGATGGCCACCGCTGCGGAAAACAATCTGGATGTGAAAATCATCCTGATGAATAACGAAGCGCTGGGGCTGGTGCACCAGCAGCAAAGCCTGTTCTACAAACAAGGCGTGTTTGCGGCAACCTATCCGGGAATGATTAATTTCACCCAGATTGCCGCCGGTTTTGGTCTGCATACCTGCGATTTAAACGCCGTTGCCGATCCGCAGGCCGCCTTGCAGGCGATCATCGATCGTCCTGGCCCGGCGCTGGTTCATGTACGCATTGACCCGCAAGAAAAAGTGTACCCGATGGTGCCGCCAGGCGCGGCGAATACAGAAATGGTGGGGGAATAAGCCATGCATGCAACTGATAACGTCATTCTTGAACTCACCGTGCGCAACCATCCGGGCGTCATGACTCACGTCTGTGGGCTGTTTGCCCGCCGGGCATTTAACGTGGAAGGCATTCTCTGTTTGCCGCTACAAAGTGGCGAACAGAGCCGCATCTGGCTACAGGTGGCTAACGACCAGCGTCTGGAGCAGATGATCAGTCAGATAGATAAACTTGAAGACGTGGTGCAAATCATCCGTCACCCGACCGATCCCGGCGTGTTTAATAAGCTCGGCCTGTTTTTCGAGTAACCGTGGACGTAACCCGGTGCCTTGCGCACCGGGTCAGAGGGCGGCTTCGTTGTCGGAATCCGGTGTAATGACTTTCACAAACGCATTGCGGCAGTGCGCCGGGTACTCCGGCGGCAGCGGCCGATCGCTCACCAGCACGTCAAACCCCGAAAGCGGGGCAATGCTGGCAGGCGCCACTTCATCAAACAGCGCGTAACGCGCCAGTAAAATTTTGCGCATGCCGTGCGCCATCGCTTTGCGCTTCATGGGTAAATCGTCAATGTTGAACCAGGTCACGCCGTAGTGTTCATGCACACCGCTGGCGGAAATAAAGGCTTTGCGCGGGTTTAACGCATCCAGCAACGAATGGTTGTCCGGCGCATAGAAGGCATCGCTTTTGGCGCGATAGGTACCGCCGCATAACATGGCGGTGGCGTTCGGTTTGGCGTTCAGCGCCATAAACACCTGGTGGGAATAGCAAATGCCGGTAAAGGTGATGTCATCCGGTATCATGCTGATGACCAACGGCATTTCCGGTCCGTTATCAAAGAAGACCAGATCGTTTTCGTTCACCAGTCCGGCGGCCAGGATGGCGATGGGTAAATCATCTTTATGGTGCGGGCGAGCAGCCATCGCGTTCGTCGCCGGGGCGGGGGCGGCAGGTTTGTTCACCATCACAATGTAACCCCCCAGCAGCGCCAACGGCAGCGGTTCATCTTCCTGGCTGAAATCCCGGCGAATGGTCATCACCGATACTTCCAGCATCCGCGCTGCGTCTTTCAGATGGATACGGTCCGTCTTTTTCAGCAGTTCCACCAGGCGGCGGATACGCTCTTTTTGCTTGGTTTCCATTCAGTTGTTCTCCTGCTCACCTTTTATGTTCCTATAGTAACATTTAAATGTTAGCGCTGGATATGTGCTTAATCCGCGGATATGCGTTAACTGTGACGAAGGTGGCAGGCAAAGCCGGATCCCGTAATCGCGAGCGGAGTCACAAATGATACTAAAATAACATGATAATGTTACGATAATATCATTGTTATGTGATTGTTTCAGAGAGGTACTAAAATGGATATCGCCGTGATCGGCTCTAACATGGTGGATCTCATCACCTATACCAACCAGATGCCGAAAGAGGGGGAAACGCTGGAAGCGCCCGCCTTCAAAATTGGCTGTGGCGGCAAAGGCGCAAACCAGGCGGTTGCCGCCGCAAAACTTAACTCGAAAGTGCTGATGCTGACCAAAGTGGGCGACGATATTTTTGCCGATAACACCATCCGCAACCTCGAGTCCTGGGGCATTAACACCACCTATGTTGAAAAAGTCCCCTGCACCAGCAGCGGCGTCGCGCCGATTTTTGTTAACCCCAACTCCAGCAACAGTATTTTAATTATCAAAGGGGCGAACAAATTTCTCTCTCCGGAAGATATCGATCGTGCTGCGGAAGACCTTAAAAAATGCAAACTGATTGTTTTGCAACTGGAGGTTCAATTAGAGAGGGTTTACCACGCAATTGAGTTCGGTAAAAAACATGGCATCGAAGTATTATTAAACCCGGCGCCAGCACTGCGTGAATTAGATATGTCTTATGCCTGCAAATGTGATTTCTTTATCCCGAATGAAACCGAGCTGGAAATTCTTACCGGCATGCCAGTGGATAATTATGATCGTATTCGTGCTGCGGCCCGCAGCCTGATCGATAAAGGGCTGAATAATATTATTGTCACCATGGGGGAAAAAGGCGCGCTGTGGATGACCCGCGATCGCGAGCTGCATATTCCGGCCATAAAAGTGAACGCCATCGATACCAGCGGCGCTGGCGATGCGTTTATCGGCTGTTTTGCCCACTACTATGTACAAAGCGGTGATGTGGAAACCGCCATGAAGAAGGCCTCACTCTTCGCCGCGTTCAGCGTGACGGGTAAAGGCACACAATCATCTTACCCGAGCATTGAGCAGTTTAATGAGTTTCTGACGTTCAATGAATAATCACGCCTGAATTATTGCGGCTGCGCTGAATAAAACGCAGCCGGTAATAACCCAGGCCGGTACCCTGCAAAATTAAAGGTAGCACTATGAACGAAAAAAATATCGTTCAGATGCCCGATGGCTATCTGAATAAAACGCCGTTGTTCCAGTTTATTCTGTTATCCTGTTTATTCCCGTTATGGGGATGCGCCGCTGCATTAAATGACATATTAATTACGCAGTTTAAAAGTGTTTTCTCATTAAGTAATTTTGCTTCAGCTCTAGTACAGAGCGCATTCTATGGCGGTTATTTCTTAATTGCCATTCCGGCCTCGCTGGTTATCAAAAACAGCAGTTATAAGATGGCGATTTTAATCGGCCTGACGCTGTACATTGTGGGTTGCACGCTGTTCTTTCCTGCTTCGCATATGGCGACCTACACCATGTTTCTGGCGGCGATTTTCGCCATTGCCATCGGTCTGAGTTTTCTTGAAACCGCCGCCAATACTTACAGTTCGATGCTGGGGCCAAAAGCGCAGGCCACATTGCGTCTGAACATCAGCCAGACCTTCTACCCGATTGGTGCGGCATCCGGCATTTTGCTGGGGAAATATTTGGTATTTTCCGACGGCGATAGTCTGCAAAAACAGATGGCAGGCATGACGCCGGAGCAGATCCATCACTTTAAAGTACTGATGCTGGAAAACACCCTCGAACCGTATAAGTACATGATTATGGTGCTGGTCGTGGTGATGGCGCTGTTTATGTTCACCCGCTTCCCGGCGTGCAAAGTGGCGCAGACCGCCACGCACAAACGCCCGTCGGCGCTGGACACGCTGCGTTATCTGGCAACCAATGGCCGCTTTCGTCGCGGGATCCTCGCGCAGTTTCTGTATGTGGGGATGCAGGTTGCCGTCTGGTCATTCACCATTCGTCTGGCGCTGGAACTTGGGGATATCAACGAGCGCGATGCCTCGAACTTTATGGTGTACAGCTTCGCCTGTTTCTTTATTGGCAAGTTTGTCGCCAACATTTTGATGACGCGCTTTAACCCGGCGAAAGTCCTGATTATGTATGCGATCGTGGGCGCGCTGTTCCTGGCCTATGTTGCGCTGGCACCGAGTTTCAGCGCGGTGTATGTGGCGGTGGCGGTCAGCGTGCTGTTCGGACCCTGCTGGGCGACCATCTATGCCGGTACGCTGGACACGGTGGATAACGAACATACTGAAATGGCGGGTGCGGTGATTGTGATGGCAATTGTCGGCGCAGCCGTGGTGCCTGCGGTGCAGGGATACGTGGCGGATATGTTCCACTCGCTACAGCTCTCGTTCCTGGTTTCTATGCTGTGCTTTGTCTACGTCGGCGTTTATTTCTGGCGTGAGAGTAAAGTGCGCCGTGAACTGACCGAAGCGACGGCTTCTTAAGGAGATGATGATGACCACACGTCTGGCGCTCTGGCGTGAGTTATTTACTGCGCAGCCGCGCATCATTCTGGAAAACAGTGACTTTACCGTCAGCGCGTTTCGCTATCCGGGCGGAATTGAAGCGCTGAAAATGGAGAATGCCCGCGGTCATCTGCTGGTGCTGCCCTGGCTGGGGCAGATGATCTGGGATGCGTATTTCGATGATCGATCCCTGACCATGCGTAACATGTTCAGCCAGCCGAAACCGGCACAGCAGATTGTGGAAACCTACGGCTGCTTTGCGTTCCACTCCGGGCTGCTGGCGAACGGCTGCCCGTCACCGGAAGATACACACGCCCTGCACGGTGAAATGGCGTGTGCGTTGATGGACGAGGCCTGGCTGGAGCTGGAAGGGGACACGCTGCGCCTGAGCGGGCGCTATGAGTATGTGATGGGGTTTGGCAATCACTATCTGGCGCAACCGTCAGTGGTGCTGCGCAGCAATAGCGCGCTGTTTGCTATTGAGATGGCGGTGACTAACCTGGCGTCTGCGCCGATGCCGCTCCAGTACATGTGCCATATGAATTACGCCTATGTGCCACAGGCCACGTTCAGTCAGAATCTGCCGGAGGACGCATTAACGCTGCGCGAGTCGGTGCCAGCACATGTGAAACCCACTGAACAGTGGCTGGCTTTTAACCGCTGTTTGCAACAGGGTGAAGCAACGCTGACTGCACTGACGCAACCGGAGTTTTACGATCCGGAAATTGTCTTCTTCGCCGATCGGCTCGACCGTTACACCGATGCACCGACTTTCCGGATGCACAGCCCGGATGGCGTGACGTATCTGACGCGTTTTTCCAGCCGCGAGTTTAACTATGCCACCCGCTGGATCCTTTACAACGGCGACCAGCAGGTGGCGGCCTTTGCCCTGCCCGCCACCTGTCGCCCGGAAGGATTCCTTGCGGCCCAGCGCAACGGCAGCTTGCTGACGCTGGCACCAGGGGAAACGCGGCAGTTCCACGTTATGACCGGAATTGAGTAACACCCCGTTGACGCGCCCGTGAACCGGGCGCGTTAGCCCTGACAGGTTTCCAGCAGCACGCTACGCAACCACTGATGTGCCGGATCGCGGTGAGTGCGTTCGTGCCAGGTCATGGTTTTCGTAAAACCCGGCACCGGTAACGGCGTTTCCAGCGTGCGCATGCCCCTGGTCAGACTGGCGAGCCGCTGTGGCACAACCGCCACCATATCGCTGGCTGCCAGTATGTCCGCCAGGATCAGAAAGTTGCCCACCGACACGCCCACGCGCCGCGTTCTGCCCTGCGCCGCCAGCGCCTCATCCGCCACGCCGCGAAAGCGGTCGCCATCCCACGAGACCAGCGCATGTTCCAGCGCACAGAATCTGTCCAGCGATAAACTCTCCTGCGCGGCATCCGGGTGGTCGGCGCGCATCATGCAGACAAAACGCTCATCAAACAGCGCCCGGCTGTGTAGCTCTGGTGGTGTGCTGTAGGGCGTCATTAACGCCACATCAATCTCGCCGCGTTCAAGCTGGCTCACCAGTTGCCGGGGCTCGACCGGCTCCACGCGTACGCGGATCCCCGGCGCCTGTTTTTTTAACGCTGCAATAAAGGGCACGATCACCACTTTGAGCGCGTAGTCCGTGGCGGCCAGCGTCCAGGTGAGCGTGGCCGCCTGCGGGTCGAATGCGACAGGCTTCAGCAGCAGGTCAATCTCTGCGAGGATGCGTTTGACCGGGGCCGCCAGCGCTTGCGCGCGAACCGTTGGCACCATGCCGTGCGGCGCGCGAATAAACAGCGGATCGGCAAAGTAGTCGCGCAGTCGCGTCAGCATGCCGCTCACCGCCGGTTGGGTTAACGAAAGACGCGCCGCTGCGCGCGTGACGTTTCGCTCATCCAGCAGTGCATCAAGGGTTTTAAGCAGGTTGAGATCGAGGTTTCTGATATCGTTATTCATGATGATTATCCGCTCAGGCGATAACAAAGATTATCGCATTTACGACTGTCCGTAGCCTGTGTTTTACCCGTATGATGAGCCTCTTTTCTGCCCCGGGAGCGGTTATGATTTGGTTGATGCTGGCAACGCTGGTGGTTGTTTTTGTGATTGGTTTCAGGGTATTAACCTCCGATTCCCGCCGTGCGATACGCCGCCTCACCGATCGACTTACGCTCCAGCCGGTACCGGTCGAATCGATGATCGATCAGATGGGCAAAACCGCAGGGGCTGAATATCTGGCGTATCTGGCGCGCCCGGACGAGGCCCACCTGCAAAATGCGGCGCAGGTGTTGCTGATCTGGCAGGTGTGCATTGTCGACAGCAGCGAGCAAAACTTGCAGTACTGGCATCGGCTGATGCAAAAAGGGCGGCTGGCGGCACCGATCACAGATGCGCAGGTACGCCTGGCGCTCGGGTTTTTACGTGAGCTGGAGCCGGATAACGCCGAACTGAACAATTTCCAGATGCGCTATAACGCGTTGTTTATTCCCGAAGACGGGGTGCACTGGCTGCACTGATATCACGCTGCGTTATAACGTTTATCAAAGATAACCATTAGATTTATAACACCGCGCTACGCATAGTGACCCTCGTTAATTACTGACGAGGTACACCATGACGCAATCACTGACCCAAAGCGCGATAATCTGGCCGCAAGACTACCTGCCGGGCACTACCGATAACTTTGCCTCCAACGAAATCATTGTCGCGGGGTTAACGGCGCGGGAGATTTGGGCGCAACTCAACGACACTACTCTCTGGGCGACCTATTACAGCAATGCGCAGGATATCCGTTTCCATGACGGTAGCGGCCCGCTGTTAAGCGCCAACGCCCGTTTTCGTTTTACCACTTTCGGTTTCCCGGTGGAGGCGCAGGTGAGTGAATATGTGCCGCCTGCGGAAGGCCAGGCCGCGCGTATTGCCTGGTATGGTTGGGTGGAAGGTGACGCCAGCTCACGGCTGGATGTGATCCACGCCTGGCTGTTTGAGGATTTACCCGGCGGGCGTGTCCGCATCCTGACGCAGGAGTCGCAACGCGGCGTACCAGCGCAACAGCTTGCCAGCACCGTGCCGAACCCGATGATCAACGCGCACCAGGAGTGGATAGTCGGCCTGGCGACCGCCGCGCGTCACACGCGTACTGCGTAATTCCACCTTCATCCTAAGTCTCTCCCCGTTGGGGGCGGGGGATATATGTGGTGGTTTTCCCCCTCTCCCCGTAGGGCGCGGGGGATATATGTGCTGCTTTCCCCCCTCTCCCTTCTAGGGAGAGGGCCGGGGTGAGGGTCAACCGACGCCGGGTAAAGAGTTGCCAAATTGTTAATTGCGTCACAGATTATGAATGTTACACTGCGCGACTTTCACGAATAAAAACTAAGCGGGTGATACATGACTGAGCAATCTGTGACGCAATCTCCAACGGATGCGGTAATTCGCCCCAACTGGTCCGCCGTCTTCGCCGTGGCGTTTTGTGTGGCGTGTCTGATCACGGTGGAATTTTTACCGGTCAGCCTGCTCACGCCAATGGCGCTGGATCTCGGCGTTTCTGAAGGTGTTGCCGGGCAAACCGTGACCGTAACCGCCTTTGTCGCCATGTTCGCCAGCCTGTTTATTACCAACGTGATCCGCGCGATGGACCGGCGGTATGTGGTGCTGGCCTTTGCCGTATTGTTAACCCTCTCCTGCCTGCTGGTCTCTTTTGCCAATAGCTTCACGTTGCTGCTGGCAGGACGCGCTTGCCTTGGGCTTGCGTTAGGCGGTTTCTGGGCGATGTCGGCCTCGCTGACCATGCGGCTGGTACCGGCTCGCACCATCCCGAAAGCGCTGTCAGTGATTTTTGGCGCGGTGTCTATTGCACTGGTGATCGCCGCGCCGCTTGGCAGCTTCCTGGGCGGTATTATTGGCTGGCGCAACGTGTTCAATGCCGCCGCGCTGATGGGGTTCGCCTGTATTACCTGGGTATGGCTGGCGCTGCCGTCGTTGCCGGGTAAAACCGAGCATCACCAGAATATGTTCGGCCTGCTCAAACGCCCTGGCGTGGCGGCGGGAATGCTGGCGATCTTTATGGTCTTCGCCGGGCAGTTCTCGTTCTTTACCTATATTCGCCCGGTGTACATGAACCTGGCCGGGTTTGATGTGGATGGGCTGACGCTGGTGTTGCTGAGCTTTGGTATTGCCAGTTTTGTTGGCACCTCGATCTCGCCAATGGTGATGAAGCGCTCGGTGAAAATGGCGCTGGCACTGGCACCGCTCACGCTGGCGGTAAGCGCGCTGGTGTTGATCTTCTGGGGTTCCGATAAAGTTGTCGCCGCCGGCATCGCCATTATCTGGGGACTGGGCTTTGCGCTGGTGCCGGTTGGCTGGTCAACGTGGATCACCCGTTCGCTGGCCGATCAGGCGGAGAAAGCCGGTTCCATTCAGGTGGCGGTGATCCAGCTTGCCAATACCTGCGGCGCGGCGATTGGTGGCTTCGCGCTGGATCACTACGGGTTGCTGTCGCCGCTGGTGCTCTCCGGCAGCCTGATGTTACTGACTGCACTGTTGGTGGCGGCAAAAGTGAAGGTTAGAGCGTAACGTAGAATGCATACAGGCCTGATAAGCGACGTGCTATCAGGCCTTGTGCTATCAGGCGGCGACCCGCACTTTGCGGCGGGAATCGAGCGAAATCAGCATCACCGATGAGACAATCAACAGCGTGCCCAGCCAGTCTGGCAAGGAGAATGCCACTCCCAACAAGACCACCGAGAGCAGGGCGCTGCTCAGCGGTTCGGCGCAACTAAGAATACTGGCTTTCGAGCCGCCAATGAGCTGTGCGCCTTTCAGGTAAAGGCTGAAGGTGAGCGCCGTGCCGATCACCACCAGGTAGAAAAACGCCATCAACAGGCGGCCATCGACGACAAAATCACTCCCCTGCCCGCCAAAGAACGGCGTCAGCATCAGCCCGGCCAGCAACATACTCCAGCCGACAATCGGTAGCGTGCCGTAACGGGCGATAAGCGCAGAGGGATAGGTGGTATAGAACGCGGCGGAAAATGCCGAAACAATCCCCCACAGCAGCGCGTCCGGAGAAATAGAGAGCGACGTCAGGTTGCCATGCGTCACCAGCAGGAAGGTGCCGAGCAGCGAGGTGAAAATGGCGGATGCCACCGGCAGGGTTGGCCGGGCTTTACGCACCAGCGCAAACCACGCCACAATAATGGTCGGCGATAAAAATTGCAGCACCGTCGCGGTGGCGGCGTTGGATTTTTCGATGGTCAGTAAAAAGGTGAGTTGCACAATCAGTGCGCCAAACAGCGAAAAAAACAGCAAACTGAAGGTGTCTTTGCGGCTTTTGAGGATCGCGAAAATCTTGTCGCCATGCACAAACGAAAGCGTCAACAAAATCACGCCGGTGAACAGCAGTCGCGTCATGGTTAACCACGGCGACGAAATATGACTTTTCTCCATAATGTACTGCGCACACACCCCGGAACTGCCCCATAACACGGCCGCTGCCAGTACACAAAGCATCCCTTTTTTCGTGGAACCCATCGTCTAACCCAACTCTGTCATGCTGATTACTTATTAATAAGGCGCGCATCATAACACATGTACAGAGTTTAACCGGAGGCGGCTGAGGGGGACCGCCTCCGGTTTTTACATCAGAACCAGGCTTCCCACATCGCGCCGACGTTAAAGGAATCGAGCGTGGTGTCGGTCGTGCCGTTGACGCGTGCGGTGCGTTTGTTATCCACTTCGCCGCCGGTCACGTAGAAGCGCAGCATCGGGCGGAACTCAGGCCCCATCGCGATAGAGATATTCTGCGAGAGGGTGACTTTCCAGCCGTGGTTATCGCCGCCATCGTCATAATCGACGCGCTGATAACCCGCTTCCAGCCAGGTGGAGTGCACATCGTTCCACCAGTGCATCGGGCGCACAATCACGCCATAGTTGCGGCGGTTATCCGCTTTATTGGCGCTGTTATCGTAGTCATGGAACGCCAGCAAGTAGTCCACTTGCGTCTGCCGGGAGAACTTGTAGCTGCCCTCAAAGCTGGCGTAAATCGCTTTCAGATCGTCGGTTTTATTGAATACGCTGTTGTCGGCGTTATCGGAGTAGCGGGCGATCACTTTGTTTACCCCGTGATCGTTGGTGTGGCTGAGCACCACGCCGCCCTGCCAGGCTTTCAGACGATCTTCGCTTTCAATCGCTTTTGAGTCGAAACCGTAGTTGGCGTAAATCTCCAGATCGAGCGGCCCGACCTTCATACCGTGAATTTTTGAGGTGAGGGCATAGTTGCCTTTATCGCCGACGTTCGAACTACCGGTACAGGTGATGCGCGACGGGTTGGCTTCATCTTCCAGGACTTCCGGGCTACAGGATTCGACCGCGCCAACGGCGGCCACATCAAACTGCACGCCGCCAATATCGAAGTTTTTCACCCCGGCGCCCTGACCATCGTGGTTCATCCAGAAGTAGTCGTTGATCCCCTGTTGCGGACGCTGGTGGAAGTCACGACCGGCCCAGAAGTACGCGTTCGGGTTGGAGGCCAGCAGGTTGGTGACGCCGGCATAGGCTTTTTTCAGGTTAACTTCGTCGCCCCAGTGATCAAACATCACGTTGACGTCCCAGATTGCGCCGTTACCGCTTTTAAACGCTTTCGAGAGCTGGAATTCACCGCCGTTGCCTTCGTTACCCAGACGACCAATGGCCGACGCGCCATTATAGGAGCCGTCGACACCGACATATTTCTGATCGCCGGTCTGGAAATGTGCGCCATAACGGGCGTAGCCGCTGAATTTCACGCCGTAGGGAATGGCCATATCCGGTGTTTGCGCCGTACTTTGCGGTTCGACGATCACATCCGCTTTTTTATTGATGGCGGCGTCCATTTTGGCCTGACGGTCCGCCAGTGCTTTATCCACCGCTTTGGCGACGATGGCGTCTATTTGCTCTTGGGTAAATTCTTGTGCGAAGACGGATCCAGAGCAAAGGGTAGCCGCAACCGCCAGCGCCACTGGAAGTTTTTTATTTATTCTCATGGTTATCTCAATGTAGTAAGTTGTTCTCAGACAATAACCTTCCGTTCCTCAGTGGACAGAAAATATTGCCATCATCAAAACAAAATGCTTTATTTTAGTAACTCGGGTACAGAATAATTAAGATTTACCGTAATCAATTCTCCATTTATTAACGTTGATAGAGCTGGATTATTTCCTCCGATAATTCACGCGCCAGCAGCGAGGTCATTAAATGATCCTGGGCATGCACCATAATTAATGTCATGGGCTGTCGGGCTTCACCGGCATCCTGTTCAATTAATTTTGTTTGCATCTGATGCGCCTGACGGGAATAACCGTCGGCTTCGCGCAGCAGATTGCGCGCCTCTTCCATGTTGCCTTCCCTTGCCGCACGCAGCGCTTCAAAGCACAGGCTGCGCGACTGTCCGGCGTTGACGATAATCTCCATTACCGCTTCTTCAAGTGCGACCATCATAATTTAATCCTGATTAAAACCATTTTGAGCTGCGGTTGCGGCGAACCACTCTCCGCTTTTCTTAATGGTACGTTGCTGGGTTTCTAAATCTAACTGCACAAAACCGTAACGGTTTTTATAGGCATTACACCATGACCAGTTATCAATAAATGTCCACATATGATAACCGAGGCAATTACAGCCTTCGCTAATACCTTTATGTAACCAGGTCAGATGATCACGAATAAAGGTAATGCGATAACTGTCGTTAATTTGCCCGTTTTCAATAAAACGCTGTTCATTCTCGACCCCCATACCGTTTTCGGAAATAAAACAGCGTGGGTTGCCATAATTTACGCGCAGGTTGGTAATAATATCGTAAATACCGGGTTCATAAATTTCCCACCCGCGATACGGGTTCATTTTGCGGCCTGGCATTTCGTAATAATCAAACAACCACTCTGGCATAAACGGCGATGCGGGATTGACCGCGCTGTCCCGGCACTTTACCCGCCGCGGCTGGTAATAGTTGATGCCGAGCAGATCGATTTTCCCTTCTGCAATGAGCGAGATGTCCTCCGGCTGGCAGGCGGGGAGCTGATCGTACTCTTTCAGCAGTGCCACCAGGTCAGCGGGATACTCGCCACGCAGTACCGGGTCGAGAAAACTGCGGTTAAACAACAAGTCTGCATAGTGCGCCGCTTGCAGATCCGCCGGATGCTGCGAACGGGGATACGACGGCGTCAGGTTCAGCACAATGCCAATTTCACCGGAATAATGCCCGGCGCGAAACGCGCGTACTGCGCTGGCATGGGCCAGAACCGTGTGGTACGCCACCGTGGCGGCACGTTTGAAATCCACCACGTTCGGGTAATGGAAATCGTACAGATACCCGCCTTCTACGGGCACGATGGGTTCGTTAAAGGTAAACCAGTGCTGAACCCGGTCGCCGAACAGCTCAAAACAGATTTGCGCGTAGCGGCTGAATGCCTGCACCACTTCCCGGTTTTCCCAGCCGCCTTTTTCCTGCATCACCATCGGCATATCGAAGTGAAACAGCGTAATAAACGGCGTAATGCCCTGCGCCAGCAGTTCGTCGATCACCGCGTTGTAAAATTCCACCGCCTGCGGATTCACCTCGCCGGTTCCGTCCGGGATCAGGCGCGCCCAACTGAGCGACGTACGAAAACTGTTGTGATTGAGCTGCTTTAACAGCGCGACATCCTGCCGCCAGTGGCGGTAAAACGTGGACGTCTCCTGCGGCCCAATCTGCTGGTGAAAGCGCCAGGGTTCCCGGGCGTGCCAGGCATCCCATGTGGTGGCGCTTTTCCCGCCCTGCTGGCTTTCCCCTTCGGTTTGCAGTGCGGAACACGCGCTGCCCCACCAGAAGTTTGCGGGAAATACGTATTTCATTACCGACTCCTTTTCATTACTGCTTATGCATTACGGCTTAGTTACTGCGAACGGTTTCCGTCATCGGCGCGGTGTTTTGCGCTTTTTGTTCCTCTGTTTTCATCAGTGAACGCTCGTAAGCGCGCAGGAACGGCAGGTACATCAGCGCAGACATCACCATACAAATCAGGCACATCACCACCGGGCTTAAGGCCCAGTTTGCAGCCCATGACGCACCAATCGGCGCAGGCGTTGTCCACGGCGTTAGCGAAACCACCTGTGCCAGCAAGCCCATTTTGGTGGCGGTCCAGGCCAGTACGGCGTTAACCAGCGGCACGCAGACGAACGGGATAAACAGCATTGGGTTCATGATGATTGGCGCACCGAACAGGATCGGTTCGTTGATGTTGAAGAAGCTCGGCACCACGCCCATTTTGCCGATAGTACGCAGATGTGCGACGCGGCTGCGCAGCAGCAGGAAGGCCAGCGGAAGCGTGGAACCGACGCCGCCAATCAGCAGGTAGTGATCCCAGAACCCTTGCAGATAAACGTGCGGCAGTGCAGCACCCGCAGCCAGTGCAGCCTGGTTGGCGGAGAGGTTCGCCATCCAGAACGGGTTCATGATGCCGGTCACAATCAGTGAACCGTGGATCCCGGCGAACCAGAAGATTTGGCACAGCAACACAGACAGCAGAATCGCGGGCAGAGAGTCGGATGCAGACACCAGCGGTTCCAGCAGGTGCATAATCGCCTGCGGCAGGATCATGCCGGTTTGCGCTTCGATAAACAGGTTCAGCGGGTGCAGCGTCCCAATGATCACCAGTACCGGAATGAGGATTTCAAACGAGCGGGCAACGCCGGTCGGCACCTCTTTCGGCAGGCGAATGGTGATGTTGTGCTGTTTCAGCCATGCATAGACGCGAGCGGAGTAAATCGCGGTCAGCAGCGCGGTAAAAATCCCCTGTCCGGAAAGGTACTGGGTGGAGATTTTGCCGTCTGCATAGGGTGCTGCCACCAGCAAAAACGCCATAAATGCCAGCAAACCGGTCATCACCGGGTCGAGATTAAACTGGCGGCCGAGGCTGGCGCCGATACCGACAGAGATAAAGAACGTCATTACCCCCATGCTGAGGTTAAACGGCAGCATCAGTTGTGCGCGATACTCGGTGGAAAAATCGAGCCAGGCGCGGGCGAAACCGACGGTGGTGTCGGCGGAGAACGGCGGGAAGATAAACACCAGCATAAACGAGCCGATGATCATAAACGGCAGTGCGGCGGTAAAACCGTCGCGGATAGCGATAACATATTTTTGCTGCCCAAGACGACCGGCCAGCGGCGTAATGGTTTGCTCGATAACCGTAATCATTGATTGATATAAGGAACTCATAAGAACACCTTGTTAATGTGCCGCTTCAATCAGCGACAGAGCATAGTCCAGCACCTTTTCGCCACGTTGCATGCCGTAATCCATCGGGTCGATGGGTTGTACCGGAATGCCCTGAGCGGCGGCCTTTTCTGACAGCGTTTTTAACATGTATTTTACTTGTGGTCCGAGAAGCACAACCTGATAACGCGGAAACTGCGTGTCAAATTCCGCCACGCCGTACGCGTCAATCTCCACCGGTAATTCGCGTTCCTTCGCTGCTTCCAGCATCTTCCTCACCAGCAGGCTGGTGGACATCCCGGCTGAGCAACACAACATAATCCTGTACATCGTCATTCATCCTCGAAATGTAAATAGTTATTGCGGAGGTGATTGGACATCATACGGAAACCGGTTTCCATTTCTTCGGGATAGAAGTGTGATTGCTGTCAATATCTAATGATTGCAAGGCTGTGTTATTGGATTTTCATCACAGATTTGGAGGATGAATTGAGAACAAAAATGACAAAACGGAAAATCGGTTTCCATCAAAAACGGAAACCGTTATACTGCGAACGGTTAGATTTTAGTCGTTGCTGTAATTGGAATTTGCAGGTGCTGTAATGCGCCTGTCTGGGGAGAAAGATGTCTACAATCAACGATGTATCACGTTTAGCTGGGGTGTCCAAAGCCACAGTCTCACGGGTGTTGAGTGGTTCGCGCGGCGTTAAGGAAGCCAGTCGCCTCGCGGTACTGAAAGCGGTTGATGAGCTGAACTACCGGCCCAACGTTATCGCGCAGTCCTTGCTCAGCCAGTCGACAGGCTGCATCGGTGTTATTTGCGCCCAGGACAATATCAACCAAACCACTGCCTACCTCTACGCACTGGAAAAACACTTAAGCCAGAGCCAGAAACATTTGCTGTTACGCTTCGCCAATAGCAAGGCGGAAGTGATGAGCGCCCTGGATGAGCTGACCTGCGGGCTGTGTGACGATGTGTTGGTTATCGGCGCGCGCTTCCCGCTCCATATCGACGATGAAAATGTCATTCTGGTGGATTGTGTGGAATCCGCGACGACCACGCCGAACAGCATCCAGTTCGATCACGCGTTTGCGGCGGAAACCGCCTGTAATTATCTGATTAGCCAGAGCCGTCGACAAATTGCACTGATTCACCCCAACAGCGCTGCAGCCGATCAGGTGTTATTGGGTTATAAGCTGGCGCTGGAAAACAATTTCCTGCCGTTTAACCGCAACCTGGTGTTTATGGATGATACCTCTTCATCGGTGGCGCTTCAGGTGCTGCTTAATAACGCAACGACGTTGAATTTCAATGCCTTGCTGGTAGCAGACGAGCAGGAAGCGCAGCGGGTTATTCCTCAGTTGCAGGCGTTTAATAAAACTGTCCCTGGCGACATTATGGTGTTTAGCCTTGCCGGTTCGCTGCATTTACCGGGTATTCCAACGATCCCTGCCATTGAATATTCGATGGATGCGATGGCCGCGAAAATCGTTGCCTGGCTGAATGAGAAAACCCAAAGCGTGCTGGGTTCGTACCGGGTGCGCGGGGATTTAATTATTCCGGATGTCCGTAAACGCTAGCGTCAGGTAATAAATTTGTTAAGGCCTCCATCCGGAGGCTTTTTTATTGCCTTGTGCAACGCCCTAATTATTCACATCGATTATATCCATGAGGATATATCTTGAATTAATCCTAAATTTTTATGAGAAATAGCCATTTTACCTGGCTGCATATTGCTTTGTAATTTGTTCCATAGGAATATACTCAAAACTAATAATTAATAACCACTTAACCCAAATTTATTTATTGGGTCAGGATGTTTTTTCTCATGGATGGTCGCGTGCGTTATCTGGTCTTATTTTTATTATTTGCGGCGACGGCACAGGCCGCGCCTTTATCTCCGGCCGATCGTGACGCCGTGCGTCAGCAGCAGGAGCAGTTGCTGCTGCAGAATCAGCAACAGCGCGACGAACTGGAACGCAGCACCCCGCTGCCGCGCGCAGGCCAGAGCGTGCCTGCCTCTCAGCCCGGCGGCCCCTGCTTTGCCATTCACACCATCACCCTTTCCGGCGTCACCCTTATCAGCGCAAAGGCGCAGCAGAAACTGACTGCCCCCTGGCAGAACCGGTGCCTGGATATGGCGAAAATAACGGAACTCACCGCCGCCATTTCTGACTGGTATATCAGTCGGGGCTATATTACCAGCCGGGCTTTTCTCACGGAGCAGGATTTATCGCAGGGGGAATTACGCCTCGTGGTGCTGGAGGGGAAATTACGCCATATCCGCCTCGACGGCGACTCCCCGCGTATGCTGAAGATGGTTTTTCCGGGGCTGGAAGGAAAGGTCCTTAACCTGCGGGATATTGAGCAGGGCATGGAGCAGATTAACCGCCTGCGCAGTAACCCCGTGCAGATTGAAATAATACCGGACAGCGAACCCGGTTATTCCAGTGTCAATTTAACCGCCACGCCGGAATTTCCGTTAAGCGCCAGCGTCTCGCTGGATAACAGCGGGCAGAAAAGTACCGGTGAAAATCAGTTAAACGGTTCGCTTGGCGGAAATAACCTGCTGGGCGTGGCGGATAAATGGTTTGTCAGTGGCGGGCGCAGCAGTGATTTCGCCACCGGCTATGACGCGCAGAGTTTCCAGGCCGGGGTCAGCGTCCCCTGGGGCTACAGCCTGCTGGATTACAGCTACGCCTGGAGCAACTACCGCACCACCCTCATCAATATGGGCTACCCGTGGATTTCCACCGGTGACACGAAGACCCACCGCCTGAACCTTTCCCGCGTGGTGTTCCGCAACGGCGACATCAAAACCGCGCTCAGTGCCGGTATCACGCAGCGCTCATCGCGCAACTGGCTGAACGACGCGCCGCTGACCAGCAGCACCCGCAACCTCTCCAGCCTGCAACTGGGCGTCAGTCACACGCAGAAAATCCTCGGCGGGGTGGCGACCTTTAACCCGGCCTACAGCCACGGCACGCCGTGGTTTAACGCCGAAACAGACGAAGACAAAACCGGCGATGTGCCGCGTGCGCAGTTTCGCAAATGGAGCCTGAGCGCCAGTTTCCAGCGCCCGGTCACCCGCGACCTGCTGTGGCTGACCAGCCTGTACGGGCAGTGGTCGCCGGACCGGCTCTACGGCAGTGAACGTCTGACGCTCGGTGGCGAAAGCTCGGTACGCGGTTTTAAGGAGCAGTACATCTCCGGCGACAACGGCGGTTACTGGCGCAACGAACTGAATTACGCCCTCTTCACCCTGCCGGTACTCGGGCAAATCAGCGCCACCGTGGCGCTGGACGGCGGCTGGCTGGAAAAAGACCGCCTCGACCGCTATGCCAGCGGCACGGTGTGGGGGGCGTCGGCGGGCCTCGGCAGCGCCGGGCGCTGGTTCGCCAGCCAGCTTTCTGCCGGCACGCCACTGCACTATCCCGACTGGCTCGGACCGGACCACGTCAGCATTAACTGGCGTGTAGCTGTCACTTTTTAAAGGAAGACAAGGATGAATACCGATAAACCGGTCCGTTTCTCTCAGCGTGCACTCAGCTGGTTTATCATCGGCCTGCTGGTCTGGCAGCCGGTGGCCCCGTCCTTTGCCGCCGCCATCACGCCGGACGGCCCGGCGACCATGGACAAAGCCGCCAACGGCGTGCCGGTGGTGAACATTACCGCACCGAATGGCGCGGGCATCTCGCACAACCGGTTTAACGAGTACAACGTCGGCCCGGAGGGGCTCATCCTCAATAACGCCACCGGGCAGCTGAACCAGACGCAGCTTGGCGGGCTTATCCAGAACAACCCGAACCTGCGCGCCGGGCAGGAGGCCAGAGGCATCATCAACGAAGTGACCGGCGGCAGCCGCTCACAGCTGCAGGGTTACACCGAGGTGGCGGGGAAAGCCGCCAACGTGATGGTTGCCAACCCGTACGGCATCACCTGTAACGGCTGCGGCTTTATCAACACGCCGAATGCCACCCTGACCACCGGTAAACCGCAGTTTGACGCGGCGGGCAACCTCTCGGCACTGGAGGTGACGAAGGGCACCCTCACCGTGGAAGGGAAGGGGCTGGATGCCAGCAGCAGCGATGCGCTGTCGCTGATTGCCCGCGCCACCGAAGTGAATGCCGCCATCCATGCGAAGGATTTGACCGTTACCAGCGGGGCGAACCGGGTGGATGCGGGCGGGAACGCGACCGCTATCAACGGCGAGGGCGCGGCACCGGTAGTGGCGGTGGATACCGGCGCGCTGGGCGGGATGTACGCCAACCGTATTCATCTGGTCTCCACCGAGAAAGGTGTGGGGGTCAACCTCGGCAACCTGACGGCGCGCCAGGGCGACATCACGCTGGATGCAAACGGCAGAATGACCGTGAAAAACAGCCTCTCTGGCGGTTCACTCACGGCGAAAGGCGACGGCGTGACGCTGTCCGGCAGCCATAAGGCTGGCGGCGCTATCACGGTTAACAGCACGCAGGATGTGGCGCTGAACGGCGCCACGCTGGCCGCCGACGGTAAACTGACGCTCAGCGGCAGTGGCAATACCACGCTGACGGGCAGTTCCCTGACCAGCGGCGGGGAGATGGCGATTTCCGGGAAGCAGATTGCCACCGATGCTGCCAGTCAGGCGAATGCGGCGGGGAATGTCCATCTGAATGCCAGCGACATTAACCAGCAGGGCTCGCTGATTTCCGGCGCGGACATGACCCTGGCGGCAGACAGCGCCACGCTGAACGGCACGCAGGCGGCAAAAGGCACGCTCAGCGTCAGTGCGAAAACGCTGCGTCACAGCGGTAAAACGGCGGCATCTGCGGTGACGATGACCACGCCGGATGCGTTCACCAACAGCGGCACGCTGGTGGCGGACAGCCTGAATCTGAGCGGGCAGCAGATCATCAACAGCGGTCTGTTGCAGGGCACCCGTTCGCTGAACCTGCAAACCGGGCGGCTGGATAACCTCGCCAGCGGTACGCTTTACTCTGCCGGTGATTTCACGCTCTCCCTTCCTGAACTGAATAACGACGGCCTGATCACCAGCGACGGTGCGTTACGCCTGAGCGGCAGCACACTGGTTAACGGTGGCGAAATCAACGGTGTGAACCTGTTCAGCGATTACGCCAGCCTGAGCAACAGCGGGCGGCTGCTGGCGGATAACGGGCTGAGCCTGACGGCGGACAATATCACTAACAGCGGCCTGCTGGCCGCGAAAACCGTGGATATCACGGCCGACACGCTGCACAACCCGGGGGATATTCAGGGTGATGAGACGCTGACGCTGGCGGCACAGACCACCGCTAACAGCGGTAATTTGCGCAGTTCAGGTGCACTGACGCTGAGCGGGCCGACGCTGGAGAACGGCGGCCTGATTGCCGCAGACAGGCTGGCGCTGAATGTCACCGCACTGACCAACAGCGGGACATTGCAGGGCACAGATCTGCTGACCGCCACCGGCACACAGCTCACCAACCAGCAGGGCGGCCTGCTGCTGAGCGCGGGCAGCCTGGTGCTGAAAAATGATCGCCTGATTAACGCCGGGCAGCTACAGGGCGACACGCTTGACCTTGCCACCGGCGAGTGGGTCAACACCGGGAATGCACTCGGTGAAAACGGGCTGAACGCCAGTGTCAGCGGGAATCTGACCAACCAGGGCAGACTGCTGAGCCGGCAGGCGCTGACGCTGCGGGCGGCCGGCAGCCAGAACAGCGGATCGCTGATGGCAAAAGTGCTCGCCCTGCACGGCGATTTACGCAACAGCGGCCTGTTACAGGGAACGGAAAACCTGACGTGGGACGGCGACAGCCTGACCAGCAGCGGGCAGATGGTCAGCGGCGACAGCCTGGCGCTGCGCGGCACGGCGGTGAGTAACCAGGGCAGCGTGCTGAGCCAGAATCTGGCGGATATCACCGCCACAGAGGTACTGAATGACGGCACGCTGGCGGCGAAAGACCTGCGCATTAACGCACCGCGTCTTACCAGCAACGGCATTTTACAGGGCAACGACAGCCTGATCCTGAACACGCAGACGCTGGTCAACGGCAGCACCGGGCAATTAATCAGCGGCGGCGACCTGAACCTGGATCTGACCACGCTGGACAACCAGGGGCTGCTGTCGGTGAATGACGGCCTCACGCTTCATGCCGGCACGCTGAGCAACAGCGGACAGATTGCCGCAGGCAGCGTCTCGGTTACCGGCACCACCGTGACCAACAGCGGCGTGATCCAGGGGACAACACTGGCGCAGGCCACCGCAGACACCCTTATCAACGCGGAGACGGGCAAATGGCTCTCCGGCGGCGCGCTGGCTTTCAGCGCGGCGACCCTGACGAACAACGGACTGTGGCAGGGTACGCAGGGCCTGACGCTGAACGCCGACACCCTCACCACCGCCAGCGGTTCGCGTACCCTGAGCGGCGGAGATTTCACGCTGCATGCCGGACAACTGTCCACGCAGGGCACATTGCAGGGCGGGAAGGTCAGCGTCACGGCGGATGACTGGACGCTCGGCGGTTCACTGCTGAGCCAGGGCAATTTCACCGCCACCGTGGGCGGTACGCTGACGCTGCCGGGTTCGCTCAGTAGCCAGGGCACGGCGGATATTCAGGCGCAGACGCTGCGCAACAGCGGGCAGCTCCTCAGCGAAGGCGATGTCACGCTGAGCGGACAGACGCTGGAAAATAACGGTGCGGTACAGGGGAAAACCCTGACGGCGCATGAGGCAGGCATTACCAACAACGGCACGCTGACCGGGCTGGACAGCCTGACGCTGGACGCCGCACAACCCGCCGCCAGACTGATGGCGCGGATGGCGATGGCCGCTCCGCAACTGACGCTGATCAACGGCGAGACCGGTTCACTGTTAACGCAGGGTACGCTCGGTATCACCGCCGGGACGGTGGACAACGGCGGGCTCTGGCAGGGCAACGCGATTCTGCTGGCGGCACAGTCGCTGGATAACCGCGGCGCAATCCGGAGCGCGGGCGACCTGAACCTTCAGCTTACCGGCAACCTGAATTCAGCCACGGGCAGCAAAATCACCGCCCTGGGCACGGCGGCCCTGCAGGCATTGTCGCTGAGTAATCAGGGGCAGTGGGCGGCGAAAAACCTGACCCTGCGCGCAGACGCGCTGACCAACAGCGGAGCCGTCAGCGGCAGTGACGGGCTGACGGTCACCCTGACGGGTAATGCGACCCAACTGGCGGGCGGCTCGCTGGCCAGCAACGGCGCGCTGAACCTCAGTGCGGATTCCCTCGGCAACGCAGGCAACATCCAGGGGAACGGGCTGGCGGTCACGGCGAATTCGCTGACCAACAGCGCAGGCGGTGAACTGGTGAGTACGCAGGGGCTGACCCTGACCGCGCCGTCGCTGTTTAACTACGGGCTGATTCAGGGCGCGGGGGACACCCGCGTCGACAGCACCACCCAGGCGCGCAACGAGGGCAGGCTGCTCTCCGGCGGGCAACTGACGCTGACCACCCCGCAGTACACCGGCGCAGGCTGGTTGCAGGCCACCACGCTTATCCTGAATGCCGCAAACAACGGCGGCACCGGCACGCTGCTGGCCGATCAGATGACGCTCACCGGCGACAGCTTCACGAACCAGGGCACCACCCAGGCGAATAACCTGGCGCTCAGTTACCGGCAACTGACCAATAACGGCACACTGCTCGGTAACAACCAGCTGACGGTGAACGCCACGCAGGTGGAGCAGTCCGCCGGCGGTAAGCTGTTCAGCGGCGGCGACCTGTTTGTGGGGGCAAACGGGCTGAATGCACTGGGTCAGGTGGTGGCGCTGGGCAACCTGACGCTGCAACTGACAAACGCTTTCACCGCAAAAACCACGCTGGCGGCAGGTAAAACCCTGAGCGTCACCAGCAACGGGGCGATTGACAACCAGAGCGTGATGCAGGGCCAGGCGGTGAACCTGAGCGCGCGCGGACAGCTGACCAGTAACGGGCAAATCACCACCGGCAGCGGCGCGAGCACATTAAGCGGCAGCGACATCGTGCTGAGCGGCAACAGCGCCCTTCAGGGTGGCGGCGATATCACGCTGGCGAGCCGGGGGAATATCACCGCAAACGGTTTTGCCGGCACGACGGGCAGCCTGACGCTGAGCGCACCGGGCGCGATTATCAACACCGCGCTGCTGTATGCGGCAAACAACCTGGCGCTGTACGCCAACAGCATCACCAACCAGCGCGGCGATATGCTGGCGGGCAATAACCTGTGGCTGCAACGGGACGCGGCCGGTAATGCCAACGGCGAGGTGATCAACACCTCCGGCACTATTGAGACGACGAACGGCGATATCACCATTAAGACCGGGCATCTGTTGAACCAGAGGGATGGGTTAACAGCAAATACTGTAACAAGCTCGGCTCAGGTCATTCCGGGCGTTGGGCAATCCATCCTCCGTGTTCCTTATTCTCAGCTTCCTGCGGGAAGCTATGGGTATTACACCACCAAAACCTATGAGGAAAAAGGCGGGGGCTGTGCGGGAGCGGATGGCGGATGTACTTCATGGATAGTAACGGCATATCACTATGCGCCGTTCGAAGGGTATGGCACGCAAAAATTTGTTTTAAGTGAAACTCGGACGGATGTCAGCAGTAATGGCGGAAGTGCGCGTATCGCATCAGGCCGGAATGCGGTGATTTCGGCAGGTGTGCTGGACAACAAAGCCAGTGACATCCTTAGTACAAATGATCTGTTGTTACAGGGGACACAGCTTAATAACCAGAGCTGGCAAAACAGTACCTCCGCGGACGTTCTTGTTTATCAATATGGCACGGGGAAAAAAGTAACCTATGCCGAATATGCTATTCCTGACGGCGGGTTAGATAACAAAAGAAGCAAGTATTCGGAGTATGAAACAGATATTGTTTATACCCTGATCGGGCACGAAATACAGACAACACTGGGCCAGCTTTACCGCTCAGTCATTCAGGCGGGTGGCAATGTCACTGCCAATTTCAGCAACAATATCAGTAATACGAACACCACGGCTCACTCTGGTGGTGTCACTGGAACCCTCACTGCCCCGTCACTGAATACTCTGAGCAATCAAAGTATTGGCGGTAGCGTGGCAAAACAGGCGCTGGCAGATGGCCCGGCGGCGGTAAATTCCCCGCAGTGGCAGGATCAACTGCACAACGCCCTGCAACAGATTAACGGCGGCGGTGTGCTGAGCGGCATTGGCGCACAGCAAAAAGGCAATGCCAACCTCGGCAGCCTCGCCAGTGCAGGCGTGACTAATGCAGTGCTGAAAAACACCGCACCTGGCCAGCACCAGGGCAAATCCGTTGATACCAGCGCTTATCCGCTGCCGTCCGGCAACAGCGGTTATTTTGTGGTGTCGGATAACCCGAAAAGCCCGTATCTCATCACCGTTAACCCGAAACTCGACGGTCTCGGGCAGCTTGACCCGAACCTGTTTGGCGATCTCAACAAACTGCTGGGTATCAGCCCGTCTGCCGCCCCGCGTGAAACTAACCGCGCTTATACCGACGAGAAGCAGTTCCTTGGCTCCTCGTACATGCTGAGTCGCATCAAACTGAACCCGGACTACGACTACCGCTTCCTCGGTGATGCGGCATTTGATACCCGTTATGTCAGCAATGTGGTGCTGAACCAGACCGGTAGCCGCTACCTTAACGGCATCGGCTCCGATCTCGACCAGATGCGTTACCTGATGGATAACGCCGCGAATACCCAGCAGTCACTGGGGCTGCAGTTTGGCGTGGCGCTCTCCGCCGATCAAATCGCATCACTTGATCACAGCATTTTGTGGTGGGAGTCCGCCACGATTAATGGCGAAACGGTGATGATCCCCAAAGTCTACCTGTCGCCAAAAGACGTGACGGTAAACAACGGCAGCGTGATAGCCGGGAACAATGTCAGCCTGGAAGGCGGCAGTGTCACCAACAGCGGCAGTACATTGCTGGCGAAAAACGACCTCAGCGTTGAAAGCGCCGGGGCGATCACCAACACCCACGATGCGCTGATCAAAGCGGGCGGCAATGTCGATCTCAGTGCGATTGGCGATATCAACAACGTCAGCGCTGCCATCAGCGGTAAAACGGTGGCGCTGGAGAGCCTCGACGGCAGTATCAATAACCTCACGCTTGCTAATCAGTACTCACTGGATGCGAAGAGCAAACGCGGTTCGGTCAGTCTCAAAGACACCACACTGGGCAGCATTGCCAGCATTACCGCGCAGGATGGTCTGTCGCTGACGGCGGGCAAAGATATCACCCTGACCGGCTCCACGCTGTCGGCAGGGGGCAATCTGCTGATGGATGCCACGGGCAATATCGCCGTTAACGCCATTCAGAAAAATGAGGCGTATGGCCAGTCCGGCTTCATGCGTAAAACAGCGACCAGCAATGCTGAAGTCTCTTACCAGGGCAGCGCCATCAAGGCGGGCGGTAACCTGGCGATGCAGGCAGGCAACGATCTGACGCTCAGCGCCAGTGATGTCAGCGCCGGGAAAAACGCGCAGCTCGCAGCCGGGAATGACCTGAACCTGAATGCGCAGCAGACCAGTCAGAATAGCCGCAATGGTAAAAGCGAAAACCACAGCACTGGCCTTGATCGCACTACCGTCAGCGCGGGTAATAACCTGACGCTGACCGCAGGCCAGGACATCAATTCGCAGGCCGCCGGGATGGCGGCAGAGCAGCAGGTCGGCATGCAGGCTGGCCGCGACGTCAATCTGCTGGCGGAAGCGAGCACCCAGGGCGACAGCTACAAAGCCAGTAAGAAAACGGTCATTAACGAGAAGGTTCGCCAGCAGGGCACAGAAATTGCCAGCGGCACCAACACGGTCATCGTGGCCGGTCGCGACATGAACGCAGACGCAGCGCAGGTTCTGGCAAAAGGTGACGTCGGCGTTTCTGCCGGGCGTGATATTAACCTGAACACCGCCACCGAAAGCGACTATTCGTACTTTGAAGAAACCAAAACCAAAAAAGGTTTCCTGAGCAAGAAAACCACCCACACCATCAAAGAAAACAGCCAGACCAACGAGAAAGGCACGCTGCTGAGCGGCGATAACGTCTCGCTGAACGCCGGGAATAACCTGCTGGTGAAAGGTTCCGCTGTGGCTGCTGAAGGGGATATTGCCCTGAAAGCGGGCAACGATGTCACTGTTGAAGCGGCGACGGAAGAGTCTTCTCACTACAGCATGAAGAAGACGAAGAAAAGTGGCGTCTTTGGCGGCGGTCTGGGCATCACCATAGGTTCGCAGTCTTCTCAGGTGTCGCGTAAGGGCAGCGAAGTCGCGCAAAGCGATGCGCGCAGCGTGATCGGCACCACCGGCGGCAACGTGATTATCAACGCCGGTAACCAGGCGACGCTGAGCGCAGCCGATGTGGTCGCCGCGCGTAAACAGGGCGATACCGAGCGTAAAACCGGCCATATCGACATCACCGCCAGCGACATTGCGATTATCCCTGGTAAGGATGTGGTGCAGGAGACGGTGAAACAGTCCAGCAAGAGCAGCGGCGTGGGCGTCTCCCTCTCTGACCCGATTATCGATGCGGTGCGCAATGTGCGCGACATCGTCAAGATGGGCGGCAGTGGCATCACACAGGGGAAAACCCTGGCAGGTGAAGCCGCAGCGACCTTTGCCGATCTCGGTGGCGGCGCATCGTTGCCGATCAGCTACGGGCGTTCGTCGTCAAAAAGCGAATCCCATTATTACGGTGAGTTCGCCACCGGCAGCAACCTGACAGCGGCAGGTAATATCCAGTTGGATGCCACAGGGGCGAAAAGCCCGGGCGATGTGCTGATTGGCGGTAGCCGCCTCGGCGCGGGCGAAGCGGTGATTATCGATGCGAAAAACAATGTCGATATCACCACCTCAACCGACAAAGAACGCCTGAGCACCAGCGCCAGCAGCAGTAGCTGGAGCATCACAACGCAAGCGCCCACCATCGGTTCCGCTATCCGTACCGTGAATGGTGGGCCGAACCACGGCGCTAAAATTCTGCCGTTCGGCATGGAGACATCCAGCAGCAAGGGGGACAAGCAGACCACCACGCAGACCGGCAGCGAGATTTCCGGAAAGGACATCTACATCACCAGCCAGAACGGGCATGTGAATGTTTCTGGTAGCTCGCTGGCGTCAATTAACGACCTGTTGTTATCGGCGAAAAACGGCGATATCAACGTCACCACCGGCAATAACACTGTCAATGACAAGCAGAGCGGCAGCCAGAGCATGGTCGGCGCCCTCGGCGGCGACGGTTACAGCGGCAAAGTCGGCTACAGAAGTTCAAAACATGCCTCTCAGCTCGACAGCAACCAGCAGAGCACGCTGCGTAGCCAGATTGCCAGCAAAGACGGTGATGTGGCGCTGCAGGCGAAAAAAGATGTGTCGGTAAACGGTGCGGATATCAGCGCCGGTAAGTCGCTGGCGATCAGTGGCGAGAACGTGCGGTTGGATGTCAGCGAAGACCGTCTGCATACCCAGAGCGAGTCCTCTTCGACGCAATACGCTGCGACAGCGTCGGCGTCTGGTTGGGCCGTCACCGCCGCACAGGCGCTGGAGAGCGCAGCCCGCTCTGCGGAAGAGGGGCGCGACCCGCGTCTGACAGCTATCTATGCCGCACAGGCCGGGCTGACCACCGCCGTTAACGTGGCGAAAGAAGCCTATGACTCGTCAATGGTGCGGGTGAGCGTGGGCGTTTCCGCCGGAACCTCGAAAGAGAAGCAAGATTACCGCAGCCAGCAACAGCAGGGCAGTCATCTTGCCGCCGGGGAGTCGGTGATCGTCAAAGCCGATCAGGATATCACTGCCCAGGGCATCACTATCACCGGTAAAAACGTGGTGCTGGACGCCGGACGCGACATCACGCTGACGGCAGCACAGGACACGGATAAACAGAAGAGCAGCAGCAGTGGCAGCCAGTATTCCCTGGGCGTGAGCTTCTCGGCGATTGGCCAGCAAAACGGCTTTGCGGTGGATATCGGCGCCAGCCGTTCGCAGAGCAAAGAGAACGGCAGCAGCCTGGTTAATCACAACAGCCAGATCCACGCGGATGAGACGCTGAACGTGAATAGCGGGCGCGATACCACGTTGCAGGGCGCGGAGCTTCATGGCGATCGGGTGATTGCCGATGTGGGCCGCAACCTGACCATCAGCAGCCAGCAGGACAAAGCCGAATACGACAGCAAATCCAGCTCCACGGGTGTGAACGTCAGCATCTGCGTACCGCCCATCTGCGGCGGCACCTCGGTGCAGGGCAGTGTGAGCGTCAGCAGCGGCAAGATGAATAACGACTACCAGTCGGTTATCGATCAAAGCGGGATTTTCGCGGGTAAAGGCGGCTTTGATATCAACGTTGGCAGCCACACGCAACTGGACGGCGCAGTGATTGCCTCGAATGCCGATGCGGCGAAAAACCGTCTCAGCACCGATACGCTGGGCTGGAGCGATATTCATAACAAGGCTGAGTCCAGCGGCAGTCAGTTCGGCATGAACGTCTCCGGCGGCGTGGAGAAAGTCGAAAAAACCGGGGAGTTCAAACCCACTACCGGTGAGACGGCGAAAGAGGGCCAGAAAGGCGAGTACAAAGCGATGCCTGGCGGGATGCCGTCGATGACGATGGCGAGCGTGTCGGAAAGCGCCAGCAACACCACGCACAGCGCGATTGCCGCAGGCGACATCATCATTCGCGACAAGGCGAACCAGCAGCAGGATGTGGCAGACCTGAGCCGCGATACGGCGAATGCGCACAACGCGCTGGAAAACAACTTCGACAAGCAGGCCATCAAAGACAAGCTGGAGATTCAGCAGCAGGCGACGTCGCTGGGTACGCAGGCAATGACGGCGTATAGGGACAGCAAGCTGGACGCTGCGAAGAAGAAAGTGCGTGACGAGATGGCGGCGCGCGGCGAGCTGAAAGGACTGAGCGATGCGGAGATCAACGACAAAGTCACCGCATCGGCTGAATTTAAAGAGGTGGATAAGGAGTACGGCATCGGCAGCCCGTTCTGGACCGCCAGTTCGGCGATGACCGGGTTACTGGCGGGTGTGCTTGGCGGCAATGTGCAGAGCGGTATGGCGGCGGGCGCAGCACCGGTGCTGGCGAAACTGGTAAAAGAAGCCACACACGAAAGTGACGCGGCACGTATCGCGCTGCATACGGTGATTTCCGCCGCGCTTGCCAAAGCGCAGGGCGGTAATGCCACCGCAGGCGCCATCGGCGGGTTTATCGCCTCCGCCGGGGCAGAACAATTTGCTCAGGCGCTGTATGGCAAAGATGCAGATCAGTTAAACCCGGATGAGAAGATGGTGATCCTCAACCTGGTGTCGGCAGTGGGGGCAGTCGGCGGCGGTGTGGCAACCGGCAACACTAACGGCATGGTCAGCGCAGGGAATGCGGCGCGGGTTGAGGTGGAGAATAACTCGCTGGGTCTGGTTGTTCAGGGGGCAAAACTGGCATCCCAAGGATGCCTGAAAATATCAGCATGCCGAGACAGGCTCATTGCGAGTGGTCTTGGGGCTTTATTGGGGGTTGGTGTTTCGACCTCGGCAATGGATGCTCTTTCCCAACAAGAAAAACTGCACTTGATTTATGTCGCATCACTGGACGATCCTTCCAGGGAAGCGGGTAGCCTGAATGATGCACAAAAAGCAGCTTATCAGTCACTGACTGGTAAGCCATTCCCGACAAATACGGGGGGAGATCAGACGAACGTACCCCCACTGGTAAATACGGGGGGGGACCAGAAGAATGTGCCACCACTGGCAAATACTGGTGGTAATGCTGGTGGGGTTGATACCGGGCCGCATGATACAGGCGGAAAGCAAATAGCAGATAAGTCACCAAACAACACTGGTAATCCGGACGGTGTTCCTGTTACTGGTGGAACGGCTTATATATCCTCCAATTTACAAGATAAAGCTGATGCATTAACAAGAGGGGAGGATATCCGGGTTGGAAGTGTTGAAGAGGCTCGCGCTATCTTGGATCTGATCCCTACATTACGGCCTGGGCCTGGTGGTGATTTAATGCCAGGTATGCTTGATCGGGGTAACACTTATAGGGGAGATTTAATAAATGTTAATGATCCGACGAGTCCAAATATTCATGATCAAGGGAAACATTCCGAACAGCCGCACTACAACGTTGATATAAGGTCCGTTGATACAAATGGTAAAGAGATTAAGAAGAAACCAGCAATATTTATAGATAATTGAGGCTTTAAAATGTTATTAACTGATATCGAACGATATATAACGATGGGCCGAAATGCGAGCATTTGCGTTTACCGGGACAGAGTTTCAGAATTGGATATAATAATCGTATCCATTTATATAATTCATAAGGGTGATAAAGGTTATGGCTTGCAAGTTGTTTTCGATCCTGTTGGTATGATTGATTGCGGAGAAGGATGGATATGGGAGACTTCTTCAATGGCACTGCCGACAGTGATTACCCTGATCGAGAATTATGCAAAAGTACCTTTTGAGTTACTGGAAAATGTATCCCGGACAAGTAAGTTGGAGGATGTAGAGCTTGATTTGGATCGCGAAGAGGTCAGGAGACAAAATAAAAAATTCATTAATGAATATAAGGGAGGGGAAACGTTTCTACCATTATTACCTCAAAACGTTAACTGGGAAACCAGACCTTATACTTAATTTAGAATTTTTTTCATTAGATTCTTATTGAAAAGAATCTATGTTAGGTCAGAAAATTTATTGGGAATAAATGTTAATTATAATGGATTTTTATGAGTGTATAATCTCACTCGTGTAAAACGAACCAATCAATTTTAGTAATCTTCAAGCATACTGATTATGTCCGTTGAGGATATTGCCATGTGTAAAGCATGATTCATCGGGCATCAGAACATCGCCATTCTGAAGTTCGTTGAGGCCGGGTGTACCGGTAAGGATGTCTGCCGTGAAGCCAGCATATCAGAAGCCTCGTAATACAATTAGAAGCGAAATATCCTGAATACCAGACGCCGGAGGAGTTTGTCCAGAGTCTGCAAAAAGGTCCGGATCTCTGATTTAACCTGGCATCGATATTGGGAAGGGATCAGTCTCATTCTGAATATAACCAAGTTACTCATTTCAATATTGATGGGAGAAAATAATATGAAATGCATAGCTGTCCCCGTAAATCTTGAAGCAATGAATCGATTGGATTATGATCAATGTCAGGAGGAGGACCTCGTTGAGGTGATTTTTGAAGAACATGATTACAATGAATTATGGGATTCAGGGATCATTGAAATTCTTAACAACCAGTTGGGTAAAAATATAGACGACTATGAAGATGAGAACATAACTGATTTAGATGAACTTCGTCAGTGTAGGGTAATCATTGGGGAACGAATAAACATAGTTCCCTCAAGCATAATTTTAGAAAAACTATACTCTCAAGTAAATCTTGCAATTGATTATAAAATAGGCGTTTTCTTCTACTTTTAATAAGAAGAATTGACATTCAATGGATTAAAAATAGTCGATGTTTTACTATTTATTCTGCTACCGAATTGGTGAGGACTTTCAGTAAAGCAGTGCCTGTAGTAGTTTACAAATGTTACATAGTCGGGCAGCACAGTCTTTTGAATTGGAATTAAAATTGCGAACGGAGATACATTAGTTCGCTTTGCAGTATTAAGAGTACAAAATGACGGAAATGAACGAAGAGTTTTTAGAATTTGATCTGGATTGGTTTTCGTCATGCCGGGATGGTTATCTGGCACATTTCACAATAGCAGGGAAGAGATCACTTACAAGCCCACTCAACCTTGTATAAGAGTTATGTGCGGAAATTGTTCATTAACAGAGCGTTATTCATTAAAATACTATTATTTAAAATGGATGGGTGAAATGACAATGTATTCTTTAGATATCACGGATAGTTATGAACGATTTATCTGTATGAGTAGTGGCGTCGGATTACATCATTACATCACCTTTCCTGAAATATCTTCATGGGGTAATGGGGATTTTTTTATAACCTTGGAGAATATAGAAATAAACATGTACGAAGATGTTTGGTTTTCTCCAATTCTAAATAATAACCCACATAGTATAATAGCTACTTTGTTAAAAAAAGTAGATGTTAATGAGCCCGATTGCATATTAACTGTGGTATTAAAACGTGCAAGGGTGGTGATGGAGAAAAAAAGTGTCTTTATGCGGTTGGAAAATGGAGGTGAAAATTATTATCACTCTGATGATTGCGGTTTTGATATCGGTGATAAATATATTTTACTTGCTGGAAGAAGCGCAGATTATCATGACACTATGGTATGGTTAAGAATGGTTTTTACAGGAAGATTGTTCCTGGAGTTCGATGAGTCTGATATAATAGCTCAATCTATTGAACTTGATAACAACATTTCCATTGAGTCTGCGAAATCATTAAATAAATCACAAGAGTTGTTTATTGGTCTCAAAAAAAGAAGTTTCAGTGCGTTACATTTAAATGGTATTAAAAGTCCTTTTCACGATTATTCCTATCTTTCTTCCTATTTTAGTTGTGATGAAAATAATAACATTTCGATTAAAAACCACGTTATTGATTTATAAAAGAGAGTTTTTCTATTAAGTGCAAATAGACTCGTTTGCAACTAATTGTTCAAGGATGTTGGATTGTTTCTTTAGCTTATGATGAAATATTCTACCTCAGCATTTACGACCATTCTCATGGATACATTCCGTATTATAATTGACATTTAAGAGTGTTATTATAAAGCTGACCTGAAAGAAAATCTATTAGCATAAACATCACTCTCAGTTAGGGATAATAATAACAATCAATAGGAAAATATTTCCAGATCTGCTTTTAAATGAGGATCAGTAATGAATCACAATATCAATATCACCAAAGGTTATCCGGCTCTGCTTAACATGGATAATACTTCAGGGTTGTATTCTTACTTTGCGATAGATCCCTGTAATGGGAATGACAAGATAGTTGTGAGTGTAGAAAATCTTGAAATAAATGCGGACAAAGATCTTTGGGGGTATCAGGTTATTGCTCAAAACCCTGAAGGGATAATTGCAGAATATGTTGATAGTTATGATTCTGATGATTCAGTGGCATCATTCTTGTTGAGAAAAGCTAAAATAGTTGCCGAAGGTGATGTTACATATTGCATGTGTCTTGATGGTGGTAAAGGAAATATATATCACTCTCTTCCTGTATCTTTCTTTACTGGGAGTAAATATATTTGGCTTTCTGGAAAGAGTTTAGATTTTACGGATTCAAATATAGGGATATATATATTCTTCTCGGGTGGTTTAAGTCTTCAGTTCGAAGAAAGAGATGTTCTTTTGCAGATGCTGAATTTTGAAAGCAGTCTGAATATAGAAGATGTTAAAATCATTAATAAATCGCAAGAGATATTCAATAGGCAGAGAGGGCGAGACATTAATCATGAGGTGTTTAACAATATAAAATCGCCATTCTTTGATTTCGATTTTCTTATCAGCTACTTTGAACATACAGAACATGTCCATACAGCATTGAGAGACTTTTCGGGGTGATTTTAATTGGTCAAGACACACTTTGTAATTGTGATCTCTTATTTTTATAATCAAAAATGAAAATTAAATGACTATTTCAAGTTTTAAATAATCATTATGCTTAAAATTTTAGTGGGAATTTATATTTATGCAGAAAGTTTTGTAGGAAAATATTATGTCAAATGATATTTGTGGTTATGTACTGCCTGTTCTTGATAGTGCTGATGAGTGTTCATTGCAATCATATATAGATAACAGCAGGCTTGGAATTGCCAGGATAAATGTTGATGAGCTTTATAATTTTCCGAGTGAGTTCATTCCTGCAACTGGTGTTTTTTCATTTCTTATTGGGGACTATCCTGACTATCCTAATGCAACATACCTTATAGACTATAATGAATATGATCCTGATATATTGCATGGCGATTTTCTTCCTCGCGCAAAAGATCGGATTGATTTACTATTAAATACACTACAGGATATTATTAAGCTTACAAAAGCAACGAAAATGATTGTTGCATTAACAGAATGTAATCAGATTACGACAATAAAGAGAATAAAATTATCAGAGTTGCATAATGTAATCCATGCTGATTTTGAGATCTATCAGGCTCCTCCTGATACACTTTATGAAGTTACCATTTAAATCATCAAAGACGAAAAAATTGGTGCTGTTATAGCCAAACCATAAAAATAAACCGTTAATCTAAATAACCTGACCTAAGAATTAGTAAATCCAGACATACCCTTGATGAATCACGTCTCGATCTACTTATCGCGCAAGTTTTTTACAAGGCGAATCAGCAGCAGGATGTGGCAGACCTGAGCCGCGATACGGCGAATGCGCACAACGCGCTGGAAAACAACTTCGACAAGCAGGCCATCAAAGACAAGCTGGAGATTCAGCAGCAGGCGACGTCGCTGGGTACGCAGGCAATGACGGCGTATATGGACAGCAAGCTGGATGCTGCGAAGAAGAAAGTGCGTGACGAGATGGCGGCGCGCGGCGAGCTGAAAGGGCTGAGCGATGAGGAGATCAACGACAAAGTCACCGCGTCGGCTGAATTTAAAGAGGTGGATAAGGAGTACGGCATCGGCAGCCCGTTCTGGACCGCCAGTTCGGCGATGACCGGGTTACTGGCGGGTGTGCTTGGCGGCAATGCGCAGAGCGGTATGGCGGCGGGCGCAGCACCGGTGCTGGCGAAACTGGTAAAAGAAGCCACACACGAAAGTGAAGCGGCCCGTATAGCGCTGCATACGGTGATTTCCGCCGCGCTTGCCAAAGCACAGGGCGGTAATGCCACCGCAGGCGCCATCGGCGGGTTTATCGCCTCCGCCGGGGCAGAACAATTTGCTCAGGCGCTGTATGGCAAAAAAGCCGATCAGTTAAACCCGGATGAGAAGATGGTGATCCTCAACCTGGTGTCGGCAGTGGGGGCAGTCGGCGGCGGTGTGGCAACCGGCAACACCAACGGCATGGTCAGCGCAGGGAATGCGGCGCGGGTTGAGGTGGAGAATAACTTTTTGGGTGTCAAGGACATCACGACCTTCACCGAAAAGTACGCGAACGCGAAGACCGATGAGGAGAGAGAGCAGCTTCTGTCTGACCTGAAAAAGCTGGATGTTGAGCAGCAGGCGAAGGCGCTGGCAACGGGTATTCCGGTGAACGAGCAGAAAGCCGAGCTTGAGAAATTGAAAGCGCTGGCTGCTTCACCGGATTGTAATACACAGTGCCAGGGATTGGTTGCTTATTCGATCTCTGAACTGGAGCCAGTAGCGAATAATACGGATCTGCATAAGAATAACCTGAATAAAGCGATACTGGCGGGTGTGATATTTGGGTTAACAGTTGAGAAGCCGGCAGCGAATAATCCGATATCGCGCCTGACCAGGGAACAGCAACAGTTAATCAAGAATGCGGAATATATAACGACCGCTAAGGGTATACAGAATCCATTCCCGCGTGATCTGAATGAAAAAATTGTATGGAATCAGGTTCGGACAAATCCGGCTTCTGCTGGAGAACCCCTTAAGGGAATGAACAAAGATCTCCGTTTTCCAACATCTGCGGGGTTCCAGAAGATGGAAGCGAAGCAAAAATTATCTGATGGCTCAACAATAACAGTACATTATCAATATAATTCATTTACTGATAAGGCTTATGATATGAAAATTACCACACCGCAGAGAAATGTCAGTGACCCAGCTAAGGTGATTGAGTCTATTAAGGATGCTGTTAAATGAAAATAAAAGAAAATGATGGAACACTAATAGATGTATACGCTATTTACTGGATAAAAGGGAAAACATATTTTTATGGACTGGTTAAAAATTATGGTTTGTCTGTATTTAATGCAGGTAAAGTGGAAGTCACTGATCCTACAATGTCTGGTGACTTTATTTTTTTTGAAGACGGTATCTTTTTTAAGCCCCTCATAGCGAAAAGAATATTAGATGACCTGGTTGAGGGAGATCCAGAAACTTACAGGTATTTTATTGAAATCCTGAAAGCAGAAGGTCGGATAGAACCAGACTTCCTTAACCATTAACGATCCCGGCCTGAGCGTCGGGATCGTGTTATAAGCCGTCAGGTTTACCCAAAATGCCCGTTCCCATGCTTAATCACCGGTACATCACCGGTGTCATTGAGTGCGCCGGGGAAGGTCTTAAACCACTGGATCATCTTCGGCCTGTTGACGCCGGTGACGCTCAGCCCTTCGGCACTGCGGGGGGGATAACGATGCAGTCCGGCCTCGACGGACTTCAGAACGTCAATGATCTGGTGTTCGGTGAATCGGGCTTTACGCATGGTGATCTCTTCAGAGGACATAATCAGTATGTCGGAAGATCTCTAAAAGTGAATGGTTCGTTTTGCATGGATACTTACACTGCCTGTGTTTCATCCTCAATATATTAGTTTCTTGCCTTATAGGAATAATCCTAACTACTCATTTTGTTTGAGCCGGAATAATGAAATAAGGATTTCTTTCATATGATAAGTACAAGTGAAAGAGCAATAAAAACAGGATGGAATAAATCATTATGTCTTACACTATTTTCATCAAACGTTTATGGCAGAGCGAAAATTCAACAATAAGTGAATTCTCGATATCCGGCACTGAAATCTCCGGTTATTTTCTGGAACGCCCCGGGCCGGATACGACGGAAGCAAATTTACGAAAAAGAATCCCTGACGGCTCCTATAGCTTGAAATGGCATGCCAGCGGCAGAATGCGGAAATTCAGTCCATTACCTAATTTGTTCAATGCGAGCGTACCCTCAAGTCGCGCTATACTGATCCATCCAGGCAACGTTCCCGCCGACACGGATGGTTGTTTATTGCCTGGGAAGTCAAAAGGAGATGACCGAATAGGGCAAAGCCTGGGGTTATATGAAGAGATTAAGCAATTGATGGTTGATAAAGGGATAGAAAATTTTAATGTATTAATCACCTCATGCTACGTGGATTGCAAAAAATGAAAAAATACGCCAGCTTGATGTTCCTTCTTTTTCTCGCAGTGTTCTCTCTTCGCGCAATGGCGACGATGGAAATAAAAAACGGTGTACTCCAGGCTTACTGGCAACCGAACTGGAATGCTGATGCAACGGTCAATACGCCAGAGTTAGCGTTTCGCTATTTTGCCCTGGGTAATAAAAAGAAAGATAACAAAATAATTGATATTACGGTTAAAGGCAGTGAAGCGCAGAAGATCGCATTTATCAAAAAGAACTTTAGGAATATCCCGGATAACTTCTTTACCTTTAAAGAGTGGTACGTTAACCAACCCGGTACGATTAAAGTACCTGCGGTGGTTAACTATATGGAGTGCAACGCAGATAACTATCAAGCCGATCTGCTGTCATTTCAGCCGGATAATGCTGCGCAAAACGCTGACGATATGATGACTCAGGATTTCGGCGGCTGTGGATCAGATACGCCTTATCTCGTGTTGTATCAGTTGAACGAGGGTGAAAAGACGTTATCCCTGAAAAGCGAGGCCAGTGAAACAGCGTCAGATTTGGCCTCGGTCAACAGTAATGAAACGCTGGCTAAAATCAGAACTGTCGATAAAGCGTGGATCTATGTTGCAGTTTACGACGAAGCGGAAAAAGGGCATCTGAGCAACAAACGTGGGTTTGTTAAACTGAGCGCTCTGACACCGTTGAACTGATAACGCACTACATAGTGAGTGATCATTCATTGCCACTGCTCATGGCATTCGCGCTGTGAGCAGTATATCTACCGTTACCGCTGTTTCGGGCATGAACGCTTATTTCTCACGGTTAAGTCTTACCTCAAACTTCCGGCATTTAATCCCGCTCTAACTGCAATGCCAGCAACAACTTTGTCTTTTCCCTGCCCGTATTGAGTTTATTCTTATCCCATCGCATCATTTTGTTTTTACAAGGAGTTTTAATAATGAAAGCGATGGTGGCGTTAGCGGGCGTGCTGTTACTCAACGGCTGCTCAACTTATGAAATGGTTAAAGAATATAACCAGAGTATCAAAGATTATACCGGCCCAAATCGCGTGGGCGTGGCGTTCGATCTGAATAATACCGAGGCACGTATTTACCCGGAAACCGACCGCTGTATTAATCTTTATTCCAATAAAAACGGGTTTATTGGTTCCGGCTCTTTAATGGGCGATCACAAGCGAATTGGTGTGCCTTACGTCGCGGATATGACGCAAAACCGCGATGAATACTGGGTTAGCGCCGAGAAGTTTATCAGCGTGCGCATTATTTATGCCGGGCGGGATGGCAGCGGCGGGATCCTGACGAACCAGGCGCGTGTGAATGAGCGCTATGTCACCTTTAAACCGGAACCGGGCGCTTATTACTATGTCAATGTTGAACGGCCAGACCCCTCGCGCCTGGCTGAGCGGTATTTAAAAGTCTACAAAATCGTTGTTCATGAATCTGGCCGTAAGGAGCTGCAACCCGTGCGGGAGTGGGGCATCCATAACTGCCCTGGCCAAAAACCGTGGTATATGGTTAACGGTGCCACAATATAATCCCATCAGGTATAAAACGGTTATCCCGGTGATAACCGTTCCTCCCTTATATTCACGTAACGGTACTGCTCACATTATTATTATCCCGTCACGTGAATAACGTTCAAATATAATCCCTACGTAGTAACTTCTTGATAATCCGTGCCGTTATGATCTCTGTCAATTGAGACATATCTTTACCGATCGTAATATATCGTTTTACATAACGGTATATTTCCCCATGCTTAAACTCTCCAGGCTGGCAACGCTGTTGCCACTTCTCATTCCTTTTGCCACACAGGCAGCGACTTCAACGGCAAATAATTCCGACACGAAACAGAAAGACGATGAAATCGTCGTGACCGGGCAAACAAGCACGACGCTAAATGATGCAGCGGCAGGCGCCGGATTTAAAACGTCGGATATTGATGTCGGCCCGCTCGGTAATAAAGCATGGGTGGATACACCGTATTCCAGTACCACCGTCACACACGAGATGATTGAAAATCAGCAGGCGAAAAGCGTTAGCGAATTAATGAAGTACTCCCCCAGCACGCAGATGCAGGCGCGCGGCGGTATGGACGTAGGCCGCCCGCAGAGCCGCGGTATGCAGGGCAGCGTGGTGGCGAACAGCCGCCTCGACGGGCTGAACATTGTCTCCACCACCGCCTTCCCGGTGGAAATGCTCGAACGGCTGGATGTGCTCAACAGCCTGACCGGGGCGCTGTATGGCCCGGCAAGCCCGGCGGGGCAGTTTAACTTTGTGGCTAAACGCCCCACCGAAGAGACGCTGCGCCGCGTTACGCTCGGTTACCAGAGCCGCAGCGCGGTAACAGGCAGTGTCGACCTGGGCGGTCATCTTGATGATGAGAAACGCTTTGGCTATCGCATTAACGCCCTGAATGAAGAGGGTGAAGGCAACCTCGACGACAGCACCCTGCGCCGCAAACTGCTGGCGGTGGCCTTTGACTGGAACATCAACCCCGGCACGCAGTTGCAATTAGACGCCAGCCACTATGAGTTTATCCAGAAGGGGTATCCGGGGAGCTTCAGTTACGGCGCCGGCATTAAGCTGCCGTCTGCGCCAAACCCGAAAGACAAGAATCTGACGCTCAGTACGGCGGGGAATGACTTAACCACCGACACGCTCAGCACGCGGCTGATCCACTATTTTAATGACGACTGGTCAATGACTGCCGGGGTGGGCTGGCAGCAGGCCGATCGTGCGATGCGTTCGGTCAGCAGCACCATCACGAACAGCGACGGCGATATTACCCGCTCGCTGAGCGACTCCAGCGCGGCGGGCCGTTTCCAGGTGCTGAGCAACACCGTAACCCTGAATGGCCACGTCGATACCGGCAGCATCGGCCACGATCTGGCGCTCTCTACCACCGGCTATGTCTGGTCGATTTATGGCGCGAAAGGTTCCACCACGCGTTACTCGCTTGGTAGTAGCAATATGTACTCGCCATCGTCAATGAGCGAACCGGGCGACGGGCGTATCAACGTCAACGGCTCGCGTTACAAGTCCAGCGAGAACACCCAGCAGAGCATCACCGTTGGCGATACGGTGACCTTCAATCCGCAGTGGTCGGCGATGTTCTACCTGAGCCAAAGCTGGCTGCAAACAAAGAACTACAACAGTTCCGGCAATCAGACCGGGCAGGATGATCAAAATGGATTAAGCCCGAACGTGGCGCTGATGTACAAAATAACCCCGGCGCTGATGGCCTACGTCAGCTATGCGGACTCGCTGGAGCAGGGGGGCACCGCCTCCACCGGCAGCGGTATCAAAAACGAAGGTCAGACGCTGGACCCGTATCGCAGTCAGCAGTATGAAGCGGGTTTGAAAGCCGATCTCGGGGATCTGAACCTCGGTGCGGCGATCTTCCGCCTGAAACGCCCGTTCGCTTATGTCGACCCAACCGACATGGTTTACAAAGAGCAGGGCGAGCAGGTGAACAACGGGCTGGAGCTGACTGCTACCGGGCATGTGTATGACGGGTTGAATATCTACAGCGGTGTGACCTTCCTCGACCCGCAACTGAAAGATACCGTCTCGGAAAGTACCACCAACAAACGCGTGGTCGGCGTGCCGAAAGTGCAGGCTAACCTGCTGGTTGAATACAACCTGCCGTCAATGCCGGAACTGGTCTACAGCGCCAACATCCACTACACCGGTAAACGCGCCGCCAATGATACCAACTCCGCGTGGGCCGACAGTTACACCACACTGGATCTCGGCACGCGTTACCGCACCAAAATCAGCGATATCCCCACCACGCTGCGCCTGACGGTGAATAACGTGACCAATGAGCACTACTGGGCGTCCATCTTCCCGTCGAGCACCGATGGTGACGGCGGTTCCCCAAGCGCATTCCTGGGCAGTGGCCGTGAAGTCCGCGCTACCGTGACGTTCGACTTCTGAGTGGAGTGAAACATGAAACGGCTTCTCGCCCTTGTTCTGTGCCTGGGCATGTTAGTCAGTGGCGGCCTGCGGGCCGCTGATACACACGCAGATGTGCGCATTGCTTCCCCGTGGCCCGCGCAGAACACCATCATCACCATGCTGGGTTATGGCGAAAACATTGTGGGGACGTCCAGCGTGGCGCAACAGATCCCGTTGTTTCGCCAGAGTCTGCCGCGCATTGCAAACGTGGCGGTGGTCAGCGTGAATGTGGGTCATGAGCTGAATCCGGAGCAGTTGATTGCACTGGGTGCGCAACTGGTTTTTGTGCCGAAAGGCATGGCGGTGCCACAGGACGATATGCTGGCGAAAACCGGTGTGCGTGTGCTGGCATTTGAAGCCAACTCGATGGCAGCGCTGACCCATCGTGTGCAGCAAACCGCCGATGTGCTGGGCACGGATGCGCAGCAGAAAGCCCGCGACTACCAGCGCTATTTCGATCGTAATGCCAGGCTGGTGAAAACCCGTCTTGCGGATCTACCTGCGTCTGAGCGGGTGACGGTCTATCACAGCATGGGCAATGCGCTCACGACCACCGGCCGCCCGTCGTTGAATCAGGACTGGATGGATCTGGCGGGGGCGCGCAATGTGGCGGAAAACTGGTTTAGCGACAAGAAAAACAGCGCCGGGGAAGTGGCGCTGGAAAAAGTGGTGGCCGCAAATCCGTCGGTGATTGTGGCGATGAACCGCCGCGATGCGCAGGCGATCCTGACGTCACCACAATGGGCGGGTGTGGATGCGGTGGTTCACCATCGCGTGTATGCCAACCCGAAAGGGATGTTCTGGTGGTGCCGGGAAACCAGCGAAGAGGCGTTACAGTTCCTGTGGCTGGCAAAAATGCTCTACCCGCAGCGCTTTGCTGATGTGGATATGCAGCAAGAAACGCGGGATTTTTACCAGCACTTCTTTGGCATTACGCTCAGTGACGCGCAAATTGCCGACATCCTCAACCCGCCCGCGCAGGTTGGGCTGTAAGCCCAAAAAAACGCGGCGTAGACTGAAACTGATCGCCGCCGTACCTTGGGTTATCAGACCGGGTATGGCGCGGTTTAACCGCGTCACATATTCACAGGCGTAATGTGTGATCCCGCCAGGAGAGCGATTACTATAGAGCGATAAAACCAAACCTATATCGTGAGGGCGTGTCGGTGGAACTTCACCAGCTCAGGTGCTTTATTGCCGTGGCGGACGAGCTGCATTTTGGTCACGCGGCGCAAAAAATGGATATGCTGCCTTCTGCGCTGGGCCGCTATATTAAGCTGCTGGAAGAGGATCTCGGCACGCGGTTATTATCGCGCTCGACGCGCAATGTCTCCCTCACGCCCCACGGCGCGCTGTTTTTACCGGAAGCGCGGGAACTGGTGGCGCGTGCAGACGATATCGAAAAACGCTTTCAGACGCTGGCGCGGCAGAACGCAGGAAAACTGCGGATTGGCGCGATCGACAGCGCGGCGGTCAGCCTTATTCCCCATGTATTGCACCATTTTCGCGAGCGCTGGCCAGGCGTGGAACTGAGTTTTCTGGAAGATAAATCGTCACGCCTGCTGCCAAAGCTGAAAACCGGCAGGTTGGATCTGATTTTTATTCGCCCGCAAAGCCAGATGGACAGCGCGTTGCATAGCGAGTTTCTGTTTTACGAAGATGTGGTGCTGGCGATTTCCGATAAGCACCCACTGGCCAACCGCAGTGAAATCAATGTTGATGATTTACGCGATATCCCGCTGATTGTGCCGGAAAAACGCGTACGCCCGCACAGCTACGATTTAACCTTAAGCCTGTTTGAACATGCCGGTTTTAAACCGACGCTGATTCAAATTGCCGATGAAAAACAGACCATTATTAATATGGTGGCGGCAGAACTGGGCGCGGCAATTATGCCCCGTTGGGTTATGCGCATGGCTGCGCTGAATATTAAATTCATTCCGATTGGCGAAGGTTATGACTCGATTCGCAGTAAATTGCCGATGGCCGCCGTATGGGTGGCAGGAGCACGAGATGAAGCGCGGGATAATATGATGCAAGTGGTAATGCATGAATTACCGGTGATTTCGGATCTCTATTAACCTGATTTTCCCCTCTCCCGGATGGGGAGAGAGGAAAACCACAGCACTACGCCATCGCGTTCGATAGCGCGGTAACGCGGTTGACCAGGCGGCCAATGTTGCCGATTTCCACCTCGATCACATCCCCTTCCTTCATAAACAGCGGCGGCGTCCGTTTTTTGCCCACGCCCCCCGGCGAACCGGTAATGATCACGTCGCCTGCCTGCAGCGGGCTAAAGCGGGAGATATATTCCACCAGCATGGCGACGGAGTTGATCATATTGTGGGTCGAATCGTTCTGCACGCGATTGCCGTTCAGCCAGGTGCTGATCGCCAAATCCTGCGGATCGCGGATCTCATCGCGGGTCACCATCCACGGGCCGAACGCGCCGGTTTTGCGCCAGTTCTTGCCCGACGTGAACCAGGTATACTGCATATCACGTACTGAGCCATCCATAAAACAGCTGTAGCCAGCGATATGCTCTAACGCGTTGTCGCGGCTGACATTGTCCGTATCTTTGCCGATCACCACCGCCAGCTCGCCTTCGTAATCAAACTCATTGCTGCTGTCGGGTTTGCACACCACATCGCCGTGTGCGGAGAGCGTATCCGCGAAGCGAACAAACAGGGTCGGCGCATCGATGGTTTGTTCGAACTCGATCCGCTTTTCCATGTAGTTCATGCCCACGCAGAAAATTTTACTGGGGTTTTCAATGACCGGTAGAAAACGGATCTCATCGGCGTGAAAATCCGCCTGCGCCGGGATCATCGGCGTCAGTTCCGCCAGTGCATTGCCCGCGATGGCGGATTTCAGGTCCGGGAAATACGCCGATAAGCGTTTCCCCAAATCAAAAACCTGCGTGCCGTCAATGCAACCCCATGTTTTTTCACCGGATGTCGGGTTAACAAAACTCAGTAACTTCATGATAATACCTGTGCCTGAACGGCGGGTTATTTAATAAACTTAACCTGCTGATTAATCTCTTCAATAATCGGCAGTTTTCGGGCGTTGTAGACTTTCTTGTTCTCTTCGAACAGGTTATTGCCTTCGCAGTCGATCGAGATAATTAACGGGCCGAACTCTTTTACCCGGTTGACCCACAAGGTCTCCGGCATCCCTAAATCGCGCCACTGGGCATCTTCGATTTTCTCTACGCAGGTGGCCGCCAGCACCGCGCAACCGCCAGGGAACACCGCGTGCACCGCTTTGTGCGTGCGGCAGCCCTCTTCGGTGTTCGGCCCCATCCCGCCTTTACCGACGATCAGCTTCACGCCCGTCTGCTCGATAAACTCTTTCTCGAACTTTTCCATACGCATGCTGGTGGTCGGCCCAATCGAGATCATCTCGAATTCATTTTCGCCTTTCTCCACCACGATTGGACCAGCGTGGAAAATCGCCAGACCTTTCAGGTCGACCGGCAGCTCGCGCTTTAACTCAATCAGGCGGCGGTGCGCCACGTCGCGGCAGGTCACCAGTGTGCCGGTCAGGTAGACAATGTCGCCAGGCTTCAGGGAGAGTAAGTCTTCGTCTTTAATGGGTGTGGTGAGCACTTTTTTCATAATACAGCCCCCTGGTGGGAAAGAATTTCGTAAGAGAGATCGGCGTTAAAACGGATCGCGCCGCGGCGGTGCGCCCAACAACCGGTGGAAACCGCCACGCCAATGGTCGACGGGTGGCGGGCGGAGGACTCAATGTTGACGCCCATCACCGACGCTTTGCCGCCCAGGCCCTGTGGCCCCAGTCCGACTTTGTTCAGACCTTCTTCCAGCAGTGCTTCCATTTTGGCGGCATCCGGGTTCGGGTGGCAGGAGTCCACCGGGCGCAGAATCGCTTTCTTGGAAAGACGCGCAGCTGTTTCTACCGACGTCGACACGCCAACGCCAACCAGCAGCGGCGGGCAGGCATTCACGCCGTAGGAGGTGATCACGTCAAACACGAACTGGTTGACGCCTTCATAGCCCTGGCCTGGCATCAATACTTTAGCCGCGCCCGGCAGCGAACAACCGCCGCCAGCCATGTACACTTCAATGGTGCAGCTGTCGTCATCCGGGATGATTTCCCAGTCCAGCCACGGTATGCGCGAGCCGGTATTGGTGCCGGTGTTTTTCTCAATGAAGGTTTCTACTGCGTTGTGGCGCAGCGGCGCTTTTTTGGTGGCTTCCAGCGTGGCAGTTTTCAGAATCGACTCCAGCCCGCTTAAGTAGGGGAATTTCGCCCCGCAGGTGATGAAGTACTGGATCACCCCGGTGTCCTGGCAGCACGGGCGATCCAGCTCGTCGGCCCGTTTCTGGTTCTCAAACATGGAGTCGTACACTGCCACGGCCAGCGGTGCGTCCTCTTCCGCACGCAGTGCTTCGAGTTTTTTCATAACGTCTGTTGGCAGACGTTTCCCGACATACCCGGTAAAACGGGTCATCACGTCAGTTAATGACGAAATTGCTTCAGATGTGCTCACAATATGCTCCATTTCTTATTTCAGGCTAATGAGCTCTTCATTGCCTTACGTTTACGGCTAATTTCGATAGAGAGAGTCAGGACGGCGGAAACCACCAGCATGCCTGCCACGCACCAGAGGGCGAGGGAGAAGTCACCGGTGGTCTCTTTCAGCCAGCCGATCACCGCCGGGCCAGCGAACCCACCCAGGTTGCCAATTGAGTTGATGGCAGCGAGGCCTGCTGCTGCTGCCGGTCCATTGAGGAACAGCGACGGGATGCTCCACAGCGGTGGTTTACAGGACGAGATACCGACGTTGGCCATCACCAGCGCGAAGATGGCCAGCGGCAGGCTGTGCACCAATCCGGCGAGGATAAAACCGAGGCAGGCGAACAGGCAGGCGCTGACTACGTGCCAGGTACGCTCTTTGGTTTTGTCGGAGTGTTTTGCCCACAGGATCATCGCCACAATCGACAGTGCCGCCGGGATGGCATTAATAAAGCCAATCTGGAACGTGGTCAGGCCGAAGGATTTAATAAACTGCGGCGACCAGATATTCAGCGAATAGAGGCCCGCCGACGTACCGAAATAGACCACTGCCAGCGTCAGTACGCGAATATCGGTCAGCCCTTTCCAGATGCTGGTTTTCGCCTGACTGCCTTTGTTCTGATTCTCTTCCGCCAGGGTGTTAATCAGCCACTGGGTTTCATCTTTGCTTAACCAGCGGTTTTTCTCCGGACGATCGTTGAGATAGAAGAAGGTGAAAATACCCAGCAGGATGGCGGCTGCGGAATCCAGCATAAACATCAGTTGCCAGCCTTTCAGGCCAAACGCACCGTGCATGCTTAAAATGGTGCCTGCCAGCGGCGAGCCAATCATCGACGAAATCGGCGCGGCCGCCATAAAGAACGCGATCACCTGCGCACGGCGTTTAATCGGGAACCAGGTGCTTAAGTAGAGAATAATACCGGAGAAGAACCCGGCCTCAGCGACGCCTAATAAAAAGCGCAGAACATAAAAACCGGTCGAGGTTTCAACAAACATCATGCAGGCGGCAATAATACCCCAGCTCACCATAATACGGGCCAGCCAGATACGCGGACCGACTTTCTGCAAAATAACATTTGAGGGAATATCTGTTAAGAAATAGCCAATAAAAAACATGCCCGCGCCAATACCAAATACCGTGGAGGAAAATCCTAAGTCCTGGTTCATAGTGAGCGCGGCGAAGCCTATATTTATGCGGTCAAAAAATGCAATAAAATAAGCAAACATCACAAAGGGTACGATACGCCAGGATATTTTCCTGAGCGTAACCTGTTCAGTTGTAGAGTTCATAACATTGTTTTCCAGCAGTTAAAATAATAAGACAGGCAACGTTACGGAATAAAAATGCGACCTGCTGACGAAACAACTATGAGAGGAATAAAACGGGGGGTCATCCGGCGATGATTATATAAAAAATGCAAATAATTGATGGCGAAACAAAAACTGCGACGGAAATCCCGCTCGCGATCAATAAAACCTTAAAAACCGTGTGATTATTAACGGAATACCAGAAGCGATTTTACATTAATGAAACAATTGCTCCGGCGAGGGAAAAACAGGATATGTGATAGGGTTCAAAATCCAGGCGAATAAAAAGCCCGCGTTGATGGCGGCGGGCTTTGTATCAGGCATGTTTTAGTTCTTCAAACAATTCGGGGTGTTTATCCAATGCCTTGAACAGCAATATTAAGGGCTTAGGGGGTGCAACACGTCCGGTTTCGTAGCGGCTGAATGCATTGGCGCCACCACCGAAAATCTCGGCAGCCTGGCGCTGGTCAAGGTTGAAACGTTTACGTACTCTGGCGATAAAGTGTGGATCGACTTCATTGGCATTAACATTGCGTACAAACGCAGCAACCTGTTTTGCGTAATGTTCACCGTTGATGCGGTCAAAAACAATTTCGCCGCAGTTGTCGCAAAAATCACCCATAACGTTTTTTATCAACGTCTTACGATTTTTGTACTCATAAGCGACGTCGCGTGTTTCATGTTTGAGTTCTGCACCGCCGCAAACAGGACATTTCATGTTATCTCTCCTTAAACGAGACGATCAGCACGTCGTTCGAGACGATTAATTTCAGGTATATTCTTTGCCCATTCCACAATGGACGATAGACATCATGCCAAATAGTGTGATCGGCATATGCCGTCATGCTTTTAAAAAAATCGGTCATTGTCAGGCTAAGAATGACTGTACACATTTCATCAAAGGGCGGTACGGTAAAACCGAGTTCGATAGCGCCAGCGATTGCGCTGGACGTTATCTTAATTTTTCCATCCGTGACCATTTGCTTAACGATATGTAAGCGGGTATGGGGAGTTCCTTTCTCCATAGTATTAACCTAAAAGCCAAATTATGCAAATAGGGTAATATTGTTTCCGCGGCAAGAAAGTGATCAATTACGCAGACATAAAAAAGCCCGGCGAAACCGGGCTGGCGGGCTTAGATAAAGGTAAAAATCTCGTCGCGCGGCAGGCGGGATTTTGGCAACGCGGCGTTAAAGTCTTTTTCGCTGCGAAAGCCCAGTGAGACCAGCACCACGCTGGTCAGCCCTTTCTCACGCAGACCCAGTGCAAGATCCAGCGCGCGCTGATCAAACCCTTCCATCGGCGTGGCGTCAATGTCGAGCATCGCGGCGCTCAGCAGCAGGCCGCCCAGCGCCAGGTAAACCTGTTTCTCCATCCATTGCGGAATATCGCGCTGCTCGTAGCGGTGCATATCCACATAAGAGCGGCGGCTCTTGTCCTGGCCGGCCTGCGCGCCTTCGGCGACAAAGCGGCCATCTTTTTGCTCCTGCGCCAGCACGTTTTGCAGGTGCTGGTCATCGAGATCGCTGCGCATGCACAGGGCGATGACATGAGAGGCGTTCAGCACTTTCGGTTCGTTATAGGCATACGCGCCGCTGGTGGATTTCGCTATCGTTTCACGGCCTTCCTGCGTGGAGGCAACCACAAAGTGCCACGGCTGTGAATTCACAGACGAGGGGCTGTTTTGCAGCACGTTAAGTAAGGTGTCAATTTTTTCCTGCGGCAGCGTTTTACCGGGTTCAAACGCTTTCACCGTATGGCGGGCAATCACAGCATCATCAAGGGTCATCCTGTTTCTCCTGGCGCAAAAATAACAAGTAGATTGAGGGGATTGTTGGAGGATAAACGCAAAAGATAACGAGATAAATCGCTGTAAAGAGGCAACACTTTCACTCCTGGAGTGAAAATGAAGTTTGCCTGCGCGCTATTTTCTGGCACAACAGACGGTGTACGCCCTTTTATCACCCGGAGAGACCATGATTCGGCTGGAAGATGTCACGCTGTTTGTCCGCTCGGCGGCACTGGGAAGTTTTTCAAATGCGGCACGGGAAGCTGGTTTGCTGCCGGGTCAGGTGAGCGCGGCTGTGCACCGGCTGGAGCGGGATTTGGATAAGCGCTTGTTTGTGCGATCCACACGCAGCTTACGGCTGACGGCGGAAGGCGAAAAGTACCTGCCCTACGCCCAGGAGATGCTGGAAGTGGTGCACGCCGGTGCGGAAAGCCTGCACAGCGGCGATAACGAGATCAAGGGCGAGTTGCGTGTGGCGATGCCGTCGGACATCGGCCGCAATGTGCTGTTGCCGCTGATCACCCGTTTTTGCCGGCAGCACCCAAAAGTGTCCTTGCGTCTTTCGCTGTCCGATCACATTAGCGATGTGTTCCGCGATCCGGTTGATATTGCCATTCGTTACGGTGTGCTGGATAACAGCAGCTATGTGGCGTTGCCGCTGGCGGAATATAACCGCCGCGTTCTGGCAGCCTCGCCTGCTTATCTGGCACGCAATGGCCGCCCGCAAACGCTGGATGAGGTGGTGAATCACCCGTGCTTGTTGTTCACGATGAATAGCCAGGCGTATGACAAGTGGAGCTTCCCGGAAAACGGCATGCGCCGCCAGCTTATCGTTAAGAGTCGCATGTTGTGCGATGACGCTGACGTGGCCCGGCGCTGGGCCATAGATGGGCTGGGGATTGTCTACAAATCGTGGATCGATCTCAGCGATGATGTGCTGGCGGGCCGCCTGGAGGTGCTTTTGCCGCAGCATCCGGGGGAGGCTGCGCCGTTAAACCTTATCTGCCCGCACCGTAAACAGTTTTCTCCGGCTATCCGCCACCTGCACAGCGCATTACGCGAGCACCTTCAGCCGATCACCGCGCTGATGACCAGTCACCCTGCGTTTAAGGCAACATATTGAGTACAACATAATTGCGTCGTCACAAGCTGATGGAAACCCGCGAGCGCATCATAAAGGAATACTGCTAGGGGCATTAAGCCCCATTGCGAATGGGGAATCATGCATATTCATCGCCGATAATTCCACCAACGGGAGCCTGGACTTTTCTGCTGCCCTTTGTGAATTGCAGTTTTCTCTGCCGATTTACTCTCTCGTTGCAATATTATTTTCACCCTTTGTACTTTAATTCATTGTTTTTATGATGTTGTCTGTTCTTATTTTTTAATTATCTTTTTATATTTGCTGTGGTTCTGTTGTGTGGTTACGTGATATCAATAAAAACAAAGAGATAGGTTTGTTTTTTAATTTCATATAAATTCAAGAATTATGTTTTTTAAGATTGTGAATTTTAGTTAAGGATATTTTTATAATAAAATATTGTGATTTTGCTCTCAAATGAATACAGAAGTAGCCGCTATATCTATTGGCGAAACGGATTTTTATATATGGAAGATTCTTTATAAATGGATTGTATTTATGAAAGCCATTTCTCTAATTGATGAAAAAACGTTAGGGCTCATAACCCATCAGCATTACCCGCTATTACCGGATGATAGCGTTGAGATTGATATTGTACTTTCTGGTATTTGTGGAACTGATTTGGCGGTGTTAGCAGGGCGAGAGGAGGGGCTACCGGGCATTATTCGCGGGCATGAAGCTGTTGGCGTGGTTGTTAATGTCGGCAACGCGGTGACGGGCCTGCAACCGGGTATGCGAGTCGTTATCGATCCGAATGAGTATTGCGGGCGCTGCGCAGCCTGTCGCTCCGCGCACACACATCTCTGCACCGGTGGCCAACATGGAGGGCTGGATATCGCCGGTGTAAATAAACACGGTATGTTTGCGGAACGATTTATTACCAGGATGCCATTTGTTTATCCGCTACCGGATGCGATGAGCTGGGAAACCGCGGTACTCATTGAACCTGTCGCCTGTATTTTAAACAATATTGACCAGGCTGAGATTCAAGCGGGAGAGCGAGTGTTAGTGCTGGGATCGGGACCGATGAGTCTGGTGGCTCAGTTGCTGCTCCGGGCGATGGGTGTAAAGACACTGGCGACGGATCTGAACCCAAACCGTATTCAATTCGGGCGGTCGCTTGGGCTGGATGTCCTGCATGCGGATGAACTCGGAACCAGGCTACAGCAAACCCGGGTAGATGCGGTTATCGACACGGTAGGGAACCAGCTTGATGTTGCCATGAGCACGGTTCGCCGGGGCGGCAGGGTTGTCCTTTTCGGGTTTGACGGAAATTACACCTATCCATTGCCGGTAAAACACGTTCTGGTTAATGCCATCCGTCTGATTGGCGCAGGGGAATATAATCAACATTTCCCGCGTGCATTACAGATGGCCAGTATGATTCCCGCGCTGGGCGAGCTGGTGACGCATCGTTATACCCTTGACGAATATGCAGAGGCATTTGACCATCTGCTCAACGATCCTTGCTCTAATATTATAAAATGTGTCTTTACACCGAATGAAAAATATCTTTAAAAATTCTCCCTCTTTAAACAAAGATAAGTTGAGATATTATGAAAATTACTATTTTTAGTCAAATCTCTATTGATGGTAAATTAACGCTCGGCCATGGCGGGTCCAGTAAAGGATTATTCCAGCGGCTTAACGATGAAGATATGCAATTTATTCATCAATTCCGTGGGAAGGTCGATGCCATTATGGTGGGGAGAAATACTATCGTGACGGATGATCCGCAATTAACCAATCGTTATGGCGGCGGTAATCCGCTGCGCATTATTCCTACCGCATCGTTGGATTTTCCCGATTCGGCCAGAGTGTTGTGCTCGCCGGAAGAAACCCTCATTGTTACGACAGAACGGGCGCGTGGTCACGCGATGATTCAACGAATCCGCGAACATGGCAAAGAGGTACTTTTCGCGGGAATCGATCGGGTCGATTTTAATCTTCTTTTTTCACTACTTAAACAGCGTGGCATAGAACATATTATGGTGGAAGGTGGTGGTTATTTAAACTGGCAGATGTTTGATCTTGATGTGGTGGATGATATTATTTTAATGCAGTTACCTATTATTATTGGCGGAGCAACTACGACTACTCTCGCAGATGGTGAAGGATACCAGGATATAAGTAATGCCAAAGCTTTTTCACTGCACCATTTCGATGCCAGGTCTAATTATAACCTTCTGCATTTTAAACGTAAATCTGCCCAGGCGTATTAATATCTCTCATGGATGGCTGAGAAATAATATGGAAAAATTCAAAGCTTCAGAGTTAATCTGGTTTAATGTCACTGAATACCTTGTCCTTGATGAGGATGATATTATTCTTTACACCTCCCCCGATACTGATTTTTGGCGCGGGACGTATTATGGGTTGGAGTATGATAATGCACCTGCTGCAGTTATTAGCCGCGAGGAGCGATTCTGGACTCTGAAAGCCAGGGTGTCGTTTAATTCTGCAATCTATTTTGATCAGTGTGGTCTGTTCATTTACCAGGATGAAGACCACTGGATGAAAAGCGGTATTGAATATCAAAACAATGGTTACCAGCAGTTGTTTTCGGTGGTGACCAATCAGGGATTTTCGGATTGGTCGATGTCTAACTTTGATCGGTATCGGCAGACCATGTATTACCGGTTGAGCCGCAGGGGGAGCGATTTTCTGCTGGAAAACTCACTGGATGGCAGAGATTTTCACATGATGCGCATGTTCCATTTGTCCCACGCTGAGGCGAGGGTGCAGTTTGGCTTTTTTGCCAGTAGCCCCGGAGACTCTTCTTTTGCCGCCCACTTCTCTGAGATTGAACTGATGGAGTGTCAGTGGCAGGCGCATGATGCTGACCGTTTCTGACAGGGATAAAAAATGACGATTTCACCTCATCAACAGCGTCTGTCTCTCTGCGCCTGCTATGCCGCCATGATATGCCTGGCCATTGCACTCAACTTCTTACCCGTCTACCTGACCACATTTAGCGACGCCTTTGACAGTGTTTCCGGGCTGACCGGCGAACAATTGGGGCGTATTCCGGCAGTGATGTTTCTCAGTTTTATCACCGCTATCCTGGTGACCGGGCCGCTGGCCGATCGGGGCAATGCTCAGCGGTTTATTTTATTTGGGCTGCTGATCACGGCACTTGGGTTAGGACTTGTGGCGATGGCGCCCACCTACACTTTCCTGTTGTTCGCTGTCGCGATGATGGGATGGGGAGCAGGCATGCTGGATATGCTGCTCAGCCCGATTGTCGTGGCGCTACAGCCTGCCAGGCGCAGTGCGGCCATGAACTGGCTACACTCCTATTTTTGCCTCGGTGCGGTAGGCGCAGTGCTGATAGCCAGCTTTGCGCTGAAATGGGGGATTTCATGGCGCATGGTTGCGTTGGGGATCATGATTGCGCCATTGGGGACGGCACTGTTGTTCCTGCGGCTTACTCTCCCTCCTCTGGTGCAGGAAACTGCGCCGCGAGAAGCGATGACAACCCTGATAAAACGCCCTTATTTCATCGCTTGCCTGATCGCTATCTTTTTAGGCGGCGCAACAGAGACGGGTCTGTCGCAATGGCTGCCGACTTATGCTGAGCGGGGATTGGGATTTTCGAAGGAGATCGGCGGGTTTGCACTGGCTGGCTTTTCTGTGGCGATGGCGCTGGGGAGAATGGCGGCGGCTATGGTGCAGCAGCGTATTTCTCCAGAGGCGCTAATGCTGGGCTGCTGTGCTGTAACCATGGCGCTGTTTGTTGTGATCGGCTTTCCTCCCAGCCCAACGATTGCCATTGCTGCCTGTATTCTGGCGGGATTCTCAGGAAGCTGTCTCTGGCCAACCATGCTGGCCATGTCTGCAGACGCCTATCCGCGAGGCGGTGCGACCATGTTCGGTGTGCTGACGGCTTTTGGTAATGCAGGCTGTAGTCTGGTGCCGTGGCTGGTTGGACTGATCATGGAATATTCATCGTTGCATATAGGCTTATTGACCGTTGCGCTGTGCCCTGGCGGTATGATCATTGTGCTTGTATGGATGCATCGATTATCCGGAAAAGATAACGGCGTGCTGGTGGGATAATTACACGCCTTCATTCTCTCTTACTGACGAGTAATAATTAAAGATTCTAGTTACGTTATCGCGTTATTATTATTTGATTTTACATTTCGTTGCAGTGCTTATTGTGATCGCGCTGAGAGATAAAGATATAAACACCCGGTAAAATAACTATAAGTAAATGTTTATCAATATAGTAAGGGACGAGTCATATGAAAAACATATTATTGGTATGCGCTGCAGGGATGTCGACAAGCATGTTGGTGAAACGCATGAAAGAGTATGCCGACACAGTAAATATAGAGGTAACCATTAATGCATTGGCAATATCGGAAGCCAAAGAGACGTTGAAAAAAAATGAGGTGGATATTGTATTGCTGGGACCACAGGTGCGTTTCCAGAAAAAAGAATTAGAGGAAGTTGTACAGGGGCGGGTCCCTGTCGCAGTGATTGATATGAAAGCTTACGGGCAGATGGATGGCAAAGCCGTTTTAGACAGTGCGCTGGTATGTCTGGCTGAATAATTCGTTTTCGGATAATTATTCTTTCTTTGTGTGTGGAATCTTTTTCCTCACACTAAATACCTGTGTGCATTATTAATTAAAACGGTAACAAGATTAAAAGGAATCATCATGAGTTTCATGGAGTCTTTTGAACGAGGTATGGAGAAAATTCTCGTTCCCATTGCGGTTAAATTAAACTCACAGATCCATATTTCGGCAGTGCGGGATGCATTTATATTGTCTTTCCCGATTGTGATGGCCAGTTCGCTGATTATTCTTATTAACTTTGCGATTCTCTCACCCGATGGTTTTATCGCCAGTATTTTGCATCTGGATGCGCTTTTTCCCAATCTGGCCGCCGCGCAGGAAATATTCACACCCGTCATGAATGGCTCGGTCAATATTATGGCGGTTTTAATTACCTTTCTGGTGGCGCGCAATATTGCCATTAGCTATCAACAGGACGATCTCCTGTGCGGGTTGACCTCGATTGGCGCGTTTTTTGTTGTTTACACGCCTTACACCGTCATTGACGGGCAAGCGTATCTCACCACCCAATACCTTGGGCCGCAGGGGTTATTTGTCGCTATTATTGTTGCATTAATCGCCAGTGAAGTGTTCTGCCGTCTGGCGCGCAACCCAAAAGTGACCATTACGATGCCCGCCGCAGTGCCGCCTGCGGTCTCCCGCTCTTTCAAAGTGCTGTTGCCTATCTTCTTTGTGATGATCCTGTTTTCCGTTATCAACTACCTGCTGGCGAAGATCTCGCCGGATGGCTTGAATGACCTGGTCTACACCCTGATCCAATCGCCGTTAAAAGATATGGGCACAAATATTTTCGCTGTGCTGATCCTCGGCCTGGTTGCAAACTTTTTGTGGGTGCTGGGTATCCACGGGCCGAATACTGTGGCGGCGATTCGTGAGGCCATTTTCACAGAAGCTAACCTGGAAAATCTGTCGTATACCGCGTCGCATGGTACCACCTGGGGTGCGCCGTATCCGATTACCTGGGGCGGTATCAACGATGCTTTCGCCAACTACGGTGGCTCGGGGATGACGTTGGGACTATTGCTGGCGATCTTTATCGCTTCGCGGCGTAAAGATTACCGTGAAATGGCGAAAATGGCCTTTGTTCCGGGCATATTCAATATTAACGAACCGGTCATTTTTGGGCTGCCAATTGTCCTGAACCCGATTCTGGTGATCCCGTTTGTGCTGACCCCGTTTGTTAATTCGCTGATTGGCTACGTCTTTATCTCTATGGCGCTGATTCCGCCTATCGCGTATGCAGTACCGTGGACAACCCCTGGCCCACTCATTGCCTTCCTGGGTACCGGAGGCAACTGGTTGGCGCTGTTTGTCGGCCTGCTGTGCCTGGCGGTTTCTACACTGATCTATCTGCCATTTGTGGTCGCCGCCAATAAGGTGAATATCATAGCGACAGATCGGTAGCACCTTTCCCCTCAAAAGCCTGCCGTATGCCATACGTTGCATGCGGCAGCGCACCTTCGATTTCCGTCAGTATCAACGCGGCAGAGGTATCGACCTGCGCGAAATACCGCACTTCACACACGCAACAGGCTGTACTGACATTTCCTGTCAGGACAATAGGTTATCTTTCCCTCGGTGAAATAAAGGGGTTGTATAAATCTGCTGCTGTCTGCGGAAATTTCATTTTAGTTTTTTAGCTTTCTGCCGTTAACCCCTAAGAACAAACACTTTTTTACCTATAAAACAGGGCTATGCCGCCATGGTCAGGCCGTAATCGTTTAACGTCTTCTGAGACTTTTGACTCCGGAACCAGGGGAACATGAAAGAAAGTCACGACAGAAAACATGACCCGCTCATTGAGCGGCTCTGTGAAATTTTCGGTGCGCTTTACCAGGGGCGAACTATTGATAAAGCGTGGCTTTGCGATAAGTTCGGCATCACGGAGCGCACGGCTTATCGGGATCTTGCCAGACTGGGGCATATCCTCGATCAGGTTGCTCCCGGGCGCTACAAACTCAGTTCACATCTTCTGCCTTCTCTGCATACCGGTCACCTGGCGGAGTTCGCCGATTTTGCCGGTGTGGCGCATCTTTTCCCACGCAATGACGGTCAGTCGCTACGCAACAGCATGAAAAATCGTGACAACATTACATTTCATGCCCCCAGCAGTCGGGAAAACCGACTGATTGAAGATCGCATCAACTTACTCAACCGGGCGATCACCACACGTTGCGAAGTGGAGTATCGCTACCGTGACAAGGCCCGTCTGGCCCAGCCTTACCGGTTGATCAACCAGTACGGCTTGTGGTACCTGGCCGCCGTTGAACAAGGGCGTCTGAAAGCGTTTGAACTGGCGAAAATTGAAGGCATTAAAGAAACGGCGCGGCATTTTACACCGCATGCGGATGTACTGGTCGAACTGGATAGCGGCGCGGGGATCCGTTTCGGTTCAAGGGTGGAGACACGTCTGCGGGTTTCTGCTCAGGTGGCGGAATACGTTACCCGCCGTTCACTCTTTCCCTCGCAGCGCATTCTGGAACAGCATGACGATGGCAGCCTTACGCTTTCAACCGCCATCAGCGATCCCCATACGCTCTTTCGCTGGTTGCGTTACTGGCTACCGGACATCGGCATCCTGTCGCCGCAGTCGCTACGTGAGCAATTTGAGCAGGATTTGCATACCCGTTATACCCACGGTGTGATGCTGATGGCGCAGAGATAATCTGCGCCGGAAACAGCCAGATGGCTTTTATTGCCCGTGATACTGCTCATCGGTCACCTGCTCCAGCCAGGTGACCGGACTCCCGTTTAACGATTCGGCAATGGCGATATGCGTCATTGCGCTTTCGGCCGTCGCGCCATGCCAGTGTTTAACCTCTTCCGGGATCCAGACAATATCGCCCTGATTCATCTCCTGCACGGCTTCGCCTTCGCACTGGATCCAGCCTTTACCATGAATGACGATCAGCGTCTGGCCCAGTGGATGGGTATGCCATGCGGTGCGAGCGCCTGGCTCAAATGTTACCGTTGCGCCGCCCACACGGGCAGGCGCCTCGGCTTTAAATGGCGCGTCAATGCGTACGCGACCGGTGAAATACTCGTGTGGACCCTGCGCCGAAGGAACGGAAGCATTACGGGTGATTTTCATGTTGTTCTCCTGTGTATGGGCACGTCTGTATAGCGTAGCGTGTGGATAATTCGTCTGACGGGAAAGTGGTGTGACGATCATAAAACCCGCAAGCCGTGGCGACTATTGGCGAAAATCGGCATGGCTTTATGACTGCGGCTCATCAATGGCGACGCAGCACCATCACCGCGCTGGCGACGGTGAAGAGCGCCATGATCCATGCCATGGTCCACGGCGTGCCGTCGCGAAAGCCTGCCAGCAACAGCGAAGAGATAATGCCGCTGCCATATTGCAACGCACCAATCAGCGCCGAGGCCGATCCGGCCATCGACGGTGCAGCGTCCAGCGCGGCGGCGGTTGAGGTGGCGGCAATAATGCCGTTCATCGAGAAAAACAGGAAAATCGTCACTACCACCGCAACAATGCCACCCAGATGCAGTTTCACCGCCAGCGCCAGCGCAAGAGTGGCGAACATCGCCACGGCCACGGCGGTTTTCAGCAAGTGATCCAATGGGTAGCGCTGTACCAGGCGGTGGTTCACCATGCTCATGCCCATCACGCCGACGATATTGACGGCGAACAGCCAGCCATAGTATTGCGGGTCAATGCCATAAAAGCGGATGTAGACAAACGGTGACCCGGTAATAAAGGCATAGGCAGCCACATAGAAAAAGGTCAGGCACAGCGTATAGCGCATAAAAGCACGGTTACTCAGCAGCGCGCAGTAATTGCGAAACGCGCCAGGTAACGAGGCTTTCACCCGCTTTTCCATGCTCAGGGTTTCCGGCAGGGCGAACAGCGACAGGAACATCAGCCCGCCGATCAGCGCCAACAGCCAGAAGATGGCGTGCCAACTGGTGAAGCGAATGATTTGCCCGCCCGCCAGCGGTCCGACAATTGGCGCAATCGCCATAATAAAGATCAGCGTTGAGAGCATCTGCGCCGCGCGGGTACGGCTAAAGAGATCGCGGATCATTGCCCGCGCCAGCATTGGGCCGGTACAAGCACCGAATGCCTGAAACACTCGCCAGAAGACAATCTGATGAATATCCGTCGACAGGGCGCATCCGGCGGAGCCGATAATAAACAGCACCATACCGATAAACAGCGGCAGGCGGCGGCCCAGCGCATCGCTGATTGGCCCCCACACCAGTTGCGCCAGCGCAAAGCCGATTAAAAAGCCGGTGACCGTCAGCTCGATGTCACCTTGCAGCTCTGTTGCCATTCGCGGCATGGCGGGCAGATAGATATCTGTCGACAAGGAGGTAAACGCCATTAGTGCGCTGAGGATCGCGAGAAACAGCGGCCCGTGTATCTTGTTGTTCATAAAATCCTGATAAGAGTAGCGATGGAAGGGTGCCGACAAAGGCGGAACGCTATCTTAAGCGGGCGGGCGAAAATGATAACCCCACTAAATCATAATGGGGTTATGAACAGGATTCATGAATGGCGTTCGCTGACCGTCATGGTGAAAATGACCGGTTGTGTGGTGTCATTGGCATAATGGTGCGACACATCGGTTTGCGCGACCGCCGAGCAGCCTTCTGCAATAAGCAGCGCAGTTTGATCCACCTGAATAGCGAGAGCGCCGCTTTCCACATGTAACAGCTCCACCGTGCCGGACGGATGCCCGGGGGAGGTAAAACGCTCGCCGGGGAACATTTCCCAGCGCCACATTTCTAGCATATCCGGGCCACTGGTGCCTGCCAGCAAACGGGCTGAACCGCCTTTTTCACCACGCCACAGCACCGGTATCTCCTCCGGCGTGATCAGATGCGCGGTCGGTTTACTGGCGACATCCACAATGTCGGCCACCGAGACACCCATCGCCGCCGAGATTTTACACAGCAGGGCGATACTGGGGTTGGCAAGGCATTTCTCGATTTCCACCAACATGCCTTTACTGACGCCCGCCCGGCGGGACAGCTCATCCAGCGAGAGTTTTTGTTGTTTGCGAAACGCTTTAATACGCGCCGCTACCGCTTCACTGACGCGCTGAATGTCTGCGCCGGAGTCGGTCGATTTATTGACTTTTTTGGTCATCGGTCGATAGTATGAAATAAATTGGTCACTAAAAAGGATTATCCGATGCTTTCCGTTCAGCCGTCAATCGATGCCCGCCTGGCAACCATCGCGCCAGGTTTTCGTGCGCTCAGCGTGATGGTAGATGCCACCACTCTGGTTAACCCGCAGGTGGGCGAAGAGGCGCTGCTTGACGCATGCGCTTCTGTTGCGGCAGGTGGCCCGGCCTGGGCAGATGCGCACCTCGCTGCCTGGGACGCGGTGTTTAAGCAGTTCGGCGCGAAGCCAAAGCGCACGCCCAATTCGGCGCTGGCGCTGCGTAAACGTGTCCAGCGGGACGGCGTGGTACCAGCAATTGATCCGGTGGTGGATCTCTATAACGCTATTAGTCTGCGCTACGCTATTCCGGTGGGTGGTGAGAACATTGCCGCCTATGTGGGCGCACCGCGGCTGACCGTGGCCGACGGTAGCGAGCGGTTCGACATCATCAAAGAGGGGCAACTGGCGCAGGAGTCTCCCGAGCCGGGTGAGGTGATCTGGCGTGATGATGTGGGCGCGACGTGCCGCCGCTGGAACTGGCGTCAGGGCGTGCGCACCCGCTTAAGCGCCACCGATCACCGGATGTGGTTTATTCTTGAAAGCCTGCCGGAGATGCCGAAGGCGGCGTTATGTGAAGCGGGCGACGAACTGATCGCCGGGTTGCAACGTATGATGCCGGGCTGCAGTAGCCAAATAACGCTGCTCGGGTTTGATATCTGAAGAGGATAACAGAATGGATTTCACAGGATTGAGCGCCTTTCCGCTGACGCCGCTGGTGGATGACAAGCTGGACGAAGTGGCCTATGTGCGGCTGATTAAACGGCTGCGTGCCGCCGGTGTGGATTCGATTGGCGCGCTGGGGTCGACCGGGTGCTACCCCTATTTCAGTCGTAACGAACGGGCCACCGCGTTGCGCCTGGCGACAGAGCACTCCGGCGCAGTGCCGGTGATAGCCGGTATCGGCGCGCTCCGTACCCGCGATGTGCTGTGGCTGGCGGAGGATGCACAGAAAGCGGGCGTTAGCGCGTTGCTGCTGGCGCCAGTCTCTTATCACGCGCTAACGGAAGATGAGGTGTTCGATCTGTTCGATGCGGTGACCCGTGAACTCTCTGTGCCGCTGTGTGTGTACGACAATCCGGGCACCACGCACTTTACTTTTAGCGATGCGCTGATTGCCCGCATTGCACAGTTGCCGAATATTGGCTCTATCAAAATCCCTCCGATCTCTGCACCGCAACGTGCCGCGTCGCTGCGCGCGCAGATCCCGGCGCACATTACGCTGGGTATCAGCGGCGATGCCAGCGCTGTCGATGGTTTAAGCGCCGGTTGCGGCATCTGGTATTCGGTACTGGGCGGGCTGTTCCCGGAGGTTGCGCTGGCTATCTCCCGCGCGGCGCTCACGGGCGATATGGCCCAGGCACGCGCCAGGTCGGATGCGCTGGCACCGCTGTGGGATCTGTTTAAACGTTACGGCGGCAGCCTGCGGGTGATAGCCACCGCCGCGGAGCTGCTCGGTACGGTCACTGCACCCTGCCTGCCCGCGCCCCTGCGCACGCTGACGGGCGACGCCCGACGGCAGGTGGCGGACGTGATTGAGACGCTGCAGCTGGCCTGATTATCGCACTAACAGTGAGGCGACGTTTTGTATATCCCATTGACATATCCCACCGCTCACTTGTGCTTGTCAGTATGAAATTTCATCAATGGAGAGGCGGGTGGAGAAAACGACACTTTTTAAAAGCAATCGCAGCCAGGCTGTACGTTTGCCAAAAGCTGTGGCGCTGCCAGAAGACGTCAGGCAAGTTGATATTATTGCTGTGGGGCGCGCACGAATTATCACACCATCAGGAGAAAGCTGGGATAGCTGGTTTGATGGTGAGAATGCGTCTGCTGATTTTATGGCCGCGCGTGAGCAACCAGGGGATCAGGACAGGGAAGATTTTTGATGCTCAAATTATGCCTGATACGAACATTTGTATTTTCACCATAAAAAAACAAAACTGAAACTGTCCGTCGGGCATTCAATCTGCGCGACGGACAAATGTGTATCAGCTCTATCACATTGATGGAGCTGATTTATGGTGCAGAAAAATCGGCCGCGCCTGAAAAAAACTTGCGCGTCGTTGAAGGGTTTACCGCCAGACTGGAGGTGCTGCCTTATGGTATCGATGCATCAGTGCATACTGGTCAACTCAGGGCGGAGCTGGCAAGAGAAGGCACACCCATCGGGCCTTATGATGCCATGATTGGTGCACATGCCCGTTCATTGGGGTTAATACTCGTCACCAATAACACCCGCGAGTTTGTCCGCATCCCGGGTTTGCGTTTGCAGGACTGGACGATGCATTAACGTTGCTACGTCCCCAGTCGTTTTGCGACAAAACGTGAGATCGCAGGCCCGGTGATCAGCACCAGAATAAAGCGCCCGGTCTGCATTGCCATCACAAATGAAATATCCACATGGCTTGATGAGGCAATAATCGCCACCGTATCAGCTCCGCCGGGGCTGGTGGCCAGGTAAGCGGTCAGTGGATCGATACCCGCGAAGTGCACCAGTAAAAAGGCGAAACCGCAACATACGGCAACCAGCGTCAGCACTGACATCAGCACGCGCGGCAGTGCGCGGGCGGCGTAGCCGACAATCTCCCGCGTAAAGCGCAGGCCGATGCTCCAGCCGATAATGGCGTAGGAGAGCGCCAGCAACCACGGCGGCAGTTCAAGGCGCAGCAAACCGGTATCTTCCACAATCGTCCCTAATACCAGCGTGATCAGCATCGGCCCGGAGGGTATTTTCACCTTGCGGGCAATCAGGTAGCCTGTGGCAATCACCAGTAACGTCCCGGCAAAGGCCAACCCGCGCAGCGGGCCAAACAACGTAAACGTCGCCACGGCGTGGTCCGGGTTATCGGTTCCCATCCACATGCGGGTAACCAGCACTGCCACCAGCGCCACAATCATCACCCGCAGGTACTGCATAAAGGCCACCAGCCGCACATCTGCGCCGAAGCTCTCTGCCATAATGGTCATTGCTGCCGCTGCACCCGGCGATGATCCCCAGATGGCGGTAGAGCCAGGGAAGACCTGTAGTTTCGCCATGATCCAGCCAAGGATTGCACTGGCGAAAATCACCGCCACAATACAACTGATAAACAACGGCCAGTCGGCTGCAATACGACCAAAAACCGACGGTGGGATGGCATGAGCTATCATCGCGCCGACCACCGCTTGCGCCACACTGAAGCATTTTTTGCTGATGGTGAGTGGATGATTGGTGATGGCGAGAATAATACCAGCGAACATTGGGCCTAAGAGCAGCGCTGCTGGCAAATGGATCAGCTCCATCAGCGCCACCAGCGGTATTGAAATGGCAAGTAGCCGTAGCCAGTTGCGCAGTAGCGGAGAGGGTAATGTCATTGACACCCCCTTCTGCATCCTGTGGCTACGGCATTAAAAGCAATGTAAGGCATAGCGTCCCCGGTAAATAAAAAACAGTAATTATATGATTATAAAGGTATACCGTGACTGTATAAGGTCTTTGCCCGCCCTGCAATCTTTCATGCCGGATAAAGGGACATTTTTGCTACATTAATAAAACGATCGGTGCTGCTAATATCTCGTTGCACAGGGGAGAAATGCTTTGTCGGGCTATTTGTATCGTGAAGAGACAGGACAGGTATTTGTTATTTTTATATTTTAACATGTTTATAGTGTGCTTTTTAAACGAGGCGACATCCGGTGACACCCGACAAATTATTTCTTATCAAAACGTGAATGTACACTTTAAAAATTTATTTAACTATATGATTTTATTATTTTGGTTTGTTTCTTCCCTATCGAGTAGATGAAAAATCCTAATTCTCTTAAGGTAAACTTGCCTTTTTAAATGCCCCTATCTAATTTTTACTAATCATTTCTCTTTAGCTGCTTGTTTTTTTCGTTAAGGAGAAACTAATTAACCTGTTTTTTTACAGTTTTGAGCCTTAATGATATCAATCGTTTGTATTGATAACTCGTAATTTATGCGCATTTTTTGCGCTTCTTTTGTCGTTATTATTTTAATAATGAGATTTTTTTTGATTTTTAAAAGTGCCTGTCGAATCACTCTTTGGCGTATGGCATGGGCGGTAGCGTGCCTTTTTTAAATTTAAAGGTAACGATTTCTACTAATTCAAGCCGGTGAGAATGATTCGATATTCACTTTATCTAAAGAGTGTGCAGCATTGTCCATGCTTATAGCTGCATTGTCCATGTCTGCACTTCATGTCAAAACGCTGTGTTAACTCCAGAAGGATATATCCATGGCTACTACAGCTGATGAAATTGCCAGCCTTTATCCCATTCCCACCTATCGCTTTATCGTTACGCTTGGTGATGAACAGATGCCATTTTCCAGCGCGTCGGGCCTGGATATTAATTACGATACTATCGAGTACCGTGATGGCACAGGAAATTGGTTTAAAATGCCCGGCCAACGGCAAGCCATTAATATTACTCTCTCTCAGGGCATATTCCCGGGGCAAAATGCCCTTTACGACTGGATTAATTCTATTCAATACAATCGGGTCGAAAAGAAAGACATTCTGATTAGCCTGACTAACGACACCGGTACAGAAGTGTTACTGAGCTGGAGCGTGTCGAACGCTTTCCCCACTGCGCTTTCCTCGCCGTCGTTCGATGCAACCAGTAATGAAGTGGCTGTCCAACAACTGACGCTGATGGCGGACAGAGTCACCGTGCAAGCAGGCAGCTAATACAGGAGCTGATCAATGGCGACCACCGCTACTTATCCTGGTGTGTATCTGGGTGAAGATACGACGGCTAACTTTGTCGTGTCGTCTTCGGCGACCGCCGTACCTGCCTTTGCATTTCGTAAAGTTGCCGGCCAGCCTCATATCGAGAATATTTATGTTTTCAATAACTGGGCGGAGTTTGTTAAAAGCCAGCAAGGGAATGACAATGAATATGCTTATGTTATTGCCATAAAATTGTGGTTTATGAACGGTGGCGGTAAATGCTATCTGTTCCAAAAAAGCTATCTGGATGACATATTAAATCAGTACGACGATATTACTTTGGTTGTCGCTGCGGGTACAGGGAACGATCTGTTTAATCAGATTACTGATTTTTCAAATCGCCGTGGTCATCAAGTCTTTATACTGCTCGATTCCGCCAACGCAAAAATTAGCGCTACGGATACTGCCAATACCATTATGGCGGATTATCCGTCGCTGGCGAATGCTGCGGTATTTTACCCGTGGGGAACTTCGCTGCGTGGTAGCAATATTCCTCCCAGTGCCATGGCTGCTGCGGCGATTGCACAAGCAGACAGCTTACTGGGTGTCTGGAAAGCACCTGCCAACCTCATTATTAACGGGGTGGCATCGCTTAAATATCCCATCAGTGATGATTTACAAGGACGATTTAACCAAGGTAAAGCGCTGAATATGTTTCGCGAATACCCAGGCGTTGGAACTGTATTATGGGGGGCCAGAACGCTGGAGGACAGTGATAACTGGCGATATATTCCCGTGCGTCGCCTGTTTAATATGATCGAAAAGGATGTCCGGCTTTCACTTAATAAGGTGGTATTTGAAACCAATAATCATCCAACCTGGCAGCGTGTTAAAGCAGCGCTGGATAATTATCTCTATGGCTTGTGGCAGCAAGGGGCTTTGGTGGGCAATAACCCGACAGAAGCCTGGTTTGTTGAGGTGGGTAAAGGCATCACGATGACGGAGGAGGATATTCACCAGGGTCGGCTTATTATCAACCTTGGTCTGGCAGCCGTTCGTCCCGCTGAATTTATCCTACTGCAATTCTCCCAAGATATTGCTCAATAATTTACAGGAACAAAATTATGTCAATCGAAACCATTGTCCCCGGTGTTTATATTGAAGAAGACGCCACCCCGGCAATATCCGTGAGCCAGGGGGCGACGGCAGTACCGCTATTTATCGGCGCCTTTGCAGCGCTGGAAGATAAATACAAAGGTAAAATTGTCAGAATCAGCGGTTGGCTCGATTTTGTACAGATGTTTACCGCGAGCAGTGCAGGCTATTCCGCTTCAGTGACGATTACCTCAACAGAGTCGACAGAATCTGAGGAACCTGATGATGGGTCATCTGGGACACCTGATGATGGTTCATCAGGAACAAACACACCTACTACTCCCACAGCGACTGCGGTTGAATATACCTACACCGCTGGCGCGCCCAGTGTGACTGAAACGACCGCCACCGTGGCGTTGCAGCTCTATTTCCAGAATGGCGGTAACCCATGCTATGTCTTCGCGCTGGAAGACACCAGCAATACCACGGCATTGGCGAGTATACCGACGCTGATGGGCGAGTATGACGACATTACCATTCTGGCGGTGCTCGATAGCGATAGTTCTTACCGCGATGAAATTTATCGCATACTGGCCGGCGCACTGGATCAAAACAAAGGGTACTTCTTGATCGCTGATGGTGAATCGGCGGCTGCGCCGGATGCGGTGAAAGGGGTTGATCATGCGGCGGTTTACTACCCTGCCTTATCTGTGAAGGCAGGAAAAATCAGTGATAACGATGTGAAGATCACGGGTTATACGGATGCAGTAAGTAGCAATGTCACCACGCTGGCGGATCTGAAGAGAGTCAATCCCGAGTTGGCCGCCAAGGTCTCGAGTTCGCTCAGTAAGAATGTGCCTGTGCTGACGGTTCCCGCCTCCGGGGCGATGGCGGGTGTGTACTGCAAAACTGACCGTGAACGTGGGGTATGGAAAGCTCCGGCGAATGTGATCCTCAATGGTGTCTCGGATGTCAGTGTACGCGTGTCGGATGATGCGCAAGGGCCAATGAATGAGGCGGGTATTAATGTGATCCGCTACTTCAGCGATCGCGGCGTGGTGGTCTGGGGCGGCAGAACGCAACAGAACGATGATAACTGGCGCTATATCTCTGTTCGTCGGTTGTTTGACACCGCAGAGCGCGACGTCAAAAAAGCCATGCGCCCGGTAGTGTTTGAGCCCAATAGCCAGCCAACCTGGACCCGTGTCTGGGCCGCCATTGATACCTATCTCTATGGTCTCTGGCAAAAAGGCGGTCTGGCCGGGAACAGCCCGGAAGAAGCCTATTTTGTGCGGATTGGCAAAGGGGTCACCATGACCGAAGAAGACATCAATCAGGGCAAGATGATTGTGCAGATCGGGATGGCTGCCGTGCGGCCTGCGGAATTCATTATTCTGCAGTTTACGCAAAATATGGCGCAGTAAACCTTTCGCTGACGCTCTTTTTCCTGCTCAAAAGGATCGATTCCGATGGCTATGGTGCTTCCAAGGGTATCGGTCGGCGATACCCTTTTAACCGCCGAATCAACCGATGATCCGGTGACGATACCGCTGTTTATTGGCTATACCGCGCAAGTAGAGGAAAGTGGCGAACCTGTTGCGCTCGCGTCGCTTGCCGAAGCAAGCGCGCACTTTGGCGACACGGGAACGCTGGCGTGGGCGCTACGTCACTTTTTCGATAACAATGGTCGCATTTGCTATGTCTATTCGCTGGGCGATACGGCGCAATGGAGCAGCGATGCCGATAGATTAAATGCGCTGGTGGCGGCATTACAAACGCCGGAAATGACGGCAGTCGTGATGGACGACACCCACAGCGGGTTACTGTTAGCGCCGGAGCTGAGCGAGCTTAATGACCAGACCACCGACACGCAGGATCTCTGGTATCAGGGGTGGCAGGCGTTACTGGAGCTTGCTCAGTATGAACGTCGCTTCGCCTTACTGGAACTGCCTGAAGCACCGGAAACGGCGAATACTCTGGCGCTTAATACCTTTTCCCCGGATTACTGCCGCAACGCCGCCGCCTGGTGGCCCCGTCTTGAAACCAGCTATGCAGATGAGTTGGATAGCGCCATCAGTTACCGACGGCTCTCCCCTTTGCCTGCGGTGGCGGCAGCCATTCAGCTTAGCGCGAAAACTTATGGCGTCTGGAAAGCGCCAGCCAATATCGCCTTACTGAAAACCATCCGCCCGACATATGACACCGCATTAGCGCAAAGTTTATTTACTCAAACCGGGGTGTTCGCCAACCCTATTTGCAGCTTTCCTGGAAAAGGCGTCTACCTGTGGGGGTGCCGGACATTATTAAATGATGACACCTCGCCGTGGCGCTATATCCAGACCCGATTGCTGATGAACAGCATTGAAAATCGCCTGAAAAATATTGCCCGCTCCTTCGTTTTTGAACCGAATAACGCATTGACGTGGATGAAGCTGAAAGGGCAATTGTGGTCATGGCTGCGCCAGCAATGGCTGGCAGGCGCATTTTATGGCACCCAGGAAGAAGAGGCCTTCAGTATTGCCGTTGGGCTGGATGAAACCATGACGACCGACGATCTCAGCGCGGGAAGAATGATTGTCAACATTCAACTGGCGCTGCTGGCGCCTGCTGAATTCATTGACTTGACCATCACCCTCGATGCCCGCGCCAGCACTACGCAATTCGAGGAGAACGCATAATGGAAAACCTGCCTGCTGTGTCGCATCGCTTCCTGGTGAATTTCCTTTTTAACTACATTCCCAGCCCGCTGGATATCGCGTTTCAGCGGGTTTCCGGGCTGGGGCGGGAGCTTTCTGTCACCCAACATCGTGAAGGGGGCGAAAACGCCCAAAATATCTGGCTGGCGGAGAAGGTCGAACACGGTTCACTGGTGCTTGAGCGCGGCGTAATGCGCTTGTCGCCGCTGACCTTGCAGTTTGATCGCGTACTGCGCCGGGAAAGTACGCTGATGGCGAACGTCGTCATTATGCTGCTGGATCATAATATGCTGCTGCCCGTCACCGTATGGACCATTAGCAACGCCCTGCCGGTAAGCTGGCGCATGGGCGATCTGGATGCCGCCAGCAATACCGTGTTGATCAATACGCTTGAGCTTCGCTACCAGGATATGCGCGTGCTGGGGACCAAATTATGACCATTGAAATTAATGAACTCATTATTGAAGCCCAGGTGACGGATAACACGTTACCCGCCGGGCAACGGCCATTAACGACCGCAGAACGATTAGACGAAGAGTATCTGATTGAAAAACTCAAACAGGAAATTGTGGCTTACCTGATTGAACGGGAGTTGCTATGAGCCTACTTGACCGAAGCCTGGCGAAACTGACCATTTCCGCCTGGAAAGACCGCGAAGGTAAAATTCCCGCCGGGAAAATGCAGGTCATGTATAACCCCGAAACCCTCCAGCTTGATTACCAGACGCGCTATAGCACGGAAGAGACGATTAACCAGTCTACGCAGAGCAATCGTTATGTGGTTTCCGAACCGTCCGGGCTGGGGCTGAATCTCTTGTTTGATGCCGACATGCCAGGCAATAGCACCTCCATTGAAAGCCAGATGGCGATGCTGAAATTTCTTTGCGCGGTGGATGCTTCAACCGATACGCCCCATTTTTTACAAATCACCTGGGGAAACATGCGCTGGGAAAATAAAGGCTATTTTGCCGGGCGCGCCAGTGAATTATCGATTCATTACACTTTATTTGATCGTAACGCGACCCCCTTGCGCGCTACCGCGCACCTGCAACTGGTGGCGGATTCGAGCATTGTGATTCAGAACGCTGAAAAACAACTGCTCTCACCCAGCAATATTCTGGTCAACATCACCGATCAGGCCACGCTGGCACTGTTAGCGGCAAGTGCCGCAGCCTCCCTGGCCGCCAATGTCGATTATCTTTCGCTCGCCTGGCAAAACGATATGGATAATCTCGACGATTTTGCAGTGGGTGGTGATTTGCTGGTGCAAAAGGGGGTGAGTGATGAATGACATCACCCTGAAAATCGGTGGGCAGACCAGCACGCTGGGCATTCGCTGGTTGCGGGTATTGCAACAACTTAATGAGATCCCTTCAGCCCGGCTGGAGCTGATGTTACCCACGGACAATAACAACACCAGCGACACCGCCCTTGCCGCCGAAGTCGCCCGGCTAACGCCAGGCGTGAGTGTGACGATCGCGCTGGATAATGTTGCCTTATTCTCGGGCGCGCTAACGCAGAAAAAAGTTCAGCTTCAGGGCGCGCAGCGGGTGATCAAAATAGAAGCCCGCCACGCCTTGCAAAAACTGGCCTGGCCGCCGCGTAGCGACCTCTACCGCCAGCAGGCGGACCGGGCGATCCTGACCACACTGTTTAATAAAGCCGCAGTGAAAGCCACCGTAAAAGCCGATGCGCAACTGAATGCGGTGCATGAACAGATGGTGCAATACCGTATCAGCGACTGGTCGTTTATTTGTCGACGCTTAAAAGCCACCAACTGCTGGTTATTGCCAGACGCCGCCAGCAATACCGTTACCGTTGGCGCGCTGAATATGCCTGCCTCGGCGAAACATACGTTTAAGCAGTACGATAAAAACGAAAAATATGCCTTATATGAAGTGGATATTAACTTCGATAACCGCTTTATTCTCGACAGCCTGGCTTTACAGGGCTGGGATGTGAACGAGCAGGCGCTGAATTCCCCGCAACTGGTGAAAAATGATGCGTTTGATCCCTGGCATCCCTCCGCCGCAGCGGCGTCTGCGACGAAAGGCGCGGAACACAACTACAAACTGGCCTTCAGCTACTTCCCGGAGAACGATCTGAGCAAATTATCCCGTTCCTGGGTGAACTATCACCAAATGAGCGAGGCTCAGGGGTTTGTGGTGATGGAAGGCACGCGCGACATTGCGCCAGGCGACAGTGTTGCGCTGGCGGACTTTGGCGCAGGGCTGGATGGCACCGTTCTGGTTTCTGGCATTGAACAGACCATTGATACAGAGCGTGGCTGGCGCACGAAACTGCTTATCGGCATGCCCATCAGTCAGATGGAGGCGGATATCACCGGGACATTGCATATTGGTACCGTTGCGGATTTTACCCCCGATCCGCAAAACATTGAGCGTATTCCGGTGGAGATCCCGGCGCTGAATGTCGCCGGTGAATATTTGTTCGCCAGGCTGGGTAAACCCTACGCCAGCAAAGCGAGTGGTTTTTGCTTTTACCCGGAGCCGGGAGACGAAGTGGTGTTAGGGTTTATTGAGGGGGCCTACAGTTACCCGGTCATTCTTGGGTCAATGCATAATCCGAAAAATAAATCGCCTTTCCCGCCGGATAAAAAGAACAACCAAAAAGCCGTGGTAGTGAACAAACAAGATATTACTCAACAGCTGCTTATTGATTTGGACGCAAAAACATTAACGTTGTCAGCGGATAATGGCAGCAAAGTCATTGTTGACGCCAATAATCAGATGCAAATTCATGGCAGTGAAATAACGGTCGACGTCGATAAGCAAGTGCAAATTAATGCCAATGATGTGACCTGGCAGGCGAATAATAAATTCTCCATTAATGGTAAAGGGCAAGTCGAAATTGTGAGCCCGAGCATTAATATGAAAAATTAACCCGTTCAGCGTGCGGAGGATCTATGAGTAGCGATAAATACGCCACCTCTTTGGGACGTAGTTGGGCTTTTCCCCCGCAATTCAGTGTCGCTGAGGGGGTAAAAATGGCGGAAGGCGTCGATTCGGTATTACAAAGCCTGCTGGTGTTATTTATGACTGAACCCGGCGAGCGCATTATGCGTGAAACCTACGGCGGCGGACTTAATGAATTTCTGTTTGAAAATATTACCGATGAACTGTTAGCCAGCATTCGAAACCATATTGAAGATGCCGTGCTGGTGAATGAGCAACGCACGGAAGTCAAAGAGATCCTGATAAAACAAGCGACCAATGATGTCAGCCGGTTGCTGGTGCAAATTACGCTGAAATTGCTTGGCAGCGATATTACGGAAACGCTGTCTGGCACGCTGGCGGTCAATGAAGGTTATGCGTTGAGGTTGCTATGAGTAATTTTGTGATTGTTGATAATGACATGCTGCAATTCGGCGTGACCTTTGGCATGTATACGGTGACGCCAATCGAACCCTGCATGATAAAAGCCTCAGGAATCGCACAAATCATGAATAAAAAAATGTGCGTCTCAGGCGACGAAAAAAAAGTGTCGATTAAAGCTACCTATATGAGTGCGGCCTATCCCACGCCCGGCACAGGGAGCATCACTATTTCCAGTCTGGCGGCGGATCAACTGGCGAACTTTGCCAAATCGACGATGCCGTTGATCGTTACCGGGAGCCAGTTTTCCGCCCTTTTTACTCCGCAGTCGCCAGCCAGTAATCCCCAGGGACCGGAGGCCGGACCATCGCCGCAAACAGGCACCGGAAAATTCATCAATTCTCAACTGTTTGTAACAACGGGATAAATCCACGCTTTTTATTGAACGTCACTCGCAATTGGACCCTCCCGTTTTTTTATCAACTGCCGAGCGGATAATGCCATGCCTGACTTAGATGAACTTAAAGCGAAACTGGCCGACGTCGTTGTGGAAAATAACTTCCCGCTGGAAGAGAGAACGCCTGCGCAAATTCTGGACTTTTTGCAGCGATACACGGAATCCATTCCCTTCGCCAGCGATGAAAACTCGCTTTGGGGCGATTTCTGGTTTAACGGCATAACGCCGCAACTGCTCAGTGATATTTATACAGGCGTGACGCCAGCAGATAGAAATTTACCGGTACAGCACACTTTTTTATTGTTATTGCTGGGTTTGCTGGAAACGCCAAAACTCTTACTGAATACGGTACCTGACCGCCATCGCACACTTTATTACCAGGACCTGTTAGGGTTTGATCATGGTGCGATAAAACCCGATACGGTGGCGGTGAGCTTTAATCTTAAAAGCAACAGCAAATCCTGGCTGCTGCCTGCGGGTACGTTATTGGATGCCGGGCAGGATGCCGCCGGGAATACCCTTACCTACCAGACTGACAGCGATATACTGCTAAACCACCAACAGCTGGTTAAATTGTGCTGGACGAAGCAGGATGCCAGCGGTAATTGGCTGCTGATGACCGCGCTGGATACTGACAACAACATCGAATTACCGGAAGGCGGTATTCGACTGTTCAGCACCACCCAACATGTCGAGGGTTTGCAGCGTGAGCTGGTGCTCGATTCGATCCTGGTCGGTCTCAACGGTGACATCAGTGTTAACGTTCTGTCGGGTAGCGACGTCACCCGCAGCAGCAGCGAAATCACGCCGACAGTCTCCCTGCTCGGGCAAAAACAGACGCCGCTCGTTTTTCGCGCCACACGCGCCAGCGACAGCGAAGTGCTTTATCGCTTGCCTTCCAGTCTGTTGATTAAAGACTGGCATCAGGATGCCTCCGCCAGGGAGGACGCCTCGCTGGTGTTGCAGTATCCGGCCGGGAAACTTGCTGCCTTGCCCACGTCATATCAGGTGACGATCAGTCAGGTGCAGGATATCGGTTACCTTCCCCAGAGCGGGCACGGCTTTCTCGACAGTGTGAGTTACCCGTTTGGCAGCCAGCCGGTACTGGGCGATGGCTTTGAACTCGCTTTGCCATCTGCGTTAATTGAAAGCGGTGGCACGCTGACCATTTCCCCCCAATGGCAGAACCTGCCCACAGAAAATTTCGCCCTCTGGTATTTCCGTTACACCACCCCTCCGGCGGACAACACCGTGTTTAAGGCGAGTCTTTATCTGGTCATGCCGTCCGGTGACCGCTCTTTGCTTGTGGAGCAGGCGTTGTTTACTGGCGAGGGAGCGCCGCAAATGCGACCGCTAACCGTTACGCTCCCCGCCGATCTGGATGCATCGGCAGGCGGTTACAGCATTCGGGTTGAGTTAAGTGGCTCCGATTTTCATCATCAGGAGTGGGCCAACGACCCCACAGGAAAAAACGCGCCCTGGACGCCGCAGGTGAGTCGTATCGACACCCAATTCACCCAAACGGTTACCCTTGAGCAGATCCTTGGTCGCACTGCGTTGCTCCGTGCTGGTGAGGTCACCGAACAGGCCATTTATATCGGTATGAGTGGTGTGGTTGCCGGAGACAGTGTCTCGATCTACTGGGCTATGCAGTCGCTTTCCGCGCTGACGTTGAGCTGGTATTGCTACACCAGCGAGCGGGCATGGCAGGCGCTGGATGCCACGCTGAGCGATGCGACGCAGGGCTTATTATTCAGCGGGCTGTGGCAGGCAATCCTGCCCGGCAACGTTGCGGTGGGCGGTGACGGGTTATCCGACGAATATTACTGGTTAAAAGGCGTCGTCACCAGTGTAAGCAGCGATATCGCCCCGAAAGTGCGTAACCTGTTTACCAATGCGATGACCGCCACGCTGAATCTGAGCGGTGAGGTGGATAGCAGCCACTTTTCGCAGCCTTTGCCCGCGGGCACCATTTCTCAGCTGATGTCGCCAGTTGTGCCAATCAGTTCTGTCAATCAGTTACTCCCTTCGGAAGGCGGCAAGGCGCGGGAAACCACGGTCGAACTTTTTGAACGCACAGCGCTGCGCATCGCCACCCGCCACCGCGCTATTACCTGGCAGGATATGCGCCATATGCTGCTGGAGCAGTACCCCCAGGTCTACGACATCCATTTTCTGGATGTGAGCAAGCTGTTGACCATTCCCGCGTTGACAGTGCAGGAACTGGTCATTATTCCCGGCAGTCGCGTCAGTGATAATGACGATATGCTGCGCCCGGCATTAAGCCAGGGGCGGCTGGAAGAGATGACCAAGTGGCTGAAAACGTTCACCTGCCCGTGGGCAAGCCCCAAATTAACCAACCCGAATTATGTCGACATTACTGCTCGCTACCAGGTGACTTTTCTTGATGGCGTGAACCCCACCTATGGCTACCAGCAGTTATCCGACTGGTTGCAACAACGCTATATGCCCTGGGGGACTGACCTGCAACAGGCGGTGGCGCTGGGTAACCAGATCGATTACTACCAGCTGTTAGCCACCATTCAACAGCACCCGCTGGTGCAAAACGTCCTGTTGCTGGAACTGGTCGATGCTGAAGGGAACACCCTGGAGGAGACCATCGTGGCGCAGGAAAACGAGGTCTTAATCTTAACGCCGCAAGCAAAATCTGATGCCTAAAGGGAGCCGCTTATGTCTAAAGAAAATGCTCTGTTCCCGGTCGTCAAAGCGGATATTGATTTCGCTACACTGTGGCAACAGGCAACGGAAAGCCTCAACACCCTGTGTGGCGATATCTGGACCGATACCACCGACCACGATCCCGGCGTGACCCTGTTGCAGGCCACCACCTGGAATGATTCTGACCTCGGGTACCGCTTGTCGTTATCGCTTAACGATCTGCTCACTGCTGCGGGAAAAACCACCCTCTTTCCGCCAGAATTTGGGCCACAGGGCGTACTGTGCTGCAACACGGTGACGGCTGATGATTACCGCCGCGCTATCCTTGATATCCACAGCAGTGACATTGGTCTGGGCGGTGACGAACAGGGGTTTATTTTTGACGATTGCGCGCTGGTAAAAGAACCTGAGGACAGCAGCAATACCTTTCACTGGTGGTATGACAAAGTTAATCGTAAGTACACCTTTACCAAACCAACCGATGCGGTAGACGACGAGTGGCAGGAATTAACCCTTCGCGGCAATAACTGGCTCTATCTGGTGCCTTCCCGCTATACGCAGGCGCTCTCCAGTGACGATAACGCAACGGTACAAGCGTATCTGGCGGATTTTCTCGCCAGCCATCGCAACCTGGGGGAATTTTTTGCACGGGTTATCTGGCTTCAGCCGGTGGATTTTAACCTCAATCTGGAAATCAGCCTCAGCAGCGATGTGGAAAGTGTGGCCGCGGTGGTGGCACGTATTTTTGAGGCTACCAGCACGCAACTGTTTTCTTTCGTGGAACGTTTTACGACCGTGCAGATGCGTGACAAAGGCTATACGGATGAAGAGATTTTTGAGGGGCCTTTTCTCAAACATGGCTGGCAGATTGCGCAACCGACGCCACTGTCTGCAAATGGAATGACCGTCAGTCTGGGTTCGCTGGCCAACCGCCTGTTGACCATTCAGGGGGTGGAGAGTGTGAATGCGGTCTCGCTGACATCGCTTCCGCCACAGATACACGGCGTTACGTCGGATAAATGGTCATGGCAAATCGATGCGGGTTACTACCCGAGACTTTGGGGAGCCGACCCGTTTACCCTGCTGGCGGGCGCAGACAGCCCATTGACGCTGGTGATAAAAGGCGGGATTTATGAAAAACCGGATGTGGCGGCAATCCGTCAATATCTCAGCACCCCGACAGTGATCACTACCCCGCCGGTAGTGCTTCCTGCGGGCACGTTGCGCGATTTCAACGCTTATGTTCCGGTGGGCAACCGCCTGCCAGGCTGCTACCAGTTGAAGCAACCGTTGCAACAGGTGGCGCAAAACATCCATGAGTTACACCAGTTCCTGTTGCCGGTCGATCAACTGCTGGTCAATATGTGCGCTGAAATAGCGTCGATACCGCAACTGCTGGCGTTTGACGATCGCGCCGATGCCATTCGGGGTACCCGCTGGCCTTATGACGATGGCATGGTGAATGATGATGCGCACAGCGCTTATGCGAACACCCTAAAGCAGCTTTTCCAGCAAGATGCGGCTATTTTCCAGGCGGATAAAGTGACGCCCCATCCGCTGAACTTTTCTCGCGAACTGGCATTTTTACAGTATCTGTTAGGATATTTTGGCGCATCGCGCGCCGCGCGCCCGCTTACCCTTGATTTGGCCGATTTTCTGCTGACCCAGCGCGCCTATCTCGCCCAACAACCGCAACTGGGCTACGACCGCATCAACATCCAGATTAATAAAGTCTCGGCGCTGCAAAAACGGATTACCGCCATCATCGGGCTGAACAGTGAGTGTTTTAAAGACAACCCCGATCTCAGTAATTTGCCGTTTTACCTGATTGAGCATCGCCAGTTACTGCCGCTGGTACCTGCTACGGGGTATTCCACTGACCAGACGCCGCAAAACGTCACCATCAGCGGCACGCTGGTAAGTATTACCCAGTCGGGCATTGCCGGGAAAATCGAAGTCGGTCAGTTAGTCGATATTATTGCCATCGAAGGCGACAGCCGCCTGGTGGTAGGCCAGCAAATGGTAACCAGTGTCAACGGCGATACTTTTACCGTCAATGCAACAAACAGCCAGCAACTGACCAACGATCTGAGTCGTTTACAAACGGCCTGGTCGGGAGGGAATCTGCGCTGGCAGAGCAGTAATCTCTGGTTGCAGGATATGGACTTCCCCCTGAACTATGCCGATGCAGCGCTGCAACCTGCGGACAGTTCACAAAAATTACTCAGCAGCAGCGATCAGAGCCCTTATCCGGCGATGGTTTCGGCCGGGGATCACATTATCATCCATGCGGGCTCATTATCCACCACCATGGCGGGGGCTACCATCGAGGCTACGGCATCAAGTTCGACCATTGAGTCTGCCGATGCGGATGACTGGCTAATCAATGCCACCATCCTTGAGGTAAACCCGCTGGCGGGTACCCTGCTGGTGGAGAAAGCCGCCGACAGCCAGTATGACTTCCCGGCGGAGGCCGATGCCTGGCGCTATGTGTGGAACTTTAGCGAGTCGGCTTACGCTACCACCGATCGCTTTTCATTTGTAATAAGCCTGGTGCTGAACCGCACGATCATCGCCAGCCAGAATATTGTGCCGGATAAGCTGATCGCCTGGATGCTGCAGGTAGTGATGGAGCAGTTTCCGGCACATGTGTCGTTAATCAACCACTGGCTGAGCGACTCCGCGTTTAAAAACTTCGCCCAGACCTATGCTCGCTGGCAGAACAACGGTAACCCGCTGGGGGATGATGCCTGGAGCATCCTGCAAATGCTGACCTTAGGCCATCTGCCGGTGACCGAATTGGGTATTGGCTTAATGCGTATCGCCACCGACGCACAGCAGACCGCCGTTATCGGAGCCGATGGTAGCCAATGGAATACCAGCGTTATTGTGCAGGAACAGTTGTTCTATGTTCCGCAAGAGTTGCCCACCGCTTAATCACTGAGTTCTGGAGACGATTATGGCTGATACCAAAAAATTACAGTCGCCCGATGCCCTGAAGGCGCGTTTTAAAGCGGGCAGCATTCCGCTGCAAAGTGATTTTGCCGATCTGATTGATTTGGCAAACGCGGGCGCCGTTGCCGCCGGCCAGGCCGCCAGTCAAACGAACAGTGCTGGCATTGGGATGAAATACGGCACGACCGGGAAACTGGAACTGAATGTTACAAGTTCATTTAATTTCAACAGCGATAACGATAAAGAGCACGCTGTACAGTTATCGGTTGATTCTTCAAATAATAAACCGGTTGTCGATTTGGCTTACGGGCTGACTGGTTCGTCGGATGGCTTAAGTGTAAAAGCCTCTACAGGGATTGTTGTTAATGGTAATGGCGTCAGTGTAGATGCAGGTATTATCGCTAATGCAACCGCGGGGGCTAAAGCGGTAGGACAGTTTACTGGACAGGACGGTAAACCCGGCGTGGGAATGCGTATCACCTCGGCGGGCAAACTGGAGCCGGATATCGATGCGAGTGACTATTCTCAGGCCACCGATAATCAAGGGGTTTCCCCGATAAAAGTCGATACATCAACCAATAAACTGGTGGTGGATTACGGCAATGGACTGATACAAAGTACGTCCGGGCTGGGTGTTAAAGGCTCTACCGGTGTGGTTGTCGATGCGAATGGCGTGAGCGTCAATGCGGCTATTATTGCCAATGCGCAAGCGGGCGCCAAAGCGGTGGGGCAGTTTACCGGTCAGGATGGTAAACCCGGTCTGGGGATGCGTATCACCGCGGCAGGCAAGCTGGAACCAAATTTGGATCCGTTCGATTTTTCTTCCGTGACCGATGGTCAGGGCGTTTCCCCGATCAGAATAGATACCTCAACCAATAAAATGGTGGTGGATATCAACCAGGGATTATCAGCAAGTACAAATGGACTCAGCGTGAAACCTTCCACCGGCATCGTCGTGAATGCCAATGGCGTTAGCGTCGCCCCGGATACCATGGCGTATGTGGAAGCGGCGGCGAGAGGCGTGGGCAAGTTTCACGGTCAGGATGGTAAGGCCGGAGCAGGTATGCGGTTCACTTCTGACGGCAAGCTGGAGCCGAATGCTGCGTATCGTGATTACTCCGGGGCAACGGATGGACAGGGTTTTTCTCCTATTGCAATTGATCAGAAGACAAATGCTATGGTGGTTGATCTGAGCAATGGGCTGGAGAATATATCCAGTGGGGTTGCTGTAAAAGCCTCAACGGGGATCAAAGTCGATGCCAATGGTGTCAGTATCGATATGGCTTATGTAGTGCCGCGAGGAATTATTGTGATGTTTAGCGGCAGTGCTGCGCCATCCGGCTGGGCATTCTGTAATGGCCAAAACGGTACCCCGGACTTACGCGACAGGTTTATTAAAGGCTCGCAAAATTTCTCAACATCAACGGGTGGTGCTAAACAGAACTCCTATACACCAACCGGGAAAATAACCATTGATCCGCATACACTGACGGTGGCTGAAATGCCATCACATAATCACCGATTAAGTATTAACCCTATACATGGAGGAGGTTGGCTTTTTCCGCTCAAATCGAGTACGGATCTTGGTCAAAACCCACAAGACGGCTCAGGCCATGCAATAGAATATACAGGAGGAAACAGCGGACACAGCCATACAGGTAGATTTGATGGTAACGTATATTATCAGAATAACGAGCCGCAATACTTTGCGCTGGCTTTTATTATGAAATTATAAAACTCCATTTGTCGCTGAAGATATTCTGGATACTCTCTATGACTAAATCTGATTTGTGTATTACTACACTGCGGGTTACGTTATTTATTGATCCCGTGTTAAAGCAGCAAAGAAAAACCGAATATCACAGTATTAATAAAGAACAGTTGAGCGCTGTTTTGCAAGCGGCGAAAAATAACGTAGCGATAAACAGCGATATTATCATTGATAAAGTGGTAGTGAAGTTGGGTGTTATTCCGCGCCAGCACTTCTCAATTTATTTTTATCAGCGTTTACAGGCGGCGCTGGTGCAACTGTTTACACAGTTAGCCAGCCATGCGCGTAACGCGCCGTTATCGCGGCGCGATGCGATAACCGGAGATGCTTCGGTACGAGACGGGCAGCTTGTGGCGGAGGCTATCACCTGCCTGCAAACTGGGGGGGCAAAAACGGCGTTCTGGCATTCGCCTTCCCGGGCGGGTGTCCCCCGCTTTTCACAACGCACATTATCTGCCGATGTGCGTTATGGCAGGCATTCCCGTTACCGGGCAACGCACATGGCCTGGTCTGAAGTATCGCCTTCCCGACACCAGAATGAGCACCGGGATGCGACATCTGTGTCGCACGCCCGACGTCGGGCAACGCCTGCAGAGGCGCTTTATTACGCGTTCGCAAGGGACGTTAACGACTATTTTGCTGCAAGTGTGGGTTCTCCGTCTTACACGGCAATAACACCTGCTCACCCGAAAGCAACTTCCCTTTCCCTGGGCGAGTGGCGGGATAACAGCCCTACCGCACCAACGCGTCTGACGCCGTTGCGGCTGGCGCATCAGGCGTTGAGCTATTTACTCACGGTTGCCGAAGGCCGCCACTGGCTAAGCCAGCACAGCATGACCCATGCGCAGCGTGATGCCTGGGCCACAGCGTTGGTGCAGCAGGAAATCCCGCACGCGCAGTTCCTGCAACTGATTGAGTTACTTGAACCCATACCCATCGTGCAGGCGCGGGCCATTGCCGGACGCTGGGTGATACCGTTATGGCGTGATGCCGGGGTGGCAAGAACGGTACATCTGCACGCCGGGAAAGCAGTGCAACAGCAGATTGATGATTATCTGGCTTCTTTACTGCCAGAAACCCTTGCCGCTGTGCGTTCCCATTGGGCAGAGAGGGCCACCAGTTCAGACGGTAATCAGTCAGCATACGGACAGGTACGGCAAAGCAGAGAAGCCTTAACCGCTCAGCAGAGACAACCGGGCGCAGATATTTTCACGACCCATCAGACACGACCGGATAGAGAAATATTCGCTGCTCAGCAGAGACAACCGGGCGCAGATATTTTCACGACCCATCAGACACGACCGGACGGAGAAACATTCGCCGCTCAGCAGAGACAACCGGGCGCAGAGGCTTTCACAACCCGCCAGGCGCAACAGAACGGAGAAACGTTAACCGGCAGGCAGGCGCAACAGCGCACAGACACATTTATCGCCCGGAAAACGCCGCAAAGCAGAGACGCATTCGCTCTCCGGCAATCGCAGCAAAGCCGTAACACTACACCAGCCCGGCGGCGGCTTGCCCATCGCGCGGGTGATGAATCCCCGGAAGTGGGGCTGCCGGTTAGCAATGCCGGAGTCGTGTTGCTCTGGCCGCTATTCCCGCAGTGGTTTACCGCGCTGGGGCTGGTGGCGGAGAAGCAGTTTATCAGCGACGAGGCGCGCTGGCAGGCGGTTGTGGCCATTGACTGGCTGGTATGGGAAGCGGAACAGCCGCAGGCGCAGCGTGTGGTGGTCAATCAGTTTTTGTGCGGTCTGCCGCTGGAGGAACCGCCTGCCATGCCGGAGCCGTTGAGTGCACAGCAGCAGCAAATCACCTCTGAGTGGGCATCCAGCGTCTTTTCGCAGATCGCTGCCTTTGAAAAAATGGGGCTGGCCGATATCCGCCAGCTCTTTTTGCAGCGACCGGGCGAACTCTTTTCCGACGTGACCCCGGCGGTGCTGCATATCCAGCCGGAAGTGTTCGATATTCTGCTGACGAAATGGTCGTGGCCATTGAACCTGGCTTTTTTCCCCTGGTTCGACGCGCCACTGTTGCTTGAATGGTTACCCGGCGACCCCGGAGGAATGCTGCCATGAGTCTACCGCTGCGCACGTTTGCGGAACCGGATGAAAATGAAGATGCCGCCATCTTGCAGGCGCAGCTTCAACGGCTGGGAAAAGCCGCATCGGCATGGGCGCAGCGCGAAGAAACCGCCCATTTTCACTTTTCAGACCCGCTTCCCGTGGCGTTCAATGCTGATGCGTCATGGCAAAACGACGAGGTGGAGCTTCCCGCTGGCAGTCGGCTTGAACGGCTGGTAAGCCGTTTTCAGCTTAGCACCCTCGAACGGGATATTTTATTAGTGACTCTACTGCCGGAATATGACATCCACTACGGTCAGCTCTTCGCCAGCATTCATCCAACAAACCGGAGCACACGCCCCTCGGTCGCCATCATCATGGGGATTTTGTGTCGTGACGGAACAGCACAGGCAACGGTGCAGGCCTGCCTGTTGCCGGGTGGACGTTTGCTGCGGGCGGGGCTGTTAACGCTCCAGCACAAAGAGAATGACAGCTTATCTGCGGCCGTGCCGGGGGTGGATAGCGCGCTTTACGGGTGGCTGCTCGGCTACGATACGCTTCCCTCTGAACTGGCACTCTACGCGCACTGGCTGCCGGTTTCCGTACAACCGGAGATCATGCCGCAGTTAGCCGAACAACTGGTGCAGTGCTGCATTGAAAGCGAACACGCGCCGGTGGCGACCATTTTGCGGGGCTGCCGTCTACAGGAACAACTGGCGGTTGTCGGCAGAGCGATGGAGAAGCGAAGCCGTTCGGTGCTTTGCCTCGATCTGGCGCATCTCACTGGCGCTCTGACCGTCGCAGCGGTGCAGAAAATGTTGCAACTGGCGATACGGGAGACGCGGCTCTACCAGGGATGTCTGGCGATATGTGCGCCAGAGAACATCGTTGAGCACTTTTCGGTGCTATGGGACTGGCTGGCGCATGAACTGCGCTACCTGGCCGGGCCGGTGGCGTTCCTGACGCACCCTTCCGTGACGCTTCCCCGGCTGGCGGGATTTAGCCAGGTGGTGATTGTTATGCCAGTGATTACGGCGGATGACACGCTCGGACTGTGGGAGCGTCAGTTGTCCGGTGTGTGTGTTGAACCGGCGCTGGATATTACTGCGCTGCTCAATCGGTTTAACCCGGACAGCCAGTCAATCCCGCAGCTTATCCGGGAAGCGATGCTGTACCAGCGGCTGCGCGCAGTGGATGACACTTACGCGGTGATCGCGACGGAAGATTTACGCTATGCCTTTCAGTTACATACCCAACAGTCCTACGGTAAGCTGGCGCAGCGCTACACGCCGGTACGCACGTTTGATGATGTGGTGATCGATGAGGCCACGCAGCAGCATCTTCAGGAGATTCTGGCGGCTGTTCGCCAGCGCGATAACGTGCTGAAACAGGGATTTGACCGGAAAGTGGCGTACGGTACCGGGATCAGTACCTTGTTCTTTGGCGATTCGGGAACCGGCAAAACCATGGTGGCGGAAGTGCTGGCCGGTGCGCTGGGGGTTGATTTAATTAAGATTGATCTCTCCGCGGTGGTGAATAAATACATTGGTGAAACGGAAAAGAACCTCGCCCGTATCTTTGACATCGCTGAACAGGACGCAGGCGTGCTCTTTTTTGATGAGGCGGATGCGTTGTTTGGTAAGCGCAGCGAAGTGACAGATGCGAAAGATCGCAATGCCAATATCGAAGTTGCCTATCTATTACAACGGCTGGAGGGTTACCCCGGACTGGTTATTCTGGCGACCAACAATCGTAACCATCTGGATGCGGCGTTTGCCCGTCGCCTGACCTTTATTTTACGTTTTCCATTCCCGGATGTGGCATTGCGGGAACGCATGTGGCGGGTCATTTGGCCGGCCAATGTCTCTCTTGCGAAGGAGATTGATTTTCACCTGCTGGCGCAGCGTGCAGAAATGACGGGCGCCAATATTCGCAATGCGGCATTACTCGCCAGCTGGCTGGCGGCGGAAGAAGGGGATGATCAGGTTCAACTCCACCATCTTGAGCGCGCAATAAAACGAGAGCTGGTGAAGGTTGGTCGTGTATTACGGTTTTAATCTGCCGGAGATAAGTGCGGATAAATCAGGACGTTTTTTTATTTTTCGTGGTTGTTATTTTTTGTTTGTAAAACGTAAGCAATAGCGTGGTTTCGGTAAGTTAAGGGCTTCATACCTATGAAATAATATCTCCCGGAGGTTAGATATGTATATCATCTCTCAGGATAACTATTTTGTAAGCGGAATGGATAAGTTACTTAAAAATATTAACCCGTATGCTCCCCACACTCTTATTGTTTTCGATCGTGGCGATGGGAAGGTAGTATTTTTCAGCATGCATTCGTTGCTGCTTATTCTTGCTGAACAGAAAAATTTTCATACCTTTATCTGTACGAAGTTTATCAAGCTGGATAAGTGTTCCCCTATGAGTTTTATGGAATATGAGGTGCGTAAAATAATAACCTTCCTTAGGGGCAAGGAGCAGGAGGATCATATTCGTGAAGTACACCTGAGCGTTGTTGAGTACAATATTATGACGATGATTCTGGATGGCCGCCCGAATAGCTATATTATGGAGGCCCTTAATCTTGACCGCAAAGTCGTGAGTAATTATAAGAACGCCATTCTGCGAAAGTTAGGTTTAAAAAGCATGGCGGAGCTTATTCATATTTATCAAAACTGGAATGCCTGTTTTTGCTGCACCGATGGCATAGTCATGCCAAATATCAAGTTAGTCCCGCATGCGGAGACGAACGAATTAAAAATGATCAGATGTGGCACGCTGAAGCAAGACGATGTGTCTCCGTCATCAGTGATGTAAACCTGGTAATCTGCGGACGATTTCCTGCGTTGTTCTGGTTTTATCTCCCTGTTTTTTGTTTTTCATCCCTGTGGAAGGGAGCGAATGCCCCCTTTTATACAAGTAATACGTAACGTCAGAAATCATAGGCATTAATGACTTTCATTAATGCTGCATCATTCTTGTACTTCGCCCGTAGCGTTTTGAGCTGCCCGGCGGCTTTGCCGCAGGTGGCTTCCAGTTTGGCGTCCAGCTCTTTTTGCTGTTGCTCGTCAAGGTCGGAATCTTGCTCCCCGGCAAAATGTTCGCACTGGTCGGCGAGATCGCGAAAGGTCTGGACGTCTTTCGGCAGGGTTTCTGCGGCGTAGCTGGTGTTAAAAAGAAAGGCTGTGGCAAAAATCAAAAAAACGCGCTTCATGTGTGGTTGTCTGTAAGTCTTTAAGAACCTGTAAGGTAGTCTTACAGGTTCGCTTTGTACAGATACACTTTGTGTTGTGCGTGTTTATGCCGTGTGTGCCGACAGTAGATACTGCTCGGCTTCGCCGGACCAGAGTCCCTGATGGCGTTGCAGGATCTGCTGAAGCTGCGGGTCGCCGAACCCGGTCAGTGCGGTTAACGGTAATGTTTTCCCGGTATACACCAGCTTCTTACCCCCTCCCACCTCCGGTAGCCTTAGCGTGGTTTCCGCTGCGGCATCCAGCCCCAGAATATGCGTCACCACTTTTGCCGGCTGGACTCTTTTCTCTTCGATCAGTTTTACCGCTGCGCGCATGTCGTCGGTGTTGCCGCCGGACGTACCGACATAGTGCGTGAAAGCGTAGTGCACATCGTAAAAGTTAACGGCTGCGCTGAACTGCTTATTCTGCGGGCCGGCAAAAAAGTTCATGCAGCCATCGGGCGCAAGCAGTGCAGACGCCATGGTCACCAGTTGCTCGTCGGCGACGAAAACAAAAATATCGTCAAAGCCATGCCCTTCGCTCAACACCATTAAGGCGTCATGGCTGGCGTTCTGCACGTGGAGATAGTGCGTCTGTGTTTGCCCTTCGGAAGGGTAATGCTGGCGGGCATACCGCAGTTTGTCTTGATTGATGTCGGTGACTACCAGCAATGACGGGTTCACCGGCCCGTGCAGGGCGTAATCAATGGCCAGCAGCCCCATTGGCCCTGTACCGCCAAGAATTAAGGTGCGCCCCTGCGGGCGGATGCCCATCTGGTGGCGATAGGTTCCTTCCTGAAGATGGTAGTTGGCATTAAACGCGCCAATCACACAGGAGAGCGGCTCAACCAGCGATCCCTCAAAGTAAGTTTCCCCTTCATAGCTCAGCAGACAGTCCTGTTCCATGACCTCATTGGGGATCAGCACATGTGTCGCGCCGCCGCCCACCCACGGAAAGGAGTAACCGGGGCAGTCCGGGCGATCCGGCAGTTGCAGGTTAGCCTGGATGACATAGCGCTGGCCGGGCTGAAACTTGTGTTGCCATTTTTTCCCGACGGCAATGATATCGCCGCAAAATTCATGACCGATGATGATCGGGTTGGTCGCCACATCATCAGGCACCTTCTTGTGATCTTCCCCCTGATTCGCCTCCTTCCAGGAAGAGAGGCACAGGCTGTCTGTGACAACCGTTGCCAGAATTTCATCGTCCTGCATCTCCGGGAGTTCAAAGGTTTCCAGGCGCAGATCGCGTTTTCCATACAGTCGTAAAGCGGTGGTTTGCATACTCAATACCTCACAGGTTTACAGTTACCCCGCCCGTGCTGGCGGGGCGAGGGATCAGGAGAGGAAGCCCAGTTCGCTACCGATAATGCCCAGGCCAAAAAGGGCGAAGATCAGCCATACCGGGTTCACTTTCTTATTCAGCAGATGCACCATCAGTAGCGTCAGCCCCAGCGCCAGCAAGCCGGGGCACAGCTGATCAAGAATGTCCTGCACCGTCATGGTTACCGTGCCGCCATCGGCCCCGGGGGTTTGAGAGACCACCCACGGCACGCTGATGTGGGTCCATTTGGTCACCAGTACCCCCATCACAAACAGGCCGAGAATCGACGCGCCCTCCGTCAGTTTTTGCAGCAGGTTGCCACCCATATCGCTGACGATGCGCACCCCCTTACGAAAACCGTAATGCAGGCCGTACCATTTCAGAACCAGGCGTATCGCATTGAAAATAAAGAAGAACAACAACGGTCCGAGAATGTTGCCCGACAGGGCTAAAGACGCGCCGAGTGCGGCGGTGATCGGCCGCAGCGTACCCCAGACCAGCGGATCGCCGACGCCTGCCAGCGGCCCCATCAGCCCCACTTTGATGCCGTTGATGGCGCCATCATCGATTTCCGCACCGTTGGCGCGCGCTTCTTCCATCGCGGCGGTCACGCCGATCACCGGGCCGCAGACGGCAGGTGTGGTGTTAAAGAACACCAGGTGGCGTTTCAGCGCTGCAACCTGATCCTCTTTTAAGGGGTACAGCCGTTTGATGGCGGGGATCATGTCGTAACAAAAACCCAGCCCGTGTATGCGTTCGAAGTTGAACGAGGCCTGTTGCAGATTGGAGCGGACAAACATGCTAAACAGGTCGGATTTGGTCAGTTTTTTCTCTGCCATGATGGGCTCCTTTAATCGTCAAGCTGGTCAAGAGAGGTAGGGGCGAGGGCGGCGGAGGTTTGCTGCCTGGTTTCGCGCCACTGCGGATTAAGCTGGATATAGAGCAGGGCGATGATCACGCCGACGCCGCCGAAGGCCAGCAGACTGAAGTCGAGATAACCCCCGGCAATAAAGCCGAGGAAGAAGAAGGGCATCAGGTATTTCACGCCCATCATGCGCAGTACCATGGCGTAACCGACTACCACGATAAAACCGCCAGCGATTTGCAGACCGCGGGTGACGAATTCCGGGATGGCGTTCAGCATATTGCTGACCATGTCGGCGCTGACGAACAACGAAACGATGAGTGCCGGGATTGCCACCCGCAGCGCCTGAACGCCTAAAGCCGAAACGTGGAGCAGATCGATCGTGCGAAAGCGCGCCTCTTCTGCGGCTTTATCCGCAGCGTGCTGGAACACCACGGTGATGGTGCGGGCAAACACCGTCAGCACCTGGCCTGCGGCGGCCACCGGAAGGGCGATGGCAATACCGGTGGCGATGCTCTGTTGCCCGACAATCACCAGAATGGCGGAGATAATACTGGCGAGCGCTGAATCCGGAGATTGCGCCGCGCCCACGTTCATCCAGCCGAGGGCGATCAGTTCCAGCGTGCCGCCGAGAATAATCCCGGTTTTGATATCACCGAGGATAAAACCGATAACCGTACAGGCAATCAGCGGGCGGTGAGTCTGGAATTCATCCAGCACGCTGCCCATACCTGCAATACAAGAAAAAAGAAATATCGCGATAATTTGTAGGGTACTTATTTCCATAATTGATGTCCTTTGGGTGTAGTTATCCCTGCCGGTAAAGGCATAAATAAACGGGTGCTTTTATTTATTCAGCTGTCGACAACTCTTCAATTTTTTCGAGAATATTCATTGACGGGTCGGAAGCCACGACGCGTAAATCAAGATGAATACCTAACTTATCCAGTTCACGGAATGCATTAATATCGGATTGGTCTAACGAGACGGCTTTGGTTAATTGTTTCTTACCCGGTTGCCAGGCCATGCCGCCAATATTTAAGGTTTCTATCTGAACACCCTGTTTAACCATCGCCAGTGCATCCTGCGGACGGGTGAATAAATAGAAGACGGTTTCCTCTTTATATTGCGGGTTGTGGTAAACCGCTACCGCCTTTTCGATATTGACGACATTCACTTTCATTCCCGGTGGGGCTGCCTGGCGTAATAATGTGCGGCGAACCTCGTCGTTAAAGACATCGTCATTGCAGATAATGATCCGCTGCGCATTCGCTACCTTTGACCAGACGGTAGTGACCTGACCGTGGATCAGGCGGTCATCGATACGTGCAAGGGTAATCTTCATCAGAAATCCTCTTCGGTAGTTGGCGTGGCCTGCCAGACTGCGCAGGCCTGCCGGGCGATGATCGTCAGGTGTTCGCAGAGTGCATCCACATCCATATTGTCCTGGTTATCAACCAGTTCCAGCGCCATCGGCAAGGAGAGCCCGCTGATGACGCGGATGCCTGTGTTGCGCATGGCCAGCGTCGCGGCGGCGTTCCACGGGCTGCCAAACTGCAAATCGACCGCAATCAGCCACGCTTCATCCGGGTGGGCGTTAATGCGCGATGCCATTTTGGCGACGATGTCGTGGGTATTTTCGCCGGGGAGAAACTCCAGCGCATCGACGCTGATCTCGCCGTAGACCATCTGCACGGAATCCCGCATGGCGCAGGCCAGCGAGCCGTGGGCACAAAAAAGAGCGTTAACCATCGGGCCTCCCTAGCCGCGCGTTTTACCGCCGGCAATGTTGGTGGTCACGCCGGTAAGGTAGCTGGCGCGTTCTGACAGCAGGTAGCAGACAAAATCGGCGACTTCAGACAACCGTCCGGAACGCCCCAGCGGGATGGCGTTTTTGCTGTAGCCTTCACGCAATTGCTCAACGGTAATATTGCGGGTCCAGGCCAGCGCCTCTTCATACTCCGGCGTGCGCAACCCGGTTTTTTCGAGGATCCCCGGTGCGACGCCCACCACACGGATGCCATGTTTACCCAGTTCTTTGGCCCAGGAGCGTGTAAAGCTATTCAGCGCGGCTTTGGTGGCGGCATAACAGCTCTGGCCTTCGGAGCCTTCTAACCCGCTTTCCGAGGAGACATTCACTATCACGCCGTCCCGCTGTTTCACCATCTGGCGCGCCACCGCCTGCGACATGAAAAACGCGCCTTTCTGGTTGATGTTGACCATTTTTTCAAAGGCCGCTTCGTTTAATTCATATTTCCCATCCGGGGCTTTTTCATCTACCAACAGACGTGGAAAATTCACCCCGGCGTTATTAACCAGACCGTCAATATGACCAAAATGGTGAATGATTCCATTAATGGCCTGATTAACCTCCTGCGCACTGGAAATATCCGTCTGCCAGAATCGATAATTGGGGTGGTTTTCATATTGACCTTCGCCCGCATGAATATCCACCATCTGCACTTTCGCACCCTGAGCTAATAATTCTTCGACAATGGCGAGCCCGATTCCGGATGCGCCACCGGTAACAATCACAATTTTATCCTGCAGATTTAACCACGTTTGCATATATTTCTCCTGATGTTGGCCAAAACTAGCCCCCATAAAATGAATTATGTAAAAGCGTAATAACCAGAATTACTTCAGTAATAAATCGGCTGTTTCTCTGTTAGTCACTAAGCAGTTAATATGTTCTCCCTTCAATGCGCCTACGATTCCATTGTATTTCTCTTCACCCATGGCAATGCCGATGGCGTAACGCGCCTTCTTCAGTTGATGCGTTTCAATAGAGAGTGTTTTTTCACTCATCCGGGTTTCTACCGTCGCACCGTGGATGTCATAAAAGCGCGAACAGATATCGCCAGCCACCTGGCGGGCATACAGATCGTCGCTCTCTTCGCTGGCGTAAAACGCGTGCCAGTTCGCGCCGTTGCGGATGGCCGGTGAACCGATGCCCACCACCGCGATGTCCAGATTGTCCCAGTAGGCGGAGAGGGTTTTAAAGTGCCGGGACTGCATGATACCGTTGCGGATCAGGGCGTTGTCCAGCAGCGCCGGAAAGTCCGCGAGGTATGATTCGCCTTTTAATTTTGCGGCTGCGCTGTAGGTCAGCGTGTTGACGTGATAGCGGCTTTCCAGCTTGCCGGAAGGGCCGCCGACAACAGGCACGCAGATAAGCTGGCGTGACTGGCTGGCCGGGGATAACCTCTCCACCAGCGCCCGTACTGCGCGCCCCCAGGAAAAACCGATAATGTCGCCCGGCTCCAGTAAACGCTCCAGCAACTGCGCGGCGCAGATGCCCATCTGATCGAGTTGTACTTCTTCCTGTTCACTATTGCAGGCGATCACTACCGCTTCTTTCAGACCGTATTTTTCTTTTAGCTGTTGCTCGCGCCACAGGTTTTCGTTGTAGTCGTAATTAATGGCAATGGTGACGATGCCCTGCTGGCGACCGCGTTTCAGCAGGCGGCTGATGGTGGTGCGGTAAATACTCAGTTCACGGGCAATTTGCGCCTGCGTCATTTCCTGTTCGTAATAAAGCTGCGCGATTTTTACGATCAGGCGAACATCATCACTGTTTTCATTTGGCATCCTTCGCCTCCTGCACATTTGTGCTAACAACGAATCAGGTTTGGTCCTTCGATATAACCTTGTCTGCGGCCTGCGGCAAAACGATTTACTGCCCTTTTCGGCGGTAAAAACCCCGTTTTGTATTGCACATTTGTTTTTAGACTTTTCGAATGCTCGCACATCTGTGCAATGCAAAATAACTCACTGATTGTTGGCGTTTTTATCCGGTAATGTGGCATCGCGAAGCCACAGGCACTTTTGTGTTGAAAGCTGCCGCAGATCACATTTATTACCGCTGCCAGCGCCTGCACGTTTTCACCCCCTGGTCGCAGAGTAAACAGAGGGTTAGGTCCTCTGGTACCTGCGTGCTCACACTGAAGCACAGATGCAGTATGCCACTACGCACACGGCATTACATTAGCGCGACAATTAATAACTGATTGATTTTATTGGTAATATTTGGATGTATTTAATCGGGTTTAACATGGGGGAAGTACAGACAGGTTTCATCGACTACCGTGGCTGGTAGTTGAACTGCTCCACTCCGGTAGATGAACCTGCCCTATAGTTTGAGCACAGGAGGAGTGTAGGGTTTGGTCGAAATCAAACAGGAGTTGAGGCATATCCAGATAAGACCTTCTATGATTGGGCAGCAGATCCATTGAAAAACAATAAACTACCCTCTATTGGTACAAGGAACTTAAATCACGCCTATGAAGATAAGTGAAGCAGAAGTAATTTATGACCCATACGAATGGTTGCCAGGATATGGAGAGTCGTCAGTGTCGTTTTACTCTGATGGTTCCGATATTGTTCTCGAAATAGAATATGAAAGAGAGATACTGGAAGGTGATGAGGAGATTACAACTATTTTTAGGCGAGACATCGTATTTAAATCGGTGCGCTATTTTATGAGAGTACCGTTTCCTGGGAATGGGGGTTTTGAGTATAAAGGGGAGTCAGGTCACTTCCAGTTAGGAAAGTTGACTGAGTTTCTTGATTCGGATTTGATAAGAAATAACACTCAAGAATGGCGCCAAATTACAAGTCATAAGCAGCCAGTGTTCAGGCATTTTAGTATCCAGTTTCTATCGGCTAATGTCGCTTTTCATGTATTAGCTGTCAGTGTGTTAGTCTCGGATGAGTATTTGGTTTAAATATTCTGCAGTGTGGGGCCAGTCCAGAAAGAAACATACTGTCATTGAAAAATGCCGCGCTAAGTATAATTACATGAGGGTTAAAATGGAGAAGTATACAGGAATAATAGCAATTATTGGCCCTCTGGCCTTGATAGGTTTCTTCGTTTTTTATATGCTGCAGGGTTATTTTTTATACCTGAAGATTAAAAAAGACCCTGTGTATGTGAAAGCGCAGATCGTGAGTTATTTCCCAAGGACGCCAAATGAGTTGGGTAAGGTCGATATTGTAATGACATATAGTTTTAGGGCAGATAATAAGACCTACACAAAGGATAAACAGACACTTAATATTAACACTGTAGATTTGGATAAATACAATATCGGTAAAGAAGTGCCTGTAGTCTACTATCGGGGGAATCCTGATTACAGCAGGATTGATGTTTATGATAAGAGCTTACGTAATTAATTAGTATTCCGCTTCAAAAGACCGGCGTAAGCCGGTCTGAGGTTATGATGCGGCGGGTTCATCACACTTTGGCTGCCAGTTTGAATGATCCTGAGGTTTTGCTCGTTTGATTTGTATGTCTGTAAGTGCCGTGTATATAAGTCAAAATACGTATAAAAAACCTATGCACATCTCTGTTCATATTTTCATGGAGTCAGGAAGAACTTGTCGGACTGTTACGGATGAGTGACTTGATAAATCTATTGAAAATTAATGATTTTTTAGACTTTCTCGGATGGGTGCGGAGCAACTTTGGCGGAAGATCACAGGAGTCGAACCTGCCCGGGACCGCTGGCGGCCCCAACTGGATTTGAAGTCCAGCCACCTCACCGGAGATGACGATCTTCCGCGCCTGCATTGCTACATGGAGGCGGGGCGCATTATAGCTACTTTCATGCATTTACCACATACCCTTGCCATAAATTTTCTCGTTGTGCTGCTGCCCGATATCCTCGTTTCAGATAAATCCTCACATTTTCCGACGGTTAGCTTTTTTGTGCTGCGAAAGTAACCGCGATCACAGAAAAGAATAAACGTAATCTGATAACCAGAAAACGGAATACCCGCCTGAAAAACGATCGTTTACAACCACTGAGACCGCTCTCCGCTTACTTTTCAGGCGTTAAGGAAACAAAAATGGACAGTCAGATTATTTCTGTGAAAGAAAAGATTGGCTACGGGATGGGCGATGCCGCCAGCCATATCGTTTTTGATAACGTAATGCTGTACATGATGTTCTTCTATACCGATATCTTCGGTATTCCCGCCGGTTTCGTTGGCACCATGTTCCTGCTGGCGCGCGCGTTAGACGCCATTTCCGACCCGTGCATGGGGCTGATTGCCGACCGTACGCGCAGCCGCTGGGGTAAGTTTCGCCCGTGGATTCTCTTCGGCGCACTGCCCTTTGGCGTGGTCTGCGTGTTGGCCTACAGCACGCCGGATCTCAGCGTCAGCGGCAAAATGATGTATGCCGCTGTAACCTATACGTTACTCACCCTGCTTTACACCGTGGTAAACATTCCCTACTGCGCCCTTGGCGGGGTCATCACCAACGACCCGAAACAGCGTATCTCGCTGCAATCCTGGCGCTTTGTGTTGGCGACTGCGGGCGGCATGCTCTCCACCGTACTGATGATGCCGCTGGTCAAACTGATTGGCGGGGAAGATAAAGTTTTCGGCTTCCAGGGCGGTATTGCGGTGCTCTCGGTGGTCGCCTTTATGATGCTGGCATTCTGCTTCTTCACCACCAAAGAGCGTATTCAGGCGCCGCCAAGCACCACCTCCATGCGTGAAGATTTGCGCGACATCTGGCAAAACGACCAGTGGCGCATCGTCGGTTTACTCACCATCCTCAACATCCTCGCCGTCTGCGTGCGCGGCGGGGCAATGATGTATTACGTCACCTGGATCATGGGTGATGCCGCCATCTTTACCGCCTTCCTCACCACTTACTGCGTCGGCAACCTGATTGGCAGCGCCCTGGCCAAGCCGCTCACCGACTGGAAATGCAAAGTCACCATCTTCTGGTGGACCAACGCCGCGCTCACCGTGCTCAGCGTCGCCATGTTCTTCGTGCCGATCGAAGCCAGCGTCACCATGTTTATCTTCATCTTCGTTATTGGCGTGCTGCACCAACTGGTCACCCCCATCCAGTGGGTGATGATGTCCGACACCGTGGATTATGGCGAATGGTGCAATGGCAAACGCCTTACCGGCATCAGTTTTGCGGGCACATTGTTTGTGCTGAAGCTTGGGTTGGCGCTGGGCGGCGCATTGATCGGCTGGGCGCTGGCGGGTGGTGGCTACAACGCGGCGGCGCAGAGCCAGAACAGCGCCACCATTAGCATCATCATTGCGCTGTTCACGCTGGTTCCGGCGGTCTGCTACTTACTGAGCGCCTTTATCGCCAAACGCTACTACACCCTCAATACGCCATTCCTGACATCGATTATGGCGCAACTGGCTCGTGGCGAACACCGCGATCCACAAGGGCAGGGCAGCGTCTCTCACCGGGAAGAATTACTGTAAGGAGTCATGCATGAAAATCAGTGATGGCAACTGGCTGATCCAGCCGGGTCTGACATTAATCCAGCCCATTCAGGTGTTCGACGTTGAACAGCAGGGCAATGAGATGGTGGTGTATGCCGCGCCGCGCGATGTGCGCGAACGCACCTGGCAACTGGACACGCCGCTGTTTACGCTGCGTTTTTTCTCGCCGCAGGAAGGCATTATCGGCGTGCGCATTGAGCACTTTCAGGGCGCGGTGGATAACGGCCCGCACTTCCCGCTGAACCCATCACCGCATGTGCATGTTGCGCTGCGCAACACCGACGAATTTGCGGAGCTGCAAAGCGGCGCGTTGAGCGTGCGGGTGGCGAAAGGCGAAAACTGGGCGCTCGATTTTCTGCGTAACGGCGCGCGCATTACCAGCAGCCAGGTGAAGAACAACGGCTATGTGCAGGATAACAACAGCGGGCGTAACTACATGTTCGAGCGGCTGGATCTCGGTGTTGGCGAGACGGTGTATGGTCTCGGCGAGCGTTTTACCGCGCTGGTGCGTAACGGCCAGACGGTGGAAACCTGGAACCGCGATGGCGGCACCAGCACCGAACAGTCTTACAAGAATATCCCGTTCTACCTGACGAACCGGGGCTACGGCGTGCTGGTGAACCACCCGCAGGCCGTGGAGTTTGAAGTTGGCTCCGAGAAGGTCTCCAAAGTGCAGTTCAGCGTGGAAGGGGAGTATCTCGAGTACTTTGTGATTGATGGCCCAACGCCGCAGACGGTGCTGAACCGCTATACGCAGTTTACCGGCCGCCCGGCGCTGCCACCGGCCTGGTCTTTCGGCCTGTGGCTGACCACCTCATTTACCACCAATTATGACGAAGCGACGGTCAATAGCTTTATCGACGGCATGGCGGAGCGCCAGTTGCCGCTGCATGTGTTCCATTTCGACTGCTTCTGGATGAAAGCCTTCCAGTGGTGCGATTTTGAGTGGGACCCGGTGACCTTCCCGGACCCGGAAGGCATGATCAAACGCCTGAAAGCGCGCGGGTTGAAAGTCTGCGTCTGGATCAACCCCTATATCGGCCAGAAATCTCCCGTGTTTCGTGAACTGAAAGAGAAAGGCTATCTGCTGAAACGCGCCGACGGTTCGCTGTGGCAGTGGGACAAGTGGCAGCCGGGGCTGGCTATTTACGACTTCACCAATCCAGAAGCCTGCCAGTGGTACGCCGATAAACTCAAAGGTCTGATGGCGATGGGTGTCGACTGTTTCAAAACCGACTTTGGCGAGCGCATCCCGACCGATGTGGTGTGGCATAACGGCGCGTGTCCGCAGAAAATGCACAACCACTACGCCTACATCTACAACGAACTGGTGTGGAAGGTGATGAAAGAGACGGTGGGCGAGCAGGATGCGGTGCTGTTTGCCCGTTCGGCCTCCGTTGGCGCGCAGCAGTTCCCGGTACACTGGGGCGGCGACTGTTACGCCAACTACGAATCGATGGCGGAAAGCCTGCGCGGTGGGCTCTCCATTGGCCTGTCCGGTTTTGGTTTCTGGAGCCACGACATTGGCGGTTTTGAAAATACCGCGCCTGCGCATGTCTACAAACGCTGGTGTGCGTTCGGTTTGCTCTCCAGCCATAGCCGCCTGCACGGCAGTAAATCTTACCGCGTGCCGTGGGCCTACGATGAAGAGTCCTGCGATGTGGTGCGCCACTTTACGCAACTGAAATGCCGCCTGATGCCGTACCTTTACAGCCAGGCGGCGCTGGCGCACGAATGCGGCACACCGATGATGCGCGCCATGATGCTTGCATTCCCGGGCGATCCCGCCTGCGATTACCTCGACCGCCAGTACATGCTGGGCGAGGCGCTGCTGGTAGCCCCGGTGTTCAGCGAGGCGGGTGACGTGCAGTTTTATCTGCCGGAAGGGCGCTGGACGCACCTGTGGCATAACGATGTGCTGAACGGTAGCCGCTGGCATCAACAGCGCCATGACGTGATGAGTCTGCCGGTTTATGTGCGTGACAATACGCTACTGGCGCTGGGCTGCAACGATCAGCGCCCGGATTACGCCTGGCATGAAAACACCGCCTTCCAGCTGTTTGCGCTGGATGAGGGGCGTGAAGCGCTGTGCGAAGTACCGGATGCGAACGGCGCGGTGATTTTCCGCCTGCGGGCGAAACGTGAAAATGGCGTGATTAGCGTGCAGGCTGAAGGCGAAGCCCGCAACTGGACGCTGTGCCTACGCAGTATCACGCAGATTGCCGGAGTGCAGGGGGCTACGCAGTCGGGCAGCGAACAAGGCGTAGTGATAGCGCCGCAGGGCGGGGAGATTCGGATTACGCTGTGAGTCTCCCCTCACCCTGACCCTCTCCCCAAAGGGGCGAGGGGATAAGGCGGGGCGGGTTTCCCCTCACTCCTGGCCCTCTCCCCGGAGGGCGAGGGGAGAAAGCGGATGCGGGTTTTCTCCCTCTCCCTTTCAGGGAGAGGGTTGGGGTGAGGGTGATGGCGCAGACTCTGCTGGTGGCGCAACCACGCCACCGGAGATGACACCGCCATGCATACTTTGTTTTAGCTGCTGTTTCTGGACGTTTATCGCCTGCAACTCGCCATTCACCGTCGGTTTCAGCGGCGCATTTGCGTTGACGTTGCCGCTGGCGGTCAGTTGCAGATTGCCATCACCGCTTATCGGTAGCGCTGGCCAGCCCCACTCCTGCAACACATTTACCGGCACGCCGCGCCCGCGCAGACTGAGGTTGACGCTGCGTTCCGGCGTTTGCGAAACCACGGCGGTGGCTTCCAGCAATCCCTGGCCGGTAAAGGCACTAAGTTCGCTGATGTTCACCGTGCTGCTGTTTGCGTTTAATGCCAGAGACGGGCGGCGCACATCAACGCGGTTAAACGTTGCGGCGGCGGCGTTCAGTTTTGCACTGCCACCCCAGACGCCCCATTTACGATCGCGCGCCAGTTGCAGGTTATCCCCATAGCCATCCAGCGCGGTGAGCTGCCACGGGAAGTCCGGGTCGATATCAATCACCAGATTGCGGCTGGCGCTGAATTTCTTCAGTGTCACGCTGTTCAACCACGTTGGCAGTTCATCCATCCAGACCTGCTTCCAGTTTGCCGGCAAGGTGTATTCCAGCCCGGCAAAGGCAGCGTCGTCCAGCACCAGTGCGTGCCCGGCGCGATACCAGTTGCCGGAGGTGCGCACCATGCCGTTTTCCCAGCGAGAGGTGAACTGTTGCAGCGCAATGCCCTGCGGCGAGAAGGTGGCGTTCAGGATCGGATCGAACAGATGCAGCGAACCGTAAATAAACTCGGTGGCGTTCATCGACAGCCTGCCGTCGTCGCTTTTCCAGTCGCCGCCTTCCAGCGTCAGGTTGCGCAAGCTCAGATCGAGGTCGGTAACCGCCCATTCCGGCCCTTGCAGGCGCGCATCCGTCACCTCGACGCGGTCAATTTTCAGTGAAGGCAGTGTGGTCAGCGGATTAAAGAAATCGAGCAGGGGTTTGTCGCTTTGCAGACGGATATCGTTCAGCCGCAGGTTATTCACCACCCAACTGCCGTCGGCATTGCGTTGCGCATCGCCCGTCAGCGAACCACGCGCCATATCCGCGCCAATGGTGGTCAGCGTAACCACATCTTTATCAATACTGCCCTGAATTAAGACATTACTGGCGGGAACGCCGTTTAACGTCAGCGATCCGGCGCTCATCTGGATCTGCGTTTTGCTGCCGAGCACATTGCCTGCGACCGGTTGCCACGGCGCAACACCGCCAGTGACCCGTTGCGCACTCAGATCCCAGCCAGTGGCCGGGCTGTTAAACGCCATATTGCTCAGTTGCAGGCGATCGGCCTGGAAAGGCAACGGCGCGGCAGCCGGGGAGAGATTGAGCGTGCCGTCCTGTAACAGGATGGTGTCCACATGCAGCGGGTCGGTGAGCTGGCGGCTACTGAGATCAATGTCGACGGTTTTGGCGACCAGGGTGGCGGGTTTGCCTTTGTGGCCAAAGTTAACGTTTTTCAGCAGTACATGGGATGGGGAAGAGAAGCGGTGATCCATCACATCGAACGTCAGATGATAGTCGCTGTTGTTGCTGACCCACTGGCTGACCTGCGTTGCACCCCAGCGAGTTTGCAACAAGAAATAGACCGCCAGCATCGCCAGTAACAAGACGATAGCGACAACAAGGAGCAGCTTTCCAAGAAATTTCATCATCTTCCATCCCCGACGTGTCAGTCAGGCAGTTATGCACGATTTATGCGCAATGCTCAAGGGCGGAATGATGAAAGGAAGTGACCGCGGCAACGGTTTGGCCCCGTTGCCGCGGCATGCATCAGTTTTTCTCTGGCGGAAAAATCAGATTCAGTACAATCGCCGTGATACCGCCAGCGGCGATGCCGGAAGAGAGCAGGTTTTTCAGCCAGTCAGGAGCAAATTGCAGGATTTGCGGCTGCTGAGAAACGCCAAGGCCGACAGCCAGCGACAGCGCAATAATCATGATCGCGCGGCGGTTCAGCGGCTCGCGGGAAACAATACGCACGCCAGAAGCCGCGATGGTTCCGAACATCACCAGCGTTGCGCCGCCGAGCACCGGCTCAGGCAGTTGCTGCACAAACGCGCTCACCGCCGGGAACAGGCCCAGCACAATCAGCATCAGCGCCACGAAGAAGCCAATGTAGCGGCTGGCGACGCCGGTCAACTGGATGACGCCGTTGTTCTGACCGAAACAGGAGTTCGGGAAGGTGTTAAACACCGCAGAGACGAAGGAGTTAAGGCCGTTAGCCAGGACACCGCCTTTCAGGCGCTTCATATAGACCGGGCCGGCAACCGGCTGCTCAGAAACGTCAGACGTGGCGGTGATGTCGCCGATGGTTTCCAGCGAGGTGATCATAAACACCAGCATCAGCGGCAGCAGCAGGTTCCAGTCAATGCTCAGGCCGTAGTAGAGCGGTGTCGGCACCATAAAGGCGTCCGCCGGGGCGTTGTACGCTGGCAGCATGCCCATAAACATTGCCAGCACGTAACCGACCGCCATGGCGATCACCAGAGAGGCGATGCGCAGGTAAGGGTTACGCTGGCGGTTCAACAGAATAATGATTGCCAGCACCACGCCTGCCAGCAGCAGGTTCTTCGGTGCGCCGAAGGTGTGGTTGCCCATCGCGGCAAAACCGCCGCCCACGGAGGTCAAACCGACCTGAATCAGCGACAGGCCGATAATCATCACCACCACGCCGGAGACCAGTGGGGTGATAATACGGCGCGCCAGCGGCAGAATGCGGGAGATAACCATTTCGGTGCAGCTTGCCAGCATCAGGGTGCCGAACAGTGCCGCCATCATCGTCGGTACATCCGCACCGCCGGTTTTCAGTGCAGTGCCACCCATAATCAGCGGTGCCACAAAGTTAAAGCTGGTGCCTTGAATCGACAGCAGGCCAGAACCCACCGGTCCCCAGGCTTTGATCTGGATAATGGAAGCCACGCCAGAGGCGAACAGCGACATGCTGATGATGTGCTGAGTGTCCTGAGCCGGTAAACCCAGCGCCTGGCAGATAAGCAGCGCGGGCGTGATAACGCCGACAAACATCGCCAGCAGGTGCTGCAGCGCGGCAAACAGCGTTTGCGCCAGCGGCGGGCGGTCTTCAAGGCGGTAGATCAGTTCGCTGGGTTGAGTCTGCGCAACCGGTTGCGCACTTTCTGACTCGATGGTGTTTACGGACATCTCAAGCAATCCCCTGGATGGAAAAGCGGTGATTTTATCGGACTGTTTGGTAAAAGCAAACGGTTGCTTTGTTAACAACATACTTTTCTAAGGGGGATTCTTTTTACGGCATAAGGTTCTAAAACTCAGGCGTTGGAGTAGCGTTCTGTTTCCGGCATCCAGCGGTCGATGAGGGCTTCCGCCAGTTGCGGGTAGCGCTCATGAATATGGCGGGCAGTACGCTGTACTTCGGGGATCATCGCCTGGTCGCGCAGCAGATCGGCGACTTTGAATTCGGCATTGCCGGTCTGGCGGGTGCCAAGCAGTTCGCCAGGGCCGCGAATTTCCAGATCTTTTTGCGCAATCACAAAGCCGTCGCTGCTGTCACGTAATACCTGCAGACGTTTTTGCGCGGTTTTGGACAACGGGGATTTATACAGCAGCACACAGTGCGAGGCCACTGCACCACGCCCGACGCGGCCACGCAGCTGGTGGAGTTGCGCAAGGCCAAGACGCTCCGGGTTTTCAATGATCATCAGGCTGGAGTTAGGCACGTCCACGCCCACTTCAATCACCGTGGTGGCGACCAGCAAATGCAGTTCGCCTTGCTTGAAGGCCTGCATGACGGCCTGCTTTTCGGCGGACTTCATTCGCCCGTGTACCAGGCCCACATTCAGCTCCGGCAGCGCCAGTTTCAGCTCTTCCCAGGTGGCTTCCGCCGCTTGCGCTTCCAGCAGGTCTGACTCTTCAATCAGCGTACAGACCCAGTACGCCTGGCGGCCTTCGTCAGTACAGGCGTTGCGCACTCGATCGATAATGTCGTTACGGCGGGTATCCGGAATGGCGACGGTGGTGACCGGCGTACGTCCCGGCGGTAACTCGTCGATGACGGAGGTATCCAGATCGGCATAGGCGGTCATTGCCAGCGTTCGCGGAATGGGCGTGGCGGTCATGATCAACTGATGCGGGTGGAAACCCTGCTGTTGGCCTTTTTCCCACAGCGCCAGACGCTGGTGAACACCAAAGCGGTGCTGCTCATCGATAATCACCAGCGCAAGGCCGTTAAACTGCACCTGCTCCTGGAAAATAGCGTGCGTACCGACGATCATCTGTACCTGACCGCTGGCAATCGCCTCTTGCTGTGCCTGCCGCGCTTTGCCTTTCTGTTTGCCCGCCAGCCAGCCCACTTCCACGCCAAGTGGGGCAAACCAGTTGCGGAAGTTATTCGCGTGCTGCTCGGCCAGCAGTTCGGTCGGGGCCATCATCGCCACTTGTTTGCCGTTGGCGATGGCGCGTAAGGCCGCGAGCGCGGCAACCAGCGTTTTACCGGAGCCGACATCGCCTTGCACGAGGCGCATCATGGGCATATCCAGCGCCATGTCGCGCTCGATTTCCGCCACGACGCGATCCTGCGCGCCCGTCGGTTTAAACGGCAGTGATGCCAGCAGACCTTGTTTTAGTGCGTCGTTGGCGACGAGCGGTTGCGCGTGGTAGCGCTGTGCTCCGGCACGTAGTGCTAGCATACTCAGGTTGTGTGCCAGCAACTCTTCGAGGATTAAACGTTTTTGCGCCGGGTGCTGCCCGCTTTCGAGGTCGCTGAGCTGAAGGGTGGGCGGCGGGCGGTGCAGCGTGCGCAGGGCGTCCGGCAGACTCATCATGCCCTGCGCCAGCTCTGGTGGCAGCAGTTCGCTGATGGCGCAGGTCGCCAGGAGATCCAGCGCCTGATCGGTCAGTTTGCGCAAGGTCGCCTGCTTCACGCCTTCAGTGGTGGGGTACACCGGCGTCAGGGTTTCCTGTAAATCCGGCGTGCTGAGATCGCCCTGAATGCGGTACTCCGGGTGGATCATCTCAGCGCCGTACTTCCCGCGTTTCGCTTCACCGTAGGCCAGCACACGGCGGCCGGTAGCGAGGCTGTTTTTCATCGCCGCGTTGAAGTTAAAAAAGCGCATGGTGAGGATGCCGGAGCCATCGCTGATCTGGCAGGTCATCATCCGACGCCCGCCGAAGGTGATATTGCAGTTCAGCACTTCGCCTTCCACCGTGGCATACACGCCCGGCAGCAGATCGGCAATGGGGTAAAGTTGGGTACGATCTTCGTAGCGCAACGGCAGGTGAAGCAGGAGATCCTGTACGGTGTGCAGGCCGATTTTCGCCAGTTTGCTGCTCTGCGCTGCGCCGACGCCGGTCAGCGTGTTGAGCGGAATAGCGTCGAGCAGGCGGCCTTTCATGTGGTTACCCTGCTGCCTGCATGGTGGCCCACCATGTCGGGTCTGCTTCGATCTGCCCCTCGGTATTGACGTGAGGGTAAGGCAGGCCTTTGCGTTTGGCGACGTTTGCCAGTACCGGGTAACCGCCCTCGAACAGCAGACGTTGCTGCTCAACGTCCGACAGCATGCTGTTTTCACGCTGATACATGCCCGCGTTTTGCCGCTGGCGCTGAGCTTCATACAGGATCAATGCGGAAGCCACGGAGACATTCAGCGACTGCACCATACCGATCATCGGGATGATAATGTCCTGATCCGCCAGATCCAGCGCTTCCTGGGTGATCCCGGTTTTTTCCTGTCCCATCAGAATGCAGGTCGGGCGGGTGTAATCGATCTCGCGAAAGTCGACGGCGTTGTCAGACAGATGGGTGGCGAGGATCTGCATGCCGCGCGCTTTCAGCTCGCCAACGGCGTCGCTGATGGTGCGGTGCGTTTTCACTTCCACCCAGCTATTACTGCCCGCAGCGGAAGAGGCCATGGTGCGCATGCGGTTGCCCGGCCAGACGGCATGAACTTCATGCACGCCAACGGCGTCCGCCGTGCGGATAATCGCGGAGACGTTATGAGGTTTGTGAACCTGCTCCATGCAGACGGTCAGATCAGGCTGACGCCTGGCGAGCATCTCGCGGATACGCGCATAACGCTGAGAATTCATACAATCAGTTTCGGTTACGGGTGACTTTAATCACGTCTGGCATCACGCGGATCTTACGCATGATATTCGCCAGGTGGACGCGATCACGCGCCGTGAGACGGATGAAAGCACTGTATACGCGACCGTCTTTCTCTTCCGTATTCAGGCTCTGAATATTGGAAGAGGCCGTATTAATGGCGGCCGTCAGGTTTGCCAGTGCTCCCTGATGGTTGAACATATCCACCTTGATTTCGGTGATAAATTCCTGAGCGGTCTCTTTGTCCCACTCCACGGCCATAAATTTCTCGGCTTCTTTTTGATAGCCACGAATGTTACGGCAGGACTCATGGTGGATAACCAGTCCTTTGCCGGGGCTGACGTGAGCGACAATCGGGTCGCCAGGGATCGGGCGGCAGCATTTGGCGAAGGTGATTAGCACACCGTCGGCGCCTTTAATTGGCAGATGGCCGCCGCTGTTGCCCGTGCCGGCAGGCGTTTGCACCGCTTGCACTGCTTCCCCTTGCTGCAGGTTTTTCGCCACCACGACGCTCATGGCGTTGCCGAGGCCAATTTCTGCCAGCAGGTCGTCCAGCGCCGCCAGCTTCATGCGGTCCAGCTCGCGCTGAATATGCTCCGGTGGGATTTCCGCCAGTTTGCGGCTTCCGCCCAATGCATGATTGAGCAGACGGCGACCGAGACTGACTGAGTCGTCGCGCTTGAGGTTTTTCAACATCTGGCGGATTTTGGCGCGCGCTTTCGAGCTGACGACAAAGTTCAGCCATGCGGCGTTCGGGCGGGCGCCCGGCGCGGTGATGATTTCTACCGTCTGTCCGCTGGAGAGCGACTGCGACAGCGGATAAGGCTGGCGGTCGACGCGCGCGCCAACACAGGCATGGCCGATATCGGTATGCACAGCGTAGGCGAAGTCCACTGGCGTAGCGCCCGCGGGCAGTTCGACAATGCGGCCTTCCGGGGTGAAAACATAAATCTCATCGGGGAAGAGATCAGATTTAACGCTCTCGATAAATTCAAACGAGCTACCGGCGCTCTGCTGTAGCTCAAGCAGGCTTTGCATCCAGCGCTGGGCGCGGATTTGCGCTGTGGTGCTACTTTCACCGTGCTCTTTATATGCCCAGTGTGCGGCGACCCCCATCTCTGCCATCTGATCCATATCTTCCGTGCGGATCTGCACCTCAACCGGTACGCCGTGCGGACCAATCATCGAGGTGTGCAGGGACTGATAGCCGTTCGCTTTGGGAATGGCGATGTAGTCTTTTACGCGACCCGGACGCGGTTTATACAAGCTGTGCATTTGGCCGAGTACGCGATAGCAGGTATCCAGATCATGAACGATGACGCGAAAGGCGTAGATATCCATGATTGAGTGAAAACGCTGCTCTTTCAGCACCATCTTGCAGTAGATGGAGTAAAGGTGTTTTTCACGCCCGCTCACGCGGCAGGGAATGCCCGCTTCCTGTAAACGCCCTTCGATTTCTGAGAGGATTTTTTGGATCATCTCTTTGCGGTTGCCGCGCGCGGCTTTCACCACTTCTTTGATGACGCGGTAGCGGTTTGGGTACAACGCTTCAAAACCCAGCTCTTCAAGCTCGGTCTTGATGTGATGAATACCTAAACGGTGCGCCAGCGGACTGTAGATTTCGAGGGTTTCACGGGCAATGCGGCGACGTTTATCCGGGCGAAGCGAGCCCAGCGTGCGCATGTTGTGCGTGCGGTCGGCAAGTTTGATCAGAATGACGCGGATGTCCTGCACCATCGCCATGATCATCTTGCGGAAGTTTTCGGCCTGCGCCTCTTTCTTATCCTGAAACTTGAGCTTATCAAGTTTGGATACCCCTTCCACCAGTTCGGCAACGCTTTTGCCAAACAGCTGTTCCATATCCTGATATGTGGCTGGGGTATCTTCAATCACATCATGCAGTAGCGCGGCCATCAGCGTTTCGTGGTCGAGTTTCATCTCGGCCAGGATACAGGCTACCGCTACCGGGTGCGTGATATAAGGTTCACCGCTTGAACGTGTCTGGCCCTCGTGAGCGTCACGTGCAACGAGATACGCCTGCCTGAGACGTTTGATTTGGTCTTCAGGCAGATAGTTTTGAATCAGCTGATTCAGGCTTTCAAACAGATACAAGGGTGACCTGCAGGATTAATTAACGGCGACCTTCAGCAATGGCGGTGACGGCCTGCAGTTCTGCGGCTTCCTGCTCTTGCTGCTCCTGGCGCTCACGGACGTCGAGGATCTGGTTGTTGATCAGACCTTCTTCGATTTCGCGCAGCGCGATAACGGTGGTTTTATCGTTTTCTTCCGGTACCAGCGGATCTTTGCCGCCAACCTGCATCTGACGAGCGCGACGCGCGGCGACCAGCACCAGGTCAAAACGGTTACCAATTTTCTCTACAGCGTCCTGAACAGTTACGCGTGCCATACTTAAAATGCTCCACAGGTGAAGAAATGACTGGGCATGATACTGAAACCAGGCTCAGTCTGCCAATAGTTTGCTGATTAAAGCGTCATGTCGCTGCTTCTGGCGGCTCATGCGCAGACGTTCAGCGCGAATAATGGTTTTCAAATCGCCCAAGGCGGTGTCGAAATCATCATTCACAATAAGGTAATCATATTCTGCGTAATGGCTCATTTCCGCAACTGCCAGCGCCATACGTTTCGCGATCACCTCTTCGCTGTCCTGACCGCGCCCGCGCAGGCGACGATCCAGCTCCACTTTCGACGGCGGCAGAATAAAGATGCTGCGCGCTTGCGGCATCCGGGTGCGAATTTGTTGCGCGCCCTGCCAGTCGATATCGAGGAACACATCCACACCGGTGGACAGCACTTGCTCAATGGTTGCGCGGGAGGTGCCATAGTAATTGCCAAACACCTCGGCATGCTCAAGAAACGCGTCTTCACCGATCATGGCTTTGAACTCGTCATGATTAACAAAGAAATAGTGTTCACCGTGTACTTCGCCCGGGCGCGGAGCGCGCGTCGTATGCGAAACAGAAACTTGCGTGTCGTATAACGGTTGGGTCTTCAACAAAGCCTGGATGAGGCTTGATTTACCCGCGCCGCTGGGGGCGGAAACAATATAGAGCGTGCCTTGAGCCATGAGAGTCTTTTGTATGTGAATTGCGAAAGGAAACTTACATACGTGCCTATTATACACATCGCTGCTATGTGACGTAGCTTTTGTCACACTTTTTCCCGCTGAGTTTGGCGTTTCCCGTACTGCTTTCCTGATTTGTCTGCAAATTTTCATGACCACGATGAATTGCCTGAACCGTCCTCGCAATGTCCCCTTTTCCCGCTCGAAAGAGTCGTTCCGGCAACGCTATAACGACTGCGCTATCACAAGGGAGAAATAATGATGTGGAGAAAAGCCGGAGCCGCAATTTGTCTGTTGCTGTGGAGCACACTCACTCTGGCGACCTGCCCGGTCTGGTCGCCAGCACGGGCGCAGGAAGAAGTCAGCCGCCTGCAACAACAGCTTGCACAATGGAACAACGACTATTGGGAGCAGGGCGATAGCGGCGTGAGTGATGATGTGTATGACCGGCTCAGTATGCGCTTAACGCAGTGGCAGCGTTGTTTTGATCTGCATGCTGTTGGCAGCGTATCGACATTGCCAGGCGGTAATGTGAAGCATCCGGTGGCGCATACCGGGGTGCGCAAACTGGCCGATAAACACGCGCTACAGCAATGGATGTCGGGAAAGAAAGATCTTTGGGTTCAGCCAAAAGTGGATGGTGTGGCGGTCACGCTGGTGTACCGGCATGGCAAGCTGATACAAGCCATCAGCCGGGGAGATGGCCTGGCAGGAGAGGACTGGACAGAAAAAGTGCGCGCTATCCCGTCGATTCCCAAAACGGTAACCGGTTTGTTGGCGGATAGCGTTTTGCAGGGGGAGTTGTTTCTACGCCGCGATAACCACGTTCAAAAACGTATGGGAGGGCTCAACGCCCGGGCAAAGGTGGCAGGGGCAATGATGAGCCGCCGCGACACGCCTCTTCTGTCTGAGCTGGCGTTTTTCGTTTGGGCCTGGCCGGATGGCCCGGCAACATTTTCCGAAAAGGCTGAGTTACTCAGCAAGTCGGGGTTCGAATGGGTGCAGCGCTACAGCGTGGCGGTAAACAATGTGCAGGATGTGGAGCGTTTGCGCGCCAGGTGGTTCACATCACCGTTGCCGTTTGTAACCGATGGTGTAGTGGTCCGCTCGTCGATGGAACCGGCAGGAAACGCGTGGTTGCCCGGAGAAGGGCACTGGGTGGCGGCCTGGAAATACGAGCCGATTGAGCAGGTTACCGGGGTCAACGGGATCCAGTTCGCGACAGGGCGTACCGGTAAGATTTCGGTGGTGGCGCAGCTTGAGCCGGTGCAACTGGATGATAAACGTGTCCGGCGAGTGAATATTGGCTCCATCCGAAAATGGCAGCTGCTGGATATCGCGCCGGGGGATCAGGTTTCGGTCAGCCTTGCCGGGCAGGGCATCCCGCGTATCAACCGCGTGGTCTGGCGTGGAGTAGAACGGGAAAAGCCCACGCCGCCGGATGCGCAGTTTACCCCGCTGACCTGTTTTTATGCCTCACCGGAGTGCCACGAGCAGTTTATTGCCCGACTGGTCTGGTTGGGGTCGTCAAAAGCGCTCGGCATTGACGGCGTGGGGGAAGAGGGCTGGCGCGCATTGCATCAGGCGCATCGTTTTGAGCACATATTTTCCTGGCTGGCGCTGACGAAGGCGCAATTGCAGGCGACTCCGGGTCTTTCTGCTGCGCGAGGCCTGCAACTCTGGCACCGTTTTTCGTTGGCGCGCGACAGGCCGTTTACCCGCTGGCTGAATGCGCTGGGCACGCCGCTGCCGCAGGCGGCGTTAAAAGCGACGAGTGATACACACTGGCGGCAAGTACGCGCGCGTGATGAGCTTGCATGGCAGCAGTTACCCGCCATTGGTGCACAAAAAGCCCGGCAGCTTATCACCTTCGTCCGAACGCCAGTGGTTGAACAGCTGGCGGTATGGCTGGGCAACCAGGGTGTGAAGGCGTTTCAGTGAGCGTTGTGTTTGTAATGGAATACCGGCAGTCCCAATTTCCAGCGGATTGCCAGCAAACGGGCTGTGAAGCCGAACAGGAGGGTGGCGATCACAACTGTATCATGGCTGGAAATATAATGGTCAAGGGCGAGATAGAGTACGGCTGAGGCAAAGGCGATTCCGGCGTAAAGTTCTTTCTGAAATACCAGGGGAATACGTTTACAGAACATATCGCGCAGTACGCCGCCAAATACGCCGGTAACGACAGCCGCAATAGTGGCGATCACCGGACCTTCTCCCATATCCAGTGCGATTTGCGCTCCGATAATGGAGAACACCACCAGCCCGAGAGCATCAAGGATTAGGAACAGGCGGCGCAGATGCGGCATCACCGGAGCAAAAATGGTGGTCAGCACTGCGGCAACGGCGACAATAATGACGTATTCAGGATGCTTCACCCAGCCAAGCGGATAATGACCAAGCAGGATATCGCGGACCGAGCCGCCGCCAAGTGCAGTGGCGGTGGCAATAATAATAACGCCAAAGGTATCCATCCGGCGGCGACCTGCCGCCAGCGCGCCTGTCATGGCTTCGGCGGTAATGCCAATAAGATAAAGAGTGTGTAACAGCATATCGCCTCCGTGATCAGAGGCGGCAGGGTAGCGGCTCGCATGTCAGGCGACGATTGAGATTTTCTAACGCATAGGAAATTGGATAACTTTTACTAATGTGAATTTGAAAAGTAATTTTCATTTAACTGAATGATTTTAATATTTAATATTTTTATATATAGAGGGTTTATCGCCAGATTTGTGGCTTTTAGCCTGACAAAACTCATCATGCCAATCAGCATCAGTTCTGCTCGTACGGGGCCATCACCTGTGGCAACGTTTCCAGCAGCATATCCACGGCGATCCGCACTTTTAGCGGTAGCCAGCGCGTTTTGGGCCAGACGGCGTGCACCGGGAATTTCACGCTTTCTGTATCGGCAAGCAGCCTTACCAGCCGACCACTTTCCAGCTGTTTGCGGATGAGCCAGTGCGGTAGCCAACCGACACCGTTGCCGCTTTCAACGGCATCAGCGATGGCTTCCAGGTCATCCATAAACAGGCGTGCGCTCGGTTGCACAGAGATAATGTTACCGTCGAGAACAAACTGATAAGCCAACGTATGACCGGCATTTTTATAAACGACGCCCTCATGCGTCGTTAACTGCTCTGGTGACTCTGGCATGCCATGTTGCGTAATGTACGCCGGTGAGGCGCAAACCTGCATATCATGCCAGGCGAGATGACGGGCAACGACATCAGTGCTGTCCTGTAAATGCCCGTTGCGGATAGCCAGGTCAAACCCTTCATCCACCATGTTCACAATGCGATCGCTGAATGCCAGCTCAATGCTGAGCGCCGGATGCTGGCGAGCCAGAGCGCTAAAGAGTGGGGCAATACAACGCCGACCAAACAGCACCGGTAATGATACGCGCAGTTTTCCGCGCAACTCCCGTTTGCCACTTTCCAGCAGGTTTTGTGCGGCATCTATCTCCTGGTATGCCCGCTGGCTGTGCTCGAAAAGTAATGCACCGTCTTCCGTCAATGTCTGGCTGCGGGTCGTGCGATGGAACAGTTTTACGCCGAGCCGTGATTCCAGACGGGCAATACTTTTCCCAACCGCCGAACGGGTCAGATGCAGACGTTCAGCCGCCTTTGCAAAGCTACCGCTTTCGACAACCAACACAAAAATATCAATGCCATCAAAGCGGTTATACATTTGTAGACTTCCCGGAATCAATGTTGAGAAAAACTATCGCCACTGGTGAGCATAAAGCAACGCTATGGTTATCGCATCTGAAACAAACAGGAGAACACGATGCTGAGCTGGACCATGAATGCCACTGGCCGCCACAACCTGGCGCTGCAGGAAAGTGAACTGCCGCAGCCCGGCCCTTTTGAAGTGCGGGTCAAGGTGAATGCAGTTGCGTTGAACTATCGCGATAAGTTGATTATTGAAGGGCACTTGCCTGCTGTCTTTCCGTTGATCCCCGCATCGGATATGGCGGGAGTCATCGACTCTGTGGGAGAGCGAGTCAGTCGTTTTCGCCCCGGTGACCGTGTGATTTCCTCCTTCTCTCCTCAATGGGTAGACGGTAAACGTCCCGGAAATGCCCGGGATGGCGCGGATGCCGCCTTGGGCGGTGCTTTCCCCGGTGTGCTGTCCCAATATCGCCTCTTCAATGAGGCGGGGCTGGTTAGTGCTCCCGCCTCATTAACGGATGCAGAAGCCAGTACTTTGCCCTGTGCAGGCCTTACGGCATGGTTCGCGCTGGTGGAGGAAGGCAAAATGCGCGCCGGAGATACAGTACTGGTTCAGGGGACCGGCGGTGTGGCGCTGTTTGCTTTGCAGATTGCGAAAGCACAGGGTGCGAAGGTGTATATCACCTCCGGCAGCGATGACAAACTGGCGCGGGCCAGGGCATTAGGCGCTGATGTGGGGGTTAACCGTCTGAATGGCGACTGGGCGCAACAGGTTCTTAAACTGACGAATAATCAAGGAATTGACCATGTTATCGATACAGTTGGTGGTCACAATGTGGCGAAATCCGTGACGGCAGTTGCACCACAGGGGCGAGTGTCGCTGATTGGCGTGCTGGAGGGGGCTGATGTGACAGCACCAGCTGGAATGCTGTTGCTGAAATCGGCGTTGATTCAGGGCATCGGCGTCGGGCATCGCCGGGCGCTGGAGGATTTCGTGCGTGCGGTGGACGCCACGATGTTGAAACCGGTTATCGATAGCACCTATCCCTTTGAGGCGCTTTCGGACGCGATGGACCGACTCGACAGCGGGCCGTTTGGCAAAATTGTGGTAACGCTATAAATCAATAAAGGCCCATACGGGCCTTTATTGCAGGAGGTATAGAGCTTATTCGGTATTCTGAATCTGAAAATTGGTTTAAAAAATTTACTATTAATAATCATGATGATAAGTGTTAGTTTTATGATGGTTTACTGTTCCACTCACCATTGATCACCGTGGCAAGCTGAGCATCTTGCCAGATTAAGGCTACCTCTTTCATTGAATGGTTGTCTTAAATCTTTCACCTTTGACAAGTTCACCGGAAGGTTTTCGATAGTAAGATTCGGCCCCGATTCGGTAATAGGTGTAACCATTCTGTGTTTTGGTAATGTCCATGATCCAATTTGACTTGTCTATACAATTTTCTTCTGTTTTCATGTCGTCGAAGCATAGTAAGTAATCAATATCATGGTCTGGGAATAAACCAGAATTTTTAGGAGCAAGTTTTTGATACTTCCCATCAAAATTCCAGATTGAAACATTATAAGTTCCAGGGGATGAGATGGTTTTAGCTCCATTATTATCCCACCATTTAATTTTATTACTATCAGTTAAAGGGATATTTTTAACTAACAATTCTTTGTTAGAACCAGAACCGTGAACGGCGAGGACCTTCGGAGAATGGAAAAACGTTAAATAAAAAAATGCAAGTGTAGCCACTGCAAATATAAAGATTATAATTTTTCTGATTCTCATCCATTCCTCCGGCTACTGATCTCAAATTCGGCTTTCATATTGGTAAAAAAGGTTTAAAGGCAAATTTTTCCCATCGTTGAAGAACAAACCAAATGCGAAATGCCCTGATATAATGAAATTTAATATTCATAATGTCAGTTTTGTCCAGACCAAAATGATCTTGTCCTGTAAAAATTATTTTTGCTACATAACCACTCTCACTTATATCAAGTTTTGTGATCTGTATATTTGTAGCGTATATGTCATGTATCGACATTCCTAATCCATTGAAGCTGTCTGTCCATCGGTTGAACTTAGGAAGTATTGAGTTACCTATTGCTTTTGTTATTGAATCTTTGTCAGCATCAGATAAGCCATTTTTTACATCAATGGCAAGCTTGTCGAGCATAGTCTGAATTATTGTGAGTGGAGAAGATGGAGAGGATTGTCCGTTTAATATTAAACTTTTATATGCACTATCAAGAAAGGGGCTGGAATAACTTTTCCCATTGCCGTGATAGAAATGCTTTACAAGATTATTGAATAAATTATGTTGTCCTAAGTAATATGTAGGCAAGGAAACCCGAAGGAACTCATCAAAGAGAAGTTCAGCAATTTCCGTTTTGGATTTTGGTTGGGATTTACGGAGTGAGCTAAACAATGATACTTCCTCTCCCGTCCATGGATCGACAACATCAGAAACATCATCCAGACCTAAATCACTTCTAAGCTGTTTTTCAGTAAGGTCGCCACATTGCATATCATCAGAGTTGTGGTCATTAAACTGATGTTTAGTTTGATAAATTGTTGCTGGGAACTTCAACGCTGACATAATCACTTCCTTATGATATTAATTTTTCAGACTGAATTCATTCTTGTGAAAGAAGGTCTAAATCTTTAAATGTCGTCATATCTGTAAACTCATTTCCTTGTGATTACAGGCTAATTCATGCATTACTGCTTCATAACATTTAGCTGATTTGTGTAATACTAAACGGCATATTCGGGAAAGGGAAGTGTAGAGAATCTTATCTTTTTCTCAAATTACTGGAGTGGCATTGCCTCACCTGCCTGGCTTTAAAGTAGATAATACCAAGATTGATCGCTACAAAAATAAGTAAGTATATGTTTAATATTAATTATTTCATCTTTGCCGGGCCCAAAATACTTGGTGGTCAGTACAAAAAGCCATAATGACTGACTTGCTGTGTAAGCACACCCGTTTTAGTTCCCACTTATTGGTGGTTTTTAATGAATCTAAGTGGTTTTCAATAGACTATCTTTCAAATAAAAAAGCCCATTTAACATGGGCTTATGGATTGGTGTGGATTTTGAGAGAGCTTACTCAATATTCTGAATCTGCTCGCGCATTTGTTCGATCAGCACTTTCAGCTCGATAGCCGAATTGGTCACGTCTGCATTAATGGACTTGGACGCCAGGGTGTTCGACTCACGGTTGAACTCCTGCATCATAAAGTCGAGTCGACGGCCAACGGCCTCTTTCTTCTTCAGAATGTTGTAGGTCTCTTTGACGTGAGCTTCGAGACGATCCAGCTCTTCGGCAACGTCGATACGCTGCGCCATCAGCACCAGTTCCTGCTCAAGACGGTTATTCTCAAGCTGCACCTGCGCTTCTTCCAGTTTGGAGACCAGACGCTCACGCTGCCATTGCAGGATTTCCGGCATATGACCGCGAACTTTGGTGACTTCACTGCTCACGCCTTCCAGACGCTGTTCAATCAGAGCTTTCAGCGCCTGGCCTTCGGTTTCGCGGGCAACGATAAAGTCATCCAACGCGCCGTCCAGCGCGGCGAGAATTTGCGCGGCAATTGCGTCCAGATCCTGCTCCTGCGCTGCCATTACGCCTGGCCAGCGCAGAATATCGACCGGGTTGATTTCCCCTTCGTCGCTCTGCATTTTGACCCAGTTCGCTGCGTTGACCAGTTGCTTAGCCAGTTTCTCATTAAGGATCAATTCGCCTTGCGCGCTGGCATCCGGTTCAAAACGCAGATTACATTCGACTTTGCCGCGCGTCAGGCGGGTACGGAGACGTTCACGGACAACCGGCTCAAGGCTGCGGAATTGCTCCGGCAGACGGAAGTAAGTTTCCAGATAACGCTGGTTAACCGAGCGCAGTTCCCAGGAGGCAGAGCCCCATTCACCCTTGATTTCACGCCGGGCGTAGGCGGTCATACTGCGGATCATAGACGTTCCCGTTTTTAAAGAGAGATGCGGGGATTATAGCTTTCGTGGCCTTATCAGGATAGGAATAACCACGGTAAGCCAGTATAATGCGCAGCCACATTCGAATAGCCGGAGAAATCATCATGCGTCCAGCAGGCCGTAGCGCCACTCAGGTGCGTCCCGTTACCCTGACCCGTAATTACACAAAACACGCAGAAGGCTCCGTGCTGGTTGAATTTGGTGATACCAAAGTGCTGTGCACCGCCTCTATTGAAGAAGGCGTTCCGCGTTTTCTGAAAGGTCAGGGCCAGGGCTGGATCACGGCTGAATATGGCATGTTGCCGCGTTCCACCCATACCCGCAATGCGCGCGAAGCGGCAAAGGGTAAACAGGGGGGTCGCACCATGGAAATCCAGCGTCTGATTGCCCGCGCACTGCGCGCAGCGGTCGATTTGAACGCGCTGGGCGAGTTCACCATTACTCTCGACTGCGATGTTATTCAGGCTGATGGCGGTACCCGTACTGCGTCGATTACCGGTGCGTGTGTGGCGCTGGCGGATGCGTTGAACAAACTGGTTGCTGCCGGGAAGCTGAAAACCAACCCGCTGAAGGGCATGGTTGCCGCAGTCTCTGTGGGCATTGTGAACGGTGAAGCGGTGTGTGACCTGGAATACGTGGAAGACTCCGCAGCCGAAACTGATATGAATGTGGTGATGACCGAAGATGGCCGCATGATTGAGGTTCAGGGGACGGCAGAAGGCGAGCCCTTCTCCCACGAAGAGCTACTCACCCTGCTGGCGCTGGCCAGAGGGGGGATCGAATCGATTATCGCGACGCAGAAAGCGGCGCTGGCGAACTAGTTACTAAGGGCGACGATGTCGCCCTTTTTTTTGTCTGTAGAAAAGTGAGATGAGGAGCGGATCCATGAAAGCGTACCAGCGTCAGTTTATTGAATTTGCGCTTAACAAACAGGTACTGAAGTTTGGCGAATTTACGCTGAAATCCGGGCGTAAAAGCCCCTATTTCTTCAACGCCGGGCTGTTTAATACCGGGCGCGATCTGGCGTTGTTAGGGCGTTTTTACGCCGAAGCGCTGGTGGATTCCGGCATTGATTTCGACCTGCTGTTTGGCCCTGCTTACAAAGGGATTCCTATCGCCACCACCACCGCTGTCGCGCTGGCGGAACATCACGAGCGCGATGTGCCTTACTGCTTTAACCGCAAAGAGGCCAAAGATCACGGTGAAGGCGGTAATCTGGTGGGTAGCGCATTGCAAGGGCGCGTCATGCTGGTGGATGACGTGATCACCGCGGGCACCGCGATTCGTGAGTCGATGGAAATTATTCAGGCTAACGGGGCGACACTGGCGGGCGTGCTGATTTCACTGGATCGCCAGGAGCGTGGCCGTGCGGATATCTCTGCGATCCAGGAAGTTGAACGCGACTATGGCTGCAAAGTGATCTCCATTATCACGCTGAAAGAGCTGATTGCTTATCTGGAAGAGAAGCCGGAAATGGCCGATCATCTGGCCGCCGTTCGCGCTTATCGCGAGCAGTACGGCGTTTAAGTCTGTGCCCGGCAGGTTGTCTGCCGGGTCAGTGTTACAGCAGCTTCGCGCCTTGCGTGTTGACATACAGTGAGTAGACCGAGGTGCTGGCCGCCATAAACAGGCGGTTACGTTGTTCGCCGCCAAAGCAGAGATTGGCGCAACGTTCCGGCAGATGGATCATGCCAATCGCCTTGCCTTGCGGGTTGAAGATGCGTACACCGTCCAGCTCTTCCGTGCCCATCCCCCAGCCGCACCACAGGTTGCCATGCACATCAATGGCGATACCGTCCGCTGTTCCGTTGCCACAGTCGATATGCACCCGTTTATTTTTTAACTGATTATCCACCACATCCCATGCCAGAATTAAACGGTTAGGTGTGGCGCGGCTCTCCACCACGTACAGCGTTTTTTCGTCGGCCGAGAAGCAGATCCCGTTCGGGCCTTTGACATCCCCCAGCATAACTTCCAGCTTGCGTGTCTCCGGATCGAGACGATAAACATTCTGCGGCAGTTGCGACGCGGCTTTATGCCCTTCATAGAACCCGGCGATGCCGAACGGTGGGTCGGTAAACCAGATGGAGCCATCTGACTTCACGGCGATATCGTTGGGGGAATTCAGCGGTTTACCTTCAAAACTGTCCGCCAGCACAGTGATCGTGCCGTCGTACTCGGTCCGCGTGATGCGGCGGGTATCGTGTTCACAGCTGATTAGCCTGCCTTGCCTGTCGCGGGCGTGTCCGTTGGCGTTATTTGCGGGCTTGCGAAAGATGCTGGTCTCGCCGGTTGCTTCGTCCCAGCGCATCACCGCGTTGTTAGGAATATCGCTCCATAGCAGCATACGGGTATCGCCGAACCAGACGGGGCCTTCCGCCCAGCGGCAGCCGGTAGCGAGTTGCTCGACTTTGGCACTGGAGACCATATAGTCGCGGAAGCTGTCGTCCAGCGCGACAATGCTGGGGTCCGGGTAACGGGGGGAGGGTGCCCAGGCCGCGAGGCTTTTGTGGCTTAGTAATAACGACGCGGTGGCGATACCGCTTAGTTTTAGCAGTTCCCGACGAGATGTTGCCATCCGGTCTCTCCTTATTGGTAGGGTATTTATAAGATGATTTGCGTTAAGTGGAATTGTGCTGCCAGAAGGAGGTTAGGAAATGTTGGATGCGGCGACATCTGGCATCTCAACGAATTCCGTTGGGCTTTTTCACAGAGAGTGGGGAAATGAGAATGCAGCCACACTGGGCTGCATGGAGAGATTATTGCAATTGCGCGGCTAACAACGGCCAGCGGGTCTCAAAGTCATCGGTCGGGCTGTATTTAAATTCGCTACGCACATAGCGCGATAGCATGCCTTCGCAAAAGGCCAGCAGCTGGCTCGCCAGCAGGGTTTCATCGTGAGTGAACCCTTCGCCTTCACGCATTTTGCGTTCGCGCAGAACCTGGCGTAGCTGCGCTTCAATGCGCTCGAACAGTTGGTTGATACGCCCTTGCAGACGGTCCTGTTCAAACATCAGCGCATGGCCGGTCATGATGCGCGTCAGACCCGGATTGCGCTCACCGAACCCCAGAATCAGCAGCACAATCAAACGCAGGCGCGCCGTTGTGTCTTTCTCATCCTTCAAAATCAGGTTGATGCGGGTAATCAGGCTATCTTCGATAAACTCAATCAGACTATCGAACATGCGCGTTTTACTGGGAAAATGACGATACAGCGCGGCTTCAGAAACGCCGACAGACGCCGCCAATTTCGCTGTGGTGATGCGTTGGCTTCCATCGCTGGATTCCAGCATCAGCGCCAGAGACTGAAGTATTTCTTCGCGACGATTCCTTTTCGCAGTTTGTTTTTCTGCCATGTTCTAAAATACCCCTGAAAAATAAGCACTCGTCAGGCGAGCAGCCACACAGCGACCGCAAACGTTGCGCGTTTGCGGTGATCTTATCGCGTTATTTCGCAGTGTGATGCGTTAAAAAGAGCCGTTACTGGCGGCCAGAATGGCCGAAGCCGCCTTCGCCGCGCTCGGTCGCGTCGAAGTCTTCCACCAGGTTAAACTCCGCCTGCACCACGGGTACAAACACCATCTGCGCGATACGTTCGCCCGGGACGATAGTAAAGCTGTCGTGCCCGCGGTTCCAGACGGAAACCATCAGCTGACCCTGGTAATCTGAGTCGATCAGCCCGACCAGGTTGCCCAGCACGACGCCATGTTTATGGCCCAGTCCTGAACGTGGCAGGATGACCGCAGCCAGCGCCGGGTCGGCAATATGGATTGCCAGGCCAGTCGGCAGCAATGTTGTCGCTCCCGGAGCCAGCTCAACAGCGGCGTCGAGACAGGCGCGCAGGTCAAGTCCGGCTGAACCGGAGGTGGCGTATGTCGGCAGCGGGAATTCGTTGCCAACGCGCGGGTCCAGAATCTTAACGTCGATTTTTTTCATCATAACGGGTAACGATCTCGTCCAGTAATAGGTGTCCCAGAAGTTCCTTGCGCTCCAGCGGTAAGCGTTTGTCGCCCTCCTGCCAGAAAAGGTGTAATGCGTTGCTGTCGCTGTTAAAGCCTTGATCAGATTGCGAAACATCGTTAGCGCAAATTAAATCGAGGTTTTTGCGGGCGCGTTTTTGCCGGGCATATTCTTCCACATTATTTGTTTCGGCGGCAAACCCAACGACGTAAGGCCGGTTGGTGGAGAGCGCGGCGACGCCCGCGACAATATCCGGGTTTTTGATCATTTTTATCGTGATTTCATCGCCTTGCTTTTTGATCTTTTCTTCAGCAATGCTCGCGGCGCGGTAATCCGCAACGGCGGCGCAGCCGATAAAAATATGCTGCTGTTGCGCGCCCTTTTGCACGGCGGCTTCCATTTCCAGCGCAGTGGTGACATCCACACGTTGTACGAAAGCTGGCGTTGGCAATGACACCGGGCCGGAAACCAGCGTCACTTTCGCGCCACGGCTGGCGGCGGCGGCGGCGATGGCGAAGCCCATCTTCCCGGAGCTGAGATTGGTGATATAGCGCACTGGATCCAGCGGTTCACGCGTTGGACCGGCGGTAATCATGATGTTCAGATGTTGCAGATCTTTGACAGGCGAGAAATGCGCGGCCGCCATATCGACAATGGTCAGCGGATCCAGCATACGACCGGGACCAATGTCGCCACAGGCCTGACTACCGCTGTCAGGTCCCCACAGCAGCAGCCCACGAGAAGCAAGTACTTGCAGATTATGCTGAGTGGCGGCGGCGCGATACATCTGCTGGTTCATGGCAGGCACCACCGCAACGGGCGAGGGGGTAGCGAGGCAAATGGTGGAGACCAGGTCGTTGGCCATTCCGGCGGCAACGCGGGCGATTAAGTCGGCGGTCGCGGGTGCCAGAATCACCAAATCAGCCCATTTTCCCAGTTCAATATGACCCATTGCCGCTTCTGCTGCGGGATCCAGCAGGCTGTCGGAAACCGGGTGCCCGGACACGGCCTGCAGGCTCATCGGCGTAATAAAGGCTTTGGCGGCCTCAGTCATTGCAACGCGAACTTCCGCGCCGCGATCGCGCAAACGGCGCACCAGCTCAGGCGCTTTGTAGGCTGCAATGCCGCCGCTTACGCCGAGGACAATTTTTTTACCCGCCAGACTCATCATGATTCTTTCCTGTTGGATTTCACCAGAAGCTGGGCATTTTATCACAATCCTGATGTTGTCGTGCTTTTGCCCGCCAACCACTTTGCGAGGTACTACGCAGGGTAAAAAATCCGCAGTCGAAGCGGTGGAACGCAGTATGGCAGCATGAGCACGAGAGATGGAGGAAAGTACATGGATATTGTTTTTACCCCCCTGAAACCGCGGGAAAAGATGCTGAAATACGGCATTGAATCGCTGACTGATACTGAGTTATTAGCGTTGTTTTTACGTACCGGTACGCCAGAAAAGTGCGTGCTCACCGTTGCCCGGGAGATGCTAACGCATTTTGGGTCGCTGTATGCGCTGCTCTCCTCCAGTCTTGAGGATTTTAAGGATATACAAGGTATTGGCCTCGCCAAGTATGCGCAGTTGAGGGGGATCGGCGAGCTGGCACGGCGCTATTATAATGCGCGCTTGTTGGAGGAGAGTTCACTGCTGAGCCCGGAAATGGCGCGGGAGTTCCTGCAAAGCCAGTTGATGAGCGAAGAGCGCGAGATCTTCATGGTGATCTTTCTGGATAACCAAAATCGGATACTGAAACACAGCCGTTTGTTCAGCGGCACCCTCAATAACGTTGAGGTACACCCGCGAGAAATTGTCCGCGAAGCGTTAAAAGTGAATGCAGCGGGCGTGATCCTCGCGCATAATCACCCCTCAGGTAATGCTGAGCCGAGTAAAGCGGATAAGCAGATCACCGAGCGTGTGGTAAAATGCTGTCAGTTCATGGGGATACGGGTGCTTGATCACCTTGTTATCGGACGTGGAGAGAGCGTTTCGTTTGCAGAGCGTGGTTGGATTTAGACCATTTTGCGCGATCCATCGGGATCTTTGTCTGTTCGGGACTTGAGCACACCGCCGACTCAGCGTATACTACGCCACCTTTGAGAATCTCGGGTTTGGCATTTGGGCCTGGCAATCGAGAGTTCACATTGAACTGCGATGACCGGGCTGTAAAGCCTGACGAGGCGCCGATACCCCATACGAAGCTCGAGCTAATTTGATTTTTGGAGAATAGACATGTCCCGAGTCTGCCAAGTTACTGGCAAGCGTCCGGTGACCGGTAACAACCGTTCCCACGCACTGAACGCGACTAAACGCCGTTTCCTGCCGAACCTGCACTCTCACCGTTTCTGGGTTGAGAGCGAGAAGCGTTTTGTCACCCTGCGCGTATCTGCTAAAGGTATGCGTGTAATTGATAAGAAAGGCATCGATACAGTTCTGTCTGAACTGCGTGCCCGTGGCGAAAAGTACTAAGTACTTAGAGGATATAAATCATGGCTAAAGGTATTCGTGAGAAAATCAAGCTGGTTTCTTCCGCTGGTACTGGTCACTTCTACACCACCACGAAGAACAAACGTACTAAGCCGGAAAAACTGGAACTGAAAAAATTCGATCCAGTTGTCCGTCAGCACGTGCTGTACAAAGAAGCTAAAATCAAATAATTTTAGTTTTCTTGAACAAAAACCCCGCATTGTCGGGGTTTTTGCATTTCTGATAACCCGCAAGCCGGAGACGAAATGCCTGAATTACCCGAAGTCGAAACCAGCCGTCGTGGCATAGAACCGCATCTGGTAGGTGAAACCATTCTTTATGCGGTGGTACGCAACGGGCGATTACGCTGGCCGGTCTCTGAAGAGATCCACAGCCTGAGCGATAAACCCGTGCTCAGCGTTCAGCGCCGTGCCAAGTACCTGCTGCTGGAGCTACCGGACGGCTGGATCATTATCCATCTTGGCATGTCCGGCAGTCTGCGCATTCTTCCCTATGAATTGCCGGCGGAAAAGCACGACCACGTCGATCTGGTGATGAGTAACGGCAAAGTACTGCGTTACACCGATCCCCGCCGTTTTGGCGCATGGCTGTGGACGAAAGAGCTGGAAGGCCACAACGTGCTGGCGCATCTCGGACCGGAACCGTTAAGCGATGCGTTTAACGCCAGCTATTTCCAACAGAAATGCGCGAAGAAGAAAACCGCCATTAAACCCTGGCTGATGGATAACAAGCTGGTGGTGGGCGTTGGCAACATCTACGCCAGCGAATCGCTGTTTGCCGCCGGGATCCACCCCGATCGCCTTGCTTCATCGCTCTCGGCGCAGGAGTGTGAACTCCTGGTGAGCGTGATCAAAGCCGTATTGCTACGATCCATCGAGCAGGGTGGAACGACGCTGAAAGACTTTTTGCAAAGCGACGGGAAACCGGGCTATTTTGCGCAGGAATTACAGGTATACGGGCGGGAAAGTGAGCCTTGTCGCGTATGCGGTACGCCAATCGTTGCCGCTAAACACGCACAGCGTTCAACGTTTTACTGTCGTCGCTGCCAGAAATAAATCCGGCATTTTTGCCTGAGGGCACCACGCTTATCGGGCCTGCAATCGCCGCAGGCCGGACAGGCAGAACGCTTACTTCAGCTTTTCCAGCAGCGCCTGATGCACATTTGGCGGCAGGAAGTGCGTGACATCGCCATGGTGGCGTGCCACTTCTTTGACCAGCGTCGAGGAGATAAACGACCACTCTTTCGATGGCATCAAAAACACGCTCTCCAGCTCCGGCATCAGGTGGCGATTCATATGCGCAAGCTGCATCTCATATTCAAAATCCGCCACCGCCCGCAGGCCGCGAATCAAAATATTGGCCTGCTGAGCGCGGGCAAAATTCGCCATTAAATCACTGAAACCGACAACCGTAACATTTGGCAGATGCGCCGTGGCGGACTGCGCCAGCGCGACACGTTCTTCCAGGTTAAACATCGGTTTTTTGCTCGGGCTGGCGGCAATCGCTAATACCACCTCGTCAAACATCACGGCAGCGCGGGCAACAATATCAATATGCCCGTTGGTAATAGGATCAAAGGTGCCGGGATAAATCGCTTTTGTGCTCATCGCTTATTCTTTCTCTGAATAACCGTGGTTCAGTGCCCACAGCCCGGTGTATTTATTGAAAGTATACTGCGCGTTAACCACCGCCAGCAGCCAGCCTTGTTTGCCGTCGAGCACACCGCCGCGCAACAGCAGGGTTTTGCAAAAGGCGCCCAAAGTATGGGCGAAAATCCCCGGCAGCGAGGTTTTTTTTCCGCGTTGATAGCGCTCCTGCGCCCACGCAGCCGCGTAATTGAGCTGTTTGCGCTGGAAGCTGACGAAATCCCGACAGGTCAGATGCAGCAAATCTCCACTCAGCGCAATCACCTGCGCCTGTGGCGCTTCCAGCGACTCATGCACAAGGTTGTCGTTGTACTGGTAGCGCTCACGCTCATACAAACGCGTTACGCGGTCAGGATACCAGCCGCTGTGGCGCATAAAGCGACCCAGGAAATAGTTTCTGCGGGCGATGCTGTAAACCGCACCCGGTTGCGGTGCCTCAAGAATGGCACGCAGCGCCTGCGCCAGTTCCGGCGTAACGCGTTCATCGGTGTCGATCATCAGGATGTAATCGCCGCTGGCATAGCGCTGCGCGCGCTGGCGCTGAACACCATAACCGGGCCATTCAGTATTGCTGAAGACCTTCGCACCGGCGCGAGTGGCAATGCCGACGGTGTCATCCTCGCTACCGGAATCCAGCACAATAATTTCATCCGCCCAGGCGACGGACGCCAGGCAATCCGGCAGCAGATCCGCCGCGTTTTTGGCGATCATCACCACCGACAAACGTCTGGACATTAATGGCTCCGCTGAGGCAAATACGGTTGCAGGAGTTGCAGCAGGCGCGCCAGCGCCCCCTGGTTCTGGTGCAGCACTTCCACTGCATGGCGCCCGTACCATAAACGATAGTCTTCATCAGTTAGCAGCGTCGACACCTCTTTCACCAGCGAATCCGCATCGGTGACGGTAATCAGCCCTTCCGCTTCCTGCAAACGCGCGCAGATATCTTTGAAATTAAAGGTGTGCGGCCCCATCAGCACCGGAATAGCATGCGCTGCGGGCTCCAGTGGGTTATGGCCACCGCGCTCCACCAGACTGCCGCCAACAAAGGCCAGGTCGGCAATACCGTACAACAGCATCAGTTCACCCATGGTATCGCCAATCACCACCTGGGTGCTGCCCGAGGGGATTTCGCCCGTACTGCGCAAGGTGTAACTGAACCCGGCTTTTTGCGTCATAGTGCGCGCGTCCGGGAAACGTTCCGGATGACGCGGAACCAGAATCAGCAGCAAATCCGGGAAACTCTCCAGAAGCTTGCGGTGTGCCTGCAAAATAATGGCCTCTTCGCCATCGTGTGTGCTGGTGGCAATCCACACTTTACGGCGAGGCGCCCACTGGCGACGCAGGGTAACCGCGCGCGCGGCAAGTTCCGGCGTTACCGAAATATCGAATTTCAAACTGCCGGTCACCGTCAGTTGATTGCGTTTCAGCCCGAGTTGCAGAAAACGATCGCCATCTTCCTGATTTTGCGCGGCAATGAGCGTGATTTTGCTCAGCAGGCGGCGCATAAATTTCCCCAGTTTCCCATACCCTTTCGCTGACCGCTCTGACAGGCGCGCATTGGCGATCACCAGCGGGATTTTCCGGGTATTGAGCGCGGAAATCATATTCGGCCACAGTTCCGTCTCCATCACGATCACCAGCTTCGGGCGAACGGTATTGAAGAAACGGTTCATGGCGCAGGGCAGATCATAGGGCAAATAGACGTGATGAACGTCTTTACCAAAGGCCGACATCACGCGTTCTGAACCGGTTGGCGTCATGGTGGTGACAGTGATGGGCAATGAGGGATAGCGATGGCGCAAGGCGCGCACCAGCGGGATCGCCGCCAGCGTTTCGCCAACGGATACAGAATGCAACAAAATACCGTCCGGCTTCACTTTGTTACGACAGAATCCATAACGCTCGGCCCAGCGTTTACGGTAAGCAGGGGCCTTGCGGCTGCGAAGTAATAATCGCAACCACACCAGAGGCTGAATGACGTAGAGCAGGGTGGTATACAACAATTCCAAGCGACTATCCGTTTTTTTGAGATTCGGCGGGCAAATTCTAAGCATTTAGGCACGTTAAAGCTATACCTTTGGCGTGCCTGCAAAAGAAGCCATCAGGCATGGCGATAAGGCTTGAGGCGGAAATAACGTCGGCCCAGACGCCAGCGTAAACGCAGTGTACAGGCATTCTTCCAGATTAGTCGCCAGATACCGCGATCGAAAAACTCGTTAATAATTATGCGTTTCTTCTCTTCATCTTTCATGCAATCAAAGGTATGGATAATGCCAAGACCTTCTTTAGCGATTTGCCAGCGGCAGGCAGAAATCTGTTTTGCTTTATCTGCATAGCGCTGATTGATTGCCTCAAGCATTTCGAGAATTTTCATATAATGGCGCGCTGAGCGCATTAACGTGTCGTCATTATCGGGTTTGTGCGACACCGATTCAGAGTGAATGTAATAATCGTAGAACTGCTCGCTAGTGTATTGCACGCGCTCAGCAGCCAGCAGGACTTCCGTGGTCCAGGGAATGTCCTGGTGACGTAGACCCGGTTCGAAATGAAACGCATGCTGCTGGATAAACGCACGACGATAGATATTCAGCCAGGTAACATGCAGGAATTTACGTGAATCAAGCGCCTGTTTAAGCCAGACATGACCCGCAACGACGCCTGTTGAGGCGAGTCGCTCCGGTGGGAAAATCGGGTGCACATCTTTTCTTTTTTCATAGACGTAGCGGCCATTACAGGTTGCAACATCCAGGTTTCCTGTTTCCGCCATATTGAGCAGCGTGTTGTACATGCCGGGGTAAATTTTGTCGTCAATATCCGGAAACGTCAGGTATTTACCGGTGGCGACAGCCAATCCGCTGTTGCGCGCCACGGATACGCCCTGATTAGCCTGTTGAATAAGCCGGACGTTTGGCAATCTCTCTTTCCAGTTCTCAATCACGGCCAGGCTCCCGTCGGTGGAGCCGTCATTCACCAGAATGAGTTCATAACTGTTTAGTTGCTGCTGCTCAATGCTTTCAAAAAACTGATCGAGAAATTTTTCGCCGTTATAAACGGCAACGACGATGCTAAGTAAAGGAGACTGACTCATAGATGATCCGCTATCGTGTCCTGGTGTTCATTGTGCGTCAGGCGCTGCGCAACTGACGATACTGCTGGCAAATGGTTTCTACGCCGAATTTTTCCAGCGCGGATGCTTCTATTACTGGCGGGTTATGGTAAATGCTTTGCATTGTTTGGGCCAGCGCTCTGCTGTTCAGCTCCGCCAGACCCGCCGCCAGCGCACCAGTGAGGATCTCGCTCACGCCGCCCGGGCAGCGAGTGCTGACGACCGGCGTGTTGAGCAATAACGCTTCTACAATGACATTGCCGAAACCTTCGCTGTCTGAACTGAGCACCAGCATTTTTGCGTGCTTGATCCAGGGAAGCGGGTTGGGCTGAAAGCCTTTAAATATTACCCTGTCGCCAACGCCCGATGCGGCGGCTAACTGACGTAACCGCTGCTCTTGCTGCGGAGTACCCTGCCCCAGCAACACCAACGGCGCCTGGATGCCGCTTTGTGCATACGCCTCAATCAGACGATCGTGACGTTTGGCCGGATGGAAACGCCCTACGTGAATGATATAGTCCGTGCCCGCCATTTCGCATGGCGCTTCTGCTCCTACCCGCAGCGCGGCAATATCGAATGGGTTATATAGGGTTTTCAGTTGGGCTGGCGTCAACGCAAACTGCCCGACCAGATCCTTACCCACGGCTTCTGAAACAGCAACGATATTGCGGTTCTGGTACACCCGTTTAATTTTCTGCTGTTTAAGCCAGCGGTCAAAACCGGTGCGATGCCCGAGGTAGGATGTCGAAAACATGCCATGCAGGCAGAACCACAGGTTATGATTTTTCAACGCCTGGCTACGGGAAACTATCCGATCGGTTTTATGCAGATTCGACAGTACCAGATCAAAATGCCCCGTTTTTTCGGCAAGATGAATGGCCTTATCCAATTGCCGTGCCCGGCGGCTCAATTCCGTTAATTTACGCCAGGGTTTACGGCAATGATCGGTAATAACCTGGTAATGTAATCCCTCCGGAAGCGGGTATTCACAGACATCGCGTAGCGAAAAGAGCGAGACATTTTCGCCCTCGCGCAAAAACTGTTCCGCCAGCGTAAGCACCACTTTCTCTGCGCCGCCGCCAGGCAGTCCATCAATAATAAACAGAATGCGCATGGTTATTTCACCAGTTGTTGATAGAGGGAAAGCAGCTGTGCGGATAAGTTTTCGTTGGTGCACTGCATAATACGCGATCGGGCGCTTTCACCTTCGGCTGAGTCGAGTGCGCGCGCGGGTAAGGCCATTACGGCGTCCTGCAAACGACGGATATCCAGTGCATCGCAGACGTACCCGTTTCGCCCTTGCTCAATAAATTCCGCGCCGCCGCAACCGTGCGTGGTAATCACCGGTAGCCCGCAGGCCATTGCTTCAAGAATCACATTCGGGAAGGGATCGTACAGCGTGGGCAGCAGTAAGCCATCGGCCATTTGGTAAAAGGGCAGCGTCTCCCGTTGCATACCAAAAAAGTGCACGCGCTCGGCGCACTTCAGCGCTTGTGCCAGTGTCTGATAGCGTTTCTGATCTTTATCTTTACCAACGACCAAAAGGTGGCAGGTTGTGGGCGCAACCGCACGGATTGCTGCATCCAGCCCTTTTCGCTCAAACCCGGAACCGACATAAACAAAGCAGGTGGCCTCACCCGGAATTCGCCATTGCTCACGTAGCTGTATAAAGGTGTTTGCATCCGGCGGGGTGAAATGGCGGTGATCGACAGCGTTATAAATCACATGGATTTTGTCCGCCGGGAAGGCGAAATCTTCGATGATCTCTTGTTTCACCATTTCTGCGTTACAGATGACGGCACGCAGACTGGGATGCTGATACATCTCTTTTTCCGCCTGCATCACATAGCGGTGATAGCGATCGGCAAACAGAAGGTGCTTTTTCCAGCCAGGGATTATGCGCGACCTTTGTAACAGCCAGCGGCGGTGCACCCCGTCTCCTGCCCGGTATAAGTCACAGCCGGCAATGCGTTCGTGACTCTGGACTAAGTCAAAGTGTTCGCGTTGCCATAAGTCGCGAGCGGCGTGAGCAAAACCGCGCTCGCGGCTGATCCGTCCCCATTTTTTCGGATCGCAAATGTGAATGTGCCAGTCCGGTTTTACCGGGCCTTGCCATTCGCGAGTAATGACGTTGAGCTCAAGGTTGCTGTTATCCAGCGCTTCCAGTGCGCGGGATACAAAGCGTTCAGCGCCGCCATCAGGGCGGTATTTTTGCCTGACCAGCGCCAGTCGGAACGTACTCATGCCAGTAACCTTTTCGCTGCGGTAATCACTGCATCTACGGGGATCGCGTCCAGATAACGCTCGTCGGTGTGCGTGTCTACATCGTCCGGATCGGGGAGCGGGCCGTAATCGCCAGCCCAAATGACTTCACCTTTCGCCTGCCAGGGACGCCAGAAAACCAGTTTCGAAGGGCCGAACAGCGCCACAAGCGGCGTACCAAGCGCAGCAGCCATATGCATGGGTACAGAATCCACACCGATAAACAACCGCGCATGGTCTATCAATGCGGCAAGCTGGCGTAATGTGAGTTGCCCGGCCAGAGGGTGGAATTGCGCATCGGGACAGCCGGCAATAATGGTTTCGACCATTTTTTTCTCTTTTGCATCGGGGCCGGACGTCAGCACGATTTTGTGGCCCGCAGCGGAGAGCGCGTTCATGACTGCGCTGATGTTGCCCTCATGCCAGCATTTATAGAACCAGCGTGAAGTGGGCTGGATAACCACATAACTTTCCTGAAAATCTGGCGGCAAAAGCGACCGGCATGCTTGCCAGTCCTGAGCGGTGTAACTCATTTTCGCCGGGACGTCATGGACGGCCTCGCCGATGGCGCTCAGGATGGAAAGATTCTGCTCAACGGTGTGCTGTGTGTTGTGCTCCTGAGTGGAGACCAAATCGGTGTGACAGAATGCCCAGAAAGGATGACGACGTTTAGGAAACGCGAAACCAATACGCTTTCTGGCGCCGGTAAGGCGCGTACAGATGGCGCTGCGCCACTGATCGGCGAGGTTTAGCACTAAGTCGTACTTCTGCTTGCGCAGCGTGCAAAGTAGCCCGGCTTCCATTTTGAGTTGATGAAGCACCCCTTGCTTTTTCCATTTGCGATCGATGCCATAAATACGGTGAATATCCGGATTGGCTGACAGCATTTCCCGCGTCTCTTCATAGAGCAGAACATCGATCTGCGCGGCCGGAAAGCGTTGCCTGAGAGTCAGAATCAGCGGGGTGGTTAATAACATATCGCCATGATGGCGCAGTTTTATAACCAGTATTCTCGTGGGCGCAGTGGGCTCAGGAAGTCGGGTGTCGGACGTCATAAAGTCTTCTTCATCACATTACAGGCTTGTGATTCTAGGTTATCAGACTGATTGAGAGAAGCATTGTATTGCTCTACCATGGCGCCACACACCTGTCCTGAGGAAAACACTGTGCACAAACCTGCATTTCTTATCACCATCGATACCGAGGGAGATAACCTCTGGCAGAAGCACGACAGCATTACGACCGAAAATGCGAAGTATTTGCCGCGTTTTCAGCAGCTTTGTGAAAAATATGGCTTCAAACCCGTATACCTCACCAACTATGAAATGGCCATCGACCCTGCCTACATTGAATTTGCAAAAGATGTGATTGCCAGGGGAACGGCGGAAATCGGTATGCATCTTCATGCGTGGAACAGCCCGCCGACGGTACCGTTAACCGATGATGACTGGCGTTATAAGCCCTATTTGATTGAGTATTCTGATGCGGTAATGCGCGACAAAGTCAGCTATATGACGCAACTGCTGGAAGAGACCTTCCAGACGAAAATGGTCAGTCACCGTGCGGGACGTTGGGCATTTGATGAGCGTTATGCGCGCTTATTGTTGGAGCATGGCTATCAGGTGGATTGCTCGGTGACACCGAAAGTGAACTGGCAACCGGCGAAAGGCGCGCCACAAGGTACGGGTGGTACCGATTATCGCGATTTCCCCCAGCGCGCCTATTTTCTGAATGAAAACGATATCCGCCGTGAAGGGAACTCCTCTCTGCTGGAAGTGCCAATGAGCATCCAGCATAAGCATTCGGCGCTGATGAATAGCATCAAGCAGGGTTACGATCGCCTGCGCGGGAAGGTGCGTAGTCCGTCAGTACACTGGCTGCGCCCTATGGGTGGCAATAACGACACCATGAAGCGTGTGGTTGAGCAGACGCTGGCGCAGGGTAATGATTATGTTGAGTATATGCTGCACTCGTCCGAGTATATGCCTGGCGGCAGTCCCACCTTCAAAAACGAGCACGATATTGAGCGTTTATATGAGGATCTGGACGCGTTCTTCGCCTGGCTGGCGCCAAAAACGCAGGGCATGACGCTTGCGGAATATTATCAATATAAAGTCGCCGCGAAATAAGCGCTTATCGATGAGTTATGCACAATGAACATGATTAAAAAGTTTACGCGCCGGAAGAACGCGTTTTTTCGCTCTATCAAGCTCCATTTGATCAATCGGCGCTACCGCCATAAAGCCGCGCGGGAGGCCTTTCAGCCTCATCGCATTAAGAACGTATTGCTCCTGAGGCTGGATGACAAAATTGGCGATATGGTCATCACCACCGGATGCGCCAGGGCGCTGGCCGAAAAGGGTTACCGGGTTTCAGTGCTCACCGGCCCGTTGTGCAAACAGATCCTGAGCGGCTCTGAGTACCTGGAGAATATTCACCTTCATCGCCCGCGCATGGCGCTTGATGAATTGAAAACCGCGCAGTTTGATGCGGTCATCGATTTTGACGATGTGGTGTCCTATGAGCGTTTTAAACTGCATGCCGATCTCGGCGTGCCGTGTGTCATTGGTTTTAACAAAGACAACTATAAGCTGTTTGATCAGTCGATCCCCTTTTTCGACGAAAACAAGCATGTGACCGAGCGTTACAAAGCCGTACTCAACCTGTTTGGTATCGCCGATGCGCAGTACCACTACCATGTTCCGTTTAATCAACAGGAACACGATAAGCTGCAACGTTTGTTGGGGGATAAAACAGGCGATACGCGCTATGTCGCGATCAATCCCTTCACCGGATCGGAAGATAAAGATTTCAGTCGCGAGCAGGTGGTGAAACTTATCGATGCGCTACATTCGCTGCCTTTTCCTGTAAAAGTCATCATGATTGGGCAAAGCGCGAAGATAGCCAGCCTGGCGCTGGAAAATGTGGTCGTGGTGGAGAACAGCACCATTAACTCGGCTGTGGAGATCGTTCGCTGCAGCGATTTGGTGATCACGCCGGATACCTCCATTGTGCATATTTCCCGCGCTCTGGATAAACCGCTGATTGCGGTTTATAACAAACGGAAGCTGAAAGACACCGGCTTGCCTGGCTATAAAATTTGGGCACCCAACTACGCAAAGGCCCAGCAGATCATCTGCGACACGGATTTTATCTCTGCGATGCCTGTTAACGGTTTAGTTCAGGCGGTGAAGCAGCGGCTGTCTGACTTGCAATAAACAAGGCCCTGATGGGCCTTTTTTTATGATTGTTTTTTCAGACTCCGGCTGATAACAAGACCGAGGGGCAACCAGAAGAGCACCCAGGATTCGCGCGGGTTGTTGATAATGAACATCCCCTGTGAAGACATAAAAATCAGCGCATAAATAAACAGGGCGACATCATAGCGATTATTTTCGCGGAATTTTTTCAGCGCCCGCCACAAGCCTGAACAGATCACCGCCATAAGCAGCGTAAATCCAACAATACCGCCTTTTAACAACGCCCCCAGATAAATACTGTGGGTGGTTGTGATGTGTTCACCGCTGTAGTTGGTGAAATCGAGCTGGTAATCAAAGCCGCGTCCCAGCCAGGGATGGCCAGAAAGCTCTTCCAGGGTATGGTGCCAGATACTCAAACGTAAACCGCTTTGTGAGCCGAGGATTTCGAATCGTTCCATCAGCATCACGCCCGCAGGGGTCAGTACGACGACAGCCGCCAGGATAAGAGCAATAACCAGGCAAATAATGATATTCCTGCGTGTTAATACGCTTCTGTGCAGTGTAAAAATAAACGCAATAAGCAGAGCCAGAATGGGGCCACGGCTTTGGGTGATAATCATCATAATAAGCATGATAATGATAGGGATATAATAAAATTGCTGCCCTTTCTCTTTCAGCAACATGCAGGCGAGCAAGATCCCGACACCGCAATAACCTGCTAAATCAATAACATTCTGCGGACCCGGATTGGAAAGCGAAACCTGGCGTAAGCTCGCCACTAACGAATAATCCGTCGCCAGCGTGTAAACCGACAATACGGTAACACCGGCAACAATGCTGGCCAGCGCAATATGCCGGGTTTTCGGTTCTTCCAGTAGCGTCGTCAGGATCAGTAGGTAGACCACAATATAGAGAGTGTGCGTCAGCACTGATCCCAGGTTGTAAAGCGTGTTACCCCAAATATTGGTCGCAGCATAATACAGCCCCATCAATGCGACCAAAATAAACGTCAGTCGCTTTTTTTCAGTTTTTTCAACAAATTGAAGAAAATTCTCTTTGTAGAACAGTGAAAAAATAAACAGCGCGAAAGAGATATGGAAAAGATTATTCGTCCTGGTGGACATACAGAAAATAGCGCTAAAAAATAAAAACAGTGGAAACACGAAAGCATATGCTTTGCGCGATATCTCACTAAAGGTCAAAATATTCATCAAACGCAACCTTGTGGAATATTGTGTCAGGAATAGCACTTTCCGGGGAAAGATTTACAATTTCTATGTGGTTCTTTTTCATCACCGTTGCCGCATGTGCAAAGGATGGCATTACAACGTTATCAACCTTTTCCTCGAGATAGGAAGGAAGCTTGCTGTCTGATGTTTCATAAAATCTCGGCTGGTTAAAATTGCTCATATCCAGACCCGTGATAACAATCTTGTTAAACCCAAGATAGAAGAGAATTTGTAACGCCCAATACGCTACCGTACCTGCGTCGAATATCCCGTGGCGAATATCGGTACTGAAACAGATATCCTGGCGGGTTTCGCAAAAAGATGCGCCGGGAACAGATTTGTACATTTCCCATTTCAACGCATCGGCCACCTTCGGCTGATAGATTTTGTAGCAGGCATCCTCAATTAAGGCTAAACGGCAGCGCAAATCTGCTGCATGGCGATCCAGGATTTTCGCAATCCCGTGCATGGTGGTGAATAAGAGGATGTTGGGATCAGCAATGACTGAGCGGATGACATCCTGTCGGCGGTCAAAAAACTCCATATCCACAATCACATACAGTGAAAATGTGACCTTACCAGAAAGGAACCAGGCGCCATTGACCCCCATAACCGGGATTGTGCAAGGCAGTTTGCTGAAATCGATAGACTGGGTTGAAGGCCCTGTTGCCGTGAGCAATACCGTGCCTTCGGCGCTGTCTTTAAGCGCGCTGAGGTTCTCAATCGCCACCTCGCGCCCTTTGTAGCGCAAACGCGCAATTTCACCGGTGTCCGCTCTTTCAATTTGAGTATATGGCCAGAGACTTTCGTTATGCCGGAAGGTTCGTGGACGCGTGTATCGGTATATTTGTTTAAAGAGTGAACCCATTAATCTGATACCTGTGTCTTAATCAAGGCGAAAACTTTCTCTGCCGGAATGTTCTCCGTCGCGTTCCCGCTGTCAGGCAAAACAGTATGTTGGTTTTTACCATAACCACCAATCAACCCCGGATCAGTAGGGCCGTACAGCGTCAGGTTGGGCCGATCCAGCGCTGCCGTAAGATGGCTTAACCCTGTATCCACCGATACCACAAACCGTGCTCCTGCGAGCTCTCTCGCCACATTTTCAAGGCTCATGCGCGGCAGGACCTCAACAAAGTCCAGACCTTCGGCCAGCCGTTTGGCTCGCGCTTCTTCATGGGGAGCGCCCCAGGGTAATTTAATGCGCAACCCGCTGCCGGCAAGCAAGGAAAGCAGGGCCCGCCAGTGGGTTTCCGGCCAGTGTTTATCGTCGCGGGTTGTGGCGTGTAAAAAGACAGCGTAAGGCGATCTGGCGGCGTTCCCGACGGCAAAATGCTGCGCAATTGCGTAATCGCCCTGCGTTTGCGGTTTGCTGTAACCGAGGCTTTTCGCAAACAGCTCACGGGTGCGTTCCACCGCGTGCTGCTGCCTGGCAATATGATGGCGGCGATTGTAGAACAGGCTTGCCAGCGGCTCACGCGCGGTTTGCCAGTCCATGCCGTGTTTCACGCCGCGCGCCAGCCTTGTCACCAGGGCGGCGCTTTTAACCAGCCCCTGGGCGTCAATGATCGCGTCATAGTGCTGCAATTGCACGGCGTCGCGAAACGCTTTGCGCTCCGCTTTGACCGGGGCGGAAAACCAGGCTTTGCGCCAGCGGCGGATCGCCACCGGGATCACCCGTTCAACGGCAGTATGCCAGGTGGGGATTTGGGCAAAACCCTCTTCCACTACCCAATCGAAACGAATGTCCGGTATCGCTTGCAGGGCATCGGTCAGCGCGGGCAGAGTATGCAGCACGTCTCCCATTGAGGAGGTTTTAACGATCAGTACCCGCATTGGTTATCCTTCCGCATCCAGCAACAGGCTATTCAACTCTTCCAGTACGCGCTGCGGCGTAATATCGATAAGGCTCTGGTGATAACCTTCCGCGGCATCGCCTTTACGTACCTTGTGATAGCCCGAAATCAGGCGGATCACCCGCGCTTTGTGCGACAGCGGCGGTGTGAAATCCGGGCTGCTTGGGCCATATAGCGCCACCAGCGGGCGATTGAGCGCGGCGGCGACATGCATCAGCCCGGAGTCGTTACTGACCACTGCTTTACAGGCGGCAATCAGCACAACCGCTTGTTCCAGCTGGGTTTCTCCTGCCAGATTACGGCACCATGCCTGCTGTTCCATGCTCAGGGCGGCGAGGATCTCATTACCGGCTTCGTGATCTTTTGCCGAGCCGAACAGGACGACCTGATAGCCTTCATCAATCAGCTGTTTCGCCAGTTCAGCATAGTGATAATGCGGCCAGCGCTTGGCGGGGCCAAATTCTGCGCCGGGGCAAAAACCAATGATTGGGCGTTCAGCGGAAATATTGAAGACCGCGCACACTTGCGACTTCTCACCGTCGTTGACCTGCAACTGCGGCCACAGCAGCGGTTGCGGCAGATCTTTTGCCGAGCGCATGACCCCTTTGTCGTAGGCCAGCGCGACATACCGTTCAACCATCAGCGGCCAGGCTTGCTTGTCCAGTACGCGAGCATCGTTGAGCAGGCCGTAACGCATTTCACCGCGCCAGCCAGTGCGGTGCGGGATCGCGGCAAAAAAAGGCACCAGCGCGGATTTAAAGGAATTCGGCAATACGTAAGCGCGATCGTATCGACGCTCGCGCAGGCTATGACCTAGCTTACGACGGGCGCCAATTTCCAGCGCGCCATGCCCCAGCGGCATGGGGATCGCTTCATTCACTTCCGGCATACGTGATAAAAGCGGACGGCACCACGCGGGTGCCATCACGTCAATTACTGCCTGGGGAAAGCGCGCTTTGAGCGTGCGATAGAGACTCTGCGACATCATCATGTCGCCCACCCATGACGGGCCAATCACCAGAATTTTCATACTTACGCGTCGCGGTTCAGCCATTCCATGTATTCGGTTACGCCTTCGGCGACGGTTTTGAACGGCTTATCGTAGCCTGCTGCGCGCAGGTTGCTCAGGTCAGCCTGAGTAAACGCCTGGTAGCGGCCTTTCAGTTTGTCCGGGAATGGAATGTATTCGATGCTGCCTTTTTTGTGGAAGGCCAGCGTGGCGTCGGCAACGGCCTGGAAGGACTCCGCACGCCCGGTGCCGAGGTTGAAAATGCCGGAAACGCCATTTTCCAAAAACCACAGGTTCACTGCCGCAACATCACCCACATAGACGAAGTCACGTTTAAAGTTATCACTGCCTTCAAACAGTTTCGGGCTTTCGCCATTGTTCAGTTGGGTGTTGAGGTGGAAAGCCACACTCGCCATGCTGCCTTTGTGGCCTTCACGCGGGCCATAGACGTTGAAGTAGCGGAAGCCGACGATCTGCGAGTCTGCTTCTGGCAGGATAGCGCGCACGTACTCATCGAACAGCAGCTTTGAATAGCCGTAGACGTTGAGCGGCTTCTCATATTCACGGGATTCGATAAAGTCAGATGTACGGCCGCCATAAGTCGCGGCAGAAGACGCGTACAGGAACGGAATTTCGCGTTCCAGGCAGTAGTGCAGCAGTTCTTTGGAGTACTGATAGTTGTTGTCCATCATGTACTTGCCGTCCCACTCCGTGGTGGAGGAACATGCACCTTCGTGGAACACCGCTTCAATGTCGCCGAACTCTTCGCCAGACATAATCTGGATCAGAAAGTCTTCTTTATCCATGTAGTCGGCAATGTGCAGGTCGACGAGATTGACGAATTTGGTGCCGTCTTTCAGGTTATCCACCACCAGAATATCAGTGATGCCTTTATCATTCAGGGCCTTAACGATATTGCTGCCGATAAAACCCGCGCCGCCGGTAACGATGATCATAACTGTACCTTTGAAAATGAAGCGCTGAGACAATCTCAGACACGAATAGTACTTATCATACCATCACATTGCCGACCCTTCAGCCATTCACCGGACAACTGCGCGGCTATGCGTGATTTATGCTACAAAATCGATAATGGATGATGTGTCATCTCGTATCACCGTATAGCTTTGGGTAATATGTGCCGAAATTTGCCCTGTCTGGAGAATTGCGATGCGTGGGGATTTTTATCAGCAGTTAACGAACGACCTGGAAACCGCACGGGCGGAAGGTCTGTTTAAAGAAGAACGCATTATTACATCGGCGCAGCAGGCCGACATCACTGTGGCGAATGGTAGCCATGTCATCAACTTCTGCGCCAATAACTACCTCGGTCTGGCTAACCACCCCGATCTGATTGCCGCAGCGAAGGCCGGTATGGACAGCCACGGTTTCGGTATGGCCTCGGTACGTTTTATTTGCGGCACTCAGGATAGCCACAAAGCGCTGGAGCAGAAGCTGGCCGAATTCCTCGGTATGGAAGACGCCATCCTGTACTCCTCCTGTTTCGACGCCAACGGCGGGTTGTTTGAAACCCTGCTCGGCGCGGAAGACGCCATTATCTCTGACGCCCTGAACCATGCTTCAATCATCGACGGCGTACGTCTGTGCAAGGCCAAACGCTACCGTTATGCCAATAACGACATGCAGGAGCTGGAAGCGCGTCTGAAAGAAGCGCGCGAAGCGGGCGCACGTCATGTGCTGATTGCGACCGACGGCGTGTTCTCCATGGATGGTGTGATTGCCAACCTGAAAGGCGTGTGCGATCTGGCGGATAAATACGATGCGCTGGTGATGGTGGATGATTCCCACGCGGTGGGTTTTGTTGGCGCAAATGGGCGCGGTACGCATGAGTACTGCGACGTGATGGGCCGTGTCGACATCATTACCGGTACGCTGGGCAAGGCGCTGGGCGGCGCATCCGGCGGTTATACCGCGGCGCGTAAAGAGGTGGTGGAGTGGCTGCGCCAGCGTTCGCGCCCTTATCTGTTCTCCAACTCGCTGGCGCCGGCGATTGTCGCTGCGTCCATTAAAGTGCTGGAGATGCTGGCTTCTGGCGCAGAACTGCGCGATCGCCTGTGGGCTAACGCGCGTCTGTTCCGCGAAAAAATGACCGCCGCAGGCTTTACGCTGGCGGGTGCCGATCACGCCATTATCCCGGTGATGTTGGGCGATGCCGTGGTGGCACAAGAGTTTGCTCGCGAGCTGCAAAAAGAGGGCATTTACGTCACCGGTTTCTTCTACCCGGTGGTGCCAAAAGGCCAGGCGCGTATCCGCACGCAGATGTCTGCGGCGCATAGCCCGGAGCAAATTGAGCGTGCGGTGGCTGCGTTTATCCGCATTGGTAAACAACTGGGTGTGATTGCCTGAGGACTACGATGAAAGCGTTATCCAAACTGAAAGCGGAAGAAGGCATCTGGATGACCGACGTACCGGAGCCGGAAGTCGGGCATAACGATCTGCTGATTAAAATTCGCAAAACCGCGATTTGCGGGACTGATGTGCACATCTACAACTGGGACGACTGGTCGAAAAAAACCATTCCGGTACCGATGGTTGTTGGCCATGAATATGTGGGTGAAGTGGTCGGCATTGGTCAGGAAGTGAAAGGCTTCAAGATTGGCGATCGCGTTTCCGGCGAAGGTCATATCACCTGTGGGCACTGCCGTAACTGCCGCGCTGGCCGTACGCACCTGTGCCGCAATACCGTCGGCGTTGGCGTTAACCGTCCGGGGTGTTTCGCAGAATATTTGGTGATCCCGGCGTTTAACGCGTTCAAAATCCCGGACAATATCTCCGACGATTTGGCGTCGATTTTCGACCCGTTCGGCAATGCGGTGCACACGGCGCTCTCCTTCGATCTGGTGGGCGAAGATGTACTGGTTTCCGGCGCAGGGCCGATCGGTATTATGGCTGCGGCGGTGGCAAAACACGTTGGCGCACGCCATGTTGTGATCACCGACGTGAACGAGTATCGCCTTGAGCTGGCAAGGAAAATGGGTGTGACCCGTGCGGTAAACGTTGCCAAAGAGAGCCTGACGGATGTGATGGCAGAGCTGGGCATGACGGAAGGCTTCGATGTGGGCCTTGAGATGTCCGGTGCGCCGCCGGCATTCCGCACGATGCTCGACACCATGAACCACGGCGGTCGCATTGCTATGCTGGGCATTCCCCCGTCGGATATGTCTATCGACTGGAATAAAGTCATCTTCAAAGGCCTGTTTATTAAAGGTATTTATGGCCGTGAGATGTTTGAAACCTGGTATAAGATGGCGGCGCTGATCCAGTCTGGTCTGGATCTCTCGCCGATCATCACCCACCGTTTCAGCATTGATGACTTCCAGCAGGGCTTCGACGCGATGCGCTCGGGGCATTCCGGCAAGGTTATCCTGAGCTGGAACTAACAAAAAAAGGGCGCTGGCAGGCGCCCTTTTTTACAACTATCCTCACATTCCCCAATTTTTATTTCGTTTAACCGCACAATTTCCCTACCCGTTTACGTCAAGGCGATTAACCTGTTGAGCAACGGTTTAACTTTGATGTGTGGTCTTCCTTATGTTCAAAGTATCGGTATGCCTGCTGACATACAATTCAGCGCGACTATTACGGGAAGTGTTGCCGCCGCTCATTATTGTGGCGGATGATTTCGTGGTAGTTGATTCCGGCAGTACGGACGCGACGCTCGATATTTGCCGGGATTATGGTGTTAACGTCCATCAGCGTCCCTATGACATGCATGGTCAGCAGATGAATTATGCAATCCGACTTGCGGCTCACGACTGGGTGCTATGTATGGACAGTGATGAGATCCTCGATGATCGGGTGGTCGATTTTATTCTGAAGCTTAAAGCAGGTCATGAGCCGTTGCGCGATCATGCCTGGCGTTTACCACGCTACTGGTACGTGTTGGGGCAGGAAGTTCGTACCTTGTATCCCATCTCTTCACCAGATTTCCCGGTGCGCTTATTTAATCGCCAGTGTGCGCGGTTTAACGATCGCCCGGTGGATGATCAGGTGGTCGGCGCGCTCACCTGCGCGAAAATGCCCGGCCGGGTGCGTCACGATACGTTTTATACCCTGCATGAGATGTTTAATAAGCTCAATGGCTACACGACACGGCTGGTGAAATACAATCCTGTCAGGCCATCCATCACCCGTGGGATCATTAGCGCGATTGGCGCGTTTTTTAAATGGTATGTGTTCAGTGGGGCGTGGCGCGAGGGTAAGGTTGGCGCGGCGACCGGGCTATATGCCACGCTCTACAGCTTTATGAAATATTTTAAAGCCTGGTATGCCCATGCGGAGGAAAAATCCTCCGCGAGGACAAAAGAACATAACAAACGGGTGGTTTAAGCGCGGGGCGTCTTCCACCCTTGCCACTGGTTCCTGAAATAACGAACCAGCGTATTCTCACCAACACTTTCACTCACCACGTTAAAGAAACGGGTGGCGTAAACCGGTGCAGGTTTCTGCTTCGCTTTACAGAGTTTCACACCACGGAAGGGGTTACGCGGCGGCTGAGGTATCACGCCACCGGGCGTTGAGGTATCGGTTTGCGGTTCGTTCAGCAGGCTGCTCGGGCGCACCAGCGTAATATCCGCAGGCAGCGCGTAGATAACCTGCTGCAATACGCGAACGGTCGTCGGGTGTGGATGCCCAATCGCGATAGCGGAACCGTTGCGGCGCGCCAGTTCGACGGCTCTTTCAAACTGGCGGCGGATATCGCCCTCATTTTGCGTATCGTCGAGGAACACCTTGCGCTTAATCACTTTAACGCCGGTGCCGGACGCGGCGCGCACCGCCTGGCTGTTACCGATGGTCATGCTGTCAAGAAAATAGAGGTTATAACGCTCCAGCGCCTGCATCACCTTTTGCATGCCAAACAGGCTGGAGGTCATCGCGCTGCCCATATGGTTATTCAACCCGACGGCGTAAGGGACTTTGCTGACCGCATCGCTGATGATTCGTTCTATTTCCGCACTGCTCATGTCCGGGCGCAGGGTGTCCTTTTCCAGCGGTTGCTTACTGAGGGGCGCCATGGGCAGATGGATCAACACTTCATGACCGCTGTTATGGGCTTTGGTCGCCATTTCCCGTGCATGTGTTGCATTGGGCAGAACCGCGACAGAGACGGCGGACGGCATAGCCAGCACCTGGTTTTCCGTCTGCGGGCGATAGCCAAAATCGTCAATAACGATGGCCAGTTTTCCGGCGATAACCGGTGAAGAAAATGCCAGCACGCTAGTAAGCGCGAGAAAAAGACGACGAAATTGAAGCAAAACTTATCTTCCCAACCACGGTTGTGGATTGACCGCCTGACCCTGACGGCGAATTTCGAAATAGAGTGACGGTCGGCCCTGACCGCCACTACTGCCAACGAGTGCTATTGGTTGGCCTGCGCGCACCTGCGTTCCCACGCTGACCAGTGCACTCTGGTTGTAGCCATACAGGCTCATATCGCCTTTCCCGTGCTCAACCACCACCACCAGACCGTAGCCTTGCAGCCAGTCGGCAAGAATAACGCGGCCATCGGCAACCGCTTTGACTTCGCTGCCTTCAGACGCACCGATAACAATCCCTTTCCAACGTAGCTCACCCTGCAACTGTTCGCCATAGCGATGCAGTAATGGGCCGCGAACAGGCCAGACAGCCTGGCCTGACGGTGAGCCAAGCCCTCCGGTGCGGGACATCAGCGAACGTTCGCTTTCGGTGGGTTTGTAGGTTGTGCCTTTGCGGCTGGCGTCTTTCTGACGGTCCCGTACGGCCTGCGCTTCACGGGCTTCACGCTCGGCGCGGGCTTTTGCTGCCGCTTCCGCACGGGCCAGACGGTCGCGCAAACGTGATTCGTTGGCGCGCATTTCGCTCAGTTGCTGCTGGCCTTCCTGAATAGATGATTCAAGGCCATTCAGGGTTTTTTGCCGCTCACTGCGTGCCTGCTCCAGCTTCGCCTGCTGGGCTTTTTGCTCATACAGCAGCGTCTGTTGCTGGCTCTGTTTTTCTTCCAGTTCCGCTTTTTGCGCTGCGACCTCTTCGCGGGTCTGCTTCAACTGGGCGATAGTTTCCTGTCGCGCCTGGTTAAGATAGCCGAAATAGGCCTGCAAACGCTGACCGCGCTGGCCCTCTTCACCACTTAAAATCAGTTGAATGCCCGAATGTTCACCCTGACGGAACGCGGCATCGAGTTGTGCGGCAAGATTACGCTCCTGGGTCGCGCGCTGGCGTTCCAGTTTGGCAATTGACGCATTCATCTCATCAATTTGTTTATTGAGCTGGGCGAGGGTGTTTTGCGTTTCGTGTAGCTGACGTGCGGCGGCGGAAATCGCCTGTTCTTGCGCCTTTAGCTGGGCGAGAAGACCGGAACGTTGCTGCTGTTGCTGGCGTACTGCACGCTCTTTCTCGGCAATATCGGCCTGAATAGATTTGAGCTGGTCGCGGTCATCCGCGTGGGCGGATACGGCGCACAGCAATGCGCCAGCGCAGAGTGCGCTGGCGCAGAGCAGGGGACGGAGCCCGCCCCATGTAATTGAAAAAATCGCCTTTCCCCTCATGGGGAGCGATTATTCCACGATGAACAGCGGCTTACCAGTCATCTCTTGCGGGATTTCCTCTCCCATCAGCGTCAGCATGGTCGGCGCGATATCAGAGAGTTTGCCGCCTGCGATGGCGTTCACGGCTTTGTCGCCAACGTAGATCAGCGGCACCGGCAGGTTGGTGTGCGCAGTGTGCGCCTGACCGGTTGACGGGTCGCGCATCTGTTCAGCGTTGCCGTGGTCTGCGGTGATCAGTAACTGGCCCCCCGCGGATTCAACCGCTTTGACGACCTGCTCAACGCAGTGATCCAGCGCTTCGACGGCGGCAACTGCTGCATCAAACACGCCGGTATGACCGACCATGTCGCCATTCGGGTAGTTACAAATAATGGTGTCGTATTTGCCACTGGTGATGGCAGCAACCAGTTTTTCGGTCAATTCCGCAGAGCTCATTTCCGGCTGCAGATCGTAAGTTGCCACTTTCGGGGAGTTGATCAGGATACGATCTTCGCCCGGGAACGGCTCTTCAACGCCACCGTTAAAGAAGAACGTCACATGTGCGTATTTTTCCGTTTCGGAAATACGCAGCTGGGTTCTGTTTTTCTTCGCCATCCATTCGCCGAGCGTATTCGCCAGAGAGGCTGGCGGGTAAGCAACCGCTGTTTTGATGTCGGCGGCATATTCAGTCAGCATGACGAAATCGCCCAGCTTAACCACTTTCTTACGCGCAAAACCGTCAAAGTCCGCATTAACGAACGCACGGGTAATTTCGCGCGCGCGGTCGGCACGGAAGTTCATGAAAATCAGCGCATCGCCATCTTGCATGGCGGCGTCCGGCTGACCTGCCGCGCGGATTACGGTGGCTTTCACGAATTCGTCGTTTTCATCGCGCGCATAGGCTGCCTGCAAACCGGCAACGGCGCTATCGACAGTGAACTCGCCTTTGGCCTGCGTCATCAGGTCGTAAGCTTGCTCAACGCGATCCCAGCGGTTATCGCGGTCCATAGCGAAATAACGACCGATAATAGAGGCTACGCGGCCTTTACCAAGTGCGGCGAATTTGTCTTCGAATTTTTTCAGTGAAGACTCAGCGCTGCGCGGCGGGGTATCACGTCCGTCGAGGAAAGCGTGCAGGTAGATTTTTTCTGCGCCGCGTTCCGCCGCCAGTTCCACCATCGCCATGATATGGTCTTCATGGCTGTGCACGCCGCCCGCAGAGAGCAGGCCCATGATGTGCACTGCTTTGCCAGCGGCAACGGCTTTGTCCACCGCGCCGGACAGCACCGGGTTGCTGAAGAAGGTGCGTTCTTTGATTTCCACATCCAGACGGGTCAGGTCCTGATAAACAATACGACCAGCGCCCAGGTTAACGTGGCCGACTTCGGAGTTGCCCATCTGGCGATCCGGCAGGCCGACTTCGAGACCGGATGCGTCAATCAGGGTATGAGGACGGTTTGCCCACAGTTGATCCATCACCGGGGTCTTTGCGTTGAAAATAGCGTTATCCTGCTGGTCTTCACGGTAGCCGTAGCCATCCAGAATCACCAGTACCATAGGTTTTTTAGAAACCGACATTGCGACAACCTCATGCTCAAAGACAAAAAAATTTTGCGTAATTTTACTACAGCTGAATCGATCAAATAGCCTCAGAAGATCAAAAAAAGCGCCTGCGCCGACGCCTGTTTTCACCGCCTTTACTCATTTTTTTCGTAACACTCCGCAGAAAATGCATTCCATCGCGCTCGCTGGCTGTATTTGCCACACTGCGCAGGTATACTCCTTTCCTGGTTTTTTTATCACTCAGTCGGGAGTCGTTACCCCAGATGCAAGAAATTATGCAATTTATCAGCCGCAACCCCATACTGTGTATCGCCTGGGTCGCGTTACTCGGGGCAGTGCTGTTCACCACTTTCAAAGGCATCGCGTCTAAAGTGAAAGTGATTTCTCGCGGCGAAGCCACGCGTCTTATCAATAAAGAAGATGCCGTGGTGGTGGATCTGCGCCAGCGTGATGATTTCCGTAAAGGTCACATTGCAGGTTCCGTGAATTTGCTGCCAAACGAGATCAAAGCCAATAATGTAGGTGAGCTTGAGAAACATAAAAGCGCGCCGGTTATCGTGGTTGATGGCACCGGCATGCAGGCGCAGGCGCCAGCAAATGCGCTGACGAACGCAGGCTTCGAGAAAGTCTACGTACTGAAAGACGGTATCTCTGGTTGGATCGGAGAGAACCTGCCGTTAGTTCGCGGTAAATAATTTGCCCGGCGGGAGAGCTCCCGCGGGGTCAAAGCTGGAGAAGAGTTATGGCCAATATTGAGATCTACACGAAAGCAACCTGCCCGTTTTGCCACCGTGCGAAAGCGCTTCTGAGCAGCAAAGGCGTGACTTTTGCTGAGTTGCCGATTGACGGCGACGCGGTAAAACGTGAAGAGATGATTCAACGTAGTGGCCGTACAACGGTTCCGCAGATTTTTATCGATGCGCAGCACATTGGCGGCTGTGACGATTTATATGCGCTGGACGCGCGTGGCGGGCTGGATCCGCTGTTGCGTTAATGCCTTAAAGCACTACAACACTAAAGGGTTATTCACTCATGTCCGAACAAAACAACACCGAAATGACTTTCCAGATTCAGCGTATTTATACGAAAGATATCTCTTTCGAAGCGCCGAACGCGCCGCACATCTTCCAGAAAGAGTGGCAGCCGGAAGTGAAACTGGACCTCGACACCGCCTCTACTCAACTGGCGGAAGGCGTTTATGAAGTGGTTCTGCGCGTTACCGTAACCGCTTCCCTGGGCGAAGAGACTGGCTTCCTGTGTGAAGTACAGCAGGGCGGTATCTTCTCCATCGACGGTATCGAAGGTACCCAGATGGCGCATTGCCTTGGTGCATACTGCCCGAACATCCTGTTCCCGTATGCGCGTGAGTGCATCACCAGCCTGGTGTCCCGCGGTACTTTCCCGCAACTGAACCTTGCGCCAGTTAACTTTGATGCGCTGTTCATGAACTACCTGCAACAGCAGACTGGCGAAGGTGCTGAACAACATCAGGATGCCTGATGAACGCACTTAATGCTGCAATGACTGTGATCGGTGCCGGATCTTACGGCACCGCTCTTGCCATCACACTGGCAAGAAACGGCCACCAGGTTGTGCTCTGGGGCCATGACCCGAAACATATCGCGACCCTGCAGCACGATCGCTGCAATGCCGCGTTTCTCCCCGATGTGCCTTTCCCTGACACCCTGCAATTAGAAAGCGACCTTACGCGTGCGCTCGCCGCCAGCCGCAATATTCTGGTGGTGGTGCCAAGCCATGTCTTTGGCGAGGTGCTGGCGCAGATCAAACCGCTGATGCGCCATGATGCGCGCATTGTCTGGGCGACAAAAGGCCTGGAGGCGGAAACGGGGCGTCTGTTAGAAGATGTCGCGCGCGACGTCTTAGGCCCGGATATTCCGTTGGCGGTGATCTCCGGCCCGACCTTTGCGAAAGAGCTGGCGGCAGGGTTGCCCACGGCGATTTCTCTGGCATCGACCGACCCGCAGTTTGCCGACGACCTCCAGCAGCTTTTGCACTGCGGCAAAAGTTTTCGCGTTTACAGCAACCCGGACTTCATTGGCGTGCAGCTTGGCGGTGCCGTGAAAAACGTGATTGCGATTGGCGCGGGCATGTCTGATGGCATCGGCTTTGGCGCGAATGCCCGTACTGCGCTGATTACCCGCGGTCTGACGGAAATGTCACGCCTTGGTGCTGCGCTGGGCGCCGATCCGGCAACCTTTATGGGCATGGCTGGTTTAGGTGATCTGGTGCTGACCTGCACCGATAACCAGTCGCGTAACCGCCGTTTTGGCATGATGCTTGGCCAGGGAATGGACGTGCAAAGCGCCCAGGACAAGATTGGTCAGGTTGTTGAAGGTTACCGTAATACCAAAGAAGTGCGCGCGCTGGCGCACCGGTTTGGCGTTGAAATGCCAATAACCGAGGAAATTTATCAGGTATTGTATTGCGGAAAAAATGCGCGCGAGGCAGCATTGACGCTATTAGGTCGTGCGCGTAAAGACGAACGCAGCAATCACTAAATACACATTATCTTTCCGGCTGCCTCCTTGTTGGCTGCGCCTGTGCATCCCCAGTTGCTTACTCACGTAAGCTGCCGGGGCCGCTCAGATTGGCTGTCCCGGGGCATTCTGGATGATGTTGTGTATTGAAACGCAGATATTCTGGAGTAAGCAATGGCGTGTGAAGAACTGGATCTGGTCTGGAACAATATCAAAGCCGAAGCCCGGGCGCTGGCGGACTGTGAGCCCATGCTGGCCAGTTTTTATCATGCGACATTACTCAAGCACGAAAACCTGGGCAGTGCGCTGAGCTATATGCTGGCGAACAAGCTGGCATCGCCGATTATGCCGGCGATCGCTATTCGCGAAGTGGTGGAAGAAGCTTATGCCGCAGATCCGGAAATGATTGCTTCCGCCGCTTGCGATATTCAGGCCGTGCGAACCCGCGATCCGGCGGTAGATAAGTACTCCACGCCGCTGCTCTATCTGAAAGGTTTTCACGCGCTGCAAGCGTACCGTATTGGTCACTGGCTGTGGCTGCAGGGGCGTCGCGCGCTGGCGATTTTCCTGCAAAACCAGGTGTCGGTGAGCTTCCAGGTGGACATTCATCCGGCGGCGAAAATCGGCCGCGGCATTATGCTCGACCATGCGACCGGCATTGTGGTGGGTGAAACCGCCGTCATCGAAGATGATGTGTCGATTTTGCAATCGGTGACCCTTGGCGGGACCGGGAAAACGTCCGGCGACCGTCATCCGAAGATCCGCGAAGGTGTGATGATTGGCGCAGGCGCGAAAATCCTCGGCAATATCGAAGTCGGTCGTGGTGCGAAAATCGGCGCAGGTTCCGTGGTGTTGCAACCCGTACCGCCGCACACCACCGCCGCAGGCGTTCCGGCGCGCATTGTGGGTAAACCGGAGAGTGAAAAGCCGTCGATGGATATGGATCAGCATTTCAACGGGATAAACCACGGTTTCGAATACGGAGATGGTATTTAATTTTCTGGCTATTTTACTCGTCAGCCTGAACCAGGGCAGTGCTCAAAATCCTCACGTACTGCGTGTACGCTCCGGTTTTCCGCGCTGTCTGTGTTCAATCTGCCTTCGCCAATAACGCCAGAAAAGTGTTACTCATGTTTCCGATTAATACCCGCCACCCGACACGCTAACCTTTCAACTGCGCAGTATTGCCCCTGGGTAACCTAACTGGCGCCAGGCTTCATACACCACCACCGACACGGCGTTTGACAGGTTCATACTGCGGCTGTCTGGCATCATTGGAATGCGGATTTTTTGCTCTGCTGGCAACGCATCAAGAATGGTTGCCGGCAGTCCGCGGGTTTCCGGACCAAACATCAGAAAATCCCCGTCCTGATAGCTCACAGCACTGTGCGCTGGCGTACCTTTGGTGGTCAGCGCGAACAGGCGCTGCGGCTGCTCTGCGGCAACAAAGGCGGCGTAATCATGGTGGCGTTTCACGGCGGCGAACTCATGGTAATCCAGCCCGGCGCGGCGCAGGCGCTTATCATCCCAGGTAAAACCCATCGGTTCGATGATATGCAGACTAAAGCCAGTATTGGCGCACAGGCGGATGATATTCCCGGTATTCGGTGGGATTTCTGGTTCGAATAAAACGATGTTTAACATAATGCTGCCCCTGATGATAACGCGGGGCAGAATAGCAGATTTTTCCCCTCACCCTAACCCTCTCCCCACAGGGGAGAGGGGACAGGCAGGTGCGGTTTTTCACTTTCACTCCCCAAAGGGAAGTGCAGGTTTTCCCCCTAACCCTCTCCCCACAGGGGAGAGGGGACAGGCAGGTGCGGTTTTTCACTTTCACTCCCCAAAGGGAAGTGCAGGTTTTCCCCCTAACCCTCTCCCCACAGGGGAGAGGGGACAGGCAGGTGTGGTTTTTCACTTTCACTCCCCAAAGGGAAGTGCGGGTTTTCCCCCTCTCCCTTACAGGGAGAGGGCCGGGGTGAGGGTTATGCCGCATCCCCATGTGCCAGCAGCGCCAGCGCAGCGGGCAACTGACTCAGCTCCTGCACCAGCGAATCTTTGCTGATTTCGCTAATCGATCTCGCGCCGGTTAACGTCATCGCCACTTTCATCTCTTTCTCAATTAAATCCAGCAGATTTGCCACCCCCTGGCGTCCGTGCGTTGCCAGTGCGTAGAGATACGCGCGGCCCAGCAGTACGGTGTCAGCACCGAGCGCAATCATGCGCACGACATCCAGACCGTTGCGGATGCCGCTGTCGGCGAGAATCGCGATGTCCCCTTTGACCGCATCGGCGATAGCCGGTAACGCACGAGCGGATGAGAGTACCCCGTCGAGCTGGCGGCCGCCGTGGTTGGAGACCACAATGCCATCGGCGCCAAAGCGCACCGCATCGCGGGCGTCTTCTGCATCCAGGATCCCTTTGATCACCATCGGGCCGTCCCAGAATTCGCGGATCCACTCCAGGTCTTTCCATGAAATCGAGGGATCGAAGTTTTTTGCCAGCCAGCCAATGTAGTCTTCCAGGCCGGTTGGTTTGCCAAGGTAAGTTGAGATGTTGCCCAAATCGTGAGGACGCCCGTTCATGCCGACATCCCACGCCCATTGCGGGTGCGTTACGGCCTGCCAGTAACGGCGCAGCGCGGCATTCGGGCCGCTCATGCCGGAGTGCGCATCACGGTAACGTGCGCCTGGCGTCGGCATATCGACGGTGAACACCAGCGTGGAGCAACCCGCCGCTTTGGCACGCTCCAGCGCATTACGCATAAAGCCGCGATCGCGCAGGACATAGAGCTGGAACCACATTGGCCGTTTCAGGGTGGGCGCAACTTCTTCAATTGGGCAGACGGACACCGTCGACAGGGTAAAAGGTATGCCTTTCGCATCGGCTGCGCCTGCGGCCTGTACTTCGCCACGTCGCGCATACATACCGCATAATCCGACCGGCGCCAGCGCCACAGGCATCGAGAGTTTTTCGTTAAACAGCGTGGTGTCGAGGCTGAGATCAGACATATTTTTCAGCACCCGCTGGCGCAGCGCGACCTGGGATAAATCTTCAACGTTGCGGCGCAGGGTATATTCGGCATACGCGCCGCCGTCGATATAGTGAAACAGGAACGGCGGCAGAATGCGCTGTGCTGCCGCGCGGTAGTCGCTGGCTGCGGAAATAATCATGCTTTTTTCTCCCTGGAGTGAATATGCTGTTCGTCCGGCAGGCGGGTGATCCGCGCCTGCCGGGCCTGATCTTCATCGAACTGGCGAATGGTGGTGTGCACAAAACCAAGATGGGCCATCATCGCCTGACGCGCGCCCTCGGCGTCTCCGGCAAGAATGGCGTTCATCACCGCCTGGTGCTGTTCGGTAAGCTGCGAAAAAACGGGGGGAACCAGGTACATACGCTGGCGGCTCTGCTTCACGGAGGATTGCAGCAGATCGAAAAAGCCCCGCATCGTCTGGAGCAACACCACATTATGCGACGCTTCCGCGATGGCAAGATGGAAGCGCACATCCGCTTGTGACGCCAGATCCGGATCGTCGGATTGCGTGGCGTCAAAGCACAGGACAATTTTCTCTTTGTCTGCTTCCGTCGCACGCATCGCCGCATGCCAGGCCGTGCTGGCTTCGATGGCGTGGCGCGCTTCAAGAATATCGAAGCTGTAGTCCGGATCGTCATTCAGCAGCGTCTTTAACGGCTGCACAATGTTTTGTTCGGACCACTCATCGTGCTGCCAGCGCACAAAGGTGCCGCCGCCGCGGCGGCTCAGCAACACGCCTTCGCTCACCAGCCGCGACAATGCTTCACGCAATGAATTGCGCGATACGCCAAGCTGTACGGCAAGCTGGCGCTCAGCGGGCAATTTCATGCCCGCTTCCAGTTGCTGCTCTGCAATCAGCGCCCGCACACGGTCAACAACCTCGTCCGTCAGGCGTCTGGGTAACACTTTCATGGGATCATCCAGGTCAGCACATAGGCCTGAAGTGTCGTAATAAGACCGACCATACAAGTGAAAATCAGGCTGTGTTTAACGGTAAAGCGGAACAGATCGGACTCTTTCCCCACCAGGCCAACGGCCGCACAGGCAATGGCGATGGATTGCGGTGAAATCATTTTCCCGGTGACGCCGCCGGTGGTGTTTGCCGCCACCATCAGCACATCTGACACCCCAATCTGTTGAGCAGCGGTGGCCTGCAAGGCGGCAAACAACGCGTTCGACGAGGTATCCGAACCAGTAAGGAATACCCCCAACCAGCCAAGGAACGGCGAGAAGAAGGTAAAGGCGTTACCGGTATGTGCCAGCGCTAATGCCAGCGTTGAAGAGAGCCCGGAATAGTTGGAAATAAAGGCAAAGGCCAGCACCATTCCGATGGAGTAAATCGGCAACGCCAGATCGCGCAATGTGCTGGTAAAGGTGCTGATCGCATCTTTTGGCTTCATGCGCAGCCAGATAATCGACAGGATAGCGGCAAACAAAATGGCCGTGCCGGTCGCTGAGAACCAGTCAAATTTATAGATGGCAGCGTAAGGCGTGGCTGCGCTGACCACCGGCGGCATACGAGCGACCAGCTTATCCAGGTGCGGTACGGAAACGGTGAACACCCAGTCATACAGCGCACCGCCAGGGGCGAACATGGCCTTAAACGGTGGAACGCTCCACAACGTAACGGTGGCGGTCAGAAACAGGAATGGCGACCAGGCACGCAGGATCTGCCCGCCGCTGTAGTGGGTGCGTTGCAGATTGAGATCGACCTGCGAGGCGCCCATATCGCCAAAGCGGAAAATACGTACCGGCTTCCAGCGCTTGAGGAACAGTGTCAGACAGACCAGTGACACCAGCGACGAGATAATGTCTGGCAGCTCCGGGCCGATAAAGTTTGAACTCAAATACTGGGCAATGGCAAACGAACCCCCGGCCACAATCACCGCAGGCCAGGTCTCTTTCACGCCGCGCCAGCCGTCCATAATCGCCATGATCCAGAACAGCACAATAATGGTCAGGAACGGCAACTGGCGACCTACCATCTGGCCAATTTCAAAGCTGTCCAGCCCGGTGACTTGCCCGGCAACCAGAATCGGAATGCCCATTGCGCCGAAAGCGACCGGTGCGGTATTGACGATCAAACATAAACCGGCGGCATACAGTGGATTAAAACCGAGCCCGACCAACAGTGCCGCCGTGATCGCTACCGGTGCGCCAAACCCGGCCGCCCCTTCGAGGAACGCACCGAATGAGAAACCGACAATCAGCATTTGCAGGCGCTGGTCCGGGGTAATGGAGAGAATCGACGAGCGGATAATGTCGAACTGCCCGGTTTTCACCGAGATTTTATAGACAAATACCGCAGCGATAATGATCCAGGCGATAGGCCACAGGCCATAGAAGAAACCATACACCACAGAGGCGAGGGCGTGATCCAGCGGCATATCGTAGAACAGCAACGCGACCGCCAGGGCGATAGCCACGGTCCAGCTCGCAGCAACATAGCCTTTTAATTTGAGCTTTATGAGCGCGAAAAAGAAAAACAGGATCGGCAGTGAAGCGATCAGACTGGATAGCCAGATATTCCCGGCCGGGTCGTAATTCTGTTGCCAGAGATTCATGCAGGTCTCCTGAGAACCACCGTAAAACAGGCGAGCGGTAAGTCTGCGCTTATCTCAGCATCACATGTTTTGTAAAAGTGGTCCTGCCAGTGGTGGTGTGTAGGGTTTGTGATAACGAATGGTTATCCAAATGTTGCTATCTGGCAATTGGGATGTGACGTGATTTTATGGAATTGTGAACCGCAGAGAAAATCAGGGAGAGATTGGTAGGGCCAATTTTCACAGCACTTGCCCCGGTGAAGAGGAACAAGTGCTGTGAACAGGAGGGTCAGAATGCGCTTTTGGCAAAGCCGGTCATGGCTTCAAGACCCATTTCACGACCCAGCGCGGTCATCGGGTGTACGACCACCAGGCCACGGACGCTTTTTTTCAACTTGCCGAGATCCGCCTGCTCTTTTTTGGTGATGGCCCGGCTGAACGGCATTTTCATCAGCTTTTGCGCTTCTTTGCTCAGCTTCTGGGTGTATTGCTCGCGCAGACGGAGGATTTCTGCTTCCAGCGTGGTTTTCTCTTTTTCCAGCTCGGCGTATTTGTCCGCCGCGTCAACTAACGAGAGATCGGCTTGCTGGTGGCGAATAGCGTCGAGGCGGTCGCTCAGACGCTTAATTTCGTTTTTTTCGACTTCTTTCATGATGCCCGGTTTTGTTGGGGGATAAAAAGATAAGGATACAGCATTTATAACGGAGTTTACTTCTGGAATGCCTTTTTTAAGCTGATACGGGAAATCAGCTCGGTGAGCGACAGCACCATTGTGGAACGCACCACCTGCTGGTAGCGCTGTTTTTGCATCGCAAAAAGGTCAGGATCACTGGTGTCGAACAGCGGTGTTGGCGGCAGGGCGGCAACGCAGTGCAACTCGCCAAAAGGCCCGAGGATTTCATCATCGGTAAAGGCGTATTCCGTGCCGTCGTGGTTCAGCTCCTCGCGTAGCGCCATCAGCAGTTCCGCGTCTTCATACTCCGGGCGGGAAATCACCCCAAGACCGTAAATCAGCTTCAAACGCACAGACAAATTGCCCAGCGGTCCATCTCCGTCAAGTAGCGGCTCAACAGCATATTTCACCGCATAATCGTCTTTGCGGAATACCTGCAGCACCAGAATATTGATCGCCTCATTGAGTAGCTCAACGGCGGCAATCAAAAAACTTCGCACGGTTTTGCCAGCATTCAGACGCTCGAGTACACGGTTTTCGAAGGCCTGCGTTTTTTCCATTATTGCCTGCATATCTGACAATTTCGTTAACAGGCGCGGGGAGTCCCGCGCCAGAGTCGGCATCATGCCTTGGCGTTATAGGCGTTGACGGCTTCGTTAACGACCGGGCTGCTGGCGTCCAGACCAGAAATCTGCGCCAGCGCAGCCTGCGGGCCTTTCTCTTCGATAAGCGCAGCCAGCTCTTGCGCCTGAGGATCCTGCTCGCTGCGGTAATGCATGGCAGCGGCAATGCCTTTCACCAGGTTCGCGTGCGGCAGGTTGTACTCCAGCGTGCCGAGCAGCGGTTTGATCAGGCGATCGCCGGCGCTCAGTTTACGCAGCGGCTGACGTCCTACGCGCTCAACATCGTCTTTCAGATAGGGGTTTTCAAAACGGCCCAGGATTTTCTGAATGTACGCGGCGTGCTTATCGGCATCAAAGCCATAACGCTTGATCAGCACCGCGCCGCTCTCTTCCATCGCGCCTTTCACAACGGCACGGATGTTGGCATCCAGGATAGCGTCGCGAATGGTTTGAAGGCCGGTCTGTTTTCCAAGGTACGCGGTTATAGCATGCCCGGTATTCAGCGTGAAGAGCTTACGTTCAACAAATGCCATCAGGTTATCAGTTAATTCCATCCCGGGGATGTTTGGCAGTGCGCCTTTAAACTGGGTTTTATCCACAATCCACTCACTGAACGTTTCCACCGTGACTTCCAGCGGATCGTGGGTGGCGGATTCAGAAGGCGGAACGATACGGTCAACGGCGGAATCGACGAAACCGACATGTTCTTCAACCCAGGCTTTGTCTGCATCCGCCAGCGCGGCAATGACATGGCCTTTCAGTTGCGTGGTGCCGCGCACCATATTTTCGCACGCGATGATATTCAGCGGCGTGGTAATGCCCTGCGCTTTACGTTTCGCCAGCCCTTTGGCGATAGCCGGCGCAATGCGTTCCAGAACGACCGGGCCAACAGCGGTGGTCACCAGATCCACGGAAGCGATCAGTTCAACAACCTCATCACCGATGCTGCTGACAGCGTTAACACCGGAAACCGTATCCACCTGCTCATTTTCACCAACCACATGCACCTGATAGCTATGACGGGCATTAAGGGCGTCGAGAACCACCTGATTCACATCGGCGAATGTCAGTTCAATCCCCGCGTCGGCCAGTAATTTGCCGATGAAACCACGTCCGATATTTCCTGCGCCAAAATGCAATGCTTTCATAGTCTTAACCTTCATCAATGTTTTTACCCGAGAGGGCTGGGGTGAGGAACCACGAAAATTTCTCCTCACCCTAGCCCTCTCCCCAAAGGGGAGAGGGAAGAGGTTAGCGCCGGTCTGTTATTTACCGAGCAGCGCCAGCACTTCTTCAACGCTGGTAGTATGCGCCAGACGTTCAATGACCGTCTCGTCATCCAGTGCGTTGGTCAGGCTGGTGATCACCTGGATGTGCTCGTTGTTGCGCGCAGCAATCCCGATGACCAGGCGGGCGATGTCTTCTTCGTCCTCGCCAAAGCGAACGCCTTCCGGATACTGGCAGAACACCACACCCGTTTTCAGCACGCGATCTTTAGCTTCCACGGTGCCGTGCGGAACAGCGATAGATTCACCCAGATATGTCGGGGTCAGTTTTTCGCGTTCCAGCATTGCATCGACATATTCCGGCTGAACGTAGCCGCCTTTCACCAGTTGCTCACCGGCAAAACGGATGGCTTCTTCTTTGTTGCTCGCTTTGCGACCAAGGAAGATGTTCTCCGCGCCCAGCTTGAACAGATTGCTGTTGGAAGCATCGAAGCTGTCCTGCAGGCTGCTGTTCACTTTGGTCTGGTTGTCGGTGTGGCGCTGTGCAGCGACCAGACGTTCAGTCAGACCGGTGTACAGGCCGCTGTCCAGGAAGTTGGTCAGGGAGATATGCTGCGCCTGCGGTGCCTGGCGCATAGCGCGCTCGGTCAGATCGCGGTGCGTAATCACCAGATCAACGTCAGACGGCAGGCTATTAATCGCGCTGTTGGTCACCGAAATGTTGGTGAGGCCAGCATCCTGCACTTTCTTACGCAGTACGCCAGCGCCCATGGCGCTGGAGCCCATACCGGCATCACATGCCACGATGATTTTACGCACATGGCTCAGGTCGTTGGTCACGTCGCCAGTTGCCAGTGGCGTTGCGCCTTTAGACTGGGCTTTCATGTCCTGCATACGACGGGTAGCCGCTTCGATATCTTCGTCCTCTTCTTTCACTTTGCTGGTTTTCAGCAGAATGGAGGCGATCACGAAGGAGACGATCAGCGCAGCGAAGATGGCTGTCAGGTTAGCGAAGTACGCGCCTTTTGGCGTCATCGCCAGCACGGCCAGGATGGAACCCGGAGAAGCCGGAGACACCAGACCGCCGTTCAGCACGCTCAGTGTGAACACGCCAGTCATACCGCCGAGAATAACGGCCAGCAGCAGACGCGGGTTCATCAGCACATACGGGAAGTAAATTTCGTGGATACCACCCAGGAAGTGGATGATAGCCGCACCGCCAGCAGACTGTTTAGCGCTACCGCGACCAAAGAACATGTACGCCAGCAGAACGCCCATCCCCGGACCCGGGTTTGCTTCGATCAGGAAGAAGATAGACTTGCCGATGTCATGCGATTGCTGAATACCCAGCGGTGAGAAGATACCGTGGTTGATGGCGTTGTTGAGGAACAGGATTTTCGCCGGTTCAACAAAGATAGACGCCAGCGGCAGCATGTCATGCACAACCATGAAGTTGACGCCTGCTGCCAGAACTTTGGACAGGACTTCAACCGCTGGGCCAATGCCGAGGAATGCCAGGATAGCGAGGATCATACCGATGATGCCAGCGGAGAAGTTATTCACCAGCATTTCAAAACCGGATTTGATCTTGCCGTCTACGGCCGCGTCAAATTTCTTAATGCAGATACCACCCAGCGGGCCGGCAATCATTGCGCCAAGGAACATTGGCATGTCTGCGCCGACGATAACGCCCATGGTGGTGATCGCACCGACAACGCCGCCGCGATCGCCGCCAACCAGACGACCACCGGTGAAACCGATGAGCAGCGGCAGCAGGTAAGTAATCATTGGACCAACGAGTTTTGCCAGCGTCTCGTTTGGTAACCACCCTGTAGGAATAAACAATGCGGTGATGATACCCCACGCGATAAACGCGCCGATGTTAGGCATCACCATATTGCTAAGGAAACGACCAAAGCTCTGCACCTTGATCTTGATATCGGATGACATAAAACACCCCTTCTTATGTTTGCTATCGCACAGGCCGGAAGCCCGAGGTTTGTTTGTTAATGTGGCGGCAGAGGTAGCCGGACCTGGGTTATCAGTGATGCGAAATCTCGCACCGAATGGGCGTACTGTCCAGATGGTGCCTTTTTGTGTGACATTGATCACATTAATGCAGGGGGAGACCGGGTCTTTATGGTGATCTTTGTCACAAAAATCGTGTGTAAAAAAAGAACAAGGAATAAAAAACAGGCTGAACAGGGCATTAAGTGTGATGTTATTCACATTTTTGCTTGGGCACTTTGTTATTTATTTGTGATATTGATCACAAGATATTTTCGCCAGGACTTTTCTGAGTGTGATCGATCGCAAACTGTGTCTTTTTCAACCAGCTTGACGTGTAACTCCCTTTCATTTGCGGCTGTGATGCTAATCTGGGCGGTAAAGTTTGCATATTGATGAAACGGTCTGATTCCGTTGGTGCATACTTAATTTTTAGTTGGCGAAAAAAGGACCCGGCAATGAAACTGATTGGCAGCTACACCAGCCCTTTTGTACGCAAAATTTCGGTGATTCTGTTGGAAAAAGGGATCACGTTCGAATTCATCAACGAGCAGCCGTATAACGCCGTTAACGGCGTGGGGCAATTTAACCCCCTTGGCAAAGTCCCGGCACTGGTGACTGATGACGGAGAGGTGTGGTATGACTCGCCGATTATCGCCCAGTACATTGATTTGTTGGGTATCGCACCGGCTATGCTGCCAGCGGATGCGAAAGCGGCGCTGAAAATTCGCCAGCTTGAAGCGCTGGCGGACGGCATTATGGACGCGGCACTGGTGTCGGTGCGTGAGCTGGCGCGCCCGGTTGAACAGCAGTCTGAAAGCGAACTGCTCCGCCAGCGGGAAAAAGTGAACCGCGGGCTGGATGCGCTGGAAAGCGATTTGCGTGACGGAACGCTCAGCGTTGATAGCCTCAATCTGGCGACTATCGCGATAGCCTGCGCCATTGATTACATTAACTTCCGCCACGTTGCGCCCGGCTGGTGTGTTAATCGCCCGCTGCTGGTGAAACTGGTGGAAAACTTGTTCCTGCGTGAGAGCTTCGCCCGCACTGCGCCGCCAAAGGCGTGATAACCATGATGTCCGCCTGAACAAAGTCGCTGTACAATCCCCTCATGTCAAATCGCCCCTGACGGGAGGGGCAACCAACAGCCAGGCCTTTTCATGACTACTCTGTACAGCCAGATCCCTTCTACCGATCGCCTGTTACGTGACGAGGCGTTCACTTCTCTGTTAGCGACGTTTGGTCACCACCGCGTGGCCCAGGCGTTGCGCCAGTTACAGGATGAAGTGCGCGAGCAGATCCGCACTGCGCAGACATTACCCGGCTGGTGCGAAAACTGGGCAGCGGAAACCCGGCTGCGTCTGGAATGCAGCGAAACCAGCGCGTTACGCCCGGTGTTTAATCTCAGCGGGACGGTGCTGCATACCAATTTAGGCCGTGCGATACAGTCGCAGGCGGCTATCGATGCGGTCGCTCAGGCGATGGGGTCACCGGTAACGCTGGAGTACGATCTCGACGGTGCCGGACGGGGTCACCGCGATCGGGCGCTGGCCGATCTCTTGTGTCAACTGACCGGTGCGGAAGATGCCTGTATTGTTAATAACAATGCGGCGGCAGTGCTGCTGATGCTGGCCGCCACGGCGGCAGACCGGGAAGTGGTGGTGTCGCGCGGCGAACTGGTGGAGATAGGCGGCGCGTTTCGCATTCCGGATGTGATGCGTCAGGCTGGCTGCGTATTGCACGAAGTCGGCACGACCAATCGCACCCACGCCAAAGATTATCAGCAGGCCATTAATGACAATACCGCCCTGCTGATGAAGGTACACACCAGCAATTACCATATCGACGGGTTTACCAAAGCGGTGAGCGAAGCCGAACTGGTCACGCTGGCGCAGGCGTCCGGGTTACCGGTGATTGTCGATCTTGGCAGCGGTTCGCTGGTGGATTTAAGCCTTTATGGGCTGCCGCAGGAGCCCATGCCGCAAACGCTGATTGCCGCAGGCGTGAGTCTGGTGAGTTTCTCCGGCGATAAACTGCTGGGTGGCCCGCAGGCCGGGATTATCGTCGGGAAAAAAGCGCTGATTGCGCAGTTGCAGCAACATCCGCTGAAACGCGCCCTGCGTGCGGATAAAATGACGCTGGCCGCGCTGGAAGCCACGCTGCGTCTTTATCTGCATCCGGAAAAGCTCCGGCAAAACCTGCCGACCCTGCGCTATTTAACACGCCCGGAACCGGAGATCCGCGAGCAGGCGCAGCGTCTGCGCGCCGCGCTGACGTCGCGCTATCATGAGTTTGATGTGCGGGTCGAGGCCTGCCAGTCGCAGATTGGCAGCGGTTCGCTGCCGGTGGACAGGTTGCCAGGCGCGGCGCTGACGTTTACTCCCCGCGACGGTAGCGGCCGTCGGCTGGAAGCGTTGGCGATGCAGTGGCGGGCGCTGCCGCAGCCGGTGATTGGCCGTATCTATGATGGCCGCCTGTGGCTGGACTGCCGCTGCCTTGAAAATGAATCCCGCTTGCTGGAGATGTTGCTGAAATGATTATTGCCACCGCCGGGCACGTGGACCACGGCAAAACCACCCTGATTGAAGCCATTACCGGTGTGAACGCTGACCGTTTGCCGGAGGAAAAAAAACGCGGGATGACCATCGATCTCGGCTATGCCTACTGGCCGCAGCCAGACGGGCGCGTGCCGGGTTTTATCGATGTGCCGGGGCATGAGAAATTTTTGTCGAACATGCTGGCGGGCGTTGGCGGTATTGATCATGCGTTGCTGGTGGTGGCCTGCGACGATGGGGTGATGGCGCAGACACGCGAACATCTGGCGATTTTGCAGTTAACCGGAAACCCGGCGCTGACGGTGGCGCTGACGAAAGCCGATCGCGTGGGTGAGGCGCGTATTGCCGACGTGCGCGAGGAGGTGCAAAACACCTTACGCGCTTTCGGTTACCCGCAGGCGACCCTGTTCGTCACGGCGGCGACGATGCAGCAGGGGATTGATGAATTACGCGCGCATCTGCTGCAACTGCCGGAACGGGCGCACCCGGAACACCAACGCTTTCGCCTGGCGCTGGATCGCGCTTTTACCGTCAAAGGGGCGGGGCTGGTGGTGACCGGTACGGCGTTATCCGGCGATGTCCGCATCGGCGATACGCTGTGGCTGACCGGGGTGAATAAACCGATGCGCGTTCGCGGTCTGCATGCACAAAATCAGCCCGTTGAGCGGGCGCACGCCGGGCAACGTATCGCCCTGAATATTGCTGGCGATGCGGAAAAAGAGGCGTTGAGCCGTGGCGACTGGCTGCTGTCGCAGCAACCTCCTGAGCCCACAGAGCGGCTGATTGTCGCCCTGCAAACACATACGCCGCTGACGCAGTGGCAACCTGTGCACATCCATCATGCCGCCAGCCACGTTACTGGCCGCGTATCGTTGCTGGAGAATGACCTGGCGGAGCTGGTGCTGGATACGCCGCTGTGGCTGGCGGATAACGATCGCTTGGTGCTGCGGGATATTTCCGCGCGCAGCACGCTGGCGGGCGCGCGGGTGGTGGCGTTGAATTCGCCGCGCCGGGGCAAACGTAAAACGGACTACCTGAACTGGATCGCCGCGCTGGCGCAGGCGTCAGATGATGCGCAGGCGTTGTCGGCGCATCTGTCACGCGGCGCGGTCGATCTTACGGCCTTTGGCTGGGCACGCCAGCTTAGCCCGGACGGGCTGGAGAGATTATTGCACCAGCCGGGATTTCTCCGCGCCGGAGACAATCTGCTCGATGCACCGGTGGCGGCGCGCTGGCAGCGAAAATTGCTGGACACGCTGGCGACCTATCACGAGCAGCATCGCGAAGAGCCGGGACCGGGGCGCGAGCGCCTGCGACGTATGGCGCTGCCAATGGAAGACGAAGCGCTGGTGTTAACCCTGATTGAGCGCATGCGTGAAAGCGGTGATATCCACAGTCACCACGGTTGGTTGCACCTGCCGGATCACAAAGCCGGTTTTACCGATGAACAGGCGCAGCTATGGCAGAAAGCCGCACCGCTGTTTGGTGACGAACCCTGGTGGGTGCGGGATGTGGCGCGCGAAGTCGCAGCCGATGAACAGGTAATGCGCACCGTGTTGAGGCAAGCCGCGCAGCAGGGGTTGATTACGGCGATCGTGAAGGATCGTTATTACCGCAACGATCGGATCGTGACGTTTGCCACGATGATCCGCGAGCTGGATCTGGCACGCGGTACCACCAGTGCGGCGGATTTCCGCGACCGGCTTAACGTCGGGCGCAAGCTGGCTATCCAGATCCTAGAATATTTTGACCGCATCGGTTTTACCCGCCGTCGCGGCAACGATCATATCCTGCGCGACAAGGCGTTGTTTACCAAAGAAAACGACTGAAGATTTGTTTTAAGTTATTGCAGGCTGGCGAATATTTCGCCAGTCGCGTCTACCCTTGTAAAGACGACTGTCGCAAGGAGACGCCGATGAACACCTCCCTCTCAACGCCCTCTATCCAGCCAGGGAAATACGGTTTTCCCCTGGCATTAAAAGCCCGCTATGACAACTTTATCGGTGGCGATTGGGTCGCCCCCTTGGCGGGCGAGTATTACCCGAATCTCACGCCGGTGACCGGGCAACCACTGTGTGAGGTTGCCAGCTCTGGCCCGCAGGATATCGACCTCGCACTGGACGCCGCCCACAAAGCCAGAGCGGCATGGGGAGCGATGTCCGTCCAGGCGCGGGCGGCAATATTGCTAAAAATCGCCGATCGCATGGAGCAAAACCTTGACTTGCTGGCGACGGCGGAAACCTGGGACAACGGCAAACCGATCCGCGAAACGCAAGGCGCAGACGTGCCGCTGGCGATCGATCATTTCCGTTATTTCGCGGGCTGCATACGTGCGCAGGAAGGTGGGATCAGCGAAATTGATAACGACACGGTGGCGTACCATTTTCATGAACCGCTCGGGGTAGTCGGGCAGATCATTCCGTGGAACTTTCCGCTGTTGATGGCGTGCTGGAAAATGGCCCCCGCGCTGGCGGCTGGAAACTGCATTGTGCTGAAACCCGCGCGCCTGACGCCGCTGTCGGTACTGTTGCTGATGGAGATTATCGGCGATCTGCTGCCGCCAGGGGTCATCAATGTGGTAAACGGTGCAGGCGGTGAGATTGGCGAGTATCTCGCCACTTCAAAACGCATCGCCAAGGTGGCGTTTACCGGTTCGACGGACGTGGGCCGACAAATTATGCAGTACGCCACGCAAAACATTATTCCGGTGACGCTGGAGTTGGGCGGTAAATCGCCGAATATCTTCTTCGCCGACGTGATGGATGAAGAAGATGCTTACTTCGATAAAGTCCTGGAAGGGTTTGCCCTGTTCGCCTTCAACCAGGGCGAAGTGTGCACCTGCCCGAGTCGGGCGCTGGTGCAGGAATCCATCTACGAGCGTTTTATGGAGCGCGCGATTCGCCGGGTGGAAAGCATTCGTAGCGGTAACCCGTTAGACAACACCACGCAAATGGGGGCGCAGGTTTCACAAGGGCAGATGGAGACCATTCTCAATTATATTGCCGTCGGTCAGCAGGAGGGGGCGGACATCCTTACCGGCGGGCGGCGTAAAGTGCTGGCGGGGGATCTGCAAACAGGTTACTACCTGGAGCCGACGATCCTGTTTGGTCAGAACGCGATGCGCGTCTTTCAGGAGGAGATTTTCGGCCCGGTGCTGGCGGTCACGACCTTCAAAACCGAGGATGAAGCCCTGGCGCTGGCCAACGATACGCTGTATGGCCTCGGCGCAGGCGTCTGGAGCCGTAATGGGTCATTGGCCTACCGAATGGGGCGCGGCATTCAGGCCGGGCGCGTGTGGACCAACTGCTATCATGCGTATCCCGCGCATGCGGCGTTTGGCGGCTACAAACAGTCGGGAATTGGGCGTGAAACCCATAAGATGATGCTGGAGCACTACCAGCAAACCAAATGCCTGTTAGTGAGCTACTCCGACAAGCCACAAGGGCTATTCTGACCCGCGCGTTAACAAACCGTTAAGGCAAAGCGCCAGACATGTTCATGCAGATGACAAATCTGGCGACTTTCCCTGCCGCGATCAAAGCGCCGCCACGGTGTTTTCTGGCACCCTTGGTTTTTTGCGTCAGGCGGAGTGGAGAATGAACCGTTTTATTATCGCCGATCCGGGCAAGTGCATTGGCTGCCGGACCTGTGAAGTGGCCTGTGTGGTGTCGCATGAGGACAATCAGGACTGCTCGGTCGTCAAACCTGCCACGTTTTCCGCGCGCATTCGCGTGGTGAAGACCGGTACGTTCTCTACGGCGGTGACCTGCCATCACTGCGAAGATGCGCCCTGCGCGAATGTTTGCCCGGTCGGGGCGATAAGTCGTGTTGAGGGTGCGGTGTGCGTGGAACAGTCCCGCTGTATCGGCTGTAAGAGCTGCATGATTGCCTGCCCGTTTGGCGCCATGCAGGTCACCGTGATCAATAACCAGGCGCAAGCGCTGAAGTGCGATTTGTGCCAGCACCGTGAAAACGGCCCAGCCTGCGTGGAAGCCTGCCCGACCGGTGCGCTAAGCTGCCTCAACCCGGCAACGCTGCGGGAAAACCGCCTGCGTGGTCAGTTAGCCGGGTTTGTTGCCTGATAACGCACGTAAAAAAGCCCCCGGTCAGGGGGGGCTTGTTATGCGGTTGTCCGGCGTCAGTTTTCCTGCCAGGCTTTTTCAACTTCTTCGGCGAGAATTCTCACACCCTCTTCGATCAGCGACGGTTCCGGCACATAGTTCATGCGCATGCACTGATGAGTATGCGGCCAGGGTTTATCCAACCCCGGGAAGAAGTAATCTCCTGGCACCATCAGGACACCGCGTTTTTTCAACCGCTGATACAGCAGCTCCGTGCTGATGGGCAGATCCTTAAACCACAGCCAGAGGAATATTGCCCCTTCCGGTTTGTGGATCAGGCAGCGCTCTTCAGGTAAATAACGGCGCAGCGTGGCGATGGTCTCCTGCACTCGCTGGTAGTAAAAAGGCTTTATCACCTCTTCGGACAGGCGCAGCAGGTCTTTGCGTTTGATCATTTCGCACATCATTGCCGGGCCAATACCGCCTGGCGCCAGACTGATGATGCCGTTCATGTTGCGGATTGCCGAAATCACTTTGTCGTTGGCGATAATAATGCCGCAGCGGCTGCCAGGCAGACCCAGCTTCGACAGGCTCATGCACAAAATAATATTCGGGTTCCACAACGGGCGCGCTTCGCTAAAGATGATCCCCGGGAAAGGCACGCCGTAAGCGTTATCAATCACCAGTGGAATGTTGTGCTGATGGGCCAGCACATCCAGTTTCATCAGCTCTTCATCAGTAATGACGTTGCCGGTTGGGTTGGTCGGACGCGAGACGCAGATCATGCCTGTCTCTTCGCCAATGTGCAGGTGTTCGAAATCGACGTGGTATTTGAACTGGCCTTCGGGCAGCAGCTCAATATTGGGCCGTGCGGAGACGAAAAGATCCTCTTCCAGCCCGGAATCCGCGTAACCGATATACTCCGGCGCCAGTGGGAACAACACTTTTCTGGTGCTTCCATCGGCGCGGCGGCCGGCAAACAGATTGAATAAGTAGAAAAATGCGCTCTGGCTGCCATTTGTTAGCGCAATATTCTGCGGCTCAATATCCCAACCTAATTCTTCGCGCAGCATGCCTGCCAGCGCGGTTAGCAGCTCGGTTTTGCCCTGCGGACCGTCATAATTACACAGCGCATCAGTCGCTTTGCCGTTTTCCACCATCTCTGCCAGCAGCTTGTGGAAGTAATCGGTCATCGCCGGAATTTGCGCCGGGTTGCCGCCGCCGAGCATGATAGCGCCTGGTGTGCGTAAACCGTCGTTGAGATCCTCCATCAGGCGCGTAATGCCTGCATGGCGGGTGAATTTGTCGCCGAAAAGTGAAAATGTCATCGCTACTGTTCTGCCGGGCTGCTGTTCAAAGTGGCTAACCATAGCGCTCTGTAAGGCAGGGTGCAAATCACACCCTGACGCTCTCTTTCATACTTTATTCTTATTAATATCTGTAATGTGGAGTTATATGCTGATATTTGCCTTATGACTCAGTGCTGCGCCAGCCCGGCCCAAATCACCATCACTTTGTCGCTGCCCGATTCGCGAACGAATCCGTAACCCTGCGGCAGCGTTAGCGTTGTCTGTTTCCCTGCGCCGAGTGCCGGATGACGTGCCCGGAACTGGCCCAGCGTCTGCCAGTGGTGCAGGCTCTGCGCGGCGCTGCCGTTCAGATCCTGCCAGTTCATCTCTGAGCGCGTGCCTTGCAGCGGGTCCGAACCGGTGGGACCAAAGGGACGCGCCGATTCATCACCGTAAAAGATTTGCACCGCGCCCGGAGCGAGCAGCAGAAGTTCTGCCGCCTGCTGGCCCCCCTCGCGGAACAGGCGGGTATCGTGTGAGGAGAGGTAACTCAGCACGTTGAAGCGCTGCAATTTATCAGCCATCTGCTGCCAGACCGTATCCATATTCGCCAGGCAAGGCACAGCGCTGGCCGCCTGCTCCTGATAATCGAAGTTGATCATCGCATCAAAACCATGCTGGTAATAGTCGCTCTGCATCACGCCGTGGCCCCAGGATTCCCCGGTCATCCAGAAGGGCGCGTCGTCGATTTTCTTCTGCGGATTGGCCTGTTTCCACTCCGCTAGCGCCTGTGTCGCCTGCGTTTTTAATTGTTGCCAGGCATCCCGTTCAACGTGTTTGGCGGTATCCACGCGAAAGCCATCAATGCCATAGTCACGCACCCATTGGCTCAGCCAGTGGGTGAGGTAATCCCGCGGCGTAAAGCCGCTGATTTCCTGGGCGTGGGTATCGGGTTTGTGCCGGTAAAAGACCGGCAGACCAGAAGGTGTGGTGGATTCGGTTTTCAGATCGGGCAGAAACGCCAGCGACATGGTCAGATCGTCAAAGCCGGGGCTGTCGTAATCGCCAATGTCGGTGCGGATCCACGCTTTACCCCACCAGTTTTGCCAGGCGGTTTTATCGCTGAAGTTGATGTAATCGTTAAAGCTGTGCCAGCTCTGCCCGGCCGCAGGACGCCAGTCTGTCCAGTGCTGACCAAGGATCTTCTCGCGTTCACCCTCTTTCAGATAGAGCGCGCCAAAGCCGAAGGTTTGCATATCCGCCAGCGTCGCATAGCCAGTGTGGTTCATCACCACATCAAACAGGATGCGGATCCCCCGTTTGTGCGCTTCATCCAGCAGCGTACGGAGGTCGTTTTCGGTGCCCATATTGGCGTCGAGACGGGTCCAGTCCTGGGTGTAATAACCGTGATAGGCATAATGAGGAAAGTCCCCTTTGGTTCCACCGCCCACCCAGCCGTGGATCTGTTCCAGCGGTGAACTTATCCACAGCGCGTTAACGCCAAGCTGTTGCAGATAATCCAGTTTGGTCGTCAGTCCTTTCAGGTCGCCGCCGTGAAAGGTGCCGATTTCCTGCAGGCCATCTTTATGCCGACCGTAGCTGTTATCGTTGCCCGGATCACCATTGACGTAGCGGTCGGTCAGCACGAAATAGACGGTCGCGTTATGCCACTGAAAGGGTGCTGCGCCTTGCGTGTCTGCTGATTCCAGCAGTAATAAGCCATCGCTGTTTGCGGCTGGCTGTAGGGTGATCTTGCCATCGCGCACGGTAGCGGTGCGCTGGCTGTAAAAGTCCCGTACCTGGCTGCCTTCCGCGAAGGTGTTGCCTACCGCAATGGTGAGCGGTTTGTCGTTGCGAACCGGGCATTGACGCTGTGCTGTAGCAGGCGTCGCCACAGCGTCATTTTTCACATTGAGCATCAGCGTGGGTGTACCGGAGCGGGTATCTATCTGTAACCGGTAATCACCATCGCGGAAGATCCGCCACTGTGGCGCGTGACCGGTACAGGGGATCAGCGACAGCGTCTGGTTCAGTTTAATGCTGTCCGCAGGCTGCCAGCACTGTTGACCATCCTGCAAGGTAAAGGACTGCGCGCCTTTTTTCAGCGTCGCTTCACTGTGCCAGACGCCTGCGCCACTGCTGCTGAATGGCGGGAAACCGCTGGCAGTCCAGTCGGCGAGGGCGATCGTGGGCAAAAAAAGCAGTAACAGCGCGGCGTGTTTCATATGCAGTCCCTGACAGAGCGATTTTGATTCAGTTTGCCACGGTGGACGGACGGGTAACTCCTCCCGCAAGGCGTATTGCGGGGGAGGAGAGGAAAGGGGGATCGAACCCGGTTTATTTGCGATAAACACCACATTTACGCGAGATTGTCCGTTTTATGTGCAGTTTCCCCGTGACATGGTTTCGGAATTGGATTATTTCTGTACGTGCTCTTGCAGGCTATTTTTGGTATGATTTGAGATTCAGCTCTCAAAATTGTGCAAAAAAGAAGGTGTTGGAATGTTCATATCCGACCAGGAGACTTAATGATATCGATACCCATGCGACGACCTGGGGCGACGATACTCATGTTTTTCACCCTGATGTTTTCAGGGGGAGTGCTGGCAAAGACACACACAGCAGAAACAGCGAGTCACAAAGCCCACGTCACTAAGGCAAGCGTAAAAAAACAGGCAAGCAGTAAACAAGAGTATTCTCGCAATAGTGTAAATAGCCGTTCACTTCCTGATTTGCGAAAATACCCTTCCGGAACCCCAAGGAAAAAAGCGTTTCTCCGGACGGTAATGCCTTATATCACCAGCAAAAACTCAGCGATTGCCGCCGAGCGTAACTGGTTGCTTAGCAAACAATACGACAGTCAGTGGTCGCCTGCCGAACGCACGCGTCTGAAGGATCTGACCGCACGCTACAAAGTGAGCTGGTCCGGGAATACGCGCCGTATTCCGTGGAACGTGCTGCTGGAGCGTGTGGACATCATCCCGGACAGCATGGTGGCGACAATGGCGGCAGCGGAAAGCGGTTGGGGAACCTCGAAGCTGGCGCGGACCAACAACAACCTGTTTGGAATGAAGTGCGCCAAAGGGGCATGTAAAAACGGTCCGGGTAAGGTGAAAGGTTACTCTCACTTTGAGTCCGTGCAGGAGTCTGTTGACGCCTATGTCACCAACCTGAATACGCACTCGGCATACGCCTCTTTCCGTAAGTCACGGGCACAGTTGCGTAAAGCGGATCAGGAAGTGACAGCGACCAACATGATCCATAAGCTGCAGGGTTATTCGACCCGGGGCGCCAGTTACAATAACTACCTGTTTGCCATGTATCAGGACAATCAGCAGTTAATCGCCTCTCATATGTAATCTGCGAAATGCCTTCCACCCGGAAGGCATTTTTCTTTGTGCGCTAAATCAGGACTTCGCTGTAGCGGTCGCGATAGTCTTTCGGCGTGCTGTCATACTCCTTGCGGAACACAGAATAGAAATACTGCAGCGACGGGTAGCCGCACATCTGTGAGATTTCGTTGATCGACAACGATGTCGACACCAGCAGGCTGCGGGCTTTTTCCAGCTTCTCCGCATGAATCACCGCGTGAATCGTCTCTCCCACCTCTTCTTTAAAGCGCTTTTCCAGATTCGAACGCGAGATCCCTACCGCATCCAGCACCTGATCCACTTTAATGCCCTTACAGGCGTGGTTGCGGATATAGTGCATCGCCTGAATAACCGCCGGATCGTTCAGTGAACGGTAATCCGTAGAACGCCGCTCTACCACGCGCACCGGCGGCACCAGCAGGCGTTGCAGCGGCAGGGTTTCATTATCCAGCAGGCGGTGCAGCAGTTTTGCTGCCTGATACCCCATCTGCCGCGTGCCCTGGGCTACGGAAGAGAGGGCGACCCGGGAGAGATAGCGGGTGAGTTCTTCGTTATCAATACCAATGACGCACAGCTTTTCCGGCACCGGAATATGCAAATGGTCGCACACTTGCAATACATGGCGTGCGCGCGCATCGGTCACTGCGATGATGCCTGTTTGCGGCGGCAGTGTTTGCAGCCAGTCCGCCAGACGGTTTTGCGCATGCTGCCAGTTTTCCGGCGCGGTGGTCAGCCCCTGGTACACCACACCGCGGTATTTTTCCTGCGCCACCAGCTGGCAAAACGCGTACTCCCTTTCAGCAGCCCAGCGCTTGCCGCTGGAGGCGGGGAGTCCGTAAAAGGCGAAACGGTGCACGCCTTTTTCTTTCAGATGCAGGAATGCGCTTTCCACCAGCGCAAAGTTGTCGGTGGCGATGTAGTGCACGGGAGGATAGTGTTCGGGGATGTGATAGGAGCCGCCAATGCCGACAATGGGGACATCGACATCCGCCAGCAGGCGCTCTATTTCACGGTCGTCGTAATCGGCGATCACCCCGTCGCCAAGCCACTCTTTGATGTTTTCGATGCGAGCGCGGAAATCCTCTTCGATAAAGATATCCCACTCCGATTGCGACGCCTGCAAATATTCCCCAACGCCTTCAACAACCTGGCGGTCGTAGGCTTTGTTGGCATTGAATAACAGCGTGATGCGATGGCGTTTCTCAAACATGTCGATTCGCTTCCTGAAGATTCGTCAGTTCTGATTACCATATTCAACACACTGCCGGATAAAAAAGATCCGGCAGTGTGATCGTCCCTGTATTCGTCGTACTCAGGCCCGACGTTTGGTAGCGGAATCCATCCATACCGCCAGCAGTAATATCGCTCCCTTCACGATGTATTGCCAGAACGTGGGCACGTCCATCATGCTCATACCGTTATCCAGCGAGGCCATAATAAACGCCCCCATTACCGCCCCCGCTACGCTGCCGATCCCGCCCGCCAGGCTGGTGCCGCCAATCACGCAGGCGGCGATGGCGTCCAGTTCGGCGATATTCCCCGCAGAGGGTGAGCCAGCACCGAGGCGCGAGCTCAGGATCAGCCCGGCAATCGCCACCATCAAGCCGTTAATGGCAAACACCGCCAGTTTGGTGCGTTCCACATTGATGCCAGAAAGGCGCGCCGCTTCCAGGTTGCCGCCGATGGCGTAAATACGTCGGCCAAAGGCAGTGCGGGTCGCCATAAACATCCCGGCCAGCAGCAGGAAAGCCAGCAGCAGAACCGGCGTCGGGACGCCACGGTAGTCATTCAGCAGCCAGATAGCGCCAAGCACAATGACCGCAATAATGGCCTGACGACCAACGGCGGCGGTGGAGGCCGGTGTCGTCAGGCCAAGAGATTGCCGGCGAAGGCGCCCGCGCCATTGCCACAGCACAAAGACCACCAGCCCCAGTAAGCCGACACCAAAGCCGACGCCATCAGGCAAATAGCTTTGACCGATTTGCGACATAGCTGCGCTGGTGGGGGAAACGGTGGTGCCGTTGGTGATGCCGATCAGCACGCCGCGAAACGCCAGCATCCCGGCGAGCGTGACAATGAACGACGGGACTTTGCGGTATGCCACCCACCAGCCATTCCACGCACCCAGCAGTAAACCGAGCACCAGTGTGACCGCCACGGTCAACGGCAGCGGCCAGCCGAGCCAGACATCAAAAATCGCCGCTGCGCCCCCCAGCAGGCCCATCATTGAGCCAACGGAAAGGTCGATTTCGGCGGAAATAATCACAAACACCATGCCCACCGCCAGGATGCCGGTAATGGCGGTCTGACGCAGCAGGTTAGAGATATTGCGCGCGCTCAGGTAAGCGCCGTCGGTCATGCCGGTAAAGAACAGCATGATCACCACAATCGCCGCAATCATCACAAATACTTGCAAATTAAGGGATTTTAGCCCGGAGAAGACCCCCGGCGATGCGCTGGATAACTTGATTTCAGACGGGTTGCTTTTCGACATGATGTTCGCTCCTCAGCGCCGCTTCCATGACCTGCTCCTGGGTCAGATTACGATTGATAAGATCGGCCTTTAGCTTGCCTTCGTGCATCACCAGCACCCGATCGCTTAGCCCAAGCACTTCGGGCAGTTCAGATGAGATAACGATGACGGCAATCCCCTGCTGCACCAGTTGGTTAATCAGTTTGTAGATTTCGTACTTCGCGCCGATGTCGATGCCGCGCGTTGGTTCATCAAGGATGAGAATGCGCGGGTTGAGCAGCAGACAGCGGGCAAGAATGGCTTTTTGCTGGTTTCCTCCGCTGAGGCGACCAATCGCCAGCTCTGGCGAGGAGGTTTTGACTTTCAGACGCTGTAAGGACTGCAAAATGCAGGCTTGTTCCGCGGCATCATCCAGGCTGCTTAACGCGCCGGTAAACTGGTTTAAGGCCGCCAGCGTAATGTTCTTGCCGACCGCCATCACCGGCACAATGCCATCTTTTTTACGATCTTCCGGCACCATGGCAATACCGTGAGCGATAGCCTGCTGGCAGTTAGAAATCTGCACCGGCTGGCCGTCGAGGTAAATGCTGCCTTCCCAGCGCCCGGGCCAGACGCCAAACAGGCACTGCACCGCTTCGGTTCGGCCTGCGCCGACCAGCCCGGCGATACCGAGAATTTCGCCACGCTTCAGGCTAAAGGAGATGTCGTTGACACGTTTGATATGGCGGTTAACCGGATGCCAGGCGGTGAGGTGTTCGACCCGCAGGATCTCATCCCCTGTGGCATGAGGTTCATTGGGGTACAGCGCGGTCAGTTCGCGGCCAACCATCATGGTGATGATATCGTCTTCACTCATCCCGGCTGCGTCGCGCGTGCCGATGTGCTTACCGTCGCGAATCACGCTGATCACGTCCGATATCGCTTTGACCTCGTTGAGCTTGTGGGAAATATAGATACAGGCGATATCGTGATTGCGCAGATCGCGAATGATATCCAGCAGGATGGCGGTTTCCTGCTCGGTGAGCGAAGCGGTTGGCTCATCGAGGATCAGCAGTCTTACCTGCTTGTTCAGCGCCTTGGCGATTTCCACCAGTTGTTGCTGCCCAAGGCCTAAATCTCCGACGCGGGTATCAGGCGAAATGGCAAGGCTGACCTGTTTGAGCAGTTTTTCACAGCGTAGCGTCATCAGGTCGTAGTCCATTACGCCGTTACGGGTGATTTCCGTACCGAGAAAGATATTCTCCAGCACCGTCAGATGCTTCACCAGCGCCAGTTCCTGATGGATGATGGCAATGCCTTTGCGTTCGGTGTCGCGAATATGGGTGGCCTGCAGGGTTTCGCCCGAAAAGACGATCTCCCCTTCGTAGCTTCCCGCCGGATAGATCCCGCACAGCACTTTCATGAGTGTGGATTTGCCCGACCCATTTTCGCCGCACAGCGACAGCACCTCGCCCGCATTAAGCCGCAGGCTGACATTATCGATGGCTTTTACCGCGCCAAAGGCTTTGGTGATGTTCTTCATTTCGAGTAAATAAGGCATGGCTGCTCCACGTCATTCGCTGGTATTACAGCGCCCGAAAGAAATGGCGGAGGGCGCGCCTGTCAACGGAAACGGCGCGCCACCGTGGTCAGAGCTGATTCTTCTGATGGAAACCGTCTTTGATAACGGTCGCGTCGATGTTGTCTTTGGTCACCTCAATGGGGGTCAGCAGGCGAGCCGGAACATCTTTCAGGCCGTTATTCAGCGAAGCATCCGCCTTCGGTTGTTTGCCATTGCCCAGTTCGACGGCGATCTCCGCCGCCGTGTTGGCAAGCTGGGTAATCGGTTTGTAGACGGTCATGGTCTGGCTGCCGTTAATCAGGCGTTTCACCCCTGCCAGGTCGGCATCCTGGCCGGAGATCGCCACTTTGCCTGCCAGTCCCTGTGCGCTTAATGCCTGAATTGCGCCGCCTGCGGTCGCATCGTTAGAAGCAACCACTGCGTCTATTTTGTTGTTATTGGCGGTCAATGCGTTTTCCATTATTTTCAGCGCATTTTCTGGTAGCCAGCCATCGACCCACTGATCGCCGACGATTTTAATTTTCCCGCTATCGATATAGGGTTTTAATACTTTCATCTGCCCGGCGCGGAACAGCTTGGCGTTATTATCCACCGGCGAACCGCCCATCAGGAAGTAATTCCCCTGCGGGACTTTATTGACCAGGCTTTGCGCCTGTAATTCCCCCACTTTTTCATTATCGAAAGAAATATAGAAATCGATATCGGCATTATTAATCATGCGATCGTAAGCCAGCACTTTAATTCCTTCCTGCCTGGCTTCTTTCACGACATTACTTAATACCTGACCGTTGTAAGGAATAATGACCAGCACATCAACGCCACGGTTGATCATATTTTCAATTTGCGACATTTGTGTTTCTTCATTGCCGTTGGCGGACTGAACAAACACATTGGCGCCGAGCGATTCTGCTTTTTTAACAAAAATATCGCGATCTTTTTGCCAGCGTTCCAGACGGAGATCGTCAATCGCCATGCCGATTTTCACCTCTTTGGCATGACCGGCGACGCTTGCAAGCAGCAGGGAGGCGCAGAGAGTAAGGCAAAGGTTCTTTATCTTCATAATAGTAATACCTTTTGTAGGGTGGTGAGCGAGATAAAAGAAACATGCACTGCTTTGGACGAGCAAATTCTTAACGCATAATCTCAGGCTGGCAATTACAGATTTTTATCCGGGCATTACGTTTTTTGGTTTATTTCCTGATTTATGACCACGATCTTATTTTAAAAAAAGCAAAACCGATTTTGCATAAAAAACAGGAATGCGCACCGCAGCGGTAACACACATTATTTTGCGAGCCAGCGCACGTTTGCGCATTCTCTCAATGGCAGTGTGAAATAACGTAATTGAGCAACGCAGCACGAGGACCCAGTATTAATGCAGATTTGAACACTCGAAGCATATCTGTCAATGGAGCTCATTATGCAAACCTATTTCGACCAGCTGGATCGCGTTCGTTATGAAGGCCCGAAAACAGCCAATCCTTTAGCGTTCCGTCATTACAATCCGGATGAGTTAGTGCTTGGCAAGCGTATGGAAGATCACCTGCGTTTTGCTGCCTGCTACTGGCATACCTTCTGCTGGAATGGCGCGGATATGTTTGGCGTTGGCTCTTTTGACCGCCCGTGGCAGCAGCCGGGCGAGGCGCTGGCGCAGGCGAAGCGCAAAGCGGATGTTGCCTTTGAGTTTTTCCACAAGCTGAATGTGCCTTACTACTGTTTCCATGATGTGGACGTCTCCCCGGAAGGCGCGTCGCTGAAGGAATATCTGAACAATTTCGCGCAAATGGTGGATGTGCTGGGTGAAAAACAGCAACAAAGCGGCGTGAAACTGCTGTGGGGCACGGCGAACTGCTTCACCAATCCGCGCTATGGCGCAGGGGCGGCGACTAACCCGGATCCTGAGGTGTTTAGCTGGGCGGCGACGCAAGTGGTGAGCGCCATGAATGCGACCCATAAGCTCGGCGGCGAAAACTATGTGTTGTGGGGCGGTCGTGAAGGGTATGAAACCCTGCTCAATACCGATCTGCGCCAGGAGCGCGAACAGATTGGCCGCTTTATGCAGATGGTGGTCGAGCATAAACACAAAATCGGTTTCCGCGGTACGCTGCTTATTGAGCCGAAACCGCAGGAACCGACCAAGCATCAGTATGATTATGACGCCGCTACAGTGTATGGCTTCCTGAAACAGTTTGGTCTGGAGAAAGAGATTAAACTGAATATCGAGGCTAACCATGCCACGCTGGCGGGCCACTCCTTCCACCATGAAATCGCGACTGCTATTGCGCTGGGGCTGTTTGGCTCTGTGGATGCTAACCGCGGCGATGCGCAACTGGGCTGGGATACCGACCAGTTCCCGAACAGCGTCGAAGAGAACGCGCTGGTGATGTATGAAATCCTGAAAGCAGGCGGCTTCACCACCGGTGGGTTGAACTTCGATGCCAAAGTGCGTCGTCAGAGTACGGATAAGTACGATCTCTTCTACGGCCATATCGGCGCAATGGACACGATGGCGCAGGCGTTGAAAGTGGCGGCGCGGATGGTGGAAGACGGTGAGCTGGATAAACGCGTCGCGAAGCGTTATGCGGGCTGGAATGGTGAACTGGGCCAGCAAATTTTGCAGGGGCAGCTTAGCCTGGCGGAACTGGCGAAGTACGCTGAGCAGCAGAACCTGGCGCCGCACCATCAGAGCGGTCATCAGGAACAGCTGGAAAACCTGGTCAATTACTACCTGTTCGATAAATAACCGGCGCTGCGCCGCAGGCAACGCGGCGCAGAACAAAAGGAGTGGTCACTATGTATATCGGGATCGATCTCGGCACCTCTGGCGTAAAGGCGATTCTGTTAAGCGAGCAGGGTGATGTGCTGGCTTCTCATACGGAAAAACTCAGCGTCTCGCGCCCGCATCCTCTTTGGTCGGAGCAGGATCCCGAACAGTGGTGGCAGGCAACGGACCGCGCGATTCAGGCGGTTGGCGCGGCGCACTCGCTGGCGCAGGTGAAAGCCATCGGCCTTGCCGGGCAGATGCATGGCGCAACGCTGCTGGATAGCGAAAACCGTGTGCTGCGCCCGGCCATTTTGTGGAACGATGGTCGCTGCGCTGAAGAGTGCGCCTTACTGGAAGCGCAGGTGAAAAATTCCCGCACCATTACCGGCAATCTGATGATGCCGGGTTTTACCGCGCCCAAGTTGCTGTGGGTGCAGCGCCACGAACCCGATATCTTTGCCAGGGTGGCGAAGGTCTTACTGCCAAAAGATTACCTGCGCCTGCGTATGGCTGGCGTATTTGCCAGCGATATGTCCGACGCGGCAGGAACGATGTGGCTGGATGTGGCGAAGCGTGACTGGAGTGATGAGATGCTCGCCGTCTGTCACTTATCCCGCGCGCAAATGCCCGCGTTGTTTGAAGGCTGTGAAATAACCGGTGAACTGCTGCCGGAAGTCGCACGGCGCTGGGCCATGCCGGTTGTGCCGGTCGTGGCGGGCGGTGGTGATAATGCCGCAGGCGCGGTGGGTGTGGGCATGGCAGATGCCGGTCAGGCGATGCTGTCGCTTGGCACCTCTGGCGTCTATTTTGCCGTGAGCGAAGGTTTCCTCAGTAAACCGGAAAGCGCGGTTCACAGTTTTTGCCATGCCCTTCCGGGGCGCTGGCACCTGATGTCGGTGATGCTTAGCGCGGCATCCTGTCTGGATTGGGTGGCGAAGTTGACGGGGTTAGGGTCGGTTCCGGCGCTGATTAGCGCGGCGGAACAGGCAGATGATAACGCTGGCGACCTGTGGTTCTTACCGTATCTTTCCGGGGAACGCACCCCGCATAATAACCCGCAGGCGAAAGGCGTATTTTTTGGCCTGACCCACCAGCATGGGCAAGGTGAACTGGCCCGTGCGGTGCTGGAAGGCGTCGGGTATGCGCTGGCGGATGGCATGGATGTGGTGCACTCCTGCGGCGTAACGCCGCAAAGCATTACGCTAATCGGCGGTGGTGCACGTAGCGCCTGGTGGCGGCAAATGCTGGCGAATATCAGCGGGTTGCAGCTTGATTATCGCACCGGCGGCGATGTCGGTCCGGCGCTGGGGGCGGCAAAACTGGCGCAAATCGCCATTAACCCGCACACGCCGTTGGCAACGCTTCTGCCGCAGCTTCCCATTGAGCAGCAACATACGCCGGATGCCGCGCGTCATGCCCACTATGCTTCACGTCGGGAGACCTTCCGGCGCATCTATCAGCAATTGCTGCCATTGATGTCGTAACTTCTGCGCCCGCCGTGATGGTGGGCCTGAATCAACATGACGTTGTCCTTTTTTGGTCTTAGCAGACAGGCAGCTCCTTGCCAGAATGGTATTACACCCACTGAGCAAGGAGTCCTGAAATGTCACGCACCGCCCTTATCAACATCGACACTCAGCAATCTTTTTTCCACCGCGACTACTGGCAGGAGAGTGATTTCTCTGCTTTTCAGCAGGCCATTCTGGCGCTGATCGACGGTTGTCAGGCTCGCGGTGTCCCGGTGGTGGATATTTTCCATGTGTCCGACAGTGGCCCGTTTTCTCTCGATAGCGGCTTTGTGGTGCCGATGCCGTTTTTACAGCACCAGCCAGCGGTCACCTTCTACAAACATGTGCATAATGCGTTTACCGATACCGGCCTGGATCACTGGCTGCGCACGCGTGATATCAATCATCTGATTATTTGTGGGCTCCGCACCGAGCAGTGTTGCGAAACCACCGCACGTGTGGCGTCGGATCTGGGCTATCGTGTGACGTTCGTCAGCGAAGCGACATTGACCTTCCCGATGACGCATAAAGGCATTACGCTTGACTGTAACGCGCTGCGCCACCGCACGGAAACCGTGCTGGAAGGCCGCTTTGCCGCCATTAAAACCGTTGACGAGATACTGGAACGCTGATGACCACTGATGTCTGGTTTGTAATGTTGCCCGGTGTACTGGCGCTGGATATGACTGGCCCGGCGGAGACCTTTGCGCTGGCCGATGCGTTTCGCCTGCACTACATCGGGCCGGAAGCGGAGGTGCCAACCTCCATCGGCCTGACGATGGGCAATATTGCGCCATTGCCGGAGACGCTGCCGGAAGGAAGCCTGCTGGTGCTGCCTGGGGTGTTCGACTCTTCGCGTTTCTTCGATACCCCGCAGGCAGACCTGGTGCGTCACTGGCTGATGCGCATACAACCGCTGATCCACAGCCAGAAAATCACCCTGATGTGCGTCTGTTCCGGTTCCGTGCTGGCAGCAAAAGCCGGGCTGTTGAATGGCATTCAGTGCACCACTCACCATGATGTGATTGCGCGTCTGCGTGCGGTCGCCCCCGCCGCACAGGTCAAAGAAAATCGTATTTTCATCGAAGATCGCAGCATCTGGACCAGCGCGGGCATTACCTCGGGTATCGATCTGGCGTTGCATCTGATTAACCGACTAAGCGGGCCGGAAGCAGCGCTGGCGGTGGCGCGGGAAATGGTGGTCTGGTTCCGCCGCTCCGGCGACGATCCGCAGATTTCACCGTGGCTGCGTTATCGTAATCACCTGCATCCGGCTATCCACCGGGCGCAGGATGCGCTGACGGCTGAGCCACAGCGTGCGTGGCAACTGGCGGAGATCGCCGGGCGGGCTCATGTCAGCCCACGCCATTTAACGCGCTTGTTTCAGCAGCATCTGGGGATCAGCGTTCGCGACTATCTGGAGCAACTCAGGCTGGTCATTGCCGAACAGTGGCTATTGCAGGGGCATGGCGCGGAGCAGGCGGCGCTGGCCGCCGGGTTCTCCTCCCCGCGCCAGTTACACCGTGCGCGGGCGCGGGGGGTTTAACTAACCAAACGGCGTCTGTCGATGCGTTGCACCAGCATCGAGAGCGCGAGGCTCGCCAGTAGCGTGGCGGTGAAAATCCACACAATGTCGAGCAGCGGCCAGCGTTGTAGCTCGATACCGCGGGTGCGTAGCGCGTGGATAATCAGCGCATGGAAGCCGTAAATCCCCAGCGAATGATGCGAAATGAGTGTTAAGCCGGGTAACGTGCGGCTGTTTAGCGTATTTTTGACCACTGTAAACAGGGCGATAGCACACAGAAACACCATCGGGCCGCAGTAGAGATACCAGGTGTCGGCGAAATTCCCGCGCCATTTCAGCTCGTGTAGCGTCCCGCGTGAAATCACCCACACCGCCAGGACGAACAGGCCTGCACTAGCCCAGGTGAGCGCGCGTCGTTGCGTCTGCATCATGCCAATTGCGCGCCCCAGCATACCGTAGAGGATGTAGTAGAAGGTGTCGCCGCCGATATAGAGATTGATCGGCAACCACTGAAATCCGTCGACTTTCTGCGCCACAGTATTGGGGTTTGCCACAATACCCAGCACCACCACCAGCGCCAGCAGCATCCCGCCGCTGACCGCTTTCACCTGAATCAACGGTGAAACGAGATACATCACGATAATCGCAAAGAAAAACCACAGGTGATAAAACACCGGCTTTTGCAGCAGGTACTTCAACGATAACTCACTGTTAATAGAAGTAAAAAACACGATATAGAGCAGCGCGATAGCACTGTAAAACAGCAGGCAGAGAGCGATGCGTAAGAAGTGACGCGGCTGTGCGCTACGTTCGCCGAAAAAGAGGTAGCCGGAGATCATAAAAAACAGCGGTACGCTAACACGAGAAGCCGAGTTCAGGAGATTGGCAATACCCCAGTCGAAAGTGGTCACACTGCCAGGATTGGTGATGTACCAGGTGGTGGTATGGATCAGCACCACCATCAGACAAGCTATCCCTCGCAGATTATCTATCCAGTAAATTTTCGACTGCATCTGTTCCTCTGGTTCCATTAAATACTCTCTGACTCGCGGTTGTTTTGCCTGTCCCGTTGGATAATTCCGAGTTTTCCCGTTAGCGCTTGTGCAGTTTTCCACAGATTTGCAAAAATTGTGTTTCCTGACCTTTAAAAATAACAGCCTGCGAACGGGGCGGTAATAAAAATGATGAAGTGTTTTGCCCCGGTATTGATGCTGCTGTTAGTCGGATGCAGCGCATCCCAGGATATTCCCGCGCAGAAAGCGCAAAAAGCGAAGCCCGGGCCCTTACACTCGCTGGAAATGGAGCAACTGTGTCGGCAAAACGCCGCGCATCGCTACAATACCGGCGCGCAGCAGATTGATGTGACCGGTTTTGAACAGTTTCAGGGCAGCTATGAGATGCGCGGCGTAACGCCCCGTCGTGAAGCGTTTGTCTGCGCTTTTGATCCGGAAGGCCAATTTTTACACCTTTCGATGCGCTAATCAGGCTGGCAACGGCCTTATCCTTCCCGTTTTCCCCAATTTTCCTTAAACAGGTCCGTTTCGTACTGTATATCTTGCAGCCAGCGGGTATACTGGGCGCTTCCTTTAAATCCACACGTATCCAGCACGAAATAATATGCAAAAGTTTGATACCAGGACCTTTCAGGGCCTGATCCTGACCTTACAGGATTACTGGGCTCGCCAGGGCTGCACCATTGTTCAACCTCTGGACATGGAAGTCGGCGCCGGCACCTCCCATCCGATGACCTGTCTGCGCGCATTAGGGCCAGAACCTATGGCCACCGCGTATGTGCAGCCTTCCCGCCGTCCGACTGACGGGCGCTACGGCGAAAACCCGAACCGCTTACAGCACTATTACCAGTTCCAGGTGGTGATTAAACCCTCTCCGGACAACATCCAGGAGCTGTATCTCGGGTCGTTGAAAGAGCTGGGTATGGACCCGACCATTCACGATATTCGCTTCGTGGAAGATAACTGGGAAAACCCGACGCTGGGTGCCTGGGGACTCGGCTGGGAAGTGTGGCTCAACGGCATGGAAGTGACGCAGTTCACTTACTTCCAGCAGGTTGGCGGTCTTGAGTGCAAACCGGTGACCGGCGAAATTACCTACGGTCTGGAACGTCTGGCGATGTACATTCAGGGCGTAGACAGCGTTTACGACCTCGTCTGGAGCGACGGCCCGCTGGGTAAAACCACCTACGGTGACGTGTTCCATCAGAACGAAGTGGAGCAGTCCACTTACAACTTCGAATATGCGGATGTCGACTTCCTGTTCACCTGCTTTGAGCAGTATGAAAAAGAAGCACAGCAACTGCTGGCACTGGAAAACCCGCTGCCGCTGCCTGCTTACGAGCGCATTCTGAAAGCCGCCCATAGCTTCAACCTGCTGGATGCGCGTAAAGCCATCTCCGTGACGGAACGTCAGCGCTACATTTTGCGCATCCGCACGCTGACCAAAGCAGTCGCTGAAGCGTATTACGCTTCCCGTGAAGCCCTTGGCTTCCCGATGTGCAACAGAAATAAATAAGAGGCGGCCATGTCAGAGAAAACTTTCCTGGTGGAAATCGGCACCGAAGAGCTGCCACCAAAAGCACTGCGCAGTTTGGGTGAAAATTTTTTCAATAACATCATCACGGGTTTGAATGCTGAGAAAATAGTTATTAATGACCCTGAAAATTGTCAATGGTATGCATCACCAAGACGTTTAGCATGCAAATTCACTGGATTAGCAGAGCAACAATTAAATAACGAGAATTTATTGTGGGGACCACCTTCTCGTATAGCCGTCTCTCCTACTGGTTTTTTAACGAAAGCTGGTATGGCTTTTGTTACTAAGGTGACAAATCAATCGATTGATTCTTCTAAAGAATATTCTATTGATGATATTAACCATGATTATGGTTTGTTAATTTCAAAAGCTTATGATGGTAGAGAAGAAAAGCTAAATGCTTTAATTCAGAATGAGCCAAAAAACTCAAGTGAGCTTCTTCCGGGGATAATCGAAAAAGCACTCAAGACTTTGCCGATCCCGAAATTGATGCGCTGGGGTGCGTCTGACGTTCACTTCGTGCGTCCGGTACATACCGTGACTCTGCTGCTGGGCGACACCGTGGTGCCTGCGACGATTCTGGGCATTGCCTCCGATCGTGTGATCCGTGGCCACCGCTTTATGGGCGAGCCGGAGTTCACCATCGATAACGCCGATCAGTATCCGCAAATCCTGCTGGAGCGCGGCAAAGTCGTTGCTGACTACGCGGCGCGTAAAGCCAAAATCAAAGCGGATGCCGAAGACGCGGCGCGTAAAATCGGCGGTAATGCCGATCTGAGCGACAGCCTGCTGGAAGAAGTCACTTCGCTGGTTGAGTGGCCGGTGGTACTGACCGCGAAATTCGAAGAGAAATTCCTCGCCGTTCCGGCAGAAGCGCTGGTTTACACCATGAAGGGTGACCAGAAGTACTTCCCGGTCTATGGTAACGACGGCAAACTGCTGCCTAACTTTATCTTTGTGGCCAACATTGAGTCGAAAGATCCGCAGCAGATTATCTCCGGTAACGAGAAAGTGGTGCGCCCGCGTCTGGCGGATGCCGAGTTCTTCTTCAATACCGACCGCAAAAAACGTCTGGAAGATCATCTGCCGCGTCTGCAAACCGTGCTGTTCCAGCAGCAACTGGGTACGCTGCGCGACAAGACCGATCGCATTCAGGCGCTGGCGGGCTGGATTGCCGCACAGACCGGCGCGGATGTGAATCATGCCACCCGCGCGGGCCTGCTCTCCAAATGCGACCTGATGACCAACATGGTGTTTGAGTTTACGGACACCCAGGGCGTGATGGGCATGCACTATGCGCGTCATGACGGCGAAGCGGAAGATGTTGCCGTTGCGCTGAACGAGCAGTATCAGCCGCGTTTTGCCGGTGATGAACTGCCGTCCAACCCGATTGCCTGTGCACTGGCGATCGCCGATAAGATGGACACCCTGGCGGGTATCTTTGGTATCGGACAGCATCCGAAAGGCGACAAAGATCCGTTCGCATTGCGCCGTGCTGCGCTGGGCGTACTGCGTATTCTCGTCGAGAAGAACCTGAATCTGGATCTGCAAACCCTGACCGAAGAAGCAGTGCGTCTGTATGGCGACAAGCTGACCAACGCCAACGTGGTCGATGATGTGATCGACTTTATGCTGGGCCGTTTCCGTGCCTGGTATCAGGACGAAGGTTACAGCGTTGATACCATCCAGGCGGTGCTGGCGCGTCGTCCAACCAAACCGGCGGACTTCGATGCGCGCATGAAAGCGGTGTCTCACTTCCGTACGCTGGAGGAAGCTGCCGCGCTGGCCGCTGCCAACAAGCGTGTTTCCAACATTCTGGCGAAGTCCGATGAAACGCTGAACGATACTGTTCACGCTTCGGTGCTGAAAGAAGCGGCGGAAATCAAGCTGGCGGGCAACCTGGTCGTTCTGCGCGATAAACTGCAACCGTACTTTGCGGAAGGCCGTTATCAGGAAGCGCTGATCGAACTGGCGGCACTGCGCGAGCCGGTGGATGAGTTCTTTGAGCAGGTGATGGTTAACGCCGACGATAAAGACGTGCGTATCAACCGCCTGACGCTGCTGGCGAAGTTGCGCGAACTGTTCCTGCAGGTTGCGGATATTTCTCTGCTGCAGTAACGGTCACCGTCATAAAAAACCCGCTTCTGGCGGGTTTTTTTATGCTATTGATTCAGGCGTGAGGCGGGATTTCCCCACCCGTTACGCGGGTGTACGGAGAGAACTTCCTGAAGGTGGTTTTGACGCGCACGGTATTACGTCCGGCGCGTTTCGCTTCGTACAACGCGTTATCCGCACTCTGGATCAACTGGCCATATTCCGCATGGTTTTTCTGGCAATGGCTGGCGACGCCGATGCTGACGCTCACTATGCCGTCAGGCGCATTAGCGTGGGGTAAGTCCAGTTGCTGTACGCTGGTGCGCAGTTTCTCGGCGATCTCCACCGCATCGGCTGAGCGTGTTTCCGGCAACAGCGCGCAGAACTCCTCGCCGCCGTAGCGGAATAAGATGTCGCCCGGGTTTTGCAGCGCGCAGCGCATGGCATTCGCCACTTTTTGCAGGCACTCGTCACCGCGCTGGTGACCATAACAGTCGTTGTAGAGTTTGAAGAAGTCGACATCAATCAACAGCAGCGATAACGACTTGTTATTGCGTTTGCTGGCCCGCCACTCTCTCTCAATACAGAGATCAAAATAGCGCCGGTTGCCCACGCCAGTCAGACCATCCGACAGGGATTGCGCCAGTAGCTCGTGCGCCTGGTCGCGCAGCAGGGATTCACGGCGAACGGCGGCACTGACATCAACAATCTGAATCAGGCAGTAGCGCTCTTCATCACCCAGCGGAACAATGGTGACGGCCTGGCTCAGGCGCGCGCCCGGTCGGGTGGGTTCGGCGTAGAGCGGGAAAGGTGAACGGTGCAAAGACTGGGAAAGCAGAGAAGATAAATTGTGACTGATCGCCTGACGGATAGCATCACCGACGCGGTGATACTCTAAGTCCGGGAATACACTAAAAAAATCCTCGCCGGTGGTGTCACTGGCCGCATAACCCGTGTGCGCTTCTAACCACGCGTTCCACAGGGTTATACGGTAGTGCGCATCAACAATGATCACACCGAGGCTGAGGGCTGAAAATGCATCCAACAACAACTTATCTTTCATGATCATTGCATTCCGTTTGGAACACTGCCGGATTCTAAGCGGCTGATATAAAGCCGGATTTGCTCGCGTAAGTCACGCAGCGCAGACATATCAAGAATAAACGCCAGATACCCCTGGATTTGCTGGCGCTCGAGTGAAAAATCGATGCGCAACATCATGACCAGCGGATCGCTGTCGTCCTTGTTAGGGTTGAGGATCTGCTTGCTGCTACCAACCCGCACGACGGGCAGAGATCCTTGCAGCTCTTTCTGGAACATGTTGGCCAGCGTTCCCACGCAGGCATTGAGCACGATATTGCCTATCTCGCTCATGGCTTCACGTTCCATCTCCCCCAGCTCATGGGCGGGGATCATGTCGCCCACCATCATGCGTACGATTTCAAAACTGGCCGCTTCCGGAAACATCAGAATCGCTTCGGTGGCGTACGCGCCCTCGTAATGCTGGCTGATGCCAAACAGCGATATTCCTGCACCCAACTCATCTGCGGCTTCAGAGCGAGGGGCGAAGCGGATTGTAGGGACAGACATGCGCACTTCTTCATTGACGATATTGCTCATCGCGGCGGCGGCATGACCGACGCCAATGTTGAAGATCTCCATCAGGCTGTCAGATTCGATTTCGCTGATATCCGGCAATTCGCTCATCACTGTGTCTCCAGGCTATTCAATAACTCATGGAGCTGGGGCTCTTTCAGCGGTTTTGACAGAAAACCGAGGCCAAGTTCTTCCGCAGCGGCTTGTATCGAGTGCTGAACATTCGCCGTTAACAGAACAATGTGCGTTTCAGGGTGGGTTTTGCGAATGCGTGATGCGGTTTCAATGCCGCCGATACCGGGCATATTCACATCCAGCAGGATTAGCCAGGGGTGATTGGCCGACGCCAGTTCGATCGCTTCTTCACCGGTGCCAGCTTCATCGATTTTCCAGTCGCTATGCAGGTTCGTTATATATTGTCGTGAAATCATTCGTGACAGGCGACTGTCATCAACAATCAGAACATATCTGGACATCATTCATTCTCTTTCAATGGCCATTGCCGCAACCGCAGCGCAATGCGCCGACCTGGGGTAACTCTCTTCCCTGATGAATGACTTTGTACGATCCAACAGGTTAATGCGTGCAGCACAACCCTTTGCCTGGTCGTTCCCTTTCTGAAGCGGAGCGCCAGGATGACACGCACGGCCTGCTACTTTCAGTTAAGTCACATTACTCATCGGCAAAAAGATGCAAATAATTAGCCCCTTTAAGACGAGTGGTGAAAATTTAATCTTGAAGGGGGAGCAGCGTGTGGCTATGCTTAGCCCCGACGAACTTCTCGTCTCACTGGAGCGCACCCGGAAAATGAACAAACACAACTGATGAATCCGTATCCTTGCGACATGCGATGGCATGTGCGGGGGAGTTTTTGATTTCATTCAGGAGTGTTTATGGCTCATTGTGCGCAGCCCTCTGCTTTTATTCTGCACCAGCTCACCTGCCAGTTTGCGACAGGCGAGACGCTTTTTGGCCCCTTCAATATGTCGCTTGAACCTTCATTGTGCGGTCTGGTAGGCCGTAACGGTGTCGGTAAAACGCAGCTATTACGCATGCTGGCGGGTCTGGAAACACCGACTTCCGGACATATCGAGCGTGTTGGTTCACTGGCATTTGTTACCCAACAACAGGATGTTTCTTGTACTACCACGCTCGCGGACCTGCTCGGTTATGGCGAGGTGTTTGCCGCCCGTCTGCGGGTGGAAAGCGGTGAGTATCGACCTGATGACCTCGAAAGTCTGGACGGCTTTTGGGATCTACAGGAACGCCTGACAGCGGCATTTGCTGAAGCCAGCCTGCCTGTGTTTGAACCCGATCGCTATGCCATCACGCTAAGCGGTGGCGAGCGTATGCGTGCATTGCTCTGCGGTGCGTTGATGGCTGATGCCGATTATCTGCTGCTTGATGAGCCGACCAATCATCTCGACAGAGCCGGGCGTGAGTGGTTTTACGCGTGTTTATCCCGGCGGCGTGGCGGCGCGTTGGTCGCCACCCATGATCGGGAGTTGCTGGCATTGATGCCCCGCATTCTGGAGCTGTCGCCGGCAGGATTGCGCAGCTATGGCGGAAATTATGCGGATTACCAACGCCAGCGGGAGAGCGAGCAGCAAGCGGCCCGGGCCTTGTTGGAACATGCAGTCGCTGAGCGTCGGCGTACCCGCAGCCGACAGCAACGCGAGCATGATGCCAGCCAGCGTCGTTCGGCACAGACCTTACGTACAGTAGACACGCTGAATATCGCGTCGTTTGAGCGGGTAAAATACAAGAATGCGGCGAAAGAGCGCCCCGGCAGTTGGCGTAAACAGCACCGTGAACAAAACGATGCGCTCAACACTGCAGTGAGTCAGGCGCGAGAGCGGGTGATGGAAGAGACGCCGGTGCTGTTCACATTACCGGGCAGCCATCTCGTGGAGGGGAAACAGGTGTTGGTGATGGAAGATCTGGTATTGCCGTATGCTGAACTTCCGCCGCTGAACTGGCGTATGGATGGGCCGATGCGTGTTGCCGTACGCGGACCCAATGGCTGCGGCAAATCAACCCTGTTAAAGCTGATCCTGGGCGAACTGGCTCCGTTGTCTGGCAAATGCCAGCTTTCGGTCGTACCCGCTTACCTTGACCAGCATTTGTCGCAGTTGGATCTCACGCAATCGGTAATGGCGCACCTGAGCCTTGATGACACACCGCTGGATGAGGGGGCATTGCGTACCCGTCTGGCGCAGCTTCAACTTGGCGCGGATAAAGTGACGCTGCCGCTGGCGGCGCTCAGTGGCGGGGAGCGTTTGAAAGCGGCGCTGGCCTGCGTGTTATGGCGTCGTGAGACGACGCAGCTATTACTGTTGGATGAACCGACAAACCATCTCGATTTGACCTCAACGCAGGCGATTGAAGCCGCACTGGCGTCCTTTCCCGGTGCGATGCTGGTGGTATCGCATGATGAGGCGTTTCTTCAGGGATTAACGCTAACGCATTCGTTCACGTGGCGGGAAACCGGGTGGTATTGCGAAGGGGGGTGAGGTGGACGTAAACCCCCGACCAGGCGGGGGTTGTGTCATCCTGAAATCATTCAATTAATTGTTTACTTAGCGTTGGATTTGCATGAATCAGACGCATCAATTTCATTTCGGTAGCGGTGGGTTTTACGCGTCTGGATTCCCACTCCTGGACCATCGCCACACTGACTCCCATTGCACGTGCGAAATCATCAATTTTCAACCCGGTTCCCCGGCGTAATTGTTCAAACTCGTTAAAGGAATTCGGCTTTTGGCTCAGGATAACCGCCTGCGTTATCTCTTTTTTAAAAACAATCTGTTCCAGACTGCTCAGCAGTTCAACCATAGGATCTTTATATTCCATTGAGAACTCCTCTTAAAATCACACAGCGGGATCGTGATACATCTCACTAAGGATAGTCGGGAAAAATCCTGGCGTGTGGCGGCCGCAGTGATTAATCGTGCGGTAAATGCGTTTTGATGCGGGTGAAATGCATCTTCAGGCACTTTTTTCCGCTTAATTGCTTGATTCCTCAGATGCTGAATACAGATAGTCTTTTTTTGTAAATCGTCAGCCAAAAGTTGCATGAAGGCGATTGCGTTGCAAAGCGCATGTAAAGCTCATGCCGGTTGGTTTTTTCCGCCCGGGAATGTAAGGAAAGGGTATCTTGCGACGCTGACCTGGACTATCCTTGTAAGCCACTGGCACACGGGTGCCGATGTGCGCTTTTTTGGGTGAAAGGAGTAATGAAATGGCGACAGGAAAGTCCTGCTCTCGCTGGTTTGCGCCTCTTGCGGCGTTATTAATGGTAGTTAGCCTGAGTGGGTGTTTCGACAAAGAAGGCGATCAGCGCAAGGCGTTTATCGATTTCCTGCAAAATACCGCGATGCGGAGCAGCGAACGTCTGCCAGCCCTGACTGCGGATCAGAAAAAACAGTTTGGCCCGTTTGTGTCCGACTACGCGGTCATTTACGGCTATTCCCAGCAGGTCAATCAGGCGATGGACTCCGGTTTGCGCCCGGTGGTGGACAGCGTTAACGCCATTCGCGTACCGCAGGATTATATGACGCAGCGCGAGCCGCTTCGTCAGGCCAATGGTTCTCTTGGCGTGCTGAGCCAGCAACTGCAAAACGCAAAAATGCAGGCGGATGCGTCACATGCGGCGTTAAAACAGGCCGACGATCTGAAGCCGGTTTACGATCAGGTGTTTACCAAAGTGGTGACCAACCCGGCTAACGCGCTGCAACCGTTGATCCCGGCGGCGCAGATCTTCACGCAGCAACTGGTGCAGGTGGGTGATTTCATTGCCCAGCAGAATAACCAGGTGAGCTTTGTCGCCAACGGTATTCAGTTCCCGACCTCCCAGCAGGCCAGCCAGTATAATGCGCTGATTGGTCCTCTGGCGGCGCAGCATCAGGCCTTTACTCAGGCCTGGACCGCGACCGTAAACGCCACCCAGCAGTAAGCCGGGCAGGCAAAAAAAGAGGCGCAATAGCGCCTCTTTTTTATTGTGCATCCGGCAGGGCGTTAACGTGCCGCCTGCGGGTTTACACAGTTTTTTTCCACCTTGCCATTCAGCGCGTCAATCAGGTTATCCACCGCGCAGGCCGCCATATTGTAGCGTGTCTCGTGGGTTGCCGAACCAATGTGCGGCAGCGCCACCACATTCGGCAGCGACAGTAACGGTGAGTCTTTCGGCAACGGCTCTTTTTCGAAAACGTCCAGACCGGCGGCCAGGATCTCGCCGTTGCGCAGCGCGTCCACCAGTGCAGCTTCATCAACGACCGGCCCACGGCCTGCGTTAATGAAAATGGCGGATTTTTTCATCATCGCGAACTGCTTCTCGCCAATCAGGTGATGCGTCTCTTCTGTGAGCGGCAGTACCACGCAGACAAAGTCGGACTCTTTCAGTACTGTTTCCAGGTCGCAATAGCGCGCCTGAAAGCGTTCTTCCGCTTCCGTATGATGGCGGCGGGCATTATAGAGAATCGGCATGCCGAAGCCGAAATGCGCGCGCTGCGCCAGCGCCAGGCCAATACGGCCCATCCCGATAATCCCCAGGGTTTTGTGGTGCACATCCACGCCAAACCAGTCAGGACCGATGCCGGAAGTCCATTCGCCCATTTTTACGCGTTCAGCCACTTCCACCACCCGGCGGGCGCTGCTCAGCACCAGCGCCATGATGGTGTCGGCAACGGTTTCCGTCAGCACGGTGGGCGTGTGCATGAGCACAATGTTACGTGCGTTCAGCGCATCCACATCAACGTTGTCATAGCCCACGGAAATGGTCGATGTTGCCCGCAGTTGCGGCATCTTCTCCAGCAGCGCCTGGTTCACTTTTTCACTGGAACCCAGCAGGCCTTGCGCACTGGCGAACGCGTCGGCGAACTGCGCGACGGTTTCTGGCTTCAGGTTCGGTACGCGAGTGACGGCAAAGTGCGTTTCCAGGCGTTGTTGCAGAACATCGGGCAAGGCTTTATACAGGATGACGGACGGCTTCATGCGGTTCTCCCTTGTGGTGATGCGCCTGCCTGAATCACGGTATTGTTAGCAGGCTTAACAATTAAAGTAAGCCACACAGAGGCGAAAAGCGCTACCCCCATGAAAATGTACGAAGCGGCCGGGCTGCCAGTGGCGCCGTTCAGATAACCCACGAACCACGAGCCGCAGAAGGAGCCCAGCGCACCCATGCTGTTGATGAGCGCCATCGCTCCGCCGGCGACATTGCGCGGCAGCATCTCCGGAATAATGGCGAAGAAGGGCCCGTAAGGGGCATACATCGCCGCCCCGGCGATAACCAACAGGGTGTAGGAGATCCAGAAATGGTTCGCCCCTACCGCCCAGGAGCCAATAAAGGCAAAGGCGGCAATCAGCAGTAATGGCCAGACGAACAGCTTACGGTTTTGCAGCTTGTCCGATGCCCATGAGGCAAGGATCATCGCCAGCGTCGCCGCCAGATAAGGCACCGCAGAGAGCCAGCCCACTTCGACCATACCCAGGTTTTCACCGCCGCTGCGAATAATCGACGGCAGCCACAGCACAAAACCGTATACGCCGATACTCCAGGCAAAATATTGCAGGCACAGCAGCACCACATTGCGGGAACGGAACGCTTCACCGTAGTTGCGAACGGCTTTGATGCCTTGCTGTTCTTTATCAAGCTGCGCCTGAAGCGCGGCTTTTTCATCCCCGGAAAGCCAGGTGGCCTGCGCAGGTTTATCTTTCACCAGCACCCACCAGCAAAAGGCCCAGATCACCGCCGGAATGCCTTCAACAATAAACATTTCGCGCCAGCCAAAAGACTGGATCAGATAGCCGGAAACCACCGACATCCACAGCACCGTCACCGGGTTACCGAGGATCAGGAACGTATTGGCGCGCGAGCGCTCCGATTTGGTAAACCAGTTGCTGATATAAATCAGCATCGCTGGCATTACCGCCGCTTCCACCACGCCGAGAATAAAGCGGATGGCAGCCAGCATCGGAATGTTGCTTACCATCCCGGTGAGCGAGGCGCAGCCACCCCATAAAATCAGGCAGATAAAAATCAGTTTGCGTACGCTGCGGCGCTCTGCGTAAACCGCGCCGGGGATCTGGAAAAAGAAATAGCCGAGGAAAAAGAGGGCGCCGAGCAGTGAAGAGACGCCTTTGGTGATACCCAAATCGTCATTGATCCCGGCGGCGGAGGCGAAGCTGAAATTCGCCCGATCGAGATAGGCCAGACTGTAGGTGATAAACACAATCGGCATGATGTACAGCCAGCGTTTGGATGCATTAGTCGCATTATTCATAATATTGCCTCTGGGGTTGAGGTTGCTTGCCGCCTGTATGTAGGGTACAGAGCGGTAGTCAGTTGCGATAAAACGGGCGCTAACGTTATAACGCCCCGAGCTGTTCACGCGTTGGCAATCCCTCGCTGTCTCCCGGTACCTGTATTGCCAGCGCGCCGATGGCATTACCCCGACGTACGGCATCAGGCAGGGATTTCCCTTCCAGCAGAGCGCTGATCACGCCCACGGCGAAGCCATCGCCGGCACCGACGGTGTCCACCACGTTTTCCACTTTTACCGGCGCGACGGCTCCCTGTTCGCCGCTGGCGGTTTTAAACCACGCACCATCCGCCCCGGTCTTGATCACCACCGCCTTCACGCCGTGTTGCAGGTAGAAATCAGCGATACCTTCAGGGGTGCGCTGCCCGGTGAGAACGATGCCCTCTTTCAGCCCTGGCAGCACCCAGTCGGCCTGAAAAGCGAGGTGGTTCAGCTTCGCCACCATTTCCGCTTCGCTGCGCCACAGCACCGGGCGCAGATTAGGATCAAACGAGATGCTCTTACCCTGCGCTTTCATGCTCTGCGCGGCATGGTCCAGCAATGCATACGAGGTGGCCGACAACGCCGCCGCGACCCCGCTCAGATGCAGGTGACGAGCCTGGCTAAAGGCCGCGGCATGAAAATCCTCTGGCGACAGATGACTGGCGGCGGAGCCTTTACGGAAATACTCTACAATGGGATCGGTTCCATTTTCAGCTTTCGATTTCAACTGAAAACCCGTTGCATAGCGTCCGTCGAGGGTCACGCCGGTGCTATCGATCCCCTCTTTACGCAGCATGTTGAGAATAAAATGGCCAAAGCTGTCATCGCCAACGCGGCTGACCCAGCTCACCTTTAACCCGAGCCGCGCCAGCCCGGTCGCGACATTCAGCTCCGCGCCGGCCGCGCGTTTAATAAACTGCGTCGCATCAGCAAGATTGCCGGTTTCGGTGGCGACAAACATCGCCATCGCTTCACCGATTGTGATCACATCCAACGGGTTATGCATGGCGTGGCTCCTCACGTAATAAGTTGACGTAATAACGGGTGACGTCGAGGGGGGAATCCCCGGTAAGCGGGAATTCAATACCGCGCGGCGCATCAGCGGGTAAAGCATTAAGCAGGGCTAACCAGCGTGGGTCGGCCTGGTCCGGCGGCACGGCACGGAAACGTTCGCCATCGGCCACGGCGGCTTTGACATGGATATAGCTGACGGCGGGCGCAAGCTGGCGGGCGGCCTGCTCCGGCGCATCGCCTGCCCACAACCAGTTGCCGGTATCAAAGGTCAGCGTGACCGGTAAAGCCTGCGCTTGGCATGCAGACTGAAAGCGTTGCATTGCTGCCAGCGTGCCGCATGCTGTTTGATCGTTTTCCACCACCAGCGCAACCCCGCTGCTCGCCAGCCAGTCGCCCAACGTTGCCAGCACGGCGCTGCCCTGAAAATAACCGAGCGAGACTTTCAGCCACAGCGCGTTCAGCGTGCGTGTTTCTTCCAGCAGCGCGGGTAAACAGGGATTGAGCGACCCATCCGCCAGGCACAGCGGTTCGGGGGCGGAATAACAGGCCTGCAGATGGTTGACTTCGACGGCGAACGCCAGCGAAGGCAGATGCGCCAGCTCCTCGTCGCTCAGCAGTTCACGGCGGATTTCCACGCCGTCGGCGCCGGCATTGGCGATAATTGGCAGGACGGCAATCTGCCCACCCTGTGCGTGAAGGTAGTCATGGCCGTACGCAGTGGTGACGACGATAATTTTTCTTGGCATAGTCCGGCTCCAGCATCGACATTGCGTTATCTGCCTTTAACGCTAGATGGAACCGGTTCCAAAGAAAAGGTCACAATGGCGAAATTATGATCGTCATCACGAAGGTTGTTAGCGGGAGGTGGAGCCGCGAACGATCAGTTCGCCGGAGAAAACCTGTTCGCGCACCGTGTTGCTGTGGCCCTCAATACGCCGTACTACCTGCTCTACAGCAGCATAACCGATTTGCCAGGTCGGCTGTTTGAGGGTGGTGATACCCACGCCCGCCAGCTCGGCCCACTCCAGTTCGTCAAAGCCGAGCAGACCGATATCGCTGCCCCAATTCAGACCGATGCGCTTCAACGAGCGGGCGACCTGCAGGGTAAGCGCGCCATTGGCGGAGATGATCGCTTTACGCATTCCCCGGTGGCTGGCATGGAACTGGCGCAGGGTATTGTCCATTTGCGCGGCCTCATGTAGCGGCGTTTCGGCGTTTTCCGCCACCATGCCCGGGTAGCGGGCGAGGGTGGTGCGAAAGGCACTCAGCCGCTCGCGGCGCGTGTTCACGGTGCCCAGCGGTTCGCTCAGAAACAGCAACGCTTCAAAACCTTGTTCAATCAGATGCTCGGTCGCGGTGGTGGCGGCTTGCGTGTTATCCAGCCCGACGACATCGCAGGCAAAGTCAGGGATTTTGCGATCGATTAACACCATCGGCAGCGACGATTGTTGCAGGCGATTCAGCCCCTCTTCACGCATCCCTACGGCGTTGACCACAATGCCTTCTACCTGGTAACTGCGCAGAAGATCGAGATAGTGCAGTTCCTGATCCACCTCGTTGTTGGTGTTACACACCAGCGGGGTGAACCCCTTTTCGCGGCACGCTGCTTCGATGCCGCTTAACACATGCACGGAATAGGGATTGGTGATATCGGCGATGATCAGACCGATAAGGCGCGTGCGCCCGCGCTTCAGTCCGCGCGCCATCAGGCTTGGGCGGTAATCCAGCTCGGCGATTGCCTGTTCAATTCGCGCCAGCAGATCGGCGGACAGCAGGTGTTTTTCACCGTTCAGATAGCGGGAAATGCTGGTTTTACCCGTTTTCGCTGCTTTCGCGACATCGCTGATGGTGGCGCGCGTCGTTTTCGCCATGATTACTTCCCTCGCCATGAACGTGAATATGTGCCCACACCTTAGCGCGAAATGGCGGGCAATCAAGCACTAAGATAATCTCTGCACGCTGCTTATCACCTGCAGTGAGGGCGTCATGACGTTTAATTCTTTGCTATCTCGCCGCCGCCGTGGATGATAGAACGCAAAGAACGATACATTCAAAGCGGCGAACAACCGCCGTCACCTGCAAGCTATTCAGGAGCGCGCTTTGGCAAACCCTGCTATCAAAACTGTTCTCACAGCGGCCCACTGGGGGCCTATGCTGGTCGACACCGACGGCGAAAAGGTTCTCGCATCCCGTGGCGCACTGCCAACCCGTCACCCCAACTCACTGCAAACTGTGGTCCAGGATCAGGTGCATAGCGAAACGCGCGTGCGCTATCCGATGGTGCGTAAAGGTTTTCTGGCCTCGCCCTCAAACCCGCAGGGTGTTCGCGGGCAGGATGAGTTTGTGCGGGTGAGCTGGGATGATGCGCTGGAACTGATTCACCGCCAGCATAAACGCATTCGCGATACTTACGGGCCGTCGTCCATTTTTGCCGGTTCCTACGGCTGGCGCTCGAACGGCGTGCTGCACAAAGCGGCGACGCTGTTGCAGCGGTATATGAGTCTGGCGGGCGGCTACACCGGGCATCTGGGGGATTATTCCACCGGGGCCGCGCAGGCGATTATGCCGCACGTCGTCGGTAGCAACGAAGTGTACCAGCAGCAGACCAGCTGGCCGTTGATCCTCGAACACAGCGATGTGGTGGTGCTGTGGAGCGCTAACCCGCTCAATACGCTGAAGATTGCCTGGAACGCCACCGATGAGCAGGGCATCCCTTACTTTGACGCGCTGCGCAAAAGCGGTAAGCGGGTCATCTGTATCGATCCGATGCGCTCAGAAACCGTCGATTTCTTCGGCGACAGTTGCGAGTGGATTGCCCCACACATGGGCACGGACGTGGCTTTAATGCTCGGTATCGCCCATACGCTGGTGGAGAATGGCTGGCAGGATGACGACTTTCTCTCCCGTTGCACCGTAGGTTACGACACGTTCGCCACTTACCTGACCGGTGAGCGCGATGGTGTGGCAAAAACCGCTGAATGGGCGGCGGATATTTGCGGCATCGAGGCGGTAAAAATCCGCGAACTGGCCGCCATTTTCCACGAAAATACCACCATGTTGATGTCGGGCTGGGGGATGCAACGCCAGCAGTTCGGCGAGCAGAAACACTGGATGCTGGTCACCCTGGCCGCCATGCTCGGGCAGATTGGCACCCCTGGCGGCGGTTTTGGCCTCTCTTACCATTTCGCCAATGGCGGCAACCCGACGCGGCGTGCGGCAGTGCTGGCATCCATGCAGGGTACGGTGAAAGACGGTGTCGACGCGGTGGATAAAATCCCCGTTGCCCGCATTATTGAGGCGCTGGAAAACCCCGGTGCGCCGTACCAGCACAACGGAATGGATCGCCACTTTCCGGATATCCGCTTTGTCTGGTGGGCGGGCGGCGCGAACTTTACCCATCATCAGGATACCAACCGGCTCATCCGCGCCTGGCAGAAGCCAGAGTTGGTGGTTATTTCCGAATGCTTCTGGACGGCGGCGGCGAAGCACGCTGACATCGTGCTGCCCGCCACCACCTCTTTTGAACGCAACGATCTGACCATGACCGGCGATTACAGCAACCAGCATCTGGTACCGATGAAACAGGTTGTCGCGCCGCAGTATGAAGCGCGGGATGATTGGGCGGTATTTGCTGAGTTGAGCGAGCGTTGGGAAGCCGGTGGCCGCGAGCGTTTTACGGAAGGGAAAAGCGACCTGCAATGGCTGGAGACGTTTTATAACATTGCTGCACAGCGCGGAGCCAGCCAGCAAGTGACGCTGCCGCCGTTTGACGCGTTCTGGCAGGCCAATCAGTTGATTGAGATGCCGGAGAGTGAGCAGAACGCGCGTTTTGTTCGCTTTGGCGATTTCCGCCGCGACCCGCAGGCCAATCCGCTGAAAACGCCGAGTGGTAAAATCGAAATCTTCTCGCAACGCATCCAAAGCTTTGGTTATGCGGATTGCCCACCGCATCCGATGTGGCTGGAGCCGGACGAATGGCACGGTAACGCCAAACCGCAGCAGTTGCAGGTGCTATCTGCGCATCCGGCGCATCGCCTGCACAGTCAGCTCAACTTTACCCGTTTGCGTGAGGAGTATGCCGTCGCAGGCCGCGAACCGGTGACCTTGCATCCGCAGGATGCGCAGGCTCGGGGCATTGCGGCAGGCGATGTCGTGCGCGTGTGGAACGGGCGCGGCCAGGTGCTGGCGGGCGCTGTGGTGACGGAGGGCATTAAGCCTGGCGTTCTCTGCATCCATGAAGGCGCATGGCCGGATCTCGACCCGGCGGCGGGCGGTATCTGTAAAAACGGCGCGGTGAATGTGCTGACCAAAGATTTGCCCAGCTCGCGTCTGGGCAACGGTTGTGCAGGCAATACTGCGCTGGCGTGGGTGGAGAAATACCAGGGCCCGCAGCTTACGCTGACGGCGTTTGATCCGCCTGCCAGTTCATGATCCACGTCGGGTGGCGAGTTTCCTCCTGCCATGCGCTGTCTTCAATACGAAAACCCTGCGCATGGTAGAAGTTCACCGCCCGTTCGTTTTTCTGATACACCTCAAGGCTTAGCCAGGGAAAGCGCTGTTTGGCATGATCCATCAGCGCTTTACCAATCCCCTGGCCTATTGCGGTTGGGCGTACGAACAGCGCGCCAATAAACTGCGCATCCATAACGCTGATAAACCCTTCCAGGGTCCCGTTCTTTTCCCATACCCAGGTTTTTGCCGATGGAAGGTAAGCGTCGCGCACCAGCGCTTCGCTCTCGTGCCAGTAGCGCACCTCAATAAACGGATGCGCATAGATGGTGCTTTCCAGCCATAAGTTCAGCAGCGGCGACAGGTCTTTATTACGCCACGCGCGGATCATGCTGTCCCCCGGGGTGGCAGATACAGCCGGTAATATGATCGTTAACCAGGCCGCAGGCTTGCATAAACGAGTAACAGATGGTGGTGCCGACGAATTTGAAGCCGCGTTTTTTTAGCGCCTTTGATAATGCATCTGACGCGGGTGTTGACGTGGGGATCTCACTCAATGCAGCGGCGTTTGTGATTTGCGGTGTGTGATCGACAAACCCCCAGACAAAATCTGAAAATGATTCACCATTTTGCGCCATCGACAGGTAGGCGCGGGCGTTGCCAATGATCGCTTCAATCTTGCCGCGATGGCGAATAATCCCGGCATTTTGCAGCAGCGTTTCCACGTCTTCAATCGTCATTGCGGCCACGCGTTCAGGGTCGAACTGATGGAAAGCGTTGCGGTAATTTTCGCGTTTTTTCAATACGGTGATCCACGACAACCCGGCCTGTTGCCCTTCCAGACAGATCATTTCAAATAATTTTTTGCCGTCCTTTTCCGCAACTCCCCACTCCCGATCGTGGTAAGCAAGATAGAGCGGATCCTGAGTGACCCAACCACAACGTTGCATAGTGTTACTCCGTTCGCGATATATTCAAATAATCGTCAGCCTGTCTTGACGAGTGTGTTAAAAAGGCAATAGTTAAGTAAGGGTTATAGACCCGCCAAAAACGATAACTATTACGCCGGATTCGGCTCTTTTCTGGAGTCGCATATTGATGAGAATAACCAACAGTGGCCGCTTGTTTGCGCTAGTGCCGGTCTGCCTCTTTTTTTGCCCGGCGGCAATCGCCTGGCAGCAAGAATATTCTGTTACCGGGCATCAGAGTACAGCGCCTGAACGCTATATCTGGGATAGCGAACGCCAGCCGCGCTACAACGATATTCTGGAGGAGCGTATCCGCTCCGCGCAGAATTCGCCGGGTATTGCCTTTAACCTGCCGGATGACACACCGCTGGACGCCACCAATACCATGAGCGTGGGGTTAAATTTTCCGCTGGCGCGTGATGTCACAACGGGGCCGGTGGCGGTGTGGCATTACGATGGCTCAACGACCTCAATGTATAACGAATTCGGCGATAGCGCGACCACCATGCAGTTCAGCGATCCACTGTGGCATGCCAGCGTCAGCTCGCTGGGATGGCGCCTGGATAGCCACTTTGGCGACCTGCGCCCCTGGGCGCAAATCAGCTATAACCAGCAAGTTGGCGAAAACGTCTGGAAGAGTCAGTCCGGCGTTTCCCGTCTCACTCCCACCAATCAGTACGGCAACTGGCTGGATGTCTCCCTCGGCGCAGATATGCTGCTGAGCAGGCACCTGGCTGCCTATGCGTCGATGTCGCAGTCCGAAAATGAGACGCTCGGGCAGAATTACCTTTATAGCATGGGCGTAAACGCGCGTTTTTAAGTGTATTTAAAACAAATATTTTACACTTAAGAAACAATAACGGCGCGCTTTCTGTCGATAGTATGCACTAACTCACATAAGCGAATGTCGACGGTGAATTTTCATCGTGCCGTTCATTCCCGTACAGATGCATTTCATTCCCTCCTTACTGCATTTCATGCCTTTTTCACCCAGGCATGAAATGCGCTTCGTTATGGTTGTCGGCAGTGAATTCCTTTCTTCTTTCTGCAGGACGACTGCCATGAATACTTCAACTGTTAATCGCACGCGCTGGCTGACGCTGGTCGGCACCATTATTACGCAATTTGCGTTAGGGTCCGTTTATACCTGGAGTCTGTTCAATAGCTCGCTGGCGGAAAAGCTGGATCAGCCGGTAAGCCAGGTGGCGTTCTCCTTTGGTTTGCTGAGCCTGGGTCTGGCGCTCTCGTCGTCCGTGGCTGGAAAATTACAGGAACGTTTTGGTGTAAAACGCGTCACGATGGCGTCCGGGATCCTGCTTGGTGTGGGGTTCTTTCTGACGGCGCACTCTCACAGCTTGCTGATGCTCTGGCTGAGCGCGGGTGTGCTGGTAGGGTTGGCGGATGGTGCGGGTTATCTGTTAACGCTCTCCAACTGTGTTAAATGGTTCCCGGAACGCAAAGGGCTGATTTCTGCCTTTTCCATTGGTTCTTATGGCCTTGGTAGCCTGGGATTCAAATTTATCGACAGCCACCTGCTTGCCACCGTCGGTCTGGAAAATACCTTTATGATCTGGGGCGCCATGGTGCTGGTGATGATTGTGTTCGGTGCCACCATGATGACCGATGCACCGTTGCAGAAAACCGCCTCCGTCAACGGTGTTGTGGAACATGACTTCACACTGGCGCAGTCAATGCGTAAACCGCAGTACTGGATGCTGGCGGTGATGTTCCTGACTGCCTGCATGAGCGGCCTGTATGTCATTGGCGTGGCGAAAGATATTGCACAGGGCATGGTGCGCCTGGATGTGGCGACAGCCGCTAATGCGGTGACGGTGATTGCGATTGCCAACCTGAGCGGCCGCCTGGTGTTGGGGATCCTGTCCGACAAAATGGCCCGTATCCGCGTGATTACTCTCGGCCAGGTGATTTCGCTGGTGGGAATGGCAGCACTGCTGTTCGCGCCGCTGAATGCCACCACGTTCTTCGCCGCTATCGCCTGTGTTGCATTTAACTTCGGCGGCACCATTACCGTATTCCCGTCGCTGGTGAGCGAGTTCTTCGGCCTGAACAATCTGGCGAAAAATTACGGGGTGATTTATCTGGGCTTTGGTATTGGCAGTATTTGCGGTTCGATTATCGCCTCGCTGTTTGGCGGCTTCTATGTCACGTTCTGCGTTATCTTTGCCCTGCTGATTGTGTCGCTGGCGCTGTCGACCACCATTCGCCAACCGCAACGCCGTCTCTATAAAGAGGCCCATGCCTGAATAACCTGCGCTGTCTGAAAACCGCCGCTGCAACGGCGGTTTTTTTGTCCTTACCGCAAATTCCCGCCAGAGCGACTATCCTTACTTGTCAGGTTCTTCCAACAGAAGGAGTCTTACATGTCTTTAGAAAAAGTGGTTTATCGTGCGAAAGCTAAAGCAACCGGGGGCCGCGATGGCCGCGCAATCTCTTCTGATGGTGTGCTGGATGTAAAACTGGGCGTGCCGAAAGAGATGGGCGGAGCAGGCGGGGACGTTACCAATCCGGAGCAACTCTTTGCGGCGGGCTACTCCGCCTGTTTTCTTGGCGCACTCAAACACGTTGCCTCGGTAGAGAAAAAGAAAGTACCGCAGGACGCCTACATTGAGGGGCAAGTGGGCATTGGCCCGTTGCCGACCGGCTTTGGTATCGAAGCGCAACTCGACATTCATCTTCCGGGCATGGATCATCAGGAAGCCGAAGCGCTGGTGCAAAAAGCGCACATTGTTTGCCCCTACTCAAACGCAACCCGCGGTAATATCGACGTTAAACTTAACGTCATCACTTCCTGATAACCTCTTTCAGTGACATTTTTCTGACGCCGGCCTGATATTTTTGTAAATATGTGGTCGGCGAGCACTCATGCCTGACACTTTTCCGCCCTGCTATGGTCTACTTACCGCGCTTTAGAAGTTTCCAATGTTAACTTCCGCCGCGACTTCTTAGCCTGCATTCGTTACTGGTCGGCGATTGCCTGGCGTTTACTTTCCCTTTTTTCAGGGTTGCCTGCATGAGTTATATCAAGACGATGACCCAGCAGAAGCTGAGCTTCTTTCTGGCGTTGTATATCGGTCTGTTTATGAATAGCGCAGTTTTTTACCGTCGGTTTGACGGATATGCGCAAGCTTTCACCGTTTTGAAAGGACTCTCTGCGGTTGTTGAACTCGTTGGCACGGTACTGGTCACGTTTTTCTTACTGCGTGTCTTGTCGTTGTTTGGCCGTCGCGCCTGGCGTGTACTGGCCTCGCTGGTGGTGCTGTTCTCCGCCAGCGCCAGCTTCTATATGACCTTCCTCAATGTGGTCATTGGCTATGGCATTATTGCCTCAGTGATGACCACCGATATCGATTTATCGAAGGAAGTGGTGGGCTGGCAGCTTGTCGTCTGGGTGGTGATGGTCAGTGCGTTGCCGTTGTTGTTTATCTGGAGCAACCGCTGCCGTTATACCTTACTGCGCCAACTGCACACACCTGGGCAGCGCGTTCGCAGCGTCACGTTGGTGGTGCTGGCGGGGTTGATGGTCTGGGGACCGATTCGCCTGCTCGACATGCAGCAAAAAGATGACGAGAAGATCTCCGGCGTCGATATGCCAAGCTATGGCGGCGTTGTGGCGAACTCTTATTTACCCTCTAACTGGCTCTCCGCGCTGGGGCTGTATGCCTGGGCGCAGGTGGATGAATCGTCAGACAATAAATCGCTGATGAACCCGGCGACAAAATTTACCTACGTCGCGCCGAAGGACATCGACGACACCTGGGTGGTGTTTATCATCGGTGAGACCACGCGTTGGGATCATATGGGAATGCTGGGCTATTCCCGTAATACCACGCCGAAGCTGGCGCAGGAGAAAAACCTTGTCACGTTTCGCGGCGAGTCTTGCGATACGGCGACAAAACTCTCTCTGCGCTGCATGTTTGTGCGTGAAGGCGGTGCGGATGATAACCCGCAGCGTACGCTGAAAGAGCAGAATGTTTTCGCGGTGCTCAAGCAACTGGGTTTCACCACCGATTTGTACGCGATGCAAAGCGAGATGTGGTTCTACAGCAACACGATGGCGGATAACATCGCCTACCGTGAACAGATTGGCGCGGAGCCGCGCAACCGCGGCAAAAGCGTGGATGACATGCTGCTCATCGATGAGATGCAACGCTCGCTGGACAATAAGAACAACGGTAAGCACATGATTATCCTGCATACCAAAGGGTCGCACTTTAACTACACCCAGCGTTATCCGCGCAGTTTCGCGCAGTGGACGCCGGAGTGTCAGGCCTCTGGCAAATGCAGCAAGGAAGAGTTGATTAACTCGTATGATAACTCAGTGACCTATGTAGATTCCTTTATCGATACGGTGATCGATAAACTGCGTGACCGGAAAGCGATTATCTTCTATGCAGCGGATCACGGCGAGTCTATTAACGATAAAGAGCACCTGCACGGTACGCCGCGTAAAATGGCGCCGCCAGAGCAATTCCGCGTGCCGATGATGGTGTGGATGTCGGATAAGTACTTACAGGATCCGGACAAGGCGAAGATGTTTGCTCAACTGAAGCAACAGGCGGAGTACAAGACTGCGCGCCGCCACGTTGAACTGTACGACACCATTATGGGGTGTCTCGGTTATACCTCGCCAAACGGCGGGATAAACGAGAACAACAACTGGTGTCATCTGCCGGCGCAACCCGCGAAGTAAGCGCTCTGCTGGCTTTATCACCAGTCAGTACGCTTTTTTACATTAAGGGATTGACGGAGCATGTTGGGGGCAGTAAGATGCGCCCCGCATTCGGTGATTGGCGCAGCCTGGTAGCGCACTTCGTTCGGGACGAAGGGGTCGGAGGTTCGAATCCTCTATCACCGACCAAATTCAGAAAAACCCAACCGCAAGGTTGGGTTTTTTGCTTTCTGCATCTGAAAAGAGGATGAGAACCTCCGGGGGTGGAGGTTCGACCCGAGCGTAGCGAGAGAACGTTGCTTCAGCAACGGCCCGCAGGGCGAGCCACGCAGTGGCGAGTCATCCTCTGGTACCGACCAAATTCAGAAAAACCCAACCTCAAGGTTGGGTTTTTTGCTTTCTGCCTCTGTCTTACCTGCCTGCTCTGCACAATCCCGCAACCAGGGGAACCTGACCGACCCGATACAAACGAAACCGGGCAATGGCGTCTGAAATCGCCCTTATCCTCACTTCTCACTGCCAGCTCGCTGTTTTGTGAGATATTCCATTGTATTTTTTTATATATAGATGAATCTTTTTTCGCGTTGCTTATAGATAGAGTCAGCATATTACGCTGTGCGTTTTAACGTTCGCGGTATTAATCGCTCATATATTCAGCATTCCGTAAGAATTTTTTCATAATCTGGATGAATGTTAATCACTGGATACATTCTGATAGTAAGGTGATTATTCTGCCACCATGGCGGTAGCACAATTTTCTCTGCTGAAAATAGAGGCTTGAAGTTTTTTTTAACTTTGTCTGCGGATTCTCACCGCCGTTGTAAATCCCGGTTACCTGTATTGACGTTTTGACATTCTGTTGACAGATTGTAGGGCATGAGGGGCATTTCAAGGAGAATCTGTACTGCAACTCAGTCAACCTTGTGAAAGGAATCCCCATCTCTCATAACGCCCTCGGGCACTACCGACCAGACCGGGTAAAAAACTAATAAAGGCCTGTCGGACATACCCAATGCATGGGTAACAACACATATCACATTGGAGCAGAATCAATGAGTATTTCCTTGAAGAAGTCAGGGATGCTGAAGCTCGGTCTTAGCCTGGTGGCAATGACCGTCGCGGCCAGCGTGCAAGCAAAAACCCTGGTTTATTGTTCTGAAGGTTCGCCTGAAGGCTTCAACCCACAGCTTTTCACCTCTGGTACCACTTACGATGCCAGCTCAGTGCCGATCTATAACCGTCTGGTAGAATTTAAAACCGGCACCACTGAAGTCATTCCGGGTCTGTCTGAAAAGTGGGAAGTCAGCGCCGATGGCAAAACCTACACTTTCCACCTGCGTAAAGGTGTGAAGTGGCAGAACAACAAAGATTTCAAACCGACGCGTGAATTCAACGCTGACGACGTCGTGTTCTCTTTTGATCGTCAGAAAAACGCGCAAAACCCGTACCACAAAGTCTCTGGCGGCAGCTACGAATACTTCGAAGGCATGGGTCTGCCGGACCTGATTAGCGAAGTGAAGAAAGTTGACGACCACACGGTGCAGTTCGTGCTGACCCGTCCGGAGTCGCCGTTCCTGGCTGACCTGGCAATGGACTTTGCTTCCATCCTGTCCAAAGAGTACGCAGACAACATGCTGAAAGCGGGCACCCCGGAGAAAGTTGACCTTGATCCGATCGGTACCGGTCCGTTCCAGCTGCTGCAGTACCAGAAAGACTCCCGCATTCTGTACAAAGCGTTTGAAGGCTTCTGGGGTACCAAGCCGAAAATCGATCGTCTGGTCTTCTCCATCACGCCTGACGCCTCTGTACGTTATGCCAAACTGCAGAAAAACGAATGCCAGGTTATGCCGTACCCGAACCCGGCTGACATCGCGCGCATGAAGGAAGACAAAAATATCAACCTGCTGGAGCAGGCGGGTCTGAACGTCGGCTACATGTCCTTCAACACCGAGAAGAAACCGTTTGATGACGTGAAAGTGCGTCAGGCGCTGACTTACGCGGTGAACAAAGAAGCGATCATCAAAGCGGTGTACCAGGGCGCGGGCGTAGCGGCGAAAAACCTGATCCCGCCGACCATGTGGGGCTATAACGACGACGTTAAAGATTACACCTACGATCCTGAGAAGGCGAAACAACTGCTGAAAGAAGCCGGTCAGGATAAAGGCTTTACCGTTGAGCTGTGGGCAATGCCGGTACAGCGTCCGTACAACCCGAACGCTCGCCGTATGGCGGAGATGATTCAGGCTGACTGGGCGAAAGTCGGTGTGCAGGCCAAGATCGTCACTTACGAGTGGGGTGAATACCTGAAGCGTGCGAAAGCAGGCGAACACCAGGCGGTGATGATGGGCTGGACCGGCGACAACGGGGATCCGGATAACTTCTTCGCTACCCTGTTTAGCTGTGCTGCGGCAAAAGATGGCTCCAACTACTCCCGCTGGTGCTACAAACCGTTTGAAGATCTGATTCAACCGGCGCGCGCCACCGACGACCACAACAAGCGTGTTGAACTCTACAAACAGGCTCAGGTAGTGATGCATGACCAGGCTCCGGCACTGATCGTGGCGCACTCCACCGTTTACGAGCCCGTGCGTAAAGAAGTCAAAGGCTACGTGGTTGACCCATTAGGCAAACACCACTTCGAAAACGTGTCTGTCGAATAAAAAGCACGAAGCTTTATCCCCTCTTCCCGCTGGGGAGAGGGGTAAAGCGTATTCCCTGCGTGCAGGAAATTTACATTTGTGAGCAATACAGATGCACCGTCGCCAGGCGCTGCGTCACTACTGAGAATCCGGGTTATGTTGCAGTTCATTCTCCGACGTTTGGGGCTGGTTATCCCCACGTTTATCGGTATCACCCTTCTCACCTTTGCCTTTGTCCATATGATCCCCGGCGATCCGGTGATGATCATGGCGGGTGAGCGTGGTATCTCTCCTGAGCGTCACGCCCAGTTGCTGGCCGAGCTTGGGCTCGACAAGCCGCTCTGGGAACAGTACGTCCATTATGTATGGGGCGTATTGCACGGTGATTTAGGTATCTCTCTTAAGAGCCGTCTTCCGGTGTGGGACGAGTTCGTGCCGCGTTTTAAAGCGACGCTTGAACTCGGTATCTGCGCCATGATTTTTGCCGTTGCCGTGGGCATTCCGGTCGGCGTTATGGCTGCCGTGAAGCGCGGTTCCATTTTCGATCACACCGCAGTGAGCCTCGCGCTGACCGGTTATTCGATGCCTATCTTCTGGTGGGGCATGATGCTTATCATGCTGGTATCGGTACAACTCAACCTGACGCCGGTCTCCGGGCGTGTCAGCGATATGGTATTCCTCGACGACAGTAACCCACTGACCGGATTTATGCTGATAGATACCGCTATCTGGGGCGAGCAGGGGAACTTTATCGACGCGCTCGCGCATATGATCCTGCCGGCAATTGTGCTCGGTACGATCCCACTGGCGGTGATTGTGCGAATGACGCGCTCCTCGATGCTGGAAGTGCTGGGTGAAGATTACATTCGTACCGCCCGTGCAAAAGGGCTGACCCGTATGCGGGTGATCATCGTTCATGCCCTGCGTAACGCGATGTTGCCGGTGGTGACGGTTATCGGTCTGCAAGTCGGCACGTTGCTGGCGGGCGCTATTCTGACCGAAACCATCTTTTCCTGGCCGGGCCTTGGCCGCTGGCTGATTGATGCGCTGCAACGCCGCGACTATCCGGTTGTGCAGGGCGGGGTATTACTGGTCGCGACGATGATCATTCTCGTCAACCTGCTGGTCGACCTGCTCTACGGCGTGGTGAACCCGCGTATCCGGCATAAGAAGTAAGGGGCCATCATGTCACAAGTCACTGAAAATAAAGTTGTAGCTGCACCGGTGCCGATGACCCCGTTGCAGGAGTTCTGGCACTATTTCAAACGTAACAAAGGCGCCGTTGTGGGGCTGGCTTACGTGCTTATCATGCTGATTATCGCCGTGTTCGCCAATTTCCTGGCACCGCACAACCCGGCAGATCAATTCCGTGATGCGCTGCTCGCGCCGCCGGTCTGGCAGGATGGCGGCACCTGGACGCACATCCTGGGGACGGACGATGTGGGCCGCGATACGCTGTCGCGTCTGATGTTTGGCGCGCGTCTGTCGCTGCTGGTCGGTTGTCTGGTGGTGGTGCTGTCGCTGATTGCCGGTATCGTGCTTGGCCTGGTCGCAGGCTACTTCGGCGGTCTGATCGACAACATCATCATGCGTGTTGTCGACATTATGCTGGCCCTGCCGAGCTTGCTGCTGGCACTGGTTCTGGTGGCCATTTTTGGTCCGTCGATAGTCAATGCCTCGCTGGCGCTCACCTTTGTGGCGTTGCCGCACTATGTCCGACTCACCCGCGCCGCCGTGCTGGTGGAGGTGAATCGCGATTATGTAACCGCTTCCCGCGTCGCCGGTGCGGGTGCGATGCGCCAGATGTTCGTTAACATTTTCCCGAACTGCCTTGCGCCGCTGATTGTTCAGGCGTCGCTCGGTTTCTCTAACGCCATTCTCGATATGGCCGCCCTTGGCTTCCTTGGCATGGGTGCGCAGCCGCCAACACCGGAGTGGGGCACCATGCTCTCCGACGTGTTGCAGTTCGCACAAAGTGCCTGGTGGGTCGTGACCTTCCCGGGCGTCGCGATCTTGCTGACGGTGCTGGCATTTAACCTGATGGGTGACGGCCTGCGCGATGCGCTCGATCCCAAACTGAAGCAGTAAGAGGTTCGAGATGGCGTTATTAAATGTAGATAAATTATCGGTGCACTTCGGCGACGTGGGTTCCGAATTTCGTGCCGTAGACCGCGTGAGCTATAGCGTAAGCCAGGGCGAAGTGGTCGGCATCGTCGGCGAGTCCGGCTCCGGTAAATCCGTCAGCTCGTTGGCAATCATGGGGCTGATTGACTTCCCCGGTCGCGTTATGGCCGACAAGTTGGAGTTTAACGGCCAGGACCTGAAACGCATTTCGGAAAAAGAGCGCCGCAGCCTGGTGGGCTCCGAAGTGGCGATGATTTTTCAGGATCCGATGACCAGCCTGAACCCGTGCTACACGGTCGGCTTCCAGATTATGGAAGCCATCAAAGTGCATCAGGGCGGGAATAAAAAAACCCGACGTCAGCGCGCGATTGACCTGCTGACGCAGGTGGGTATTCCCGATCCGGCCTCGCGTCTGGACGTTTACCCGCACCAGCTTTCCGGTGGGATGAGCCAGCGCGTGATGATCGCGATGGCGATTGCCTGCCAGCCAAAACTGCTGATTGCCGATGAACCGACCACCGCACTGGATGTGACGATTCAGGCGCAGATCATCGAACTTTTGCTGGAGCTTCAGCAAAAAGAGAATATGGCGCTGATCCTGATTACTCACGATCTGGCGCTGGTGGCGGAAGCGGCGCACAAAATCATTGTGATGTACGCAGGCCAGGTGGTGGAAACCGGCGAAGCGCGCGATATCTTCCGTGCGCCGCGCCACCCCTATACGCAGGCGCTGCTGCGTGCGCTGCCGGAGTTCGCGCAGGACAAAGCCCGTCTGGCGTCGTTGCCGGGTGTGGTGCCGGGCAAATATGACCGCCCGACCGGCTGCCTGCTCAACCCGCGCTGCCCGTATGCAACGGACAAATGCCGTGAGCAAGAGCCTGAGCTGAACACCGTCGACGGCGGTCGTCAGTCTAAATGTCACTACCCACTCGATGACGCCGGGAGGCCGACACTATGAGTTCGCACGAGGCCACCTCGCAACAACCGCTGTTGCAGGCTATCGACCTGAAGAAACACTACCCGGTGAAGAAAGGGCTGTTTGCCCCGGAGCGCCTGGTCAAAGCGCTGGATGGCGTCTCATTTACGCTGGAGCGCGGTAAAACCCTTGCGGTGGTGGGCGAGTCCGGCTGTGGTAAATCCACGCTTGGTCGTCTGCTGACGATGATTGAAACCCCGACCGGCGGGGAGCTCTATTATCAGGGGCAGGATCTGCTTAAGCACGATCCGCACGCGCAAAAGCTGCGCCGCCAGAAAATCCAGATTGTCTTCCAGAACCCGTACGGTTCGCTGAACCCACGTAAAAAAGTGGGGCAAATCCTCGAAGAGCCGCTGCTGATTAACACGGCTCTGAGCAAAGAGGCGCGCCGGGAAAAAGCGCTGGCGATGATGGCAAAAGTCGGCCTGAAAACCGAGCATTACGATCGTTATCCACATATGTTCTCGGGCGGGCAGCGCCAGCGTATTGCTATCGCCCGTGGCCTGATGCTCGACCCGGATGTGGTGATTGCCGATGAACCGGTCTCCGCGCTGGACGTTTCCGTGCGTGCGCAGGTATTGAACCTGATGATGGATTTGCAGCAGGATCTGGGGCTGTCTTACGTGTTTATTTCTCACGATCTGTCGGTCGTTGAGCACATTGCCGATGAAGTGATGGTGATGTACCTCGGCCGCTGCGTGGAGAAGGGCACCAAAGATCAGATCTTCTCCAATCCGCGCCATCCGTACACGCAGGCACTGCTGTCGGCAACACCGCGTCTGAACCCGGATGAGCGCCGCGAGCGTATTAAACTGACCGGCGAGTTGCCAAGCCCGCTGAATCCACCGCCGGGCTGTGCATTTAACGCCCGCTGCCGTCGCCGTTTTGGTCCCTGCACCCAGTTGCAGCCGCAACTGAAGGACTACGGCGGTCAGCTGGTGGCCTGCTTTGCGGTTGATCAGGACGAGAACAGCGAGAAACCGCTGGCATAGACATTGCCGTAACGTACTGCCCGGTAAGGTATATTTACCGGGCTTTTTTTTATCCTTTTCCCACTCTGGCGATAATCTTAAAACCTGAGTAAAATTCCGGCTTATTTTAAATATTTCCAAAAAACTGCCAAAAAAGGTAGTTTCGGAATAAGTCCAGCAGTAAGAATGAGTTAGATAAATTACGGCTTTTTTAACCGCAAATTTCTATTTCAAAATATTTCGGTAAGTAATAAAAAATTAAACCAATAGTTATTTATCGTGGCTTATTATTCTATTGATTTAATTAAAAATAATTAAATAATATTTAAATTTTATTTAAGTTGACTTATTCGTCTGCTGGTGACGCTTTTTTGTGGTCTTAAATGCTGTAATGGTAATTGTGAAAAAAAAAGATAGCACATGTATAGAGAATATTTATATATTTGCTGGAAATTAACAGTGTGTTAGCAGCGCTACAATTTCTGCCGCGAAAACAGGCTGTGGATAATAGAAAAAGCGTTATCACGTACCCACGCACAACAGCACCGCGAAAATAAAAAATCATACGACTACCTAAACCAGGTCACTAAGATCCTGACGGTGGCGGGTACAATATTATTTTGTAAATCATGAGAATAACTATGAATCATTACGATGATTTGCAGAGGTTCAAGGACAAGACTCGTAACCAGAAACTCGATTTCAAGGATCTCTCTGCGCAAAACTTAGCAAACGACCAGGGCAGTTGGACCATTATTAATCAGCTTTCTCCTGCAACCGAAACCTCCACGCTGGCAATGGGCGGCCATGTGTCCGTGCCGGTTCCTCACGCAGTCGAGCCCGATCTTTTTGCCATCAGCGCAGAAGAAGAGGCTCCGCTTGCCGTTCCGGATCTCCGTGACGTGACGCCTGTGCCGTCGGCCTCCATTTTCAAGGATGTCGCCAGCCAGCTTGATGCCGTCGCGCCCGCGTTTAACGCCGCGGCGAACATTCCGGAACCCGACAGATATGCGCCTGTAATGCAGATGCCTGCCCCGCGGGCTGTCTCTGGTGGAACGTCTTCTGAGCCTGCCAGTTTCGCCCGACTCTTTGCGCCAAAAGCGCCGGAAGCGGAACAGACTGTTGAAAAAAACCAGCCATTACAATCGTTGTTAGAAAGGATCGCATCATGCCGTTAATTTGTGTTTGTTCGCCGAAAGGCGGCGTCGGAAAAACGACGCTGACGGCTAACCTGGCGTATGCTCTTGCCCGTTCTGGCAGCAAAGTTCTGGCGCTGGACTTCGATGTGCAAAACGCGCTGCGTCTGCATTTCGGCGTGCCGCTCTCTGACGGGCGCGGTTTTGTGGCGAAGGCTGCGGAATCCTCCGACTGGAGCCAGTTTGTCCTTACGGCGGGCGGCAATATTTTTGTTCTGCCGTATGGCGATGCCACTGAGGAAGAGCGTGTTGCGTTTGAAGAGCGTCTGACCCATGACGAACACTTCCTGACTCGCGGTCTGAATACGCTGCTCAACTATCCCGGCCTGATAATTGTTGCCGATTTCCCTCCCGGGCCGTCTGCGGCATTAAAAGCCATGTCGCGGCTGGCCGATGTGCACCTGGTTACGCTGCTGGCGGATACCGCATCGCTCTCCCTGCTGCCGCACATCGACAATAACCGCCTGACGGGTGAAGTCCTCAACCGTAAATCCGGCCACTACTTTGTGGTAAATCAGAGCGACAACCGCCGCCAGATCAGCCGCGATGTGACGGCATTTATGGAACAACGCCTGGGCAATAAGCTGCTGGGCGTCCTGCACCGGGATGAGAGCGTTGCGGAAGCGAATGCATCGCAACAGTCAATCTTTGACTTCAGTCCGGCCTCCGCAGCGGCATTTGATATTGAACTCATTGCCAAACGCGTCGCCGGTATTTTAGGCGTCAAGATCGGCGACGGCACCGTTCACAGTAAACCCAAGATGTCTGGCTTCTAACGCTCACGGGCACCCCCATGAAAAAGTTTCTTTATATATTGCTGGCGCTGGCAATGGTTCCGGTTGCCCTTTTAGTGGTCATTACGCCGATGGACAGTCAAAAACAGTACATTTTTGGCCTGATCAGTATCGGTATTTTATTTCTGCTCGGCTTCAGCAAAAAGCGCAGCATCTCCCTGATTATGGTGGTGATGTCGATATTGCTGTCGACGCGTTATATGTATTTCCGCCTGACGCAAACCCTGCACTTTAATTCCGAAATCGAAACGATCCTCGGGATGGGGCTATTTCTGGCGGAAGTCTACGTCTGGGTGATGCTGCTGCTCAGCTATTTGCAGACCGCATGGCCGCTGAAGCGTGAAATCGTCCCGCTGCCGGACGATATGAACCAGTGGCCGACCGTCGATATTTACATTCCGACCTATAACGAACCGCTGGACGTGGTGCGCGACACGGTGCTGGCGGCGCAGTGTATTGATTACCCGCGCAACAAGATGCAAATCTATCTGCTCGATGACGGTAAACGCCGTGAGTTTGCGGTATTCGCCGCCGATGTGGGCGTCGGCTACATCACCCGTAATGATAATGCGCACGCCAAAGCCGGTAACCTTAACCACGCCATGAAACTCACCAACGGCGAGCTGATTTGCGTGTTCGACTGTGACCACGTGGCCACCCGTATTTTCCTGCAGGCGACAGTGGGCGGGTTCCTGAAAGACCCGAAACTGGCGCTGGTGCAGACGCCGCACTACTTTTACTCCCCCGATCCGTTCGAGCGTAACCTCTCGCTGGGGCGAGATATCCCCAACGAAGGCTCGCTGTTCTATGGCCCAATCCAGCGTGGGAATGACAACTGGAACGCCACGTTCTTCTGTGGATCCTGTGCGGTTATTCGCCGCAGCGCGCTGGAAGAGATTGGCGGTTTTGCCGTCGAAACCGTAACGGAAGATGCTCACACCGCGCTGAAAATGCAGCATCTGGGCTGGGGCTCGGCATTCATTGATATTCCACTGGCGGCAGGCCTGGCCACCGAACGCCTGGTGCTGCATGTGATTCAACGCACCCGCTGGGCGCGCGGTATGACGCAGATATTCCGCCTCGACAACCCGCTGTTTGGCCGCGGGCTGACCATCCAGCAGCGGCTGTGCTACCTGAGCGCCATGCTCTATTACCAGTTTGCGTTGCCGCGCATCGCGTTTTTAACCGCGCCGCTGGCCTATCTGCTGTTTAACCTGAACATTATTTACTCGTCGGCGAGCCTGGTGTTTGCCTATGCGCTGCCGCATCTGTTCCTGTCGGTCTATGTCAACTCGCGGCTAAACGGGCGTTTCCGTTATAGCTTCTGGGGGGAAATTTACGACATCGTGCTGGCGTTCCACATTGTGCTGCCGACGGTCGTCACCATGTTCTTCCCGAAACGCGGGAAATTTAACGTGACCGATAAAGGCGGCCTGTTAAACGTCGGCTACTTCGACTTTAGCGTGGTGCGTCTGCATTTGATTATTGCCGTGTTGCTTGGCGCTGGCGTGATAGCCGGTCTCACGCGCGCCTTCGCCCATGACTATTTTGGCGTGGATCCACGCGTTATCGCCCTCAACGTCGGTTGGGGATTATACAGTCTGATCTTCCTGCTGGCGGCGATCGCTGTGGCGCGTGAAACGCGACAGACGCGCAAAACGATCCGTATCGATGTCGATATTCCGGTGTTGCTGCATTACGCCAGCGGCATCACCTCGCGCAGCAAAACCGCAGACCTGTCGATGGGCGGCTGCCGCGTTATCGCGCCGGATGAGCGCCATCTGAATGATGAAATAGAAGAAGTGGAGCTGCTGTTGCACTCCGGAGCGATCAGCATCCCGGTCAACACGGTGGCCAGTGACGAAGAGTATATCCGCCTGATGTTTGATGATATTCCGCTGTCGCGCCGCCGCGAGCTGGTGCGGGTGGTGCTTTCCCGCGCCGACGCGTGGATTAACCCGCCGAAACCGCAGGACAACCCGTTCCGTTCGATGGCGACCATTGTGCGCTGCGTGTTTGATCTGTTCTGGATGACCTGGACATCGCGCCGTGAAAACCGACGTCTGCGTGCTGAACAAGCGGCCAGTGCGGCGTCTGAAGAGGAGCGCGTATGAAACGTCTGACCACGCTGGCGGTGCTGGTGGGCGCGCTGTTTATCGCCCCGCTGCACAGTGAAGAAACTACGGTTGAGTCGCTGCTGCCGCTCAACCTGCCTGCGCCGACACAGGCGCAAACGCTACCGGCTTTTGTCCCTTCGGTGGTGAACAGTATCAGCATTGCGCAAATGGGCCTGCCGCAGGGTATCACCCTGAGCGGTGGGCAATTCCAGGGCGGGGTGGATTTTACCCTGCCGGTAGACCAGGTGATGACCAATGCCCGGCTGGCGCTGAATTTAAAAATTTCCCCGGCGATGGCGGCGCGTAACGCCACGCTGCAATTGATGCTTAACGGCCAGCCGCTGGGCACCGTACCGCTGAGCGCCGCCGAAGGCGATACTGCCCGTTATCAACTGGATGTGCCGGCTGCATTGATGGTCTCCAGCAACAGCCTGAGCGTGAAAATTAACGATGGCGACGCGATGCAGTGTCAGCGCGACCTGAGCGACAAATACCGCGTTACAGTGCTGCCGGATTCGCATTTTGAACTGGAAGGGCAACAGCTGGATATCGGTGCGGATCTGAGCCACTTCCCGCGTCCGTTCTTTGACAGCATGCAAATGACACCTGCGGCTATCGCGGTGGCGTTTGGGCCAAAACTCAGCGCCGATACCATTAGCGCAGCGGCATTGATCGCCTCATGGCTGGGGATCCAGGCGGATTATCGCGGCGTCTCTTTTGCGACGTATCACGATCGTCTGCCGGAGAAAAACGGCATTCTGATCGGCCATCCCGGTGAGCAGATCGGCGGCCTGACGTTGCCGCAAACCACGCAGCCGCTGCTGAAAATTGTCGATAACCCGGCAAACCCGGTTTACAAACTGCTGCTGGTGGTCGGGAAAGACGATACCGAACTGCGTGCCGCAGCCTGGCGTTTAACGCGCAGCAACTTTGCCTCACAAACACCGTCCGTGGATGTGGATGCGCAAACTATTCCGTTGAGCAAACCGTATGATGCGCCGCGCTGGATCCCAACGGATCGCCCGGTAAAACTGACGGAGCTGATCCGCAAAGATCAAAGCCTGACCACCACCGGGATCTGGCATTCGCCGTTGCAGGTGGCGTTTCGCGCAGCGCCCGATCTTTTCCTGTGGGACGGGGAAACCATTCCGCTGCATATCGGCTACCGTTTCCCGACGGAAAACTGGATTGATGAGCAGCGTTCATGGCTGAGCATGACCCTTAACGATTCCTTCCTGCATAACCTGCCGGTTAACAAGCAGGGCGCGCTGGAAACGTTGTGGCACAAACTGGGCGGCGATGCGCGGCAGGAGTCGTTTGATATGCCGCTGGAGCCGTACATGATTTACGGCGACAACCAGCTTTCGCTCTATTTCAACATCGTGCCGAAAGAGAACGCGCCGTGCAGCACGTTGCTGAACAACAACATCAAGAGCCGCATTGATGAGGACTCGTGGATTGATTTGAGCCACACCCGGCATTTTGCTCTGTTGCCAAACCTTTCTTACTTTGTCGGCGCGTCTTTCCCGTTTACCCGACAGGCAGACTATTCGGAAACGTTGCTGATGCTGCCTGCGCAACCGACAGAGACGCAAGTCGCGACCCTACTGGATATGACGGCGCGCTCCGGAAATGCCACCGGCACCGCGCTTGGGCATAACCGTGTGGTACTGGGTCTACCGACCAATAGTGAGCTGATGCGCGACCGCGATGTGCTGGCGGTTACCGGCATGGAGCAGTCTGCGTTTAACCGCGCGCTGTTGGCGAATTCACCGTTTACTCTGCGCGACAGCACGCTGGGCGTCCGCGAGCCGGGGAGCTGGCAGAAAATCCGCCGTTGGATCAGCGGCGACTGGGCGTCGCAGGGGATTGAAGCCGACCGCTACTTCTCCTCTAACGAAGCGTGGCGCGGTTTTGTCAGCTTCCGCTCACCGTGGAATGACGAACGGCTGGTGGTGCTGGCGTTGGGCAGCAACGACGAGCAACTCTCCCGATTGCACGCTGACCTCAGTTCTGCGCGCATTAATGCCGGGATACGCGGCGATGTGGCCATCATTACCAACGAAACCGGCGTACGCAGTTTCCGCGTGGGTGAGCAATTCCCGAGCGGCGAAATGCCGGTGCATATGATGGTGATTTGGTATGCCAACCAGCACTCAGCGCTGCTGGCGATCCTCGGACTGCTGTTTGGTTCGCTGGTCGGCGGGGTGCTGTATATCGTGCTGAAAAAACGCGAGCGTAAACGTCTTGATCCGGAGAGCGACAAGTGAAAAAGGTCACCACCATGAGCGTAAAAACCGCCCGTCGGTTATCCACATTCTGCCTCTCCGGCGCACTGATCATCAGCACTCCGGGGCTGGTGCACGCCGCAGCGAATGACGCTGCGCTGAAGGCGTTGTTCGATCAGGCCAACTACTGGCATGAAAAGTCCCACGACGATCTGGCCATGGAGTCGCTGAAAAAAGTCTTAATGGTCGATGCCAACAACGCGCAGGCGATGTATCTGATGGCGCTGTGGGCGCAGCAAAACGGCGATCTGCAAACCGCAGCGCAGTGGCGCGCACGGCTGGCGAAAGCCGCGCCGGGAGACAGTAGCTTGCAGGCGCTGGATAACGCAAAACAGCTCGCGCAAGTGCCGCAGGGGCAGCTTACGCTCGCCCGTCAGCAAGCGCGTAGCGGCAACGTCCCGGCGGCGCTGGAGACGTGGCGCAGCATGTTTAACGGCGACACGCCGCCGCCAAGCCTGGCGCCGGAATACTACCAGACCATGGCGAGCGACAAAGCGCTCTACCCGCAGGCACTGGCGCAGATGCGCAGTTTTGTGGTGCAGTATCCACAGGACACGGCCGCCCGTATTGCGTTGGGTAAAATGTTGACCTGGCGTGAAGAGACGCGCCGTGACGGGATTTTGTTGCTGGAACCGATGTCCAGCGGCAGCCGCGAGGCCGATGACGGTTTACGACAGGCGCTGTTATGGCTGGGGCCGCAGCCCGGCGATGAGCGTTTTTACGACACCTGGCTGCAGCGCCATCCGCAGGATAGCGAAGTGCAGGCGTACTATCGCAAAAATGTCGGCGGCGCGGCGAAAGGGGCCGGCTTTAACGCCCTCAACAGCGGAGACAGCAGCCTGGCGAAACAGAAGTTCGCCCAGGTGTTACAGGCTAACCCGGACGATGCAGACGCTTTAGCGGGCCTGGGCTACATTGCCCAGCGCAATGGCGATTATCAGGCTGCCGCGCAGTACCTTAACCGGGCGGCGGGTCAGGGCGGCGACGCCTCCGGCGAACGCCGTGCGCAAGCAGAGGATGCGGCGTTTTATGGCCAACTGGCGCAGGCGCAGCATGCGTTAAAACAGGGCAATGTCAGCGAAGCGCTGGCGCTCTCTGCGCCGCTGGCGCAACAGAGTGGCGAACGCGGAACGGCGGCAAAACTGTTCCGCGCGGATGTGTTGCGGCAGAACAAAGATTACAGCCAGGCCGAACAGACGCTGCGCGGCATTCTTAATGAACAACCGCAGAATGCCCCGGCGCGGGAAAATCTCTACTACGTGCTGCGCGACCAGAGCAAGACCGCGGAAGCGCAGGCCATGCTGAATACGTTACCGGCAGGCCTGCAGGCGAAGTTGCAACCGCGCGTGGTCACCGGAACGCCGGGCGACCCGCTGCGCCGCCAGGCACAGCAACTGGTTGCCGCGGGGAACACGGAGCAGGCGATCAACGTATTACGTCAGGGAGTGGCGCGTCTGCCGGACGATCCGTGGTTGCGTCTCGACCTGGCGCGCTTGCTTCAGCAAACCGGGCGCGAGAGCGAAGGCGCGACCGTCATGCTCCCCACCGGGCGTGACGGCGCAGGTGCCAGCTCGCTGTATGCCGGGGCGTTGTTTGCCAGTGAGAATGGCGGCTGGCAGCAGGCCAGCGCGTTGCTGGCGCGTATCTCTCCGGCCAGTCAAAACAGCCAGATGCGCGATCTTGCGCAGCGGGTGAATTACAACCTGCAAATGGCGACCGCAGAGCGTTACCTCGCTCAGGGCAATATGACCGCAGCGTCTAACACGCTGAAAGCGCTGTCGGCCACGCCGCCGAAAAACCCGGTCGATGCCGGGAAACTGGCACGCATGCTGGCGCGAACCGGTGATTTGACCACCGCAGTGTCGCTGGTGCGTGACAACATGAAACAGGGCGTGCAGGGTAACGCCGGTGATTATGCCGATCAGGTCGCCGTGCTCAACCAGGCGGGTCTGAACCAGGAAGCGCAGAGTTTTGTCTCCAGCCCGGAACTGCAATCGCGCAGCACCCCTGCGCAATTGGCGGGAGTGCGTAATGGTTATGTGATTAACGAAGCCGACCGGCTGCGTGAGCAGGGCAACTATGCCGCTGCATACGACAAGCTGATCCGCGCACTGCAAAACGATCCGCAGAATACGGATTTAATGTTCGCAATGGGCCGTTTGTATCAAACGGGCAAAATGAACAAAGAAGCGGGCGTGCTGTATGACTACCTGATGACGCGGGACAGCGAGGATCAGGCAGCGCGCGTGGGCGCTATCGATGTGGCGCTGGCGGAAAACAATGTGGAGAAAGCGCAAAGCCTGGCCAATGGCCTGCGCAGCAACGCATCGCCAGAGCGTCTGCTGTTGCTGGCGCGTCTGGAAGAGGCGAAAGGCAATCACCAGCAGGCGATGACCTACCTGCGCAGCGCGCGCGGCAAACTGGTGGGGCTGGACTCTTCCAACAGCGCGGCAACGCCGACCATCGGCGGTGTACTGCTGGCGGATAACCCGTTTATGACCACCAGTAAAACCACCGCTCCGCAATCGCTGTACGGGCAGACCCTGCCATGGCAAGTGGCGCAGGTGGCCCGTGAACCGGGCAGTACGCTGCCGGGCACCACCCGCACCGATTTACCGGTTGAAACCGTGCAGTCCCGTACACTGCGTCAGGTCGATGACATGATGCAGCAAATGGACGAGAAAACCGGGATGTGGCTACAGGGCAACGTGGAGATCCGCGGGCGTGATGGCGAAACCGGCACCAGTAAACTGACGGAAGCGAAAGCGCCGCTCACCTGGTCCAGTTCGCCGTTTGGCGAGTCGCGTTTTGAGTTTACCGCCACCCCGGTTTCGCTGAGTTCGGGTAGCGCCTCGGGCGACGCCTGGCGTCGCTACGGCTCCAACCCGCTGGCGGACGCAGTGAGCAACATCAGTACCTCAATCAAAACGGCCAACAGTTCCACGGCAACGGATGGCAGCGATAAGTTCACCGATCTCGCCAGCTATGCGAACGCCAGCAAACTGTCGCCCTTTACCGCAGAAGGGTATAGCAATCTGACCTCGCTGCTGAATTCGAGCCGCTTACAAAGCCTGAGCGAATCGAATTATAAGAAGAATTATAACGATGCGATTAACGCCTCGACCGATTCACAAAACGCCAGCGGCGTTGAGCTGAATATGGCGCTGAGCGGCGACAGCTACAAGCTGGATATCGGTACAACGCCTCTGGGTCAGGATCTCAGTACGCTGGTGGGTGGCGTGAAATGGTCGCCGAAACTGACCAACTACCTGACGTTGATCCTGACGGGTGAGCGTCGTGCCGTGACCGACAGCCTGCTCTCCTACGTGGGTCTGTATGACAAATACTCCGGCGAGCGTTGGGGTCGAGTCACCAAAAACGGCGGCAGCGCGCAGTTGAGCTACGATGACGGCGACGCCGGTTTCTACGTGGGCGGCGGCGGTTACAGCTATCTTGGCGAAAACGTGGCGAGCAACACCAGTATGAATGCCAGTGCCGGGGTTTATCTGCGCCCGTTGCATGACAGTTTCCGCCAGTTGCAGACCGGCCTTAGCGTGAGCTGGATGGATTTCTCAAAAAATCTCAGCTACTTCACCTATGGGCAGGGCGGCTACTTCAGCCCGCAGAACTACGTCAGCGTGGCGTTGCCGGTGGATTTCTCGCAGAAAATCGACAACTGGAAACTGCGGCTCGGCGGTTCGGTGGGGTATCAATCCTACACTCAGGATAAGAGCGACTATTTCCCGACCGCGCCGGAAGCGCAGCAGATGCTGCAACAGCTGGCTGATATGGGCTTTGTCAAAGAAGCGCAGTACGGCGGCCGTTCGCAAAACGGCATCGGCTATAACGTCCATGCCGGTCTGGATTACAACGTGAATAACAAAATGACGGTGGGCGGTAACGTCAGTTACGACACCTTCGGTAGCTATAACGAAAGCACCGCCGGACTTTATCTCCGGTATATGCTGGGAGACAAATAATGAAGATGGATAACGCCAACGCCTCGTTGCTGGCCTATTTTCAGCAGCAACAGACCCCGCCGGGCTGGTTTGATCTGCTTAACGTGATGATTGATGGCATGGTGCGTAATGTCGGCGAGGCGGAAAGCCTGCCGTTCCTGCGCCAGATGGGCGAAGCCATGGCGGATCGCACGCCGCTGCCCACTTCGGAGACCGTGGGCGAGCTGGAAGCCCACATCAACGCGCAATTGCGGGTGTTCAATTGGGGCTGTATTGACATAATTGTCAGCGAAAATGGGCTGGCGTTTCGTCATCAGGGCATACCGGTCGCCCGCGATAAAGCGCTGCAGACACGCTGGTGCTCGGCGTTTTGCGCCATCCTGGAAGGGCTTTATTCGCGCTGGCTGCGCGGACAAGGCGGCGATTCCGGTCTCGTTTTTACGCGCGAAAGTCTCTATTCTGTGTCAGATGTAGTATTCCGCTACGCTAAACCACAGTGAGTTAACCCATGTTGAAGCGCATTTTCGCCGCGATGGTGGTGATGGTGAGTCTGCTGTTTTCGTCATTTTCCCAGGCCTCTGTGGCTTGGGATAGCTATAAAGCGCGGTTTCTGATGCCGGATGGACGTATCGTTGATACCGGCAACAAAAGCGTTTCTCACACCGAAGGTCAGGGCTACGCCATGCTGATGGCGGTGGCAAATAACGACAGAGCCGCATTCGACAGCATGTGGAACTGGACCAACAACACCCTGAAAAATAAAGATAACGGTCTCTATTACTGGCGTTATAACCCGGTGGAGGCCGATCCCATTCCCGATAAAAACGATGCTACTGACGGCGATGTGCTGATTGCCTGGGCGTTGTTAAAAGCCGGGCAGCGCTGGAATATTCCGGCGTATCTTGCGGCATCCGATGCAATCACGCAGGCGGTGTTGAAACATACGGTGATCAGTTTTGCCGGTTACCGCGTGATGCTGCCAGGAGCGAACGGTTTCAACCTCAATACCTATGTGAACCTCAATCCCTCGTACTTTATCTTCCCGGCATGGCAGGATTTCGCCAACCGTAGCCATCTGGTGGCCTGGCGGGAGCTGATCAAAGACGGGCAAACATTGCTGGGCAAGATGGCCTGGGGTAAGGCGCAGTTGCCGACGGATTGGGTTGCATTGTCGGCGGAGGGCAAGCTGTCGCCAGCCAAAGAGTGGCCGCCGCGCATGAGCTACGATGCGATTCGCATTCCGCTGTATGTGAGCTGGCAGGATGCGCAAAGCCCGTTGTTAACGCCATGGCGCAACTGGTGGCAAGGTTTTAGCCGCAACCAGACGCCTGCCTGGGTGAATGTCACGACCAACGATACTGCGCCGTACAATATGAATGACGGGTTGCTGGCAGTACGTGACCTCACGCTGGGCGCTGCGCCCGCTGAGCCGCAAATCACCGCGCAGGATGATTACTATTCCGCCAGTCTGAAGATGTTGGTGTGGCTGGCGCAGCAGAAGTAACTGTGCTGCTGACCCTCACCCCGGCCCTCTCCCTGAAAGGGAGAGGGAGAAAACCCGCACCATTCTGTACACTTGCCCTGTTATCGAAGGACCCGTGAGGGGAAATCCGCGGCATTCGGTACACCTGCCCTGTTATCGAAGGATCTGTGAGGGGAAAACCTGCGCCATTCTGTATACTCGCCCTGTTATTGAAGGATCTGTGAGAGGAAATCCGCAGCGATCTGTTCCCTCTCCCCTTTGGGGAGAGGGTTAGGGTGAGGGGAAAAGGGCGTTATTGCGGATAGGGCACCCAGTCACCGCCGTTCAGACGGACATAGGGTTTATCCTGATACTGAATAACCACCGCGTTCGCATTCTCCGATACCGGCGCAGTCTGCGGCAGATTGCCGATCAACTGCTGCCAGTTCACGCTATCCTGGGTGAAGATCTTCCCGTCCAGCACGCGCGTAACAATCTCCGAAATCGCAAGGAAACTGCTCGGCTGGTCAATTTCCAGCGGCGCGCCCTGATGCGGCGCTTTCATGCCAAAGAACTTAATCGCGGCTGGCACGTTGGTGATTGACGGGCTGGGGATGTCGCGCAAGCCGGAAACCTGCATCTTATCGCCCTGCAACGCCGCGCCATGTTCCGGCACCAGTACCACCATCACTTTGTGCCCGGATTTTTCCAGTTGAGTGAAGAAAGCATCCAGCTCATCAAACAGCTTCTGCGCCCGCAGCTTGTAATCCGCGCTTTTGCGATCGCCCGGATAGTGGTTGCCATCGTGCAGCGGCAGCAGGTTGTAGAAGGTCGCGGTGCGTTTACCCTGGTTAGTGGCCTCTGACTCCATCCAGCGATTCAGCACGGCGGTATCGTCAAAGATTGGCGAGCCGTCAAAGGAGAGCAGGACCGGTGGCAGACCCGTCTGGTTCATCAGCGGCACTTGTACACCGCCGTTGTCGCGGATCTCTTTCAGGAAGCCGCCGAATTCGCCATTGTGATCCATCATCAACTGCTGGGTAAAACCCAGTTTCGCCAGATTATCAAACAGATAGCATTGTGCGCCTGCCTGCTGATAGAGGTTTTTATGCGACGACTGACCGCAGCTTGCGCGCAACAGGCGAATGGCCGCCGGGCCGCTATAGGCGGTGGCGGAGTTAAAGTGCTTAAACACCATATCGAAGTGTGACCACAGCGGGTGCGACATCAGCCCGGCGGCTTCGATATCTGCCCAGGAGAGCGAACAGATATTGATCATCAGCAGGTCGAAAGGCTGTGAGTCTGCCGCCAGCTCAGTCGGGAAGGTGCTATGACGTTTTTCTTCCGATGCGTAGAAACTGGCCAGCCAGGCATTGAGGTTTTCAGACGTTGGCGGAGCGGTTTGCGCCGGAATATCGCCAACCACTGGTGTATCCCCCGCCGCTGCGACGGTTGCTGCTGCCGCGCCGCCAGTGGTGGTCACCGTGGTGGTTGGCTGGCCTCCGGGCCATAGCGAGAAGGCCGGGCCGGTGAGGGTCAGCACGTTCAGCCAGATCATCAACGCAACGACAAACACCGTCACGCGGATCCACTGCGACAAAAAGAGCCAGGCAATCAGCAGAACAAACAACGCCCCGACCATTTGCCAGTTAATAAAACGCAGCGCCAGGTCAGCCAGGTAACTGGCGCTGAATCCGGCAACCTGCGAACCCTGGCTCATAATGCTTTCCAGCCCCGGCAGCCAGGTATCGTGCCAGAACAGCCCGAAGCCGACAGGAAGGGCAACCCAGTGTCGCAGGCGGTGCAGACGCAGGTTGGGCAGCGGCATCAGCAGGAATGCCATAAACACCAGGTTCAGCAGGGGATGAAAATTAAGGTATCCCGCCCACAGCAGACCGAACTTCACCAGAAAATAGAAGTTCCAACCGGAAAGGCCGCGCCAGTATTGCCACAGCGGCGAAGGCGTTGGAGAGGTCGTTGTATGATTAGTCATGTTTACGGTCTGCCTTGACGAGCGATTCCCGGCGCAAAGTACCGATTGGTTTCACATAGCGGGGTTTGGAAAAGGTTAAACGAAGCGCGGTGCGGATCGGGCGCGACCAGTGGCGGGCAAGATACCCCAACGGGAAGAAGATCAATGCGCACAACACAATAAGCTGAACGATATCGCCAATCGACATCATGATGTACGCTCCGTGTTTTCGCTGAGTAACCGGTAATGTTCCGGGATGCGGCGCCAGGCGGTGCCATCGTGTTCTGCATTGATCACTTTCTTCGTTTCACTCGTGACGATTAACGGTTTTGCCCACTGATCCGGCGTCAGTGTGCGCATTTGCAACAGCTCGGCGGCAATCTGGTTATCTTCGAACCACACCATACGGTTGGAGAAGATGTCCGCGGTTGGCAGCGGAAAAATATGGTTCAGCGCGGTATCGAGATCGTTGACCCGGCAGAATGATAAAAACAGCACCAGCCGGTTATCGCCAATGCTCACGATATCCCCGGTGCGGTTTGTTCGGCACAGGGTGAGCGCTTGCTCAACGCGAATTCCCGGCACCGGTCGCAGGGCGACCATCACCCCTTTGCCATCTGCGGGTAAAAGCTGGTTATTGACCATATTACTGACGGCATCGCAGAACGTGCCCCACGGCTGGTAACCGCGCAGTTTCAGCGGTTGGGTCATCGACAGCAGCGTGGTGATATCTTCCGGCACCCGACGGTTGAACTGCTGGCCTTGTACGCTTTCAATTAACGTTAAACAGCGCGATAACGGGGCATTCCACGGGATAACCATATTGGCTCCGCAGCCCAGCAACAGACGCTCATCCGTGGCGCGCAGGCTGGCGTGGCTTTCACGGACAATGATTTTCAGGCCGCTACCGCGTTGGCGACGCAGCGTGTGGATCTGCCGCGCAATACTGTCTATTTGATTATTTTGCGTGAGCGCAAATATCAATGTCGCCGCCTGGCTGGCACGGGCTTCTTCAAATAACGCTTCGTTAGTTTCAAATAATGACCAGTATTCAGAAAGCGGCGGCGCGCCTTCCAATACAGCAATATTACTTAAGATTCGCTTTTCATCGCTGCGCGGTTGGACGGATGTTTCTTCCCGTTCCGCTAATTGCCAGCGTCCTTTAACATTAAGAATCTGAAGCTGTTGCCGGGCGCTAACTCCTTTTTCATTACACCACCAGGCAACGTCATAAACATGTAAATCATTCTGATAGCGTAAACTGGCCAGGCCAAATAATGTGCGATATGCACTCATCAGAATCGACGTCTGTTTATCGCTGTTGCCGCTGGGGTTAATTATCAACAATGCGCATTTATGGTATTTCGCCCATGCGTGAGTTTTTTCCAGCCATCTTTGCAAATTAGCCACGGGAATATTCTGAAAGGCATTGTTGGCGCAGAGCAGGATCAGTAAATAATTCTCAGGCTCCACTGAACACAGTAAATCGCGGGTGAAAAAGTATAGACTATTTTCCCGATTTGGCATGGAAAAGAGCTGGACTTTTTCGGGTCCGTGATCGTTATCCAGATGGATGATTTTATGCAGATCGTGGCCCATGCCAATTATTGCGACTTTTGCTTCTTTATCTTGTGTCGCAATGGTCTGATTTATAAGATTAATCGCATCCTGTTCGCGATCGGCATTTAACCACCAGACGCCGCCTGCGGGCATATGACGTAATTCATCCCATAACGACTGGATTCCAATAGAAAATACGGGGTCCACGATGTCCCTCTTACAGAGAATTTAACTGTATCTCAGTTTACTAGCGTAAGCGAAGAAATAAACCTAACATTGAAATTAAAGAACATCAGATTTAGCATGTAAACGAATTTTCTCAGGCGCGTTTGCCTTGCTTCATTTGCTCAAGTGCTTTTTATTCATAGGGATCGGTTAAACATGCATAGCGATGAATTCGAAACTCAGACAGATCCCACGCTGGGCTACACATTTCAAAATGATTTTCTGGCGCTGAGCAAAGCATTTTCATTGCCTGAAATAGATTATGCCGATATTTCCCAACGAGAACAGTTGGCGGCAGCTATTAAGCGTTGGCCACTGCTTGCTGAATTCGCCCGTCAACAATAAGGGAGCCATGAATGGCCATCTTGGGATTACAGGGGATACGCGGTGGCGTGGGTACAACATCAATCACTGCGGCTCTGGCCTGGTCATTGCAATTATTAGGCGAGTCGGTGCTCGTTATTGACGCGTGCCCCGATAATCTTCTGCGCCTGTCATTTAATGTCGATTTCGATCATAACGGCGGTTGGGCGCGCGCTTTACTGGATGGTCAGGACTGGCGCGATGCGGGACTGCGTTACACCTCTCAACTTGATGTCTTGCCTTTTGGCCGGCTGACGACAAGCGAATGGGAAAATAGCCAGCGACTGCCCGACGTGCTTAACGCGCTCACCTCTATTCTGCAGGCGCTACAAACGCAGCAGCATTATCAGTGGGTATTGATCGACCTGCCGCACGGTTATTCGCCACTGGCTCGCCAGTTTATTGAGCAGTGCGATCATACGCTGACCATTATCAAGCCGGACACGAACTGCCACGTGCGTCTGCACCAGCAGGTTTTGCCGGTGGGCACGCATATTCTGATAAACGATCTGCGCGTAGGCAGTCAGTTACAGGATGACCTCTGGCAGGTGTGGTTACAAAGCCAGCGACGAATGCTGCCGATCTATATTCATCGCGATGAAGCGATGGCGGAATGCATGGCGTCAAAACAGCCGCTGGGCGAATACCGTGCCGATGCGTTGGCGGCGGAAGAGGTGTTAACGCTGGCGAACTGGTGCCTGCTGCATTGTGCGCAAACGCGTGCGGACAGCGGGGAGCCCGCAAGGAGCCCGCAATGAGTCGCCTGTCCGCCTGGTTGCTGATCCCACCGGTTAGCGCGCGTTTAAGCGAGCGCTATCAGCACTATCGCCGTCATGGCGCCTCCGGGTTCAGCGCGGCCTCTGGCTGCTTCTGGGCGATACTCGCATGGATGTTTATTCCGCTGGAGCATCCGCGCTGGCAGCTGCTGCGTGCGCAGCAACATCAGCTATTTCCGCATATCGATCCTGACAAACCCCGCCCTCTCGACCCGGCGCGCTATCTGGTGCAAACCCTTTGGCTGTTAGTCACCTTGCCCTGGGGACCGCCGAAATCCGCGCGTCGTCAGCGTTTTGCCCGGGCTCGCGCGTTGCGAGGGCGCTGGTATCACTGGCTGGATAGTCTGCCAGCACGGGTAACGCAACGTACCGGTCACCTCGACCACAAAAAAGAGCTGGCGCATATTCATCCGCGCGTCCGGCGTTTCATTCTTGGCGTGGTGGTTGTCTTCTCGCTGGTTCTGGCGATTTTGTGTATTACACAGCCCTTTAACCCGCTTTCGCAGTTTGTGTTCCTGATGCTGCTATGGGGTGTGGCCTTGCTGGTGCGGCGCATTCCGGGGCGCTTCTCGGCGTTAATGTTGATTGTTCTGTCGCTCACCGTTTCCTGTCGTTATATCTGGTGGCGTTATACCTCGACGCTGAACTGGAACGATCCGGTCAGTCTGGTGTGTGGTCTGATACTGCTGTTCGCGGAAACCTACGCCTGGATTGTGCTGATCCTCGGTTATTTCCAGGTGGTGTGGCCGCTCAATCGCCAGCCGGTGCCGCTGCCGAAAGAGATGGCGCTGTGGCCCTCGGTGGATATCTTCGTGCCCACCTATAACGAAGATTTAAGCGTGGTGAAAAACACCATTTACGCGTCATTGGGCATTGACTGGCCGAAAGATAAACTCAAAATCTGGATCCTCGACGATGGCGGCCGTGACGAGTTTCGCGTCTTCGCCAACACCGTTGGGGTGGAGTACATCGCTCGCACCACTCACGAACACGCCAAAGCCGGGAATATCAACAATGCCCTGAAGTATGCGAAGGGCGAGTTTGTGTCGATTTTCGACTGCGACCACGTGCCCACGCGCTCGTTCCTGCAAATGACCATGGGCTGGTTCCTGAAAGAGAAAAAACTGGCGATGATGCAGACGCCGCACCATTTTTTCTCGCCGGATCCGTTTGAACGTAACCTTGGGCGTTTTCGTAAAACGCCGAACGAAGGCACGCTGTTCTATGGCCTGGTGCAGGACGGCAACGACATGTGGGACGCCACCTTCTTCTGCGGCTCTTGTGCGGTGATCCGTCGTGAACCGTTGGATCAAATCGGCGGTATTGCGGTAGAAACCGTCACCGAAGATGCGCACACCTCCCTGCGTTTACACCGCCTGGGCTACACCTCCGCGTATATGCGTATTCCGCAGGCGGCAGGGCTGGCGACGGAGAGTTTGTCTGCGCATATTGGTCAGCGTATTCGCTGGGCGCGCGGCATGGTGCAGATCTTCCGCCTCGATAACCCGCTGTTCGGCAAAGGGCTGAAGCTCGGGCAGCGACTGTGCTACGTCAACGCCATGTTTCACTTCTTGTCCGGCATTCCACGACTGATCTTTCTGACCGCGCCGCTGGCGTTTTTGCTGCTGCATGCCTACATCATTTATGCCCCGGCGCTGATGATCGCGCTGTTCGTTCTGCCGCATATGATCCACGCCAGCCTGACCAACTCGAAAATTCAGGGCAAATACCGTCACTCCTTCTGGAGTGAGATTTATGAAACGGTACTGGCCTGGTATATCGCACCGCCTACGATGGTGGCGCTCTTTAACCCGCACAAAGGCAAGTTTAACGTCACGGCGAAAGGCGGCCTGGTGGAAGAAGAGTATGTGGATTGGGTGATTTCCCGTCCCTATATCTACCTGGTGCTGATTAACGTGCTCGGTCTGGCGGTTGGCGTATGGCGCTACTTCTACGGGCCGGAAAACGAAATCCTGACGGTCTTCGTCAGTATGGCGTGGGTGTTCTACAACATGGTTATTCTCGGCGGCGCGGTGGCGGTATCGGTGGAAAGCAAGCAGGTTCGCCGGGCGCACAGGGTGGAAATGTCCATGCCCGCGGCAATTGCCCGCGAAGATGGCCATCTTTTCTCCTGTACCGTGCATGACTTCTCTGACGGCGGTCTGGGCATCAGGATCAACGGCCAGGCGCAGGTGCTTGAAGGGCAACGCGTGAACCTGTTGCTGAAGCGCGGTCGGCAGGAGTACGTCTTTCCCACGACCGTGGCGCGCGTCTCCGGCAATGAGGTCGGTCTGCAACTGATGCCGTTGACCACCAAACAGCATATCGATTTTGTGCAGTGTACGTTTGCCCGTGCCGACACATGGGCGTTGTGGCAGGACAGTTTTCCGGAAGATAAACCGCTGGAAAGCCTGTTCGATATTTTGAAATTGGGTTTCCGCGGCTATCGCCATCTCGCGGAATTCGCTCCGTCGTCAGTGAAGGTGATTTTCCGTGTGCTCACCGGCCTGGTCTCCTGGGGGGTGTCGTTCATCCCTCGCAGGCCAGCACGGAACCTGACGGCACAGCAACCGAATCCGGTTATGGCTCAACAATGATGAAAACGCGATGAAAAGAAAATTCTCCTGGATTTGTGCAGTGGCAGTGGGGATGAGCGCGCTGCCCCCGATGACGACCCTCGCGGCGCCTGCGAACCCCGCTGCGCTGGCTACCGGGCAGATGCTGCCTACCGCCAATGGTGCGGAGGTGGTGGGCCAGGTTATGCCTGGTGTACAGGGCGCGAATGCGCCGGTGGTGGCGGAAAACGCCCCGTCCCGCGATGTGAAGCTAACGTTTGCTCAGATTGCGCCGCCGCCGGGCAGTATGGTGCTGCGCGGCGTCAATCCGAATGGCGGTGTCGAGTTTGGCATGCGTAGCGATGAGCTGGTGTCAAAAGCGGTGCTGAACCTTGAGTACACGCCGTCACCGTCGCTGCTGCCCGTGCAATCGCAGTTGAAGGTTTACCTGAACGATGAATTGATGGGCGTGCTGCCGGTCACCAAAGAGCAACTGGGCAAAAAAACGCTGGCTCAGGTGCCGATTAACCCGCTTTTTATCGCCGATTTTAACCGTGTGCGTCTGGAGTTTGTCGGACACTATCGCGATGTCTGTGAAAACCCGGCCAGTAACACGCTGTGGCTGGATATCGGGCGCAGCAGTTCGCTGGATCTGACCTACCAGAAGCTGGCGCTGCAAAACGATCTGTCTCACTTCCCTGTTCCGTTCTTTGACGCGCGTGATAACCGTGCCTTAACGCTGCCGATGGTCTTTGCCGATGCGCCGGGCCTGGGGCAACAGCAGGCGGCGGCCGTTATCGCGTCCTGGTTTGGTTCGCGCTCCGGCTGGCGCGGGCAGACGTTCCCGGTCAGTTACAACACCCTGCCGGACAGTAACGCCATTGTTTTCGCCACCAATGATAAGCGCCCGGACTTCCTGCGTGATGCCCCGGCGGTGAAAGGGCCGACCATCAGCATGATTGCGCATCCGGATAATCCGTATGTGAAGTTGTTGGTGGTGATGGGCCGTGACGATAACGATCTGTTGCAGGCGGCAAAAGGGATTGCGCAGGGCAATGTGTTGTTCCGTGGTGATAGCGTCACCGTTGATGACGTGAAACCGTTGCTGGCGCGTCAGCCCTACGATGCGCCGAACTGGATCCGTACCGATCGTCCGGTCAGTTTTGGCGAGCTGAAAACCTATGAAGAGCAGTTGCAATCAACCGGGTTGCAGCCCGCGTCGATCAACGTGGCGCTGAACCTGCCGCCGGATCTCTATCTGCTGCGCAGTAACGGCATTGATATGAACCTCAATTACCGTTATACCGCGCCGCCGACGAAAGATAACTCGCGCATGGATATCAGCCTGAACAACCAGTTCCTGCAATATTTCAGCCTGCTGAGTAACCAGGACAGCAATAAGTTGCTGCTGCGCCTGCCGGTGCTTCAGGGGTTGCTGGACGGTAAAACGGATGTCTCCATTCCGGCGCTGAAACTGGGTGCGGTCAACCAGTTGCGCTTTGATTTCCAGTACATGAATCCGATGCCGGGCGGCACCATTGATAACTGCGTGACCTTCCAGCAGGTGGATAACCGCGTGGTCATTGGCGACGATTCCACCATCGATTTCTCGAAGTATTACCACTTTATCGCCATGCCGGATCTGCGTGCTTTCGCCAATGCGGGCTTCCCGTTCAGCCGGATGGCGGATCTGTCGCAAACGCTGGTGGTGATGCCGCCTAAACCCGCGCCTGCGCAACTGACCACGCTGCTCGATGCGTTGGGCACCGTTGGCGCGCAGACGGGCTTCCCGGCTATCAACGTGCAGTTGACCGACGATGCCAGCAAAATCCAGGGCAAAGATGCGGATATCATGATCGTCGGCGCGATTCCGCCCGCGCTCAAAGATGATAAGAAAATCGACCTGCTGGTTGAGGCGGCGCAAAGCTGGGTGAAAACACCGCAGCGCCAGACTCTATTCGCGTCGAACCTGCCGGATGAAGCCGATCGCCAGGCGGAGACGCAGACCGCCATCACCTCCGACGGCCCGATGGCAGCCATTGTCGGCTTCCAGTCACCGTTTAACGATCAGCGCAGCGTAGTCGCACTGCTGGCGGATAGCCCGCGCGGTTACACCTTGCTCAATCAGGCAATGAATGACAGCGGCAAACGCGCGGCGATTTTCGGTTCGGTGTCGGTGATCCGCGAGTCCGGGGTGAACGGTTTACGCGTTGGCGACATCTATTATGTGGGCCATTTACCGTGGTTTGAGCGTGTCTGGTATGCGCTGGCGAACCATCCTGTGCTGCTGGCGGTGCTGGCGGCGGTGAGTATTGTGCTGCTGGCGTGGGTGCTGTGGCGTCTGTTGCGGATCATCAGCCGCCGTCGTCTTGACCCGGATCACGAGTAACGGCGATGAAGGCGTTACGTTGGGTTGTAATGGCGCTGGTGCTGGCGGCGGTGAATGTGCGCGCCGCCTGCACATGGCCCGCCTGGGAGCACTTCAAACAGGCGTATATCAGCGATGGCGGGCGGGTGATTGACCCCAGCGATGCGCGCAAGATAACCACCTCGGAAGGGCAAAGCTATGCCTTGTTCTTCGCGCTGGCGGCGAATGACCGTCCGATGTTCGATAACGTGCTGGAATGGACGAAAGACAATCTGGCGCAGGGGGATCCCGGCGAACACCTTCCGGCCTGGCTGTGGGGGAAAAAGGACGAAAGCAACTGGACCGTGCTGGATAGTAACTCCGCGTCGGATGCGGATATCTGGATAGCCTGGTCACTGCTGGAAGCCGGACGCTTATGGAAAGAAGAGCGCTATACCACCCTGGGCAAGGCGTTGTTAAACCGCATCGCCAAAGAGGAAGTGGTGACTGTACCAGGACTGGGGCCAATGCTGCTACCGGGAAAAGTCGGCTTTGCCGAGGAGACGGTCTGGCGGTTTAACCCCAGCTACCTGCCACCGCAGCTTGCCCGCTATTTGACCCGTTTTGGCGAGCCCTGGGCGGCACTGCAGGAGACCAATCACCGGTTGTTGCTGGAGACGGCGCCGAAGGGGTTTTCGCCGGACTGGGTGCGTTATGAAAAAAGTAAAGGCTGGCAACTGGCCCCCGATAAGACGTTGATCAGTGGCTACGACGCCATCCGCGTCTATCTGTGGGTGGGAATGATGAACGACCGCGATGCGCAAAAAACGCCTCTGCTCGAACGGTTAAAACCGATGGCGGCGGTGACGGCGAAAAATGGCGTGGTGCCGGAAAAAGTGGATGTCGCCACTGCGCAGCCGCGCGGTAATGGCCCGGTTGGCTTTGCCGCTGCGCTGTTGCCCTTCTTACAGGATCGTGATGCGCAGGCCGTGCAACGGCAAAACGTCGCTGACCATTTCCCGGGCGATGATGCTTATTACAGTTATGTTCTTACCCTGTTCGGTCAAGGCTGGGATGAGCACCGTTTTCGTTTCACCTCTCGCGGTGAGTTACAACCTGACTGGGGCCAGGCATGCGCAAGTTCACAGTAAGCTTACTTTGTCTCTCACTCGCGCTTGCGCTGACGCCAGCCACGCAGGCGGATGAACCCACCGCTCAGCAGCAGCTGCTGTCACAGGTGCGGCTGGGTGAAGCCACCAAACGTGAGGACCTGGTACGTCAGTCGTTGTACCGACTCGAACTTATCGATCCGGATAACCCGGAAGTGATTGCCGCGCGTTTTCGCTATTTACTGCGCCAGGGCGATAACGCCGGGGCGCAAAAGCAGCTCGACCGCATGAAGCAACTGGCGCCGGATTCCTCAGCGTATAAATCCTCCGTGACGACGATGACGCTCTCTGGCGCAGAGGGACGCCAGGCGTTGCAACAGGCGCGCTTACAGGCCACGACAGGGCATGTGCCGGAAGCGCTCGCAGCCTATGATGCGTTGTTTAAAGGTAATCCACCGGAGGGCGATCTGGCGGTGGAGTACTGGGCGTTGGTCGCGAAAGTTCCGGCGCGTCGCAGTGAGGCAATCACGCAACTGAAAGCACTGAACGCTCGCAATCCGGGTAATGAGGCACTGCAAAATTCGCTGGCGCAATTGCTGTTTGGCGACGGTCGCGATGCCGAAGGGTATGCGGTGCTGGAGCAGATGGCGAAATCCAGCGCGGGTCGTGAAGCGGCGGCAGGGCTCTGGTATCAGCAGATCCAACGCATGCCGGTGAGTGACGCCAGCGTGAAAGCACTACAACGTTTTCTGACCGTATTCAGCTCGGGCGATACCGTGGACAGCGCACGCACGCAGCTCGCCGCGCAGCAAAAACAGCTTGCCGATCCGGCGTTTCGCGCCCGGGCCACCGGCCTGGCGGCGGTGGATGCCGGACAGGGGGCAAAAGCGGTGGGTGAGTTGCGCCAGGCCGTCACTGCCAACCGAACGGACAGTGAAGCCGTTGGCGCGCTCGGGCAAGCCTATTCGCAAAGCGGCGATCGCGCCCGTGCGGTGGCGCAATTCGAAAAAGCCATCGCCATGGATCCCACCAGTGGTAACCGCAGTAAGTGGGAGAGTTTGTTAAAAACCAACCGTTACTGGCTGCTGATCCAACAAGGTGACGCGGCGTTAAAAGCGAACAACCCAGCTGAGGCGGAGCGCCTCTATTCGCAGGCGCGGCGTATTGATAACACCGACAGCTATGCGGTGCTTGGCCTTGGCGATGCGGCGATGGCCCGCAAGGACAGCAACGCAGCGGAAGGGTTTTACCGCCAGGCGCTGCGTATGGACAGCGGCAACAGCAATGCGGTGCGCGGTCTGGCGAATATTTATCGCGCACGCTCGCCGCAAGAAGCCGACACGTTTATTCAGTCGCTTTCCGCCAGCCAGCGTCGCAGCATTGATGACATTGAGCGCGGGCTGAAAAATGATCGACTGGCGCAGCAGGCGGAAGCGCTGGAAAACAGCGGCCAGTGGGCACAGGCAGCGGAGTTGCAACGCCAGCGGCTGGCGCTCGATCCTGGTAGCGTGTGGGTGACTTACCGTCTGGCGAGCGACCTGCGCCAGGCCGGACAGCAGCACGAAGCCGATGCGCAAATGCAGCGTCTCGCCGCACTCAAACCTGGCGATCCGGAGCAGGTGTACGCCTATGGCCTGTATCTCTCCGGCAATAATCAGGAAATGGCGGCGCTGAATCATCTTAATGGGCTGCCGAAAGCGCAGTGGAACAGCAATATTCAGGAACTGGCGGAGCGGCTGCAAACCAATCGCCTGCTGGAAAACGCCAACCGGCTGCGCGACAGCGGCCATGAAGAGCAGGCGCGGGCGCTACTGGCGCAGCAGCCTGCGTCGACGCGTATTGATTTGACGCTGGCCGACTGGGCGCAGCAGGGTGGCGATAGCGCGTCTGCGCAGCACTATTTCAACCGGGTGCTGGAGCGGGATACAAATAACCCGGATGCGCGGCTTGGTCTGGCGGAGTTGTACGCCGCCGATGGCAATAAAATGGCGGCGCGCGCGCAACTGGCGAAGTTGCCCGCCCCGACGGCGGCGCAACCGCAATCCATCAATACCCAGCGGCGTCTGGCGCTGGTGCAGGCCGCACTTGGCGATACCGACAGCGCCCGGCAAACCTTTAGCCGCATTACGCCGCAGGCCAAAGCGCAGCCGCCGTCGATGGAGAGCGCGTTGGTGTTGCGCGATGCTGCCCGTTTTCAGGCGCAGCAGGGCGAGCCGCAGCAGGCACTGGAAACCTGGAAAGATGCCATGGTGGCGTCCGGCGTGACCACCACACCGCCTGTGGATAACGACACCTTTACGCGTTTAACGCGCAATAACGCGAAAGATGACTGGCTGAAGCGCGGCATCCGCAGTGATGCGGCCGATCTCTACCGGCAACAGGATATCAATGTCACGCTGCAGCATGATTATTGGGGTTCCAGCGGTACCGGCGGTTATTCCGATCTGAAAGCCCATACCACCATGTTGCAGGCAGATGCGCCGCTGGCGGACGGGCGGATGTTCTTCCGCACCGATGTGGTGAATATGAATGTGGGCAGCTTCGCCACCACAAATGATGTTTACGAGCCCAATTGGGGCACCTGTTCCGCAACGCCATGTAGCGGCAACACCAGCCAGAAAGCCAACGGCGCAAGTCTCGCGGTCGGCTGGCAAAATGGCACCTGGTCGGGGGACATCGGCACCACGCCGATGGGGTTTGATGTAGTGGACATGGTGGGTGGCCTGAGCTACAGCAGCGATTTGGGGCCGCTGGGGTACACCGTTAACGTCCATCGTCGGCCGATTTCCAGCTCATTACTGGCGTTCGGCGGGCAAAAAGATCCGAATACTGGCCTGACATGGGGCGGCGTCCGCGCCACCGGTGGCGGCATTAGCCTGAGTTACGACAAAGGGGAAGCAAACGGCGTCTGGTCGAGTTTGAATGCGGATTCCATCACCGGTAAGAACGTGGCGGATAACTGGCGTGTCCGCTGGATGACCGGCTATTACTACAAGCTGATCAACAAAGATAATGAGCGTCTGACCGTCGGCCTCAACAATATGCTGTGGCATTACGACAAGGATCTGAGCGAGTACACGCTGGGACAGGGCGGCTATTACAGTCCGCAGCAGTATATCTCGTTCGCGGTGCCGGTTGTCTGGCGGAAACGTACGGCAAACTGGTCGTGGGAGCTGGGCGCGTCTGGCTCGTGGTCGCACTCAAAAACCGACGGCATCAAACGCTATCCGTTGCAGAACCTGATCCCGGATAACCAGTTCTTTGCCAATGGCGACCCGATGTACTCGGATAAGGACAATGGCAGTGCGAGCAGCAGTTCGAACGGTTTTGGTTATACCGCACGTGCGCTGGTGGAGCGCCGGGTGACGTCCCACTGGTTTATTGGTGCGGGTGTCGATATTCAGCAAGCGAAGGATTACACCCCAAGCCATGCGTTGATTTATGTGCGTTATTCCGGTGCCGGGTGGCAGGGCGATATGGATATGCCGCCGCAAACGCTCACGCCTTACGCTGACTGGTAAAAAAAGGACAATTCCTGGTGGTGAATCGCTGTGCGCCATGGCAGGCGTATAGTGATTAAACGCCAGTGATTCAATCTGTTACCAATAATGATTGCCGCTATCCTCTTTCGCGTTGCAATCTGGCTGGTCGTTTGTCTCAAGAGCGTCACGATCGAGTATAATCTGGCGGCAGAGTCGCTGTTGATTTCCTCTGCGCTTATCGTACCTCTGGAGAGTGATTTTGCGTGTTAGCCGTTCTTTAACCATTAAACAGATGGCCATGGTGTCTGCCGTGTCCATGGTGTTTATTTTCATTTTTTGCGTCATTCTGCTGTTTCATTTCTTACAGCAGAATCGCTATAACACGGCTACGCAACTGGAAAGCATTGCCCGCTCCGTTCGTGAACCGCTCTCGGCGGCGATTCTGAAAGCCGATATTCCGGAAGCGGAATCTATCCTGAAGCAAATTAAACCAGCCGGGGTGGTGAGTCGGGCGGATGTCGTGCTGCCCAATCAATTTCAGGCGCTGCGCATGCGCTTTATTCCGGAGCGCCCGGTGCCGGTGATGATCACCCGGATATTTGAATTACCGATCCAGATCTCGCTGCCGATTTATTCGCTGGAGCGCCCGGCCAACCCTCAGCCATTGGCTTATCTGGTATTGCAGGCCGATTCGTACCGCGTCTATAAATTTGTCATCAGCACGCTCTCTACGTTAGTGACTGCTTACTTGCTTCTTTGGCTGATGCTGACCGTGGCGATCTCCTGGTGCATGAACCGGTTACTGGTGCACCCGCTGCGGAAAATCGCCCGTGAGTTGAATGACCTTCCGGCAGAGGATCGCCTTGGGCACCAGTTGGTTCTGCCTTCCCATCACCATGATGATGAAATAGGCATGCTGGTGCGCAGCTACAACCGACACCAGCAGCAATTGCTGCGCGAATATGATGCGTTAAACCTGCAATCGACGCAGTTCCCGGTGTCTGAACTGCCGAACAAAGCTTTTCTGATGGCGTTGCTGGAGCAGACGGTCGCGCGGAAAAAGACCACGGCGCTGATGGTGATTGCCTGCGACACGCTGCGTGATACCGCGGGTGTGTTGCAGGAAAATCAGCGAGAAATGCTGCTGCTGACGCTGGTAGAGAAGCTGAAGTCGGTGCTGTCACCGCGTATGACGCTTGCACAGGTCAGCGGTAATGACTTCGCGATTATCGCCCACGGCATAAAGGCACCGTGGCAGGCCATGACTTTAGGTCAGCAAGTACTCACTGCGATTAACGAGCGGATCCCGCTTCAGGGGATCCAGCTACGCCCGACCGCCAGCATCGGCGTGGCGATGTTTTATGGCGACCTTTCCGCTGAGCAGCTTTACCGCCGCGCGGTATCCGCCGCCAGCAGTGCGCGGCACAAAGGGAAAAACCAGATCCAGTTCTTCGACCCGCAACACATGGCGCTGGCGCAGCAGCGTCTGGCGCTTGAGAGCGATATTCTCACCGCGCTCGAGCAAGGTAAATTTGCGATTTGGCTGCAACCGCAGGTGGATCTCGCCAGCGGCGAACTCAGGAGCGCGGAAGTGCTGTTGCGTATGCAACAGCAGGATGAGCGCTGGGATTTACCTGAAGGATTGATAGAGCGTATTGAATCTAGCGGGTTGATGATCAACGTCGGTTACTGGGTGCTTGAAGAGTCCTGTCGCTTACTGGCGGCATGGCAATCGCGGGGGATTATGCTGCCGCTGTCGGTCAACCTCTCCGCCTTGCAGCTTCTCCATCACAATATGGTGCCCGATATGCTTGAACTGCTGCATCGCTACCGTATTGCGCCAGCTACGCTGATCCTGGAAATCACGGAAAGCCGTCGTATTGATGACCCGCAAGCGGCGGTGGCGATCCTGCGTCCGCTGCGCGAGGCCGGGGTTCGCATTGCGCTGGATGACTTCGGTATGGGCTACGCCGGGTTACGTCAGTTACAACATATGAAGTCGCTGCCTGTGGATGTGCTGAAAATCGACAAGACGTTTGTTGACGGGTTACCGGATGACAACAGCATGGTGTCGGCCATTATTCAGATGGCGCGCAGCCTTGAGCTGGACATTATTGCTGAAGGGGTGGAGCGGGAAAACCAGCGCGCCTGGCTGGCGCAGGCGGGCGTAAATGTGGCGCAAGGTTTCCTTTTTGCCCACGCGTCGTCAACAGAGGCGTTTGAACAGCGCTGGTTTGCCGCTTCGGACAGGGCTGAAAATCGGTAAATTGTTACGAGGTTGTGCGAGTCAGTTCAAACTTTTTAACATTGTTGTTTCAGATTTGATGTAAGTTTATTTCTGTCGTGTTTGACGGGTGTTATTTTTAAACCGCAGGCTAATTGAAAACCCCACAAAGCCTGAGGTTTAATCCAAGGACACCTTATGAAAACCTCTCTGTTTAAAAGTCTCTACTTTCAGGTTCTGACAGCGATAGCCATCGGTATTCTGCTTGGCCATTACTACCCTGAATTAGGTGCGCAGATGAAGCCGCTTGGTGATGGCTTCGTTAAGCTTATCAAGATGATCATCGCGCCCGTCATTTTCTGTACGGTTGTCACCGGTATCGCTGGTATGGAAAGCATGAAGGCGGTCGGTCGCACCGGTGCAGTGGCACTGCTCTATTTTGAGGTCGTCAGTACCCTGGCGCTGATTATCGGCCTGGTCATTGTTAACGTGGTGCAACCCGGCGCGGGAATGAATGTCGACCCCGCGACACTGGACGCGAAAGCGGTGGCGGTTTATGCCGAACAGGCGCAGCAACAGGGGATTATTGCCTTCCTGTTGGATGTGATCCCCGCCAGCGTCATTGGCGCGTTCGCCAGCGGCAATATCCTTCAGGTGCTGTTGTTTGCCGTGCTGTTTGGCTTTGCGTTGCATCGTCTCGGTCATAAAGGCCAGCTGATTTTCAACGTTATCGAAAGCTTCTCGCAGGTGATTTTCGGCATCATCAACTTCATCATGCGTCTTGCGCCGATTGGCGCATTCGGCGCGATGGCGTTCACCATTGGCAAATACGGCGTCGGCACGCTGGTGCAGCTCGGCCAGTTGATTATTTGCTTCTATGCGACCTGTATTCTGTTTGTGGTGGTGGTGCTCGGCGCGATTGCCCGGGCGACCGGGTTCAGCATCTTCAAGTTTATTCGCTATATCCGTGAAGAGCTGCTGATCGTGCTGGGGACATCGTCGTCGGAGTCTGCGCTGCCGCGTATGCTGGAGAAGATGGAACGGCTGGGCTGCCGCAAATCGGTGGTCGGGCTGGTTATTCCGACGGGGTACTCCTTTAACCTCGACGGTACCTCAATCTACCTGACGATGGCGGCGGTGTTTATCGCCCAGGCCACCAATAGCCATATGGATATCTTCCATCAAATTACGCTGCTGGTGGTGTTGCTGCTCTCCTCGAAAGGCGCTGCCGGGGTGACCGGGAGTGGCTTTATTGTGCTGGCCGCGACGCTCTCTGCGGTGGGCCATCTGCCGGTGGCGGGCCTGGCGCTGATTCTGGGGATTGACCGCTTTATGTCGGAAGCTCGTGCGTTAACCAACCTCGTGGGTAACGGCGTGGCGACCATTGTGGTGGCGAAGTGGGTTAAGGAACTGGATCAGAAACAGTTGTCCGACACGCTCAATAATCGAGCTGAAAGCGGAAAAACTCGCGAAATTTCCTCATAATTTCATGACTTATGACCGCAGTCCCTTGTCGGACTGCGGGCTTCTGCGCATAATTCCCCCTATTACCGTCACCATTCACGATGAATTTTCGGGATTATTCACTTCACGGTGTGACGTTTTGCTTTTCCTGCGGTCTAAAAGCGAAGTGTTTTTACGTATCTTTCGGCCTCCTCCTGGAGGGCTGACTTTTTAACCAGGAATGTTGATTAGGGGTTCTCATGCAGGGCACAAAAATTCGGTTGTTAACAGGCGGTTTGCTGATGCTGGCGGCTGTCGGTTATGTGCAGGCAGATGCGCTCCAGCCCGACCCGGCCTGGCAACAAGGGACACTGGGAAATGGTTTTCAGTGGCAGGTTTTAGCCACGCCGCAGCGTCCCAGCGATCGCATTGAAATTCGCCTGTCTATTAATACCGGTTCGCTCACCGAAAGCACGCAACAGAGCGGTTTCAACCATTTTATTCCTCGTATCGCGCTGACCCATAGCGGTCCACTGGAGCCTGCGCAGGTGCGTTCGCTCTGGCAGCAAGGCATCGATCCGAAACGTCCGTTGCCGCCAGCGGTGGTGTCGTACGACTTTACGCAGTACAGCCTGAGTCTGCCGAATAATCGTGGCGACTTGCTGAAAGAGGCGCTGGTCTGGCTGGCGGATGCCGCCGGGAACTTAGCCATTACGCCCGAGACGGTGAATCATGCGCTTGCCAGCAACGATATGGTCGTCACCTGGCCTGGCGATACGACAGACAACGCATGGCGTTATCGTCTGAAAGGTTCTGCGCTGCTGGCTCACGATCCGTCAGTAATGCCAAAAGAGCCGATCGATGCCGCGCAGGTCAAAGCGTTCTACGAGAAATGGTATACGCCGGACGCCATGACGCTGATTGTGGTCGGCAATGTGGACAGTCGCGCGATTGCCGAGCAAATCAATAAAACCTTTGGTGAGCTGAAGGGGAAACGCCATACGCCGGCCCCTGTGCCGACGCTGTCGCCATTGCCGCCGCAGCCGGTAAGCCTGATGACCGACGCGGTCACGCAGGATCGCCTGTCAATCATGTGGGATTCCGCCTGGCAGCCGATCCGTGAATCGTCGGCGCTGGAGCGATACTGGCGTGCGGATTTGGCGCGCGAAGCGCTGTTCTGGCACATCCAGCAGAACCTGACCCGCAATAACGCCAAAGATATTGGCCTGAGCTTCGAGTGCCGGGTGCTGTTCCAGCGTGCGCAATGCGCCATTAATGTTGATTCGCCGAACGACAAGCTCAATGCCAATGCGGGCCTGATCGCGCGTGAACTGGGGAAAGTGCGGCAAAAAGGTCTGCCGGAAGAGGAGTTCAAGGCGCTGATCGCGCAGAAGAACCTTGAGTTGCAGAAACTGTTTGCGACCTATGCCCGCACCGGCACCGATATTCTGATTAGCCAGCGGATGCGCTCGTTGCAAAACCAGGTCGTGGACATTGCCCCGGAGCAGTATCAGAAACTGCGTCAGGGCTTCCTTAACAGCCTTACGCCGGAAATGCTGAACCAGGATCTGCACCAGCAGCTGTCGCAGGATATGTCGCTGATCCTGTTGCAGCCAAAAGGCGAGCCGGAATACAACATGAAGGATTTGCAGGCGACGTGGGAAGAGGTGATGGCGCCAGCCGAAGCCGCAACTGCGCCGGCAAGCAATGATGATGTGCGTTCCGATGTGTCGGATATTCCGCCACGGCAATGATGAAAACGACGCCTCTCCCCATCGGGAGAGGCATCAACATCCACTCAGTTCGGCATGGCGTCGCGCGGAATGATCGCGCCGCGATACTGAATTACCGTGCTGGCGGTTAAATGACCGCGTTTTGCTGCCGCAACCGCATCGCTGCCGGTCAGACGTACGGCCAGGTAGCCTGCGCTGAACGAGTCACCCGCCGCAGTGGTATCGATCACTTTCTCTTTCGGCAATTTCACTGCCGGGACTTCCACAACCGCTTCGCCCGCAATCGCCACCAGGCATGCGTCCGCACCGCGTTTGATAACCACTTCTTTCACACCGGCTTGCTGGGTGCGTGCAATCACCTCTTCTACCGGCTTTTCGCCCCACAGCAGGTCTTCATCATCCAGCGTCAGGAAAGCGATATCGGTGCAGGCCAGCATCTGCTGATAAACCAGGCGCGTCTCTTCTTTGCTGGCCCACAGGCGCGGGCGGTAGTTGTTATCGAAAATCACTTTACCGCCGTTGGCGCGGCACTCCTGCAGCAGTGACAGCAGCTTATGACGGCTGGTCGGGCTCAGGATTGCCAGGCTGATGCCGCTCAGATAGAGATAATCGAACGTAGCCAGCTCTTCACAAATCGCGTCGGATTGGTCGCTCTCCAGCCAGAATTTGGCTGCGGCCTCGTTGCGCCAATAGTAGAAGGTACGTTCGCCGGTCGCATCGGTTTCGATGTAGTACAAGCCCGGCAGGCGGTTTTCCATACGCTGAGTCAGGCGGGTATCCACGCTCTCGCTCTGCCACGATTCCAGCATCTGCTGGCTGAAGTTATCCGTACCCAGCGCGGTGACATAGTGCACGGACAACGCCGCAGGATCGACCTGGCGCGCGATGTAAACTGACGTATTAAGGGTATCGCCACCAAAGCCACGATTAACTTCTGCGCCTTTTTGTGACAGCTCGATCATGCATTCGCCAATGACGGCAATTTTCCTGGACATAGTCGTGAACCTGAATCAGATGAATTAACGGTAGTGTGCGTTGTGGGTGATTCGTGGTCAACTATATTAAAACAACGTTCCAGTATTTTTTTGAGCTAAAGCGTGTTCTGTGCAGATTCCGGTGTCCCGCTTTTTGATTTTTGCCGCCAGCGTGAACATAAAGTTATCAGACCGAGCGCCGATAACCCTTTGACGAGTTCCTCCAGGTCATCCCATCGACAGGACAGTAGAAATGAAGTTAAAGCAGGTCATCCAGCGACTCAATATTCCTGAGGCAGACATTGAAAGCTTGCAGGAACGTCGTTACTGGCTGCAATGCGAGCGTGCTTATACTTATCAGCCCATCTACAGAACAGATGGCCGCCTGATGGCTATTGAAGTATTGACCATTGTGACCCATCCGTTGCAGCCGGATCAGCGTATCGCGCCGGATCGCTACTTTTCTGAAGTGGCTGTGCGCCAGCGTGTGGACGTGGTGTACGAGCAGGTGGCGCTACTGGCGGAGCAAAAGGCATTCTTCGAAGAGAATGAGGTGCTGGCGTCGGTGAACGTCGACGGTCCAACGCTGCTGGCAATGCGCCAGAACGAAGAACTGATGTCACTGGTGGAATCGCTGCCGTGGATCCGCTTCGAGCTGGTTGAACATATCCGTTTACCGCAAGACTCTACTTTTGCGTCAATCAGCGAAATCGGCCCGCTCTGGCTGGACGATTTTGGCACCGGCATGGCGAATTTCTCGGCGCTGAGCGAAGTGCGTTACGACTACATCAAAGTCGCGCGCGACCTGTTCATCATGTTGCGTAAAACCCCGGAAGGGCAAAATCTATTCACGCTGCTGCTGCAGTTGATGAACCGTTATTGCCAGGGCGTGATTGTTGAAGGGGTCGAAACCCTGGAAGAGTGGCGCGATGTGCAGGACTCGCCGGCGTTTGCTGCACAGGGCTATTTTCTTTCGCGCCCGGTTCCTTTAGCCCGGCTTGAACACGTGATACTCGAACTGTAATCGCCGCCCTTTCCCTGAGCCTCAACTATCTTTATGAAAGTCAGGCTGTAAAGGAAAGGTTCAATGACAAAAACGAGTAAAGCGATTATTGCCGTCATTGCGACGCTGCTGTTACTGATTGTGGTTGCCATCATTATCGTCGCCACATTCGACTGGAACCGCCTCAAACCGACGATTAACGAGAAAGTCTCAGCTGAACTGAACCGCCCTTTTGCCATTCGCGGCGATCTTGGTGTGGTCTGGGAGCGGCAAAAAGAGGAAACCGGCTGGCGAAGCTGGGTGCCCTGGCCGCATGTGCATGCCGATGACGTCCTGCTGGGCAACCCGCCGGACATTCCCGAAATCACCATGGTGCATCTGCCCCGCGTGGAAGCCACGCTGGCCCCGCTCGCGCTGCTAACCAAAACCGTCTATCTGCCGTGGATCAAGCTCCAGCAGCCCGATGCCAGGCTGATTCGCCGCTCCGATACGCTGAATAACTGGACCTTCAATCTCGCCAGCGACAGCACGAAAGAGACCGATACGCCGCCCTCCGACTGGTCTTTCCGCCTCGATACGATCCTTTTTGATCGCGGGCGCATCGCTATTGACGACAGCGTAACCCGCGCCGATATCGACATTCTGGTCGACGCGCTCGGCAAGCCGTTGCCGTTTAGCGAAGTCACGGGCAAAAGCGACAACAAAACCCACGCTGGTGATTATGTTTTTGGCCTGACGGCGAAAGGGCGCTACAACGGTCAGCCGCTCTCCGGCACGGGGAAAATCGGTGGCATGCTGGCGCTGCGCAGCGAAGGGACGCCCTTTCCGGTGCAGGCGGATTTCCGTTCAGGCAATACCCGCGTGGCGTTTGTCGGCACCGTTAATGATCCTCTAAATCTGGGCGGCATCGATCTGCAACTGAAATTCGGCGGTGACTCGCTTGGCGACCTGTACGATCTCACCGGCGTACTGCTGCCGGATACGCCACCCTTTGAAACGGATGGCCACTTAGTGGCGAAGCTCCATGATGCTAAGGGCCAGGCCTATGATTATCGCGACTTTAATGGTCATATCGGCGACAGCGATATTCACGGTACGCTCAAGTATACCACCGGCAAACCACGCCCTAAACTGGAAGGCGACGTCGAGTCACGCCAGCTTCGTCTGGCGGATTTGGGGCCGCTGATTGGCGTCCATTCCGGCAAAGGCACCGTGGCGAAAAAAGAGGCTGTGTCAGCGCAACCGGTGGGTAAGGTGCTGCCGTACGATCGTTTCGAGACTGACAAATGGAACGTGATGGACGCCGATGTCCGCTTTAAAGGTCGCCGGATTGAACACGGTTCAACGCTGCCAATCAGCGACCTCTCGACCCACGTGTTGCTGAATAATGCCGATTTGCGTCTGCAACCGCTGACGTTCGGCCTGGCGGGCGGTACGATTTCGGCAACGCTCCACCTCGAAGGCGATAAGAAGCCAATGCAAGGGCAGGCGGATATTCAGGCGCGTCGCCTGAAGCTCAAAGAACTGATGCCCAATGTGGAACTGATGCAGAAGACGCTCGGGGAGATGAACGGCGATGCCAACATTCGTGGCGTGGGCAATTCCGTCGCCGCACTGCTCGGCACCAGCAACGGCGATCTGAAGCTGCTGATGAACGACGGACTGGTAAGCCGTAACCTGATGGAGATCCTCGGTCTTAACGTTGGTAATTACCTTGTCGGGCAGATCTTTGGCGATGATGAAGTCCGGGTCAACTGCGCGGCGGCGAATCTCAATCTGGTGAATGGCGTGGCGCGCCCGCAGATCTTTGCTTTTGATACGGAGAACGCGTTGATTAACGTCACGGGCAGCGCCAGTTTTGCGTCAGAGCAGTTAGATTTAACCATCGATCCGGAAAGTAAAGGCATCCGCATTGTGACACTGCGCTCGCCGTTGTATGTGCGCGGCAGTTTCAAAAACCCGCAGGCGGGCGTCAAAGCCGGGCCATTGATTGCCCGCGGCGCGGTCGCGGCGGCGCTGGCAACGTTAGTTACGCCAGCAGCAGCCTTACTGGCGCTGGTTTCACCTTCTGAAGGTAAACAAAATCAGTGTCAGGCAATTTTGTCACAGATGAAGCACTAAAGGAGAAGGTGGGGTTTCTGGCTTCCGTCACAGGCGAGAGAATGTTCTGCTTCTTCCTGAAGGTTGGGATTTTCTCCCCTGGGGTGAGGGGGGGTCTCCCTCTCCCTTTTAGGGAGAGGGCGGGGTGAGGGTAAATATTACAGCGACTGGTGCTTCGTCTCGTGCGTCAGCAGCAGAGCGATCAACGTCAATGACGCCATCGCCGCCAGGTAAATCCCAACGTAAAACAGACCGTAGTTCGCCTGCAACCAGGTCGCGATATAGGGGGCCACGGATGCGCCCAGAATCGACGACACGTTGTAGGAGAACGACGCGCCGGTATAGCGAACTTCCGTCGGGAACAGCTCCGGCAGCAGCGCGCCCATCGGGCCAAAGGTCAGCCCCATCAGACTCAAACCAATCAACAGATACGCCATCACCAGCACCGGGTTACCGGAACCGAGCAGCGGCGGGAAGATGCACAGCGCGAACAGAATAATCAGCGAGGTGATCACCACCATGCTTTTGCGACGGCCGAACGCATCCGCCAGCAAACCCGCCACCGGAACCATCACGCCAAAACCGATCACTGCCAGCATCAGCATCCACAGCACTTCGTTACGCGGCAGGCCCAGCCCCTGCGGCGAGGTGCTGTAGGTCATTGAGTAGACTGTCATGATGTAAAACAGCGTGTAGGTTGCCAGCATGATGAACGTGCCCAGCACCGTCACGCGCACGTGTTTGGTCAGCAGCGTTCCCAACGGGATTTTGACCTGTTTCTTTGCCGCAGCGACTTTGGCGAACACCGGGGTTTCATGCAGCGACACGCGAACATACAGGCCGATAATGACCAGCACGGCGGAGAAGATAAAGGGTACGCGCCAGCCCCAGCTCATAAACTGTTCATCGGTCAGCAGCCAGGAGAGCAGCAGGAAGGTGCCGTTGGCAAAGAAGAAACCGATCGGTGCGCCAAGCTGCGGGAAGGAGCCATACAGCGCACGTTTACGCGGCGGTGCGTTTTCCGTCGCCAGCAGTGCTGCGCCGCCCCATTCACCGCCCAGGCCCAGACCCTGACCAAAACGCGCCAGCGCCAGCAGCAAGGGCGCCATCACGCCAATGGTTTCGTAGCCCGGCAGCAGGCCGATCACGACCGTGGAAATGCCCATGGTCAGCAGCGAGGCGACGAGCGTAACTTTCCGGCCGACGCGATCGCCGAAGTGACCAAATACCGCAGAGCCGATTGGACGGGCGATAAAGGCAATGGCGAAGGTTGCCAGTGATTGCAGCGTGGCCGCTGTCGGATCACCCTGCGGGAAGAAGATATGTGGAAAAACAATGACCGCAGCGGTGGCGTAAATATAGAAGTCGAAGAATTCGATGGCGGTGCCGATCAGAGACGCGATGACGACTTTATTACGGGAGTTTACCGGTGCGTGTTCCTGTTCGTTGTCTAATGTTGTGGCTGTAGCTTGCATAAAATTTTCTTATTTTGGGCGAACGAACAGCCATATTAGTCACAGCAAAAGAGACATTTCAATCTGTAACAAAACCACGGATAGCCTGAAAATTGAGCAAAAAGCGGATAATTTTCAGACTTGCGATTTATCTTCTATGAAATGCTTCACAATTTTTAAAGATTGGTGGATAAAACTGGTTTTTGGTTAAATAAAAGTTACGGTCTGGATTTTCATGCTGAAATCATCGATCGGGCTGATATATTGCGTTTACGTTCAGCCCGATAGCCGCTTAGCGGGGGGTTCTGCCCGGCATGCGCGGGTCATCTTTATAGTGCGCAGTGGCAATCCAGGCGGCACAGAACAGGGTCAGGCGGGCAAAGAAATAGAAAAAGGCCATCAGCCCGAGCACGGAACCAAATGCTGCGCCGGAAGGGGATTTCACCAGCGAAGGCAGCGTCCAGGTCATGACGATTTTAATGACTTCAAAGCCGATGGCGGCAATCAACGTCCCACGAATCAGCGCTTTTCTGCGCGGGCGATGACGGGGCAAGCGCCAGAAGATCCAGAAGAACAGCAGATAGTTGGCAAAAATAGATATCGCCAGACCAATCAGCCGCCAGGCCGGTTTCAGCCACTCAATGTAATCGAGGTACAGCGCCGAGATGATCATCTGCTGCGCCGCGCCGGCAATCGACGTGATCGACAGCGTAATAATCAGCGCCACCAGCAGACCTATCAGCGAGATGAAATCGCGGAAATATTTCACCCAGAGTTTCTCTTTGTCCTGGGCATTGCGCTCCCAGACATCCCGCGACTGGGCGCGGATCGCTTCACGCAGGTTGCCCATCCAGTTGATGCCGGAATAGAGGGCAATTGCCAGCCCGACAATGCCGACGGTGGTACGTTGTTGCACCGCAATATTGATGGTGTTCTTCAGGGTCATGGCCATTGTCGGATCGCTGACGCTCATCAGGATCTTGTCGAAAATATCCTGCAACAGCGTGGGGTGCGAGGCGAGAACAAAACCGGCGGCGGCGAAGGAGACCATCAGTATCGGGATCATCGACAGAAACGAGAAATAGGTGATGGCAGCGCCAAACTGATTTCCCATACGATCGTTAAAGCGTTCTGTCGCGCGGATCAGGTGCGCAATCATCGGGCGTCGCTGGATTTTTTTCGCGGTGCTGGTCACCGTGCTCAGCGTACCGTTGAGTTTACCGCTGGCAGGACGTTTCTTTTCGGGGGGCTGCTCCGCCATCTTCCTGACGGGTTGGTAGTCGAGATCGTGCGTCGGGCGTTTTTCGTGGTTTTCCGGCGTCATCAGGTGCGTTTTCCTTCTCCTGAATGGGTCATTGTGAAAATTATAGCCTGGGGGGTTAATCGACATAATCTCTTAACGCGCCTGCCAGCCACTCCATAAACAGATGTACCCGGCGGGAAAGATTACGGCGATGGGGGTAAATCAGCGAGACAGGCATCGGCTCTGCGCGGTATTGCGGCAGGATCTCCACCAGTTTTCCGCTGCGTAACGCATCACGTACGCCAATGCGTGGCACCTGGATAATCCCCAGCCCGGCGAGGCAAGCGGCCTGGTAAGTTTCGGTGCTGTTAACCGTCAGAATGCCGCCGGTTTTCACCCAACGAGTCTGATTATCCTGCCACAGCTCAAAGCCTTGCGGTCGTGTGCCGAGATTAACGGCGTAGTGCACCAGCGCATGGGAAGATAAGTCCTCCAGTGTTTCCGGATAGCCAAAACGCGCCAGATAATCCGGGCTGGCGCAGTTGATGATCGACAGGCGGCCCAACTGGCGGGCGATCAGGCCGGAATCTTTCAGCGTTCCCACGCGCACCACGCAGTCAAACCCTTCGCGGATAATGTCCACCAGCCGGTCGCTGCTGCTCAGCTCCAGTTCAATGCCGGGATACTGTTGCAAAAACGCGGGCAGCCGCGGGATCACCAGATTTTTTGCCACGCCGACGGGCATATCCACCCGTAAACGGCCGCTGATGCTGGAAGGATCGTGCAAAAAAAGACCATCCAGCTCGTCCATATTCGCCAACAGATCTTTTGCCCGCTCGTAATAGACCATCCCATCTTGCGTGAGCTGTACGCGTCGTGTGGTGCGGTGCAGCAACTGTGTACCGAGGTGGGTTTCCAGCGCCTGGATCTGCCGCGATACGCTACCTTTAGGAAGTCCCATTGAGTCTGCCGCCCGGGAGAAGCTCTCCAGTTCCGCTACGCGGATGAACAGTTGCATTGCGTAAATTTTATCCATCGCGGCACGCTATTGTTATCTTCAGTGAAACAGTGAAGTGTAATTTAGCACCTTTATTGTTTTCAGGTCAGCTAATAAGCTTTTCTCACTCCCCTGATTCAGCAAAAACGAGGTTCTTATGACACAACATATTGCAGTAGTGACTGGCGGTAGCCGTGGATTAGGTAAAAACGCGGCGCTCAAGCTGGCAGCGAAAGGAATCGGCATTATTCTGACCTACAATAATAACGCCGAGGATGCGCAACAGGTTGTGCGCGAAATTGAGCAAAAAGGCGTAAAAGCAACGGCATTACAATTGAATGTCGGCGATAGCGCGAGTTTTCCCGCCTTTACCCGTGAGGTACAGGAACAGCTGAAAACGGTATGGCAGCGTGAGACGTTTGATTATTTATTGAACAATGCCGGCATTGGCATTAACGCGTCGTTTGCCGACACCACAGAAGCGCAGTTTGACCAGTTGGTGAACATCCACTTTAAGGGACCGTTCTTCCTGACGCAGAGCCTGCTGCCGCTAATGAAAAACGGCGGGCGTATTCTCAATGTCTCCAGCGGCCTGGCACGTTTTTGCCAGCCGGGTTACGCCGCTTATGCCGCCATGAAAGGCGCGATGGAAGTGCTGACGCGCTATCAGGCGAAAGAGCTTGGTGCACGCGGCATTTCAGTCAATATCATTGCACCGGGGGCGATCGAGACCGACTTCGGCGGCGGCGTGGTGCGTGATAATGAGCAAATTAATCAGCACATTGCCGCGCAGACTGCGCTCGGGCGTGTGGGCCTGCCAGATGACATTGGCGATGCGATTGCCGCCCTGCTTAGCGATGAGTTGCACTGGATGAATGCGCAACGTATTGAAGTTTCCGGGGGCATGTTCCTGTAAAACGCGACGCCCGGCAGGTGGAGTGCCGCCGGGCGTTCGGCGATTATTGCTTCTGAAAATGCGTGACTCTGACGCGAACCGGCTGTTGCTTTTTATCGAGCGAGCCGCTGACGCCCACCAGTTCATCGGGCGAGATGGATTTCCCGTCAAAAACCGCCATGGGAATATCAAGCTGTATTTGATCGGTTTTATCGCGGAACAGATAGACATCTTTGCCTTCTCTTTCCACCAGATTACCGCGCAGCGAGACCGATGCGCCGTCATGCAGGGCTTTGGCTTGCTGGATTGTCATGATGCGGGCATCTTCCATGCCGCGATAGCCGTCATCCATTTTATGCGGCGGCGGTGGGGCTTTATCCGCCTTCAGGCCGGGTTGATCGTCTGCGAATGCTGTCATGGAGAACAGCGCCGCCAGACAGGCGGTCAGCATCATTTTCTTCATCACTTCTCCTGAACAGGACCAGAACACACCCCTAAGCCTGGCAGAGGTTGGAAAGGTATGCTGGCGAATTAGCCATTATTCCCATATTCATGTCGCAATAAGCCAAATAGCCAGTCGTTTTGCCAGCGCCCCGCCAGCCACCAGGCTTCACGCAACTCCCCTTCCAGTATAAAACCGGTTTTTTCCAGTAAGCGCCGGGAAGCGAGATTCCCTGACGTGACCGTGGCGACCAGTCGCCGGATACCGCCCTCGTTGAATGCGTAATCGCACAGCGCCTTTAGGGATTCCCGACCGTAGCCTTTACCCTGTGCCTGCGGTGCGAACAGGAAGCCCACTTCGGCACAGTCATCTTCGCGGTGAATATATCCGGTTACCCCCAGCGGCATGTGCGTCGCATTGTCGCGGACGACCAGGCAGAGCCAGTGTCGGCTTCCCGGGGACCATTCCGGCAGTCGTGCTACGAATTGCTCGCGGATTTCCTCACTGGAGCGGGGATCCGCAACGTAGCGCATCACATCCGGTTGCTGTTGCAGCGAAAGAAAAAATGCCCAGTCGCTTTCAACGATCGGCGAGCAGATCAGTCTTGGGGTACGAAGCATTAGCATCGTGAATGTCTCCGGCGGTTTTTTTACGGGTTCAAACGGCTGTCACTGATAATACGCAGTATCTGAGCTATCTTTTAATGACTCATAAATAAAGAAAAAATTAAGCGCTGATGTTGGCCAGTTAATTATTTCTACAGTTGTACTTAAAGGAAAATAATGACACATACTGCCCCAGCTAGTACGGGTGAACAGTTTGAAAAGTGTATTGCCGTTATTCGCGAGGCATCCATCGAAATTCTGTTGTTGCTCAATGCGCATTTCGATGAGGGAAAAGATCCCCGCTGGTTTCTGGAACAACTGGATATTGCGCGCCTCAGTATGGGTGGATGGGGCGCAGTGGCTAAACGACTTAAACTCAACGATGCGGAATTAACACAGTTCACTTTACAACTTCGCCATTTGCAGCAGCTCGTTCCGCACTATGAGAGCGGGCAAAGCGTGACGGAAAACCAGCTTATCGCTGCGTTGCGTTTTGTGGCGGCGTTAGAGAATCTGCGCGCGAAGCAGCCGTTGCTGAGCTACAACACGTTGACAAAAGTGAGCGATGCGCAGCAGAAGCACGGCCTGGAGCAGTTGCGGGCGCTGGAGATGATGATCACCTCGCTGGTGACGCAAGCATGGTCTGACCCTGACCGGCTGCGTAACCATCTGAAAGTGCAGTTTGGCGCAGACCGCGTGCGGCGCTGGCTGCGCGTTGGCGATCGTAACGATGTGTTAAGCGGTATGCGGTTTAGCGAACTGGCGCTGATGCTGATCGATAAGAAGGAGTTCAGCCAGCACTATGCGCGGATCTTCAATGACTCGTCGGTATTAACTCTGTTTCTGGAAACGCGTAAAACGCTACAAACGTTTCTGGATGATATCCGCCAGATACGTGCGGCGGCGATTGCGAACCAGCCGCTGACGTCGAACCAACTGAGTCTGCTGGCGAGTTATTACCCGCAAATCACCGGGCCGGTACAGCGGGCATGGGAAGAGGGGCGCACGAAAACAAACCCCACCGCCTTACTGAAAGAAGCGGGAACGGGGTTGGACGCTTTCTGGGAACAAGCGCGGAAAAGAGATCGCGCGGCCGGAGGTGATGTAATGCCGATACGTGACAATATCGAACCGCCCGCAAAGCGTGCGGCGCGCAACCGCGAGGAGCGGGAGGTGATACTCTCCGGCGCGTTGTGGGGTGCGGTGGGCGTGATGGTGCTGTTGATGGTGATTGGCGCGTTCTGGATGTTTACCAGCGGGCTCTCCGTGCCGAAGACCCGTGGAAGCGGTATTACCGTTCCGATTGCCGAAGATCGCCATCGAACATCGCCGAAGGAAGAACTGAGCAATATGGGTATTCCGCGCGATGAGAACAACTTCCGTTCGGCGATCGATCGGAATGACACCAAAGTGGTGTCGATGTTTTTACGCACTGGCATGAACTGGAAGCTCTCATGGACGGAACAGGCAATGGAGTCGGATTACCACGAAGTGCTGGACATGCTGCTCCGCTACCGGCTGCAAATGGATGAAAACCGGCCCTGTCGGCGGTTTATCACCACGTTGTCGCATGAAATGCTGGCAGGTAAAAAGCTCACCTCAACGGCAAAAAATTATCTGAGGGCGTTCTGTACGCTGGACCCGGTGGTGGAGCGCCAGCGCTATGAGATGGAACAGGCGCAACTGCGTTATAAAGCGGACCCGTCCGACGAGAACCGCAAACTGGCGGATATTCAGTCCGCCATTTATGACGTCATTGATTAATCAAATCTGCCCGGTAGCGCGATGCTTGCCGGGCATTTTCATTACGGTTCGCCGTATAAACCAATCAGTCTGCGCACCACACCGTTTGTCCAGCCAAAGCCATCCTGTAGCGGGTACTCCCCACCGCCCCCTTCGCTCGGGGTGCTGCTGGCAATGTGGTACTTCTCAATCAACTTATGGTGATGCTGGTAATAATGATTCACCGTCTGTAGCCAGCTGTGCGCGATTTCGTTGCCCAGTGAATCATTGCCATACAGTTTGAAGCCCTGAATGGCCATCCACTGTAGCGGCGCCCAGCCGTTGGGTTTATCCCACTGTTCACCGGTCTCGTACTCGGTTGCCAGAATGCCGCCCGGCGTCAGCAGTCGTGCCGTGACGGCTTCCGCCAACCGGTCAGCCTGCTCATGCGTCGTCATACCAACATACAGCGGGACGATACTGGCGGCGGAAAACAGCGCCATCTCTTCACGACGCCAGTCATAGTCGCGGTAGCAGCCATGCTCGTCATCCCACAGGTAACGGTTAACCGCTGCCCGGCGATCGCTGGCTTTCTGGCGGAACAGCGCTTCCCGTTCGCGGTCACCCTTCAGAGCGGAAATATTGGCAATGGCGCTTTCCAGCTTAAACAGGAACGCATTCAAATCGATAGGAATAAACTGCGTGGTGCGGATACTCGCCAGACGATGGGCGTCGCGCAGCCAGCGTGACGAGTAATCCCAGCCGGACGCCGCACCGGCGCGCAGATCACGGTAGACTTCGTTGGCCGGTCGCCCGGAGTTACGCGCCGTCTCCACGTCTTCAATCCAGGATTCATCGCGTGGCGTATCCCGGTCATCCCAGTAGCGATTAAGCAGTGAACCGTCAGGCATGCGCACCACATGGCGGTAGGCCTGGTTGAGCGCCAGCGACTCTGCGCCATCCATCCAGAAGGCGTACTCCATCAGCAGGTGCTCAAGGTAACGCCGTGCACCGCGTACGCCATCCTCTTCGAACAGTTCCACCATTAGCGCAAAGACGGGCGGCTGCGAGCGGCTCAGATAGTAGGTACGGTTGCCGTTAGGGATATGGCCGTAGCGTTCAATCATCCACGCAAAGTTATCCGCCATACAGCGCAGCAGATCGTCACGGCCGCTTTCCGCCAGCCCAAGCATGGTGAAATAGGAGTCCCAGTAGTAGGTTTCGCGGAATCGACCGCCAGGCACAATATAGGCCTGCGGCAGCGCCAGCAAGGAAGACCACGGAATATGATCCTGCGGTTCGCGGGTCAGTACCGGCCACAGGTGGTCAATATGCTCTTTCAGCGAGCGACTGGGGTCGGAGATATACTCTTTGGCATAGCTTTCCGGCATCCAGAAATGCGCCGCGACAAACTGACGCAGGTCGAATTCCGGTTTGCGTTTGATTTTGCGATAGCGAATCAGAATATCGAGCGGATCCATTTTTGGCGCGCAATCGGGAAACGTTTTGCTGTCGGCGAAGATGCGCGATGACTGCACGTGTTCAAACAGTTCAAGGTAACGATCGGCAGGGGTAAGCGCATCGGATGCGGGTAGCCCTTCGATCATTTCCGGCTCCGGCTCCGCCTCGATCATTTCATCCAGTTTTAACTCGCACGGATCGGTTTCGTAGACGGTTTCTTCGGCAATCACGAATTCGATAGGTTCTGCGCTTTGTTGTTTCTGGTTGAACATAGTGACTCTGGCCTCCGGATGTCGTCGTAAAAAAAGACAGGTGTTGCCCGGTTCTTTCATAAGCGTAGACATTCGCTTCGGTCTGTGAAAGACAAACTGTGCGTTTGATCACGTTTCTTTATCGGGCAATAGTCTGCAAATTTTTCATAACCTGTTGTTTATTAATAAACAAAACGGGTAACCCAACGGCTGGCGCAGCGGCGAAATTCGGAGCATTCGTTTTGCAACGATTTGTGAATAATCCCCCCGCTGCACATTCACGCAGGGTAGAGTAGGGGGGATTGCCCGTCATAAAGAGGAAGCGCCGTTGGAACTCGCCACTATTACGTTAGAGCAATGTCTCGATATCCGCCATGCGGTACTGTGGCCGCAGCTTGAGCGCGACGCCTCGCGCGTGGAAGGCGATGAGCACGCCTGGCATTATGGCGTGCTGGCGCAGCAGCAGGTCGTCAGTTGTTTATCGGTGTTTTTGCTCGGCGATCGTCACTGCCAGATCCGCAAATTCGCCACCGTGCAGGACCAGCAACAGCGTGGGTTTGGCGGTTTTTTGTTGCGCTCGGTGCTCGAACGGTTAGTGCAAATGGGCATGGCGTCGGTACAGCTGGACGCCAGAACATCGGCAGTACCGTTCTATACCCGCTTTGGTTTTATTGCCGAAGGGACGCCGTTCTGTAAAAAAGGGGTGGAGTACATTCGCATGTCGCGCGGGTTATAAAACGCCCGACGACATGGCTGCCGCCGGGAGGAGGGTTAACGCGGGATCTGCTGGGTAATGCAGTGGATGTTACCGCCGCCGAGCAAAATTTCGCGCGCCGGGACACCGGTAATGACAAAGCCCGGGTACATCTCTTCAAACAGCGCCAGCGCTTTGGCATCGGTTGCCGCATCCAGCAGCGGGAAAATAATCTGCTGATTGCTGATCAGATAGTTGACGTAGGAACCGGCCAGGCGGTTGCCTTCATGGCGCTCAATCGCCGTGCCTTTTTCCACACCAATGGTCTCTTCCGCGCTGGCGTACAGCGGTTGCGGAGAGGGCATCTTCCAGACCTTCAGTGTGCGACCCTGCGCATCCTTCACGTTTTCCAGCACGTTGAGGGCTGCAACGGAGCGGGTGTACTGCGGATCGTTCTGGTCGTCGGTCCAGTGCAGCGCCACTTCGCCAGGACGCACGAAGCAGCACATATTGTCGATGTGGCCATCGGTTTCGTCGTTAAACACACCGTCCGGCAGCCAGATTATCTGCGATACGCCAAGATAGTCGCGCAACTGCTGCTCAATCTGATCTTTGCTTAACCCCGGGTTGCGGTTCGGGTTCAGCAGGCATTCGGCAGTGGTCAGCAATGTGCCTTCGCCGTCAACGTGGATCGAACCGCCTTCCAGAATCAAATCCGTGTGGTAACAAGGCATCTGGTGGTAGTTCGCCACCTGAGCCGCGACCTGCTGATCGCGATCCCACGGCGCGTACAACCCACCGTTGAAGCCACCCCAGGCGTTAAACGTCCAGCTAATGCCACGCCGTTCGCCCGCCGCATTCAGCACCACGGTGGGGCCGGTGTCGCGCATCCAGGCGTCATCGCTCTCCATCTCCACCAGCGTCACTTCTGCGGGCAGGGTGGCGCGCGCTTTGGTCATCTCAGCGGCCGGGACGCCCATAATAACCGGGGTACTGCGCGAGATTGCCTTTGCGACGGCGGCAAACGCCTGTTGTGCAGGGGCGGCATCTGCGCGCCAGTTATCTGTGCGGTAAGGCCAAATCATCCATACCGCCTGGTGCGGCGCCCACTCTGCGGGCATGGCAAACCCATCTTTCACCGGCGTGGTCAGCTGTGACATCGGTTAGCTCCTTACGCTGCCATCAGAGGTGGCGATGGCACCATACATGTTCGGGCGACGATCGCGGAACAAACCCCAGGCGGCGCGTTGCGCGGCAACGGCATCCAGATCGAAAGTGTGCACCAGCACCGCTTCGTCGGTTTTGTTCGCCTGCTCCACCAGTGCACCGGTCTGATCGGCAATGAAAGAGGAGCCGTAGAAGGTCATTTCCAGGCCTTCAATGCATTTGCTGGCTTCGGTGCCAATACGGTTAGAGGCAATCACCGGAATGACGTTAGCGGCAGCGTGGCCCTGCTGGACGCGGGTCCAGTGCGGCTGGCTGTCGATGTCCGGGTAGGCAGGTTCAGAGCCGATGGCCGTCGGGTAGAAGATCACTTCTGCACCCTGCAGCGCCAGGCAACGTGCGGTTTCCGGGAACCACTGATCCCAGCAGATGCCAACGCCGACTTTGGCATAGCGGGTGTTCCACACTTTGAAGCCGGTATCGCCAGGGATAAAGAACTGTTTTTCCTGGTAAGCCGGGCCGTTCGGAATATGGGTTTTACGGTAGGTGTCCAGCACGCTGCCGTCGGCGTCGATCATCACCAGCGAGTTGTAATAAGCGTTGTTGCTCTTTTCAAACAGGCTCAGCGGCAGCACCACTTCCAGCTCTTTTGCCAGCGCAGAGAAGTGTTTAATCAGCGGGCTGGTGGCGACTTCCTGTGCCAGCGCGTAGTGTTCCGGGCTTTGGTCGATGCAGAAATAGGGCGCAGCGAACAGCTCCTGAATCAGGATGATCTGCGCGCCTTTGCTGTGGGCTTCACGGACCAGGCGTTCAGCGTTCTGAATGTTTTTTTCCAGATCCCAGCTACAGGCCATTTGCGTTGCGGCGACTGTGACATTTCTCATAAAAAAATCTCCCGTGGTTCTCAGTTCAGGCAGTGCAGAGCATCAGCACTTATTTTGCTGCAAACTATAGCAACGAAAACCGTTATGCATAAAATGTATTGTTATCATAAAAACATGAACAGGATGCATAGTGGCTATCGACCTGAACTTGCTGCGGCTGGTGCCGATTCTGGCGAAAGAGAAAAATGTCACCCGCGCGGCGCAAAAAGCGAACCTTTCCCAGTCGGCGTTTAGCCATGCGCTGAACCGCCTGCGCGAGCAGTTAAACGATGAGATGTTTATCCGCACCCGCAACGGTATGGAGCCCACGCCCTATGCAGCGATGATGATCCCGGTGATTGAGAATGCGCTCAGCAAGCTGGATACCGCCACGCGCGGGCCGAGCCACTTCGATCCGCTGCGTGATGCGCACACCTTCTATATTGGTGCGGTGGATTACTTCGAATTTATGTTTATGCCGGTGCTGACGGCGCGCTTTAAAACCATCGCGCCCAATGTGCGGTTGTCTGTCGATATTCTCTCGGAGACGATAAAAGTTGAAAGGGTGGAGAAGGGGCAACTGGATGCGTTTATTGGCGTGGATAATGTGCAGCATATTCCGCACTATTTTAATAAGCATCCGCTGGTCTCTGACCATTTTGTGGCCATTGCCTCTGTCGAGCGCCACGATTTACCTGAACAACTGACGATGAAACACCTGGTCAGCGAACCGCAAATTCACTTACCGGCGGTCAGTTCCGGCGCGGATCACATTGACGGCTGGCTGTTGTCGCAGCATCTTTATCGCCCGTTGGCGACGGTGGTGCAGAGTTATGCCGTCGGTGGGCGTGTGGCGGTGGCATCTGGTTATTTGATGTGCGTGCCTTTTCGCATCGCGCTGGAGCTGGCGAAAATGTTGCCGCTGCGAATTCTGGATCTGCCGGACGGCGCACCATCGTACGATTTATTGCTCCTTACCCACCGATTGTATGACTACCAGCCTGCGGTCCAGTGGCTGATTAATGAGTTAAAAACGGTGCGGATAGCGTGACACTCTTGTGTCAGGAAGATGGCGGGAAATACATTGCCAGTTCACGTCAGGATAAGAAAAAAATGAAAAATTACGCCCGTTTTATCCCTTTTTTCTTCCTGCCCAAACAGCGTCGAACTGCGCTGACAGAGAGCGTTTGAACCCCGGAAGCCAGGCTTCCGGGGACAGACTCAACTGTGTTTGTTGGTCAGTTCAAAGCGTGGTGAAACCAGCCCGTACAGCGTCCAGCCGAGGAAGGTCACAATCGAGCCGTAGAGCATGGCTTCTTCACCGGAGGAGTAAAGCGCGTAGAAGCTGTACAGCGCACCGATAAAGGCGACAGCGTTAGCGGCTTTGGCTTTCGACGGGTTAACGTTGGCCATTTTCTGAATGATAACCAGCGCAGCCATCGACAGAATGTACGGGATGATGTTCGTGACCACCGCCAGATTGACCAGCACGTTAAACTGGCTGTTCAGCGATGGGCTGATGGTCATCAGCGATAATCCACTCTGGATGACCACAATGGTCAGCATCCCCTGCACCGGCGCATCCACTTTCGTCACGCGTGAGAAGATTTTCGGGAAATAACCTTCGTCAGCAGAAGATTTAAAGACCTGTGCAATGGTGAACTGCCAGCCCAGCAGCGAACCGCAACAGGACATGATCATCAGCGCCATGATCACTTTCCCGACTTCCGGGGTAAACATCTGCGCAAAAGCCAGCCCGAACGGCGCGGTGGAGTTCGCCAGGTCCATATTCGGGACAATCCCGGCAATCACGTTGGTGGAGACGATGTAAATCACCGCTGCGCCCAGTGTGCCGCCCAGAACTGCAATCGGTACGTTACGTTCCGGGTTTTCCACCACCTCTGCGTTTGCGCAGGCCGACTCCAGACCGAGGAATGCCCACAATGTCATGGCGATAGACGAACCGACCGCAGTAAAGAACGGAACGTTGTGTGGGTTCCATGAGGCGACATACAGACTCGGGCTAAACCAGAACCAGCCGATGATGCACAGGCCCACCACCGGAATAATTACCCCCCAGACAGTGATACTGCTGATCTGCCCGGTAATGCGCGCACCGCCGAAGTTAGCTACGGTGCAAATCCACAATACGCCAATCGTCGCGAGGCCAATCTGTACCGGCGTCAGCGACACGCCGAACAGTTCGGTACCGTAACCCACCGCGGAAATCGCAATGGCCACGTTGGCAATCAGCAGCGACATGCCATAGGTGTAGTTCGCCATAAAGTTGCCGGATTTGCCGAACGCATACTCCGCATAGCCGCCCATGCCGCCGGATTTGCGGCTGAACATACCGCACTTGGCGAATGCCCATGCCAGCGCCATCGAACCTACGGCGGTCACCAGCCAGGAGATTATCGAGATGGTACCGACTTCCGCCAGCTTGGTGGGCAGCATAATAATCCCGGAGCCCATCATATTGACCATGGTCAGAATGGTGAGCTGGAGAACGCCCATCTTATTGGATTTTTTAGCACTCATAATTTTTCTCCTTTCAACAGGCTATGCTGCTTTTCCTGCTGTTTGATGACGTAACACCACACCTGTTTGCGACCGTCGTGTTCTTCGACGTACACACCCTGTAACTCAGGCGCAAAGCCCGGAAGCAGGTTGATACCCTCTTCCAGCGCGCTGAAATAACGCAGTACCGAGCCGCCCCAGATCTCACCCGGAACCACGCACAGTACCCCTGGCGGGTAAGGCAGCGCGCCTTCCGCTGCAATGCGGCCTTCTGCATTCGGCAGGCGAACCAGCTCCACCTCGCCGCGCAGGTAGGCGTAGTTGGCTTCTTGTGGTGAGAGGCTGACGCGTGGGAAGTGCGATTTGCGGAACATCTCTTTCTGCAACTGTTTCACATTGTGGCGGGCGTAAAGGTCGTGCATCTCCTGGCACAGCTGGCGCAGGCTGTAACCGTCGTAACGCGCCTGATGCTGGCGGTAGAGTGAAGGCAGAACGTCAGCCAGTGGCGCGTCGGATTCGAGCAGTTTTTCGAAACGCACCAGCAGGGCGATAAGCTGTTGCAGCTTGGCCATATCTTCCGCCGGGGTCAGCAGGAACAGGATCGAGTTAAGGTCGCATTTTTCCGGTACTACGCCATTTTCACGCAGGAAGTTGGCGAGGATGGTTGCCGGAACGCCAAAGTCTTCATATTCGCCATTCGCGGCATTGATACCGGGTGTGGTGAGCAGCAGTTTGCATGGGTCAACAAAGTACTGGTGTTCGGCATAGCCTTCGAACGCATGCCACTGTGCGCCCGGAACAAAATGGAAAAAGCGCAGATCGCCGGAGATTTCAGCCGTGTCGTAAGACTGCCATGGCTTACCATCGACGGTTTCCGGCACAAACGGACGGATATAACGGCAGTTATCGAGGATCAGTTTGCGGGCATCAATGCCGTTAGCGACGCAATCCATCCACATGTTGCGACCGCTCACACCTTCATGCATTTTGGCGTTGATATCCAGCGCGGCAAACAGCGGGTAGAAGGGGCTGGTGGAGGCGTGCATCATAAAGGCGTTATTCATGCGCTTATGCGGTACATAGCGAGGTTGCCCTTTGATATGGCGGTCTTTTTTGTGGATCTGCGACGTCTGGGAGAAACCTGCCTGCTGTTTGTGCACCGATTGTGTCACCAGGATGCCCGGATCGTTTTCATTCAGATCCAGCAGCAGGGGCGAGCAATCGGCCATCATCGGAATAAATTGCTCGTAACCCACCCAGGCGGAGTCAAACAGGATGTAGTCGCACAGGGGGCCAATCTTATCCACCACCTGGCGGGCGTTATAGATTGTGCCGTCGTAAGTCCCTAACTGGATCACCGCCAGGCGGAAGGGGCGTGTCTCTTTCGCCCGCTGCGGCGCGACTTCTTCAATAAGCTGACGCAGGTACGCTTCTTCAAAACAGTGGGCGTCGATGCCGCCGATAAAGCCGTACGGGTTACGCGCTGTTTCCAGATATACCGGAGTCGCGCCAGCCTGCAAGAGCGCACCGTGGTGGTTTGATTTGTGGTTGTTGCGATCAAACAGCACCAGGTCTCCCGGCGTCAGCAGGGCGTTAAGCACCACTTTGTTGGACGATGAAGTGCCGTTGAGCACGAAGTACGTTTTGTCGGCGTTAAAGACTTTAGCGGCGTGTTGCTGCGCAATGCACGGTGCGCCTTCGTGAATCAACAAGTCGCCCATGGCGACATCGGCATTACACAAATCGGAACGAAAGAGCGTTTCGCCAAAATATTCAACAAACTGATTTCCGGCCGGATGGCGGCGAAAAAACTCACCGCCCTGATGCCCGGGGCAGTCAAACGCGCTATTGCCCTTACCGACATAGTCAACCAATGCACGAAAGAACGGTGGACGTAGTTGTGTTTCATAGTGATGGGCTGCAGTTTCCAACTGGCGACCATAATAGTCGCTGCGGTTTTCGTTAAACTCAAAGACGCCCGAAATGCGTGGCAGATGTTCAGCCGGAACGCGTTCTTCCTCTTCTGTTGCGACAAAGACCGGAATTCCGTAGCCGGTCGCGTCGATTTCATCGAGTTTGCCTCGTTCAATATCATTGACGGATAACACGATAGCAGCGACGTCGATAAATTTACTTTCATCAACATTCACAAGATTGCGATGTGTGGAAAAACAGTCAGGGCAAGAACGACTGATTGCAATTTTTAATTCAGACATTTTCAACTCTTTATTTCAGGTAATAGCAGGTCCTCAATTTCCTGAACAGGAAATTGATATCTCCGGAGTGAATAAAGGCTTCCCGCTGATAAATAAAAATCAGTAAGTTGGTTTTATTCAGATGCAATAAACCCTAACCAGTCCGGTCACAAGTAACTCAGGGGTTTATTGGAGCGAGCACCGCGAGATACAGGCGTTCAGCCTGTATTACAGAGGGTCAGAAAGACCTGTATGCTGGAGTGCCCTTAGTCAAATGACTATCGGGCATTAAAGAAGTGAAAGTCGAAGCTATTACGGTTGGCAAACATCATAATATGTGTTGTTCGCCTTATATGTGGCATTGCACGGTTATTATTTTCCATTTTCATCACCTTTCCTGGGTAAATGTAAGGTGAGGGTATTTTATCCAGGAAAAAGCCATTTTGTGTGACTCTGATCAATAAAAACAGATCATCCCAGAAATAATTAGTCGTGTTTTATGCATATTGCGAGATAACGCACTGCAATGTTTATTATTTGTTATTTTTGTTAAAATTAATATTCGTGGCGATTTTTTAAAACCCGGAAAAATAAATTAGCTAAGACAAATAAATTAAATAAATAGAGGTGTTAGTTAATTAAAAATAATGAATAAGAATTCAGAAAATAACCTGTGATGGCGTTCGTTATGTCGCTTCGTTGAATACAATGGCATTTGCGGCTGAGTGAAGAAGCGGCAAGGCGCAAACTAAGACAAAGAAAGTGACCGAAGAGAAGCACAATGCAGGCTTCTCTTCGGCTTGAGGGGAGGGGGCGCGTGGTTATCGCATGGTCACAAACTCTTCCGCCGCGGTAGGGTGAATGGCCACGGTGTTATCAAAGTCTTTCTTGGTTGCGCCCATCTTCAGCGCGACGGCAAAACCTTGCAGCATTTCATCCATACCGGAACCGATGCCGTGGATACCGACAATACGCTCCTCTGGGCCTACGCAAACCAGCTTCATACGACACGGCTGGCGGTGGGTAGTCACTGCGGTATACATGGCGGTAAACGACGATTTATACACTTTGACTAACTCATCGCCGAACTGTTCGCGCGCCTGCGGCTCGGTTAACCCTACGGTGCCGATCGGCGGGTGGCTGAACACCACGGTCGGGATGTTGTTGTAATCCAGATGTTCGTCCGGCTTGTTGTTAAACAAACGCTCAGACAAACGGCGGCCTGCGGCGACCGCCACCGGCGTCAGTTCCACCGCACCGGTGTTATCGCCCACCGCATAGATGCCCGGTACGCTGGTGTTCTGGTATTTATCCACCTCGATATAGCCTTTGGCGTTGGTTTTCACGCCAGTGGCTGCAAGGTTGAAATTATCGGTCGCGGGTTCGCGGCCAATCGCCCAAATCAGGCTGTCCACGGTCTGTGAACGGCCATCTTCCAGCGTCAGGGTCAGACTGCCATCGGCGTTTTTCACCACCGCTTTCGGCACTGCATGGGTGTGCAGCGTCGGGCCTTCGGCGGCCATCACTTCCACCAGCGTTTCGGTGATCAGCGGATCAAAATTGCGCAGCGGCGCGTGCTTGCGCACAAACAGGTGCGTTTCAGCACCGAGGCCGTTAATCACTCCCGCCAGTTCAACGGCGATATAACCCGCACCCACCACCGCCACGCGTTTTGGCAGCGCAGGCAGTTCAAAGAAGCCGTCGGAATCAATACCGTACTCCACTCCTGGAATGTTCGGGTGGCTCGGACGGCCGCCGGTGGCAATCAGAATATGATCGGCGGTGAGGGTTTCACCGTTCACTTCGAGGGTTTTTGCATCCACAAAACGCGCGAAGCCGCGGATCACATCGACATTATTTTTACCCAGCACGTTGTCATACGAGGTGTGGATTCGGTCGATATAGGCCGTACGGCTGGCGATCAGTTTGCCCCAGTCGAAGTGGTTGACCGTGGTGTCGAACCCGTAATCCGGGCCATAGAGATGAATGGCTTCCGCGATTTGCGCCGCGTGCCACATAACCTTTTTCGGAACACAACCGACGTTCACACAGGTGCCGCCAAGCGCTTTCGCTTCGATCAGCGCGCATTTCTGACCGTACATCGCCGCACGGTTAATCGATGCGATACCGCCGCTGCCGCCGCCAATAGCGATATAGTCGTAATGTTTGCTCATGGTTGATTCCTTAATCCTGAACGAGGTCGAAAAGTGTCGCGATTGTAACGCGCAGCCCGAAAGGTTCCACCAATGGCTGCGATTACTCCGGTACTACCTGATGAATCAGCGTATGCCCGGTACCCGCTGGCACCAGTTTACCGTGCAGCCACGGCAGCACAGTGTTCATTTGCGCTTCCAGTTTCCACGGCGGGTTAATTACAATCATACCGGAGGCGGTCATCCCGCGCTGGTCGCTGTCCGGGCGTACGCCCAGCTCGATTTGCAGGATATTGCGGATGCCGGTGGCTTCCAGATCGCGCAGCATGCGTTTTATCTGCTGGCGCAACACCACCGGATACCAGAGCGCGAACACGCCCGTGGCGAAACGTTTGTGTCCTTCGCTGATACCGCTCACGACGGCCTGATAATCGGTTTTAATCTCATACGGTGGGTCGATAAGGATCAAACCACGGCGGGAGACCGGCGGCAGTTTGGCCTTCAGTTGCTGGTAACCGTCAGCGCGTTCAACACGGGCGCGGCTGTCTTTCTGGAACTCCTGGCGCAGCAGCGGGAAGTCGCTCGGGTGCAGTTCGGTCAGTTGCAGGGTGTCCTGCTCGCGCAGCAACTGGCGGGCAATCAGCGGCGAACCCGGGTAATAGCGCAACTGCTCGTTGCGGTTGAAATGGCGCACTGCGCTCATGTAAGGCTCCAGCTCCGCAGGCAAATCATCCTGCTGCCAGATACGCGCGATGCCTTCCAGATATTCCCCGGTGCGTTCCGCATGCTCGCCGGAGAGCAGATAACGCCCTGCGCCTGCGTGCGTGTCGAGATAGAGAAACGGTTTCTCTTTCTCTTTCAGCGCTTCAATGATCAGGCTCTGAACGGTGTGTTTAAGGACGTCGGCATGGTTGCCAGCGTGGAAGCTGTGGCGATAACTGAGCATGGATACTGGGATTCCGGAAAATAAACGAGGTTTGCCACAGTTTACCGCAGATTGCCCCGGATTACCGCAGGCGCGCCGCGCTTGTTTCAGGCCGTCGGAAAAGGTTTCAAAACATAACCGTGTCATAAAACGGTCAAATTGCGGCGCTAGCGTCGGCTGCAGGCAAGGTAATTGTTTGAATAAAAGGATAAAAAATGAAAATCCGTCTCACGCTGTTAACTGCCGCGCTGCTGCTGGCTCATCAGGCGATGGCAAAAGATATTCCGCTGACGCAGGTGCGCGATATCGCCAACACCACGACACCGGCAGCGGATAGCCAGCCCTTTGTTGCGCTCGAAGCGCAGTCGCTGGCAGCGCTGCGCCAGTCATTGCAGGGCGATGCGTCTCAACTCAGTCGTGCACAGCTTGAGCACGCTGCCCAAACGGCAAAACAAGCCGATAGCGCGTGGCTGAAAGCGCGGGGTTATGACTTCCGCACCAAAGAGAACCAGCAGGCGGGCATTGAACTGCTGTCGGGGTTTAGCGCGCTGCCGAAACCGGTGCTGGATGCCAGCCTGCAAACCGTTGAAGCCATCAACCGCGATGCCACGCGCGGTCTGCGTCGCCAGGCGCTGGCGGATGCCGAAGGCATTAGTTACCTCTATTTTCTGGCCGATGCGCTGGGGCCGAAGCTGGGGAAAGCCTTTCTTGCAGCTTACGACAAAGGTGAGTTAGGCAAAGCTGCGGCGCTGATTAAAGCCAGCGAAGTCAGTACTGGCGCGGCGAAAAAACATTTCGATTACAAGCGCCCGTTTTTGATACCAGGAAACAGCATCCACCTGGTGCCGGACGACGTGGTGGTCAAAGATAACAAACCCTACACCGCAGACGGCGGCTCTTTTCCGAGCGGCCATACCAACACCGGCTATACCGATGCCTTGCTGATGGCGGAGATGATCCCGGAACGTTTTGACGCGCTGCTGGCGCGCGGTGCGCGTTACGGTTATTCCCGTGTGGTACTGGGCGTGCACTATCCGCTGGATGTTATCGGCTCGCGGATGGTGGCCGAGCGTAATGTTGCTCATTACCTCAACGATGCGCAGTACCGCGCAATGTTCAACGAAGCGCGCGATCAGCTCCGCGCTGCGCTGGAAAAAGAGTGCGGCACGACGCTGGCGCAATGCGCGCAGACCGCAGGCAAAGACGATCCTTATCGCGACCCGGCAATGCGTGACTTTTACCGCTTCACCATGACCTACAACCTGCCGCAGCAGAAAGGGGCGGCGAAGGCAGTGAGCGTACCGGAGGGGGCTGACGTGTTGCTGGAGGCGGCCTTGCCAAAACTCTCTGCCAGTCAGCGCCGCGCGTTGATGGTGAAAACTGCGCTTCCGGCGGGTTACCCGCTTTCCGGCGCGACCGATGAACAGAACTTCTGGCAGCGTCTGAATTTGTCGGCGGCTTACGACACGGCGCATAAAACCCGTTAAGGGTGATGTTGTATTCCGCCCGGTGAGCGCAATGCCGCCGGGCGTTTTGATGGTTGCTGCTTATTGCAGCAATACCCCGTTAAGCGCACCGCCTGGCATTGAAATCTCCTACACTTAACCCCATGCTAAACAACTACCTCATTCCAAGGACTGCGCATATGACCAATCCATTATTGACGCCTTTCGTATTACCGCCCTTTTCCCAAATCCTCCCTGAACATGTTGTTCCCGCCGTCACGAAGGCGCTGGAAGAGTGCCGGGCTGCGGTAGAAAGCGTTGTCGCGCAGGGCGCGCCCTACAACTGGGATAACCTCTGCCAGCCGCTGGCGGAAGTGGACGACCACTTGGGGCGTCTTTTCTCGCCGGTCAGCCATCTGAATTCGGTGAAAAACAGCCCGGAGCTGCGTGAAGCCTATGAGCAGACGCTGCCGCTGCTGTCTGAATACAGCACCTGGGTCGGGCAGCACGAAGGGTTGTATAACGCGTATCGCGATCTGCGCGATGGCGAGAATTACGCGGGCCTGAGCACCGCAGAGAAAAAGGCCGTGGATAACGCGCTGCGCGACTTTACCTTATCGGGCATCGGTCTGCCGAAAGAGAAACAGCAGCGTTATGGCGAAATCGCGGCGCGCTTGTCTGAACTGGGCAACATCTACAGCAACAACGTGCTGGACGCCACCATGGGCTGGAGCAAACTGGTCACTGATGAAGCTGAGCTGGCGGGCATGCCGGAAAGCGCATTAGCGGCGGCGAAAGCGCAGGCGGAAGCCAAAGAGCAGCAGGGCTGGTTGCTGACGCTGGATATTCCGAGCTATTTGCCGGTGATGACTTACTGCGACAACAGCGCGCTGCGTGAAGAGATGTACCGCGCTTACAGCACCCGCGCTTCTGACCAGGGGCCGAACGCCGGTAAGTGGGATAACAGCCCGGTCATGGCGGAGATCCTCGCACTGCGTCATGAACTGGCGCAACTGCTGGGCTTTGAAAGTTATGCCTTTAAATCGCTGGCCACCAAAATGGCGGAAAACCCGGCGCAGGTGCTGGAGTTCTTAACCGATCTCGCCAAGCGCGCCCGTCCGCAGGGGGAAAAAGAGCTGGCGCAACTGCGCGCGTTCGCCAAAGCGGAATTCGGCGTCGATGAACTGCAACCGTGGGACATTGGCTACTACAGCGAAAAACAGAAACAACACCTCTACAGCATCAGCGATGAGCAATTGCGCCCGTACTTCCCGGAAGAACGCGCGGTTAATGGCCTGTTTGAAGTGGTGAAACGCATTTACGGCATCACCGCGAAAGAGCGTAAAGATATCGATGTCTGGCATCCGGATGTGCGCTTCTTTGAGCTGTATGACGACAGCAATGAACTGCGCGGCAGCTTCTATCTCGATCTATATGCCCGTGAACACAAACGCGGCGGCGCGTGGATGGATGACTGTGTGGGTCAGCTGCGCAGAGCCGACGGCTCACTGCAAAAGCCGGTGGCCTATCTCACCTGTAACTTTAACCGCCCGGTTAACGGCAAACCTGCACTGTTCACCCATGATGAAGTGATCACGTTGTTCCATGAGTTTGGGCACGGTTTGCACCATATGCTGACGCGCATTGAAACCGCCGGTGTGGCTGGCATCAGCGGCGTGCCGTGGGATGCGGTCGAATTACCGAGCCAGTTTATGGAAAACTGGTGCTGGGAGCCGGAAGCGCTGGCGTTTATCTCCGGTCATTATGAAACCGGTGAACCGTTACCGCAGGAATTGCTGGATAAAATGCTGGCGGCGAAAAACTACCAGGCGGCGATGTTTATTCTGCGTCAGCTTGAGTTTGGTCTGTTCGACTTCCGCCTGCATGCGGAGTTCAGCCCGGAACAAGGGGCGAAAATCCTTGAAACGCTGGCGGAAATCAAACGCCAGGTTGCTGTGGTGCCGGGGCCGTCGTGGGGCCGTTTCCCGCATGCCTTCAGCCACATTTTCGCCGGGGGTTATGCGGCGGGTTACTACAGCTATCTGTGGGCCGATGTGCTGGCGGCGGATGCGTATTCCCGCTTCGAAGAAGAGGGGATTTTCAACCGCGAAACCGGGCAATCCTTCCTGGATAACATTCTTACCCGTGGCGGTTCGGAAGAGCCAATGGATCTGTTCAAACGCTTCCGCGGTCGTGAGCCGCAGATCGACGCGATGCTTGAGCATTACGGTATCGAAGGCTAATGCATTGAAAATCTGTTTGCTGGATGAAACAGGCGCCGGAGACGGCGCCTTATCTGTTCTTGCGGCCCGCTTCGGGCTGGAACAGGACGATGACAACCTGATGGCGCTGGTGCTGACGCCTGAGCATCTGGAACTGCGTAAGCGCGATGAGCCTAAGCTTGGCGGTATTTTTGTCGATTTTGTTGGCGGCGGTATGGCGCACCGGCGTAAGTTCGGCGGCGGTCGCGGTGAAGCGGTTGCCAAAGCGGTGGGTATCAAAGGCAGTTATTTGCCGGAGGTGGTGGATGCCACCGCCGGACTGGGCCGGGATGCCTTTGTCCTGGCGTCTGTCGGCTGTCGTGTGCGCATGCTGGAGCGAAACCCGGTGGTGGCGGCATTACTGGAAGATGGCCTCAATCGCGGCTATGCGGATGCGGAAATCGGCCCATGGCTGCGCGAGCGTTTGCAACTGATCCACGCTTCCAGCCTGACGGGGCTTGCAGACATCACTCCACGCCCGCAGGTGGTCTATCTCGATCCGATGTTCCCGCATAAGCAAAAAAGCGCGCTGGTGAAGAAAGAGATGCGCGTGTTTCAGTCACTGGTTGGCCCGGATCTGGATGCCGACGGTTTGCTGGAACCCGCGCGTCAGCTTGCCGTTAAGCGGGTGGTGGTGAAACGCCCGGATTACGCGCCGCCGCTGGCGGGTATCGCGACGCAATCGGCGGTGGTGACCAAAAGTCATCGCTTTGACATCTACCCCGGTTCCGGGGAATAAAAAAGCCCGGCCGCATTGCGCGGGCCGGGCGGTATTCGCTCTAACGACAGTGCGTTAGCAAGGCATTAATCCTCTTCTTCGTCCCGCAGCGGGACAATCAGCATATCCACGTGAACGGTGTTGATCAGCTGACGCGCGGAAGACATCAGCTTGCTCCAGAAGTCCTGATGATGACCACAGACCACCAGGTCCATATCGTATTTTTTGATCGCGTCTACCAGCACCTGCCCGAGGTCACCGCTGCCGCTCAGGGTTTCGGTAATCGGATAGCCTGCATTGGTGGAGAGATCGGTCAGCGCCTGATGCGTTTCGTCGGAGATGCGTTTTTGCATATCGCCGAGGTTAACGTCGATCAGGCCTGTATACAGATCGGAGTAATTTACATCGACATGAATCAGGGAAACCTTCGCGTTGTAAGGACGCGCCATGGACACTGCTTTCTCAACCAGCAATTTGCTTTCAGGGGAGAGATCAACTGCGATGAGGATGTGTTTGTAAGCCATAGTGTTACTCCTTCCATAAGTTGTCGATGACCATCGGGACAAAGCCCTGATGTGTGTGCACTGCGCCCGCGTCCTGCGTATCACATAAGCGGGTAGCGCCCGGCCTTAAGGATCTCATTGTAGAAGATATTTCTACCTTATAACTCTCTTACGGCACCGTCAATTAACCTGGATCACGATTCACTTAAGCCATATTTACAACCATATGCATTGATGATGATAACCTTGTGGCAAAAAAAGAATCCTTTCTCCTACACTATTAATAAACCGTACGGAAAACAGACGGTGTCCCACAGTTGTCCCAACATGGATGCGCGGTCAATTGCGGGACACCGCCTGTGCTGTCGCCCCGTTCGGCGTTGGTAACACTCTTCATTGTCTGACTTGGTTGAGTATCCAGGAGCGGTCGTTGCGAAGCGGGTCTTCGTGGGCGAATCGCCGGGGAGGGGATATGGTGATCAGCACTGTTGCGCTGTTTTGGGCCTTGTGTGTCGTGTGTGTGGTTAACATGGTGCGTTATTACTCATCGTTGCGCGCACTGTTAGTGGTACTTCGAGGTTGTGACCCCTTACTCTATCAATATGTGGACGGCGGAGGCTTTTTCACTTCGCACGGTCAGCCGGGCAAGCAGATGCGGTTGGTGTGGTACATCTACGCTCAGCGTTACCGCGATCATCATGACGAAGAGTTTATTCGCCGCTGCGAACGCGTGCGCCGTCAGTTCATCCTGACCAGTTCGTTATGCGGGCTGGTGGTGGTGAGTTTGATTGCGCTGATGATTTGGCACTGAAGGCCGTGCTGGCTGGCGGCTATGCCTTATCCGGGTTGCAGAAGCCCGATAAGCGACCGCGGCATTGCCATTCTTGAGCCATAAAAAAACGGGCCAGTTTCCTGACCCGTTTTGTCCTGCGCGCAATCTGTTAAATCAGATGCAGCGCAAGCCAGTACAACCCGCCGGACAGAATAATTGATGCCGGGAGGGTAAAGACCCAGGCCATCAGAATACTGGTAACGGTTTTGCGTTGCAGACCGCCGCCGTCGACAATCATTGTCCCGGCGACGGACGATGACAGCACATGCGTGGTGGAGACCGGCATCCCGGTATAACTCGCCAGACCGATGGAGACCGCTGCCGTCATCTGCGCGGACATCCCCTGGGCGTAGGTCATGCCTTTTTTCCCGATTTTTTCACCGATCGTCGTTGCCACACGACGCCAGCCAATCATGGTGCCCAGACCCAGCGCCAGCGCTACCGCCATAATGATCCAGATTGGCGCGTATTCAATGGTGCTCAGCATGTCGTTTTTCAGTTTCTTCAGCAGGCGCTGATCGTCAACGCTGACTTCCGGCTGCTTCGCCACTTTATCCGTAATATCGGAGAGGCAGAGCATAATGCGACGCAGCTGGCTGCGCTGTTCAACCGGCAGTTTGTCGTAGCTTTCAACATTCGTCAGCATCGACTTCGCACGGTCCAGTGCGATAATGGCGCGACCTGGATGGCAATGGAACTCGCCTGGCTGCGTGGTCACCTCTTCCGGCGTTGGGATCAACGGATCCACACCTGTCGCTTTTTGCAGCAGCGCCGGGTGTTGCTGGAAGTACGTTTCCACGTTGTTGACCGCATCACGGGTACGGGTGATGTCATAACCGGATGCGTTCATATTCACCACAAAACCCGCAGGGGCGACGCCAATCAGCACCAGCATAATCAGGCCAATGCCTTTCTGACCGTCGTTAGCGCCGTGGGAGAAACTCACACCAATGGCGGAGAGGATCAGCGCAATACGCGTCCAGAACGGCGGCTTTCTTTTGCCGTCGATTTTCTCACGTTCAGCCGGGGTCATATGGATGCGCGCACGTTTTTTGGTGCTGCTCCAGTAGCGACGCAGGATAAACACCAGCCCACCGGCGAACACCAGGCCGACGATCGGGGAAACGATCAGCGACGCGAAGATATTCAGCACTTTCGGGATGTTTAATGCATCAACGACTGACGTGCCGGTCATCAATGCATTGGTTAACCCAATACCGATAATCGCGCCAATCAGGGTGTGGGAGCTGGAAGCAGGCAGACCGAAATACCAGGTGCCCAGGTTCCAGATAATCGCGGCCAGCAGCATGGAGAAGACCATCGCCAGGCCATGCGCAGAGCTGACATTCAGCAGCAGATCGGTTGGCAGCATATGCACAATTGCATACGCGACGCTTAACCCGCCCAGCAAAACGCCGAAGAAGTTAAACACCGCTGCCATCACCACCGCCAGCTGAGAGCGCATAGCGCGTGTATAAATCACTGTTGCCACGGCGTTTGCTGTGTCGTGGAAGCCGTTAATCGCTTCGTAAAACAGAACAAAAACCAGAGCAAGCAAGAGTAACAGCCCGGTATGAAGATCCAGGCCGGCAAACAAATGTAACATAAGCCGTTACGCCATTTTGAGGTCATGAACGCGGCGCATTATCAGGGACATTGCCAGTGCGGGCAAAGTGAAATATGTATTTTTTTTGACATTATTTCTTACAAAGCCCTTAAATCTTTAAAATATCTTATATTTTTCAACGTCATCATCTTGCTGTGCGTATTCGCGCTGGTGCGACCAGCACGATCTCTTTACAATCCGCCACGATCTTTAAATGAGGAAACGGGTGTGGAAAGGTTTGATGCCATTGTTATCGGCGCCGGTGCGGCGGGAATGTTCTGTGCGGCTCTGGCAGGGCAGGCGGGCTGCCGTGTGTTGCTACTGGATAACGGCAAAAAACCGGGCCGCAAGATCCTGATGTCCGGCGGCGGGCGCTGCAACTTTACCAACCTTTATGTGGAACCCGCAGCCTATTTGAGCCAGAACCCGCATTTTTGCAAATCTGCGCTGGCGCGCTATACCCAGTGGGATTTTATCGACCTGGTGGGCAAGCACGGTATTGCCTGGCATGAGAAGACGCTCGGGCAGTTGTTCTGCGACGACTCTGCGCAGCAGATTGTCGATATGCTGGTCGCTGAGTGTGAGAAAGGCAACGTCACGCAGCGCCTGCGCAGCGAAGTGCTAAGCGTGGAGCGCAACGATAATGGCTATACGCTGCAACTGAATGGCGCAAGCGTGCAGGCGGCGAAACTGGTGATCGCGTCCGGTGGTTTGTCGATGCCGGGACTGGGTGCGTCACCGTTTGGTTATAAAATCGCCGAACAGTTCGGTTTAACGGTGTTACCCACCCGAGCGGGTCTGGTGCCGTTTACCCTGCACAAACCGCTCCTTGAGCAGATGCAGACGCTCTCCGGCGTATCGGTGCCATCCGTGATCACCGCCGAAGACGGGACGGTTTTTCGCGAAAACCTGCTGTTTACGCACCGCGGCCTGTCGGGCCCGGCGATCCTGCAAATTTCCAGCTACTGGCAGCCGGGTGAGTTCGTCAGCATTAATCTGCTGCCGGAGTGCGATCTGGCAAGCTTCCTCGATCAGCAACGTGATGCGCACCCGAATCAAAGCCTGAAAAATACCCTTGCCATGCAGTTGCCGAAACGGTTGGTGGAGTGCCTGCAACAGCTTGGGCAAATCCCGGATGTGACCTTAAAGCAGCTTAATGCCCGCGAGCAGGCAACGCTGGTCGATACGCTTACCGGCTGGCGCGTACAGCCAAACGGCACCGAAGGTTACCGCACGGCGGAAGTGACGCTCGGCGGGGTAGACACCAACGAATTGTCGTCACGCACCATGGAAGCCCGCAATGTACCGGGTCTCTATTTTATTGGCGAAGTGATGGACGTCACCGGCTGGCTGGGGGGCTATAACTTCCAGTGGGCGTGGTCCAGCGCAGCAGCATGTGCACAGGCGCTGGCGGCGGTGGAAGAATAAAAAGTATGCTCTTCTCTGAGCGTGTTAGAAACTCTCAGAGAAGAGCCAGGCGACAGTGCAGGCGACTTATACTGTGCCTGCCGGGACCAGGGGCCTGCCAGGGTAAGGTTTATCCGCACTCAGATTGTATTTATCAACCGTGTCGAACATTTCTGCGAACAGGCCATCATCTTTTTTCGCCCAGAACGTTTCCAGATCATCACCTCCCCATATCTCATGGGTATGACAGGTAAATTCGAGTAACCCTGTGTCGTGCGGCGTGAAATCGATACGCTTGGTCTCGTTCTCCGCGATGATATGTTGATAAAAAAGCACCATTTTACAGTCGCGGCCTGGCGTATTGTAGAAGGTAAGGAATTCATTTAAATGCGCCCGTAAAAGGGCAAGATCTGAGTTCTCTGTCATTCGGTGATGATAAAGAAAAACAAAGTTTTTATTTCCCCGGTATTGTAATTGACGGCTGATTCGTCGTTGGAAAGCGCGGTTATCTTCTTTAATTCTGAGCGGGTCATGATGCGTGAATTCAAAACCCAGCATATGCCTTTCGCTGTATTGGCCTGCACAATTTTTGTAAAACGTCGAGCGCACAACAGAATGCTGACCATCCGGAAAATGTTGCAGATATTCTTTCTTCAGCAGATTCCGGTAATTATCTTTTTCCATCTGAATAATATATTCTATATTTGAACGTCCGGAGGAAAAAACAGAGCTGAATGATTTTCTGTTATGTCGCCGGAGAATATCGTCAGGAAGACAATTTTCGCCCAATGAGATCCAACTTACTTCCGAACTAAAACTATTTCGATATTTCCATTTCTTATGCAGGTTGGTCATTGTTCGTTTCAGTGATTTGAGATGATCTCTCACATGTTGTTCAATGGTTTCGCCTTTCATCAAGGGCACCTCATGTTGTATTACACCATTCCAAATGACGCGATGGAGTACCTCATCACGCCTGCGTTTTTATTGTTTTATTTCCCCGTATTCAGGCAGATATGCCGCGCGAATAGAGGCTGTTAATGTGTGTTTTCTCTGGATAACAGGCTCGAAAGCCTGCGAAGCGTGGCCATAAAAGAAATACATCCCCTTAGGTAAGGGGGATCTGCGCATCACTGCCGTTCTGGTTGCCCATTAATAGGGTCTTCTCAGCAAATAATGACGTCGCGCCATGACCGCGACGGCGTATTTATTGGCATCGTTCTGGCAGATATAACGTTCCTGAAAAGGCATGTTTGAATCGCTTAGCGGCAAACATTTCAGGTGAATAACGGTCTCTGTGGATATATCGCTTACGTCCGGGACGGTGTTCTCCATTCGGACAATCCTCAGCATAAAATTGTAAGAATACTGTTGATAAAAAAGCGATCTGATACATCAGCTCATACCCCGTTACATATTTTACGCGTTGTAACGGGTTTGGCCTTCATCAGGAAAATCTCAAAGTGTTTTCTGCGGGATGGTTTGCGAGGAAATACATTTACTTATTTATGGACGGCAAGATGACGTAAATGCGTGGCGATCCCCCAGCGGAGCGTAATATATTTACCTTCCATCATGTCGATCACGGAATAGCTCGCGTTTGGCTGAGCATAACGGGAGAAATTATCGATTTTCCCTTCCTTAAGTAGAGCAAGAACGCCCTGGCTGACCTGCCCGTGCGTGACAATACAGAATGTCTGGTGCGCTGCCGTCTTTTGTTGCTGCTGTAAAAAATCGATAATTCGTTGAGAAGCCTGCGCCAGAGACTCGCCGCCGGGCGGGCAAAACGCGGCGTCTTGTGCAAATAACGCCGCTGCCTCATAGGGATGTTGGTCGTGCAATTGCGCTGATGGCATCCCTTCGTAACGACCGAATGCCTGCTCTTTCAACGCAGTGTTCGCCACCAGTGGGCAGTGAAAATGTCCCGCCAGTGCTTGTCCCATCTGCCATGCACGGCCCAGGGGGGATGCATAGACACACGCGATGGGATAATCAGTTAACGCTGCCAGTAGTGCCGATGTTTCCAGCGCGCCACGCGCCGTCAGTGGACTATCCCTGTGCCCCTGAATAATGCCGCGTTGGTTCCATTCTGTTTCTGCGTGTCGTACAAGCACCACTTTCATCTCTATTGACCCTTTATCCGCTAACTGTCCCGCGTATGGCGTTCTCAGAGCGTAGCGTGATTTTCATCGGCATGGCTATTCCCCGTTTTTTTCGCTGCGGAATGTTCCTCCATAATTTCTCTATATTTTGCGCTCATACTCCTTGTGCGCGTGAGCTGCCTGCTGACGCCTCTTTGTTAACATCTCTATTAATTTCAGTAAGTTACGTTTTGTTATCCTGATAATTAATGCCGTTATTCCCCTCATTGCCTGTTAGTGATTTGTCGCATCATAAGTTATATGCGCAGCACAAACAGGAAGAATAACTATGTCAATCACGCACGAAGCAGATGTTTCGTCTGCGTCATTTCTTGGGATGGCGCCTTTTTTGCGCATGAGTATCGCCGGCATTGATTTCACCGCAGAGACGCAGGACATGATCGCGCAGGCGGAAAATGCTCCCAACGACGCCGTTCTGTGGATGAACCTCGCCACCGCCATGATGAGCCTGAAGCACGAGGCCTTAGGGCTGCAAATTCAGCAGCAGGCGCTGGCGATGCAACGCGTTTATCACTGGCCTTCCCGGCAGCCGCCAACGCTGCGGTTGTTGATGTTGATGGTGCCGGGGAATCTGTCTGCCAATATCCCCCTCGATTGCCTGCTGGAAGAGAGCGACATCGAGCTTATTTACTACTATGTCGATCCCGAACACGACAACCCGTTAACCGAGCCTGTTCCTGCACATGATGTGGTGATGGTGGCGATTGGCGCGAGTGATGAGCAGGAGAGCGTGCTGCTGCGTCTGGAATATGCGCTGCGCGGCTGGCCAAAACCGGTGCTCAATCCACCTAAACATGTTCCGACTTCCGAGCGCCATAACGCCAGTCTGCTGTTACAAAACGTGCCAGGTCTGGTGATTTGCCCTGCACTGCATACCCCGCGCGACGCATTACTGGTGGTGGCCAGCGGGCAGAAAACGCTGGCGGATATTTGCGACGAGCGCGACTTTCCGGTGATTGTGCGCCCGGTGGGCAGTCACGGTGGCCACGGGCTGCAAAAAATAGATAGCACCGCGGATCTGGCGGTTTACCTGACGCAAAGCACCGCGTCGGAATTCTTCCTCTCGCGCTTTGTGGATTATCGCGGCGAAGACGGTTTGTTTCGCAAAATGCGGTTGGTACTGATCGACGGCAAACCCTTTGCCTGCCATATGGGCGTCTCCGCACACTGGATGATCCACTATGTCAACGCCGGCATGTACGAAGACGCTGGCAAACGTGCGCAGGAAGCGCATTTCCTCAATACGTTCCCTGAGTTCGCCGCACGACATCATGACGCGCTGGCCGCGATCTCCCGACGCACGGGCCTTGAATATATCGGCATCGATTGCGCCGAAACCCGGGATGGCAGGTTGCTGGTTTTTGAAATCGACCCGGCAATGGTCGTTCATGCGATGGACGATGAAATCATGTTCCCCAATAAGCAGGTTCACATGCACAAAGTGAAGCAGGCGATGCGGGAAATGTTGTTACAGCGTGCGGGTAAAAGCGCGTAAAACCACTCTAAGTGACGCAGGGATAAAAATGTCTACAAATCCAAAAAACACACTCAATTTTTCGGGCGGGCCGGGTGCGCTTCCGGACGTCGTTTTAAACCAGGTGCAGCAGGCCATCATCAATGTCCCGGAGGTGGGATTATCCATTCTTGGCATCAGCCATCGTTCAGCGTGGTTTGAGAACGTGGTGCGGGAAACCGAAAACAACATCCGTACCTTGCTTGGCTTACCTGCGGATTACCACGTTCTGTTTCTGCAGGGTGGCGCTACGCAGCAGTTCTCCATGGTGCCGATGACGATGCTGCGCGGGAAAAAACACCCGGCGGAGTATTTTGATACCGGTTACTGGAGCCGTAAAGTCATCACCGAAGCGATGCGTGAAGGGCCGGTGCGCGTGATCTGGAGCGGTGAGAAAGCAGGTTACCGCTGCCTGCCGACCGAAGAGGAGTTAGACTTCTCACCGCATGCGCCCTACATCCACTATGTTTCGAATGAGACGGTGGAAGGTTTGCAGTTTGATCGTATTCCGGGGCGCGATGACGTACCGCGCGTGTGCGACATGTCGTCGGATTTTTTATCCAGACCTTGCGATGCCGGGAAATTCTCGTTGATCTACGCCCACGCCCAGAAGAATATCGGCCCCGCCGGGGTCACTATTGTGCTTATCCGCGATGAAGTGGTGCAGAACGCGCCGCGCAACCTGCCAGCATTTCTGGATTATCGTCGCCAGGTTGAGACGCACTCTAACCTCAATACGCCGCCGGTTTTTGCTATCTATGTGGTACTGCTGGTCACGCGCTGGCTGCTGCGCGATATCGGGGGGCTGGAGAATATGGCGCAGATTAACCGGCAAAAATCACAACTGCTTTACCGCATGATTGATGGCAGCGACGATTTTTATCGCAACTGGGGCGATACGGCTTTCCGTTCAGACATGAACGTGGCTTTCACGTTGCCGACCAAAGCGTTGGAAACGGCGTTCCTTGATCAGGCCGCTGAGGCCGGTTTTTCTGGTCTCGGTGGGCATCGCGCACTGGGCGGGGTCCGCGCGTCAATTTACAACGGGTTAACGCTGGAAGCGGTAGAGACACTGACGCAATTTATGGACGATTTCCGCACGCAGCAACGACGACAATAGCCATAAATATGCCATGCGTTGATGGTGGACCTGACTCAACGCATGGCGGCGATGACGATTAATAGCGACGCAAGGAGCTTAATTTCTGCAACTGGTGGCCGAGACCGTCAAAGTTCTCTTCCCGCAACCAGGCGGTGATCATTGAAGAGATCCCCGGCCACTCTTTCCGGGTGATGGAAAAAACGACGATATCTGTCGAATGCCCTTTGCGGACTTTTTTATCCCGCAATACGCCTTCTTTGACAAAGCCGATCCTTTCCGCCGAGCGGGTACCCTCAGTGTTATAGATACTGGTGCGCCATTCGCATCTGCGGTACTTCAGTTTATCGAAAAAGTAAGCAAGGATAAGATAAAGCGATTCGGTGCTGAAACGCGTGCGTTTCATTAACGGTGTCCAGTTAATTTCGGATATATCGAAAGAGCCGTTGTCCGGATCCACTTTCCCGATATAAAAAATACCTTTTACTTGATCGTCAATTTTATCCTGTACCGAAAAATAATATCTTTCTTTATGTGCAATTAACTCTCTTAACCAGGCATAACAGGCGGCTTTATCTTTTGGTCTGTCTCCTTCGAGGTAGGTCCAGTCCCGTTCATCTTCGATGCTGTGCCACTCAGGAAACAAGTCTTCAGCATGGTCGATGGCTAAGGGTATGACGTTGCAGTAAAGCCCGTGAAGGCTGACTTTTTCCGGCATTTCCCGGGTTGTCCATTCGGGCAATTCCGGGCCAATTCTTTGCCCAAACTGGTTATAACTTTCCATGATTCCCTCCATAAATGACCAAGTTAATTTCGCTTAAACGTAATTAAATGGTTATTAACTATCAGTAGGGCTTATGCGATGGATATATAAAAAGAGCGTGCATATAGCCAGGATAATAATAAATGCGAAAACGTATAAAAAACTTATACTGCCTTTCCGCCGTGCCGTCTAATATTTGCGATGAAATTGCGATAATACTCGCGAAACAATGCGTCAGGGCGCAGAGCCGGGGTTTTGGCATCTCACTGACCTTATCCAAAACCCTCATTTTTTATAGTTAAAATTTCCCTTATGTTGATGTTTTTGACTGTTCATTGTGCTTAACCCACTAAAAACGTGAATTTTTTTCAGTTCCGTCACCCTGGATTAGGATTATTCCTGGCATTTATTTGGTGGAGAAAACAGACAATAATGATCTTTTGATTTACGGATTTCGTGCGGTAGCTTTACCCGGATATCGCAACATTAAACTCAAGAACGGAGCCCGGAGCGGCATCCGTCTTTATGTCAGGATTCGATTTATGAGTAATCGTATTGCTGTTCAGTTACCTGTCGAAGGACTGCTTTTTTGGAAACTTTCTGGTCGGGAAGCGTTATCCGAGTCATTTGCTTTTAACCTGCAACTGCTTGGCACTGACGCGCGAATGGACCGCAGCACACTGCTCGGCAAACCGGTTACCGTCACCATTCCCACGCAGGGGCTGACTGGCTCCCGCTATCTTAATGGCAAAATTACCCGCGTGGCGGTGAGCGCCGTTGAACTAAGCGGTACGCGCTATGCGGTTTATCAGCTTACTGTTGAGCCGGATCTCTGGCCGATGAAGCGCGACCGCAACCTGCGCATCTTCCAGGAACAAACGGTACCGCAGATCGTGAAAACGTTGCTTGGCGAGTATCAGGTCAATATTGAAGACAAGCTGAGCGGCAGCTACCGCAGCTGGGAATACTGCGTGCAGTACCAGGAGAGCAGCTTTGATTTCATCAGCCGCCTGATGGAGCTGGAAGGGATTACCTATCACTTCCGCCACGAGGCGGACAAACATACGCTGGTGTTGACGGATGCAGCGACCCAGCATCAACCGTTCAGCGGTTACGAATCCATTCCTTACCATCAGACGCCGTCCGGCGGCAGCACCGACGAAGAGGGCATCAGCCAGTGGGCGTTGGAAGACAGCGTCACGCCGGGACTGTACAGCCTGGACGATTACGATTTCCGCAAGCCGAACGCCTGGCTTTTCCAGGCGCGGCAAAACCCCAATTCGCCGTCCCCTGGCGCCATTGATGTCTATGACTGGCCTGGCCGTTTTGTTGAACACGGTCATGGTGAGTTTTACGCCCGTATTCGCCAGGAGCGTTGGCAGGTTGAGCACCAGCAGATCGAAGGCACCGCTACGGCTATCGGTATTGCGCCGGGCAGTACATTCCAGTTGACCAATGCCGCGTTTTTTAACGATAACGGCGAGTACCTGGTCACCGCCGCCTGGTACAACTTCGAAGAGAACCGTTACGCCAGCGGCGCGGACAGCGAAACCATCCACCGCATTGATTTTGGCGTGATCCCCTCTTCGGTCGTTTTCCGCCCGGCGCAGCAAACCGCATGGCCGCGCACCTATGGCCCGCAGACGGCAAAAGTGGTGGGGCCGCAGGGCGAGAGCATCTGGACTGACCGCTATGGTCGGGTAAAAGTGAAGTTCCACTGGGACAGGCTGGCAAAAGGTGATGACACCAGCTCCTGCTGGGTGCGCGTCTCCAGCGCATGGGCCGGTCAGGGCTTCGGTGGGGTGCAGGTGCCGCGCGTGGGCGATGAAGTGGTGATCGACTTTATCAACGGCGATCCGGACAGGCCCATTATCACCGGGCGCGTTTATAACGAAGCCAGTATGCCGCCGTGGGCATTACCGGCCGCCGCCACGCAGATGGGCTTCCTCAGCCGTTCGAAAGATGGCTCCGTTGATAACGCCAACGCCCTGCGTTTTGAAGATAAAGCGGGTGAAGAGCAGGTGTGGATCCAGGCCGAACGCAACCTGGATACCCATGTCAAAAACGATGAGACCCACAGCATTGGCGGCTCGCAAACTGTCAGCGTCGCGCAGGATTACACCGGTTCGGTGGCGGGATCGCACACCCAGGCGACGCAGTTTGCACACGGGGAGTTGGTCGGTGGCGGGTTGACACAGAAAGTCCAGGGGGGCTTGCTCCAGGCCTCGGACACCAGCATCACGTTGGTCAGCGGCTATTCGTCGCTCACGCTGAACGCCAACGGCACGGTGGAACTCAAGTGCAATGACTTTCTTATCGAAGCGGGCGGGCATGGCGTGATTAACACCGGCGGTCTGCTGGATCTGAATCTCTCTGAAGCCAAACCCGCGACCCAGGCGTCGCCCACGCCGGCAGAAATCCAGGCTGCCGTGAAACAAGCATTTAATCAAGGGACGGATAAATAATGACGACAACGCAGTTTGCACTGTCCGAAGGTGAGCTTAACCTGCCGGGAGCGTACCAGGATCGCAGTATCAACTTATTGAAGTTCACAGAGTATGACGCAACGCTGGCGATAACAAGGGCATGGGATATTCAGCCTGGCGCAGAAGAAACCTTTATTAAGCAGCAACTGGCGAAAGTGCAGCGCAGCATGAAAAAGGTGACGATGGGCGAAGTGGAAGACAGCACCATCGCCGGTCAGCCTGCTCGCGAGGTGGCGCTGCGTTTCTTAAACCAGAGCACGATGGTGTATGAAAAGCTCGCGATCACCCGCGTAGAAGACCATCTGCTGGTGCTGACGCTCAGCCGTACTGCGCCTTTTGATGCCGATGCCGATGCATTCTGGGCGTCTATCAGAACGGGTTTACAGCTGGGGGCGTAAGGATGACGGATTACATCGCTGCCCGTATTGACGACCCGCTAATTCACAGCTCTGCGCTGGCGGATTTTGTTGGCGGGATGGTGGAAGGGGCGATCGTGTGGGGCGTTATCGCTTTTGTCGGCACGGGGGTTGGCCTCCTGGTTGCCGGTGTGGCGCTTGCCGGGCTTGCTGCACTGATTTTTAGCGGCAAACTGGAGGAGATCGGCAATGCCGCGGGCAAAGTGGTGGATGCGCTCATCGACCCCGGGCCACCGGACGCGATCATTGTTTCCGGTTCGGACAATGTCCATATCAAGGGCAAAAAAGCCGCCCGCGCTGCCGGAACGGTGGATCGCGATTACCTGAACAGCCCCGCGGCTGCCGATGAAGGCATCGACTGGGCCGCTGTCGGTATGGTTGCGCTTGCCGTCGCGGCCACGGCAGCGAAAACGATCCTCACCCCTGGCGGTGTGATGATGGCGGTTGCCGAACGCGCCAAAGATATCACCCTCGACGACCTGAAAAAGTGGGGCACCAGCTTTTGGGAAACCCTCACACAACCGGTGGTGGAAAGCGCGAATCCTCATGCGACTCCCATGCCGAAAGACAACGTTGACTGTAAAAAAGGCCATATGGTCACCAGCAGCAACTTTGTCGCGCAGGGCTCAAAAAAAGTCTTAATTAACAACCAGCCAGCCGCCCGCAACGGTGAGAAAAGCACCTGCGAAGCTGAAATTAAAGTCAGTGACGACCCGCGCGTGCGGATCGGTGGCGATACCATTACGGTGCGCGATATTCACAGCGGCAAAAATCAGCTGGCTTACCTGCTGGGCAACCTGATGGGCAGCGTCGGCCTTGGCGCGCTGTCGCGCCTGGCGAAGCTCGCCTGTGAACGCCAGTTGCTGCGCGGGCTGGCAAAAGAGTTTCTCTGTCTGCTCGGTGGCGTTGCTGTCTCCGATACCCTTTCAGCCGCGCTAATCAGTGCAGCGCACACCTTTTTCCCGGTCCATATTCCCCTTGGCAGCAAAATTCTCGCCAAAGAAGAGGATCTCGACTTTGTGCTGCCGGATCGCATGCCACTCTACTGGCAGCGTATCTACCACAGCCGCAATCGCGCCACCGGCATCCTCGGAACCGGCTGGATGATGCCGTTTGAAACCCGCTTCCTGCGCCTGGCGGATAACCAGATGATCTTCCGCGATATGAGCGGGCGTGAACTGGGGCTGGGCGAAGTGCTGGTCGGCGATATGATCTTCTACCCGGAAGATGGCATGCGGATCTTCGCCAGCCCGAACGGGATCATCGCCATGCAAACCGGCGACGGCGAGCACCAAATCTATGAACCGGATCCGACGCGATCGGGTGAGTGGCGTATCCAGCGCATTTATGACCGCCATGAGAACGCCCACTACTACAGCTGGAACGAAAAGGGTCAACTGACACGCATCTCCAGTGATAACGAAGCGCTGGACGTGGAACTGGAGTATGAATCCCGCTTCGGGCGACTGAGCGCGGTGTACCAGATTTGCGCAGGCGAGCGCCGTCTGCTGGTCTCTTATCGCTATAACGATCAAGGGCAACTGATTACAGTGACGGACGCCGACGGTGTGGTCACCCGCCAGTTTGGCTGGGATCGTGCCAGCGACATGCTGGCCTGGCACAGTTTTTCTACCGGCTTAACGGTGCACTACCAGTGGCGTCCGGAGGCGGGCTCTGAACACTGGCGCGTGAGCGGTTATCAGGTGCACGATGAACAAGGCGCGGTGCTGGAGAACTGGCGTATCGACGCCGACGAGCAAAAGCGCTACGCCCGGGTCAGCAATGATGAAGGCGTGGTCAGCGAACATCACTGGGATACGTTGTATCGCATCACCGACTATACCGATGTGCACGGCGGTCACTGGCAATTTAACTGGGCGGGGAATGCCGAACAGTTGCGTTCTGCTCTTCAACCGGACGGCGGCCGCTGGGAATACACCTGGGACGAGCGCGGTAACCTGACGCTGGAGCGCGACCCGCTGGATCGTGCAAGGATGACCACCTGGCACCCGCTGTACGATTTCCCGGCGATTGAGGTGTTACCCGACGGCGCGACCTGGCGCTATGAGTACAACCTGGCGGGGGATGTGGTGGCGCTGACCGATCCGGAAGGCGGCGTAACCCGCTTTGAGTGGAACGATCAGGGCGATTTAACCCGCCGCATCGATGCGCTGGAGAACAGCCACCGGTTCTGGTGGGATGAACTGGGGCAACTGATCCGTGAAGAAGATTGCTCGGGTCACCAGAGCCGCCGCCAGTACGATGCCGCAGGCCGACTTGCGGCTGTGACCGATCCATTGGGCAACACAGATCGTTACCGCTGGAGCGCGGCATCGCGCCTGCAAACCTTTGTGCGTGCCGACGGCCGCGAGATGCTGTTTAAGTACAACAAAGCCGGGCTGCTGTGCGGGCAGAACATCGACGGCATGCTGGAGCGCAACGTCACGCTGAATGCGCGCGGCCAGGTCACCGAAGCGGTGGATTCCGCCGGGCAAGTCACCCGTTTTACCTTTAACCGCGCTGGCCGCCTGGTCACGCTGACCAATGCCAACAATCAGCAGTGGCGTTTTGATTACACTACCACCGGGCTGCTGACCCGCCAGCAGGATTACGCCGGGCGGCAGACCGAATACCAGTACAACACCGCGCAGCAGGTGGCGACGATGACCCGTCACCCTGCCCGCGGCAGTGCGCTGCCGCCGCAGGTGGTGAATTACGAATATGACGCGCTCGGGCGCATGGTGGCGCGGGAAACCGAACAGCACCGCACCGAGTACCGCTACAGTGCGCTGGCGACGGAAATCCGCCGTTATGCCTACGGCGAGTGGCGTCAGTCGGTTATCGATATGCGCGAGCCGCAGAGTATCGATACCATCATCCTTACGCGCAACAAGCTCGGCGACCTGGTCAGTGAAGAGAACGCGTCCGGCAAATATGAGCATCAGTACGATGCATTAAGCAACCTGAGTGCGACCACTTTCCCGGACGGGCGGCAGATGCAGTACCTGCGTTACGGCACCGGGCACCTGCTGGAGATGCAGCTTTCGTTCGGCGGTAAAACGCTGCCGGTGACCGGTTATCAGCGCGACAAACTGCACCGTGAGACGCAGCGCACACTGGGGGCGCTGGCGCTGGATACGGAGTATGACGTTGCGGGGCGCATCACGCAGCGGCGCTGCATGGACAATGTGCGTAACCGGCTGGTGTTTGAGCGGCGTTATCAGTGGGACCGCGCCGACCAGATTATCCGCCAGATGTACACCGACGGTGCACCGGCGACCCCGGCGGAGAAATACCGTCAGTCGCTGTGGGGCTACGATGCGGCAGGACGCATGACGCAGAGCCTTCAGCCGGGCGGGGAAGAGCGTTTCTGGTATGACGCGGCAGATAACCGCACGACGCCGGATTTGCAGCCGGTGTGGGACAACCTGTTAAAACGGCTGGACGGAGTGCGCCGGGAGTATGACGGCTTTGGCCGGATGACGGAGCGCCACGACAGCCATCGCGGCATCACACAGCGTTTCAGCTACGACGATGAGCAGCGCATCAGCGCGGTGGTGATTGAGGGTGACCCGGCGTTCACCCGGGCGGAGTACCGCTACGACGCCCTGGGTCGCCGCACGGAGAAACAGGTGTGGCGACGCCATACCCGTAAACCGGAACGCACGCAGTACGCGTGGTCGGGTTTACAGATGGTGGGCGAGCGCAGCGACAGCGACCCGGATGCGGCGGTGCAGTATGTCTACACGGAAAACAGCTACGAGCCGCTGGCACGCATCGACAGCCGCCAGCAGCACGCGGAGATGTACTGGTACCACACGGAAATCAACGGCCTGCCGGAGAAAGTAACCGACAGCCGCGGTGAAGTCGTGTGGCACGGCACCTCCACCGCCTGGGGACGCAGCCAGCACGAAAGCGTGCATGCGGAGTGGGACGTGCCGCAGAACCTGCGTTTCCAGGGTCAGTACCTGGACCGCGAAACGGGACTGCACTACAACACCTTCCGCTACTATGACCCCACCGGCGGCTGCTACACTCAGATGGACCCCATCGGGCTGCAGGGCGGGCTGAACACGTATACTTATGTGATTGACCCGCTGGGATGGGTGGACCCGTTGGGGTTATGGACATATAACACTATGCCTGGTATTGATGGTTTTCAAAAACATCATGTAATACCGCAACAGCTTAAAGGGCATGATTTGCTCAAAGCCGCTGATTATAATATTCATGATGTCAGAAATGTTATCTATTTACCTAAATCGGCAGATTATCATCCTGTAAGAACAATCCATAGTGGGTCCCATCCAGTTTATACACAAAATATTAAAGAACAAATGACTGAAGTATTTAAATATGGCAGTGATAATAATTGGACGAAAGAAGACTATAGACTCGCTGTTGATGGGATCATTAAAAATGAGCGTGCTGATTTGCGTAATGGTAAAACTGTACTGAATAAAAATTCCATAAAAAGAGGGAGGTGCTAATTATGTTCGAGCTCAAAATATCACCGAGTTATCCAAACAAATATTGGTTTGAGTACAAACACTCAAACATTTTGGCCAGTGATTTTCTGAAAGGTGCTGAGTTTAGTAGGGAGGAGCATTTTGATTTTTATTTAAAAAATAAAGTCAGTGAAAATAATCTGTTTTCATATGATTTTTATTTTAGTGATGGACCTTTAGTTATATCACCTCGTCTCGCATCCTTATTATTAGACGTCAATGACTTTCTTAGCGGTATACAATTGCTTGATGCAACTATGCATGTTAATAATGTCGAGCATTCTGGCTACAAAGTGTTAAATGTAATCGATATGATTTCATGCATAGATATGGAACGTTCTGACAGTCAGCCAATATTGAGCTATTTACCAAATGGGCCAAGAAAATTCAATAAAATAGTATTTAAAAATGGTATCTCCGAGAATTTTAGTTTAGCCAGATGCCAAGAACATAGCTCAAGCTTAGTAATATCTCAAACTTTTAGAGATTTTCTTTTAAATAAAAATGCAAAAGGAATTGATTTATTCTTGTGAGGTTATAAGAGAGATTTGGATGTCCATATCTCTCTTCGAGAGGATGGTTGTGTATACCCACTTATAGCTGATAATTATAAAAAGTTATCATTCATCAAAAGCGATCTCTGATTCACCCGGGCAGAGTACCGCTACGACGCACTGGGTCGCCGCACGGAGAAACAGGTGTGGCGACGCCATGCCCGTAAACCGGAACGTACGCAGTACGCATGGTCGGGTTTACAGATGGTGGGCGAGCGCAGCGACAGCGACCCGGATGCGGCGGTGCAGTATGTCTACACGGAAAACAGCTACGAGCCGCTGGCGCGCATCGACAGCCGTCAGCAGCACGCGGAGATGTACTGGTATCACACGGAAATCAACGGCCTGCCGGAGAAAGTAACCGACAGCCGGGGTGAAATCGTGTGGCGCGGCACCTCCACCGCCTGGGGACGCAGTCAGCACGAAAGCGTGCATGCGGAGTGGGACGTGCCGCAGAACCTGCGCTTCCAGGGTCAGTACCTGGACCGCGAAACGGGACTGCACTACAACACCTTCCGCTACTATGACCCCACCGGGGGCTGCTACACCCAGATGGACCCCATCGGGCTGCAGGGCGGGCTGAACACCTATACTTATGTTGTGGATCCGCTGGGATGGGTGGATCCGTTGGGGTTGATGTGCGCTCCTGCTTTCTTTAAAGGTAAATTTGCAAAAGATCATCCATTCTCTGCGTCACAAATGGAAGTGATCAAACCGGGAACAAAGGCATGGAAGCAGGCTATTAAAGAGATGCAAGAGGTTGTAAACGGTTCAGGAGATGGGCGCAAGTTTCAAGTTAGAGTTGAATCTAGTTCAGATGCAAAAAAACTTTTAAAAGAAGCCCAAGGAAATATGAATCGATATAAAGAAAACACCTATAGTCGCTCGTCTGGAAACGAAAAATATACGAAAGGATATGAGCAGCATATGCAGGATGAGGGTAGCATTTTAGATTTGTATCATGTGAAATGGTACAACAATGGTGCAGATGGTCATGTATTCTATGATGTCCCGCATTAACAGAGGTTAGAGTATGAATGAATCGCTTGGATATATGGATTATGATTTTTCGAGTTTGAGAAAATCAGATGTTATAGAGCGGGAGCACGCCCGCGAAATTTTCATGAAGTATTTTGAAATAAAGAAAGAGTATAAATTAAAAGGTCTTTTTGAATTTAATCAGCTAGACAGTGTGTTATCTGATAATCACTATTTAGTGATGAATAATGATCCCAGACGAAAGGGGAAACGTATTTTTTTTACAGGGAATGTTGTAGAGGCTGCAAAAATGGATTTATTGGATTTTCTTAGGGGGCCGATAGAGAAATATGATCTAATAATTCCTTTAATTATTGTTCCTGTAACGGAAAATATCTTGCCAGAGTATATTATTACTACACAGGAAGATCCTCTTTTTGAGTTTATGGTACCTCGCTGAACAATATTGGTTTGGTATTATTTATTGAAAGCAAAAATAACTTTAAAACCACCTGAATATTAAGGATCACTGCAAACCGCTGGCACCGGGCACCTGCTGGAGATGCAGCTTTCGTTCGGCGGTAAAACGCTGCCGGTGACGGGTTATCAGCGCGATAAACTGCACCGGGAGACGCAGCGCACACTGGGGGCGCTGGCGCTGGATACGGAGTATGACGTTGCGGGGCGCATCACGCAGCGCCGCTGCATGGACAATGTGCGTAACCGGCTGGTGTTTGAGCGGCGTTACCAGTGGGACCGCGCCGACCAGATTATCCGCCAGATGTACACCGACGGTGCACCGGCGACCCCGGCGGAGAAATACCGTCAGTCGCTGTGGGGCTACGATGCGGCAGGACGCATGACGCAGAGCCTTCAGCCGGGCGGGGAAGAGCGTTTCTGGTATGACGCGGCGGATAACCGCACGACACCGGATTTACAGCCGGTGTGGGACAACCTGTTAAAACGGCTGGACGGAGTGCGCCGGGAGTATGACGGCTTTGGCCGGATGACGGAGCGCCACGACAGCCATCGCGGCATCACACAGCGTTTCAGCTACGACGATGAGCAGCGCATCAGCGCGGTGGTGATTGAGGGTGACCCGGCGTTCACCCGGGCAGAGTACCGCTACGACGCCCTGGGTCGCCGCACGGAGAAACAGGTGTGGCGACGCCATACCCGTAAACCGGAACGCACGCAGTACGCGTGGTCGGGTTTACAGATGGTGGGCGAGCGCAGCGACAGCGACCCGGATGCGGCGGTGCAGTATGTCTACACGGAAAACAGCTACGAGCCGCTGGCACGCATCGACAGCCGCCAGCAGCACGCGGAGATGTACTGGTACCACACGGAAATCAACGGCCTGCCGGAGAAAGTAACCGACAGCCGCGGTGAAGTCGTGTGGCACGGCACCTCCACCGCCTGGGGACGCAGCCAGCGCGAAAGCGTGCATGCGGAGTGGGACGTGCCGCAGAACCTGCGTTTCCAGGGTCAGTACCTGGACCGCGAGACGGGACTGCACTACAACACCTTCCGCTACTATGACCCCACCGGCGGCTGCTACACCCAGATGGACCCCATCGGGCTGCAGGGTGGGCTGAATACCTATACTTATGTGATTGACCCGTTGGGATGGGTTGATCCGTTGGGGCTTGTCTGTCGCGGCCCATTAGATTGGGGAGGGAAAGATCCTCATGGATTGAGTAGAAAGGACCATGTTAGGAGACATGGAGTGAATGATCCAAACAGAAATGTCCCGCACGGAGTGTTCAATCACGATGCAATTAATCAAACCGCTGATGCATGGATAAGGGGCGGAGAGCAAGGAATAACGCCGCAGATCCAGGGTAATCGATGGGTTTATGATATACCATCTCCTAATGCGGGTTGGCAGGGTGGTAATCCATCACTTCTTGGTCATGGCCAGCCGCTAAATACGATAAGAATAGTAACTGAAGCAAATTCGAACAGAGTAATTACGGCTTTTCCCTTATAAATAATGAGGATGAAATAGAGAATATGAAAGAAGTTTATTTTGTAAATCGCGATCCCAAAGCATTTGAAAGACAAAGCGACGGAGTTGAGTTTTGTATAATTCCAGAGTTTTATAATAATGAAATATATTTCTATTGCCAAGAATACTCTATGTTTTGGAGTACAATAGAAAATGTCGGAGATTTTGACAAGAGTTGTAACTTCTCTTTGAAAGGAAAAATTAGGCCGGCCACTCTTCGTGAAATATCAGATTCAGATTTAATTGATTACATCGATACTATAAAGGAATATGACATTGATAATGGTTATGTGAATAAAATAACATATATCCACCTAAAATAGATTGTTATTAGTTAATGCAACTGATCCTTGGGAGGTTTTTTTCTTATTGCTTATTATAAGCTCCCCGGCCGGTACAACAATGCAGGTGCAGGCCGGTTTAATACTTTAGACACCACGAGTAATCAACTGTTTTACATTTGAAAGTATTCTTATATGCAGCGAAATAAAGCTTTGCCATTACTGGTGAATTGATTTTTCACCATTAAATTCAATGTGTTTTTCATGATTTTTTTTGTGAAAGTGATGATGTTTTAATTGGTTTTATTTTTTTCATTACCTTAAGGTTGGATGAGAATAGCGTACGGCTGAAAAATACTAATATAAAATCGTAAGGTGTTGCATTTAACATCAGGAGATGCAGTACTCATTTTAAAAATATGTGATTTAAGCTGTATGAGTAATTACAATTAATAGCCGGCCTTTTTCAAGATATTTCGATTTCTACCTTGAATATTTTGGACATAACCGCTCGCAGGGGGAAAAACTGCTTGAAACTTACAAAGACCCTTCTACATTTATCAGCTCTGCTGAGAGCTCGCAGTATTTTTAGGAGACAATATGAAAGAGTTATCACAATTTGATGCTGAATTGGAAAGCCGTATTATCGATGTTATCTCGGCTGGAAATGAACATGATGATAATAAGGAATTTAAAGAAGCAATTAAAAAATATGATGAGGCTTACACTATTTTACCGGAGCCAAAATTCGAGTGGGAAATGATAAGTGCATGGCTGGCCGGATGTTACTTTAATGCATATTTCGCATTGGGAGATTTTTCAAAAGCAAAACAATGGGCAGATATTGAGTTAAAATATAGAAGTTCTGATATTGATGTGGGGCCTTTTATGGATATCGGTATGGCTGCATATGAGCTTGGACAACTCGATGAAGCTTATAAAAATTTTGATGTGGCTTATGATTATGGTAAGGAAAGGCCGTTTAAAGAGTACCCTAAAAAGTATTTGAAATTTTATCTTGAAAAAAAGAAATGACACCGAGTTACTATTTTTTATAGCATTCTACCTGGTTTGCTGACGATGAAAATACAGTGCTTGGGTAGGCTAATATTTTCATACTGTGGAGTGTATTCCTAAAGGTCGTAAGATATTTCCCTTATATATATCACTAGTTATTTGTTTTTATCCCACAGAAGAGTGTGAGTTTTTTGGTTTTTATTATCATATCAGTGCATCTTTTCCTTATTAATTTTGACTGGGATATCCCGCAGAACCTACGTTTCCAGGGTCAGTACCTGGACCGTGAAACGGGACTGCACTACAACACCTTCCTCTATTATGACCCGAACTTGTATTTAGGATGCCAAAATAAAAGATGTAATATCGTGAGGTGATTATGTCATTAGATTTCTATATAAATATAGAAGATGAATTTTTTTCATTTTGATATCAGTGAGTCTTTACATTCCATGATTTTTTCTAACGCCACAAGATGGAGTGGTTTTAAACAACTTAGGAAAATAAAGGATTATTATCGTGCCGATTGCATCTTAAATAAAGATGATGCGCTTATATTTATTCATGAGTTGATTGAGGTTTGTGAAATAAATTCATTAAATGGTGTTGATACTGACAAAATAAAAATATTAATAAAGGGTAATAATGTGAAATATTTAAGAGTTAGTAGTGATTAATAAATGTTAAGTTGGAAATAATCTTCACGCTTCTCCCAATCTATTATGAAGTAATACGGCTCCGGTTTATTGCCGCTGTGAGGACTGTCTAATCCGCGTAAGTAGTCAAGGAAGCCGACCCATAATCCACTCTCGGCGCTGAATTTCATGCGCTCCTGGTTTGATAAATGCCCATCAGCGGAACGCGGCTGATAATGTCACGCCTGTTCGGGTATATGAGAAGCTCCCGCCGGTACAGACACCACTGATCACAAGCAATCGCAGTACGTTCGCCAGCATCTATTAGCCGTCGCAAGAGTAAGGAACCGATCTGCGTAGTGCAAACGATCTGGCCGGGGACTGAGGCGATTGCCTTATGTTCGTCAGAGTGATTGGCGGAAACAGGTACGACAACAGCGGGTACATACCGACCTGGCATTTTTCCGCAGACGATGCGGTAAGCGCTTCGCGCATCCCGAACGGGAGCACGATGTCAGGCTCTGTCCTGGATGAGGTACGAACGGGATGCTGGCGAATCCGACCAAAAGAACCCCGATATTCCTGAATCCTCGTTCAGTTTTCGCTACTCGAATGAATTATCCTAAAAATCGCGCAGGACATGGGCACGAAATAATACAAAACCGGTGTGATTATGATCAGAATAAATAGTTAGAATAAAAATAGACACATTTATTAATGATCTGCACGGCCACTACTCTGTGTGTTTTGTTCCCTGTCGATGCTCAAAATGAAGCAATAGTGCGGATGAAATTGCTCAGCTAAAAAAGATCGCCTAATGTCAATACAGGCTCCGTTAGCGGTATTTGCAGGGTAGAGAGGGATCGCATGGTCGACATAAATGCAGATATCATCAGTTTTAAATCAATGGGCAATGTCTGTTTAGGGCAGTCGATCGATTTTTATCTCGATGACATATTCAGCCGCTATGATGTGGATATTAAACAATATTCTCTGCCGTTTCCGTCAGAAGAAAAAAGGCATGGTTATACGCTCGATCACGGCGCGTTGATTATCTCGACTACGCCAGACGATATTATCGTGTCGGTGGGTGGCAACGAAGATTACTGCGGAAAGTACAACGGCACGTTATACCCCGGTATGACGATGGAAGCGCTTATCCGGCATGCCAAAGAGCTGCGCATTGTTAATGGTTCGCTGATTGTTGATGGGGATTACGGGCTGTCGTTTTCTCTGCCCGCGCCGTATGACGAAATCGCCGATGTCATTCAGCAAATCCCGCTCGATCTACCGCTGAATGAAATTTATGTGTGCGACCACTCTGCCTGGGCGCCGAAGCAAAAGAAAAAACGATCGTGAACCTTCCCCGCGCCGGGTGCGCGGGGAACGGCGTGTTATGGCGAGCAGGAACCGTCAATGGTTTGCTGAGCCTGGCTAATCATCTCATACCCCTGATCTTCCAGCTGTTGCCATGTCGGGCGAACTTTACAGGCCTGCGCGACGCGAACCGTAATTTCTCCCAGCAGTTTGGCGCCTTTACCGGAGCTACAAATACCCGCGTCTGACGATTGCGCCTGCGCGCCTATCTTCTCTGCCGCTTCAGTGCCTTTGCGCTCGGCGGTATCACAATCACCGCTCAGGTCGATAGCCATCGCTTCTGACGACAGCGCCGGTCTGGCTCCGCTGCTGCTACCACTGCTGCTGCCCGCAGAAGACGCTGTCGCGGTGGAACCGGAAGAGGGCGACGAATAACTGCTGTTGCTGCTGGCATTCGCGTCCAGCGCTGCCTGGTTCAGCGACGCACCGACAGCCTGCGAAACACTGCCGCCGGAGGCATGCGCTACGATGGCGCTGCTGGCGACGCTGGTAAACGCGTTGACCAGCATATCGGCCTGCGATGGCTGCTGCGCTTCTTGCTGGGCTGCCTGAGCGCGCTCCGCTTCCGCCTGCGCCTGCTGCGCAGCGTATTGCTGGTTGCTTACCTCCGTTTTATGGCGCGTGCCCGCCAGTGCGGCGGTGGCGTCAGACATATCGCCAAAGCCTTTCTTCTTCAGAATGGCCGCCACTTCGCTGAGTTTATTGCTGTCGGCGACAACGCGGTGGCCCTCATCAACACTGCCCCATGCGCCGTTCAGCGTGGACCACTGCGTTCCCAGGCGGCTGGCCAGTTTGTTATTTTTCAGGTCCCGCGCCAGGTTCATCGCTGCGGTATACATATCACTGCTTGCCAGCGGCGTCAGGTTGAGCGCGGTGACGAATTTATCCAGCAACGTTTTGGAGACATCGCCAATTTCGCTGTGGGTTTTGTAAGAGGATGCATACAGGTAATTCGCATGCGCAGTGCCTAATTCACGGGCATAACGCGTCACCAGCGACTCATAACTGGTCAGGGTGCTGATGGCCTGCGTTTTATTACTACTGGCCTGTTGTTTTGCCAGCCCGCTATAGTACTGATATTGCATAAGAAGATGATAGAAATAATCTTTAGTATCACTGGTGGCGAATTGCTGCTCGGTGAATTTAATTAAATTCACATAGTCTTTATCGTCATATAATTTTTTAAATAATCCGGTGTCGTAATCCATAACAGCATTGGTGACTTTATATTCCGTCCGGCTGGAATAGCAAAGTTGCAACATTAACTGACGATTATTCAGATAGGCATCGTAGTTTTTATTATTAATGGCATTTTGCCCGGCGGTGAAGGCATTATTACAGGCTGTGTTGTCATAGGAAGCGCAGCCTGATAAAAGCAGTGCGCAGCCAGCAACCACAACGGATGCTTTCAGTGCTATCATGGAGTTAACCTCGAACTATAATTATTTGTTTTTACTATTTGGCTAATAATTGCCGTGATAATAAATGCGTGAATTCAGGTTGCAGGTGAGCCTTCTTGAAAAAATAGATAGCAGAATTATACGAATAAAATTACATATTTGTTATATATTAGAAATATCTTGTTACTAATATTGTTGCTCAATGTTATATTTACCCAGTGAAACTATATAGTTAGCGAAACGAATAACTTTTCAATAAAAGAAAAACGCAAAAATGCGCGGATCTTCCGCCATCAGGGACTGACGGCGCGGTTGCGTCCCCATATACTGTGAAAAACAAGACGTTATCAGTTATTTCATTAATACAGACAGGGTAAGGGATGGATACGGCGGAATTTTTCGGGCAACTCGCGCAGCAACTGCTCCTCTCTGCGCCGCTCTTTTTACTGATCGCGCTGGGATATGGCTTAGGCCGCTTTGCCGGTTGGCCGGAGTCGGTCAACGAGGGGTTAAATCGCTTCTGCTTTAACGTGGCGATTCCTTGCATGCTGTTCAAAGTCATGAGTAAGTTTTATCAAAGTCCGCCGGTGGATATGCGGCTGCTGATCGCCTATTTCGGCAGTTGCCTGGTCATCTATGTTATTGGCCGCGTGGTGGCGAAAAACCTGTTCCATCTGGATGCGATTTCCGGCTCGGTGTTTGGCCTGGGCGGCATATTTTCCAACAACGTGATGCTCGGTATTCCGGTGGCGATCATTCTGCTTGGTCAGGCGAGCCTGGCGTCGGTGGCGTTGGTACTGGTGTTTAACAGCCTGATTTTGTGGACGCTGGTGACGGTGTCCGTCGAGTGGGCGCAGAACGGCAGTTTCTCGGCGCGCGGGATCGGCAAGACGCTGGTAAGCGTGCTGCGCAACCCGATCATTATTGGCATCTTCACCGGGTTTTTCTGGAGTTTTGCGCTTCACCGCCCGTTGCCGCAGTTTCTGGACAGACCGGTCAGCATGGTGGCGCAGGTTGCCGCGCCGTTAACGCTGATCACCCTTGGCATGAGCCTCTCGCGCTATCAGATTCGCAAAGGCCTGCGTGAGAGCAGCGCCATTTGTCTGCTCAAACTGCTGTTGATGCCGGGGCTTATCTGGGCGGCGGCATACCTGTTGCATCTGCCGCGGGCGGAAAGTCAGGTGGTGGTGTTGCTGGGGTCGATGGCGGTGGGGGTGAACGTCTATCTGATGGCGCAAAAATTCCAGGTGCTGCAAGGCGCGACCGCGACCAGCATGCTGCTGTCCACTCTCCTTTCTACGGTAACGACGCCGCTGTTTATGATCCTGATGGGGCATTTTTATCCCGACTGGCCCTGAGGCCAGCCGGAACCGGTCAGACAATATCGTCCACCACGCCGCCGTCCACGCGCAGCGCCGCGCCGGAGGTGGCGGAAGCCTGTTGCGAGCAGACATACACCACCATATTCGCCACTTCTTCAACCGTGGCGGCGCGCTGGATAACTGAACTCGGGCGATGGGCCATCACAAACTCTTTCGCCAGTGTCTCCAGCGGCTTGCCGGTTTTTTCGATTTCCTCTTTCATCATTTCCGCAAAGCCGTCGGACATGGTCGGCCCCGGCAAGACGCTGTTGACGGTCACTCCGCTACCGGCGACAAATTTTGCCAGCCCGCGTGCCAGCGACAGTTGCGCCGTCTTGGTCACGCCGTAGTGGATCATGTCCGCCGGGATATTCAGCGCCGATTCGGACGAGATAAATACCACCCGTCCCCACTGTTTTTTCACCATCGCCGGGAGTAACGCGCGGGAGAGGCGCACGCCAGACATCACATTGGTCTGCCAGTAGTTTTCCCAGGTCTCATCATCGGTGGCGTAAAAATCCTGCGGGCCGTAAATCCCGGCGTTATTCACCAGAATGTCTACGTCACCCGCCGCGTTGAGCAACGCCTCCACGCCCTGCGCAGAGCCCAGATCGGCGATAGCGGTGCGCAATGTTGCGCCCGGAACCTGCGTTGCCAGCGCGGCCTGCGCTTTACGGGTTGAACCTTCGCTGCGCCCGTTAAGGATCACCGCCGCGCCGCTTTCCGCCAGCCCTTTGGCAATCGCAAAACCAATACCGCCCGTCGACGCCGTCACCAGCGCCACTTTTCCGCTGAGATCAATCTTCATCGTCTGCTCCTGATGTGAGGGATTTAACCAATGGATCAAGGCTAGCACCTGAGCGAGAGCGCGCATTGCCAATTGTTGCCTGATTACGCGTGCGTACTGGCTTATGCAATTTGCAGCATTGCTTTTCTGGTTTTATTGCTTCCCTCGTTTTCCGTGCTCTAACAGAATGTAATTCACACAATATATTTGGCAGTTATTTTCTTTTTCAGGGGACAGACCACAATATGAATAAATACGGCGTATTCTCCATTCTCCTCGCAATAAGTGGCGTGCAACAGGTTAATGCCGCTGAACAGAGCGTTCCGGCGCAAACCACGTTTACTATTGCGGCAGATGCGTCGCTAAAAGCGAAATTACCGCAGGAGGTTATCCAGCGCGGTTATATTATTGCAGGCACCAACCCAAATACGCCGCCAACAACGTTTTATCAGGAAGATAATAAAACGCTGGCCGGGCGCGAAATCGATATTATGACCGCGGTTGCCGAACGCCTCGGCGTAAAAGTGCAGTGGCACGATACCGGCGGTTTCGACAATATTATTCCGGGGCTGAAATCCGGCCGCTACGATGTGGCGCTTGCCAACATTAATGCCACCCAAAAGCGCCTGGAACAGGTGGATTTCGTCAGCTATTACGATGCGTCCCGCCTTGGCATTATCTCCCGTCAGGATGCAAACATTCCCGCCTTTACCGAACTGACGCAGGTGTGCGGCAAAGAGATTGGCGCAGGTGCGGGCACCACGCAAATCAACCGTCTGAACGAAGGCAGCAAAGCGTGTGAAGCACAGGGTAAAGCGCCGATTAAAGTCGCCGTCTTTCCGGACCGTCCGGCAGGTGTACAGGCGGTGGTCAGCGGGCGCGTACCGATGTTCTTTGGCCCCTACGAAGGTCTGACCTGGCAGGTCAGTAAAGTGAAACCGCTGACCATGAGCGGGCAAATCAGCGTTAACGACGCACCGGTATCTATCGCTTTCCCGAAAGGCTCCGGGCTGGAAGAGGCCGTACAGGCTGCCCTCAACTCCCTGATCAAAGATGGCTCTTACCAGAAGATCCTCGACCACTGGTCGATTGGTTTCGGCGCGGTAAAAGAGTCCAAACGTAACGAAGAGATTTTCTGATGGCGCACACCACACCTTCACCCTCGCAGGACGCGTTGCGCATTGTCGGTAAACGCTACTACGGGCGCTGGTTCAGCGCCCTGTTCGTTTTACTGCTGCTGGCAGGCTTGCTGCACTCCATTTTCAACAACCCGCGTTTTGAGTGGGGCGTGGTGGCGCAAAGCTTCACCGAAGACTCCATCATCAGCGGCGTGGTGATGACCCTGCAACTGACCGCCATTTCCGTCGTGCTGGGCTTTGCTGGCGGCACCGTGCTGGCGTTGATGCGCCTGTCATCGAACCCGGTGCTGGTGGCAGTAAGTTGGGGGTATACGTGGTTTTTCCGCGGCGTGCCGATGCTGGTGCAGCTTTTCCTCTGGTACAACGTGGCGGCGCTTTATCCAACCATCGCCATTAGCCTGCCGGGGCTGGGGGAGCTTTACAGTTCTCCGGCGAACGCGTTGATAAGCCCCTTTAGCGCAGCGGTGATCGCGCTGGTGATGCACCAGTCCGCCTATGCGGCGGAGATCATCCGTGCGGGCATCCAGAGCGTGGGGAATGGGCAACTGGAAGCAGCGCGGGCGCTCGGCTATTCGCGCGGGCAGATTTTCCGCCATACCGTTTTGCCGCAGGCGATGCGCGCCATCCTGCCGCCCGCCGGTAACGAGGTGATTGGTCAACTGAAGACCACGGCGGTGGTGTCGGTTATCTCATTACAGGATGTGCTCTACTCGGCGCAAATTATCTATCAACGTACCTATGAAGTGATCCCCCTGCTGCTGGTCGCCACGCTGTGGTACCTGCTGCTGACGTCGGTACTGTCGGTCGGGCAGTTCTACGTCGAACGCTACTTCTCCCGGGGCGTAAAGCGCGTTGAAGCCAAAGTCTGGTTTGCCCGCAGGCTGCCGGTGTATCTGTTTAACGCCAGGAGAGTGAGTAATGGCTGAGGCAATTGAATTACGCAATATCACCAAGCGTTTCTCCGGTCAGACGGTGGTCGATAGCGTCGATCTGGATTTAGATGCCGGGTCGGTAACGGTGATCCTTGGTCCATCGGGTTCGGGGAAATCGACGCTGCTGCGCTGCATTAACCACCTGGAAAAACTGGATGCAGGGACAATCCGCATCGGCGGCGAACTGGTGGGGTATGAGCAAAAAGGTCAGGCGCTGTTTGAAGTGAGCGACAGCAAAATCGCCCGCCAGCGCAGCCGTATCGGCATGGTGTTCCAGCAATTTAATCTCTTCCCGCACCGCACCGTGCTGCAAAACATTATCGATGCGCCTATCCGGGTGAAAAAGCAGCCCAGGGCGCAGGCGGTGGCGAAGGCGCGCCAGCTTCTGCAACAGGTTGGGCTCTCCGGGCGGGAAAATGACTGGCCGCAGCAGCTCTCCGGCGGTCAGCAGCAGCGCGTGGCGATTGCCCGCGCGCTGGCGATGGATCCTGAAGTCATGCTGTTTGATGAGCCGACCTCGGCGCTTGACCCGGAGCTGGTGGGGGAAGTGTTGCAGGTGATCAAAGCGCTGGCGCACTCCGGCATCACCATGGTGATCGTCACCCATGAAATCGGCTTTGCCCGCGAAGTGGCGGATAACATCGTGTTTATGGAAGCGGGAAAAGTGATCGCCTCCGGTCCGGCGCGCCAGGTGCTGGAAAATAACGCCAATGCCCGCGTCAGCCACTTTCTCTCCACGGTGCTTTAACTATGCCGCCCGTGACGCACAGCTCCCACTGGGGAGCGTTTACTGCCGCCCCGGCGGGGGATGAACTGCACATTACGCCCTTTTCTGGCGATCCCGATCCCAGCCCGTTGCTGGACAATTTTACCGATGTGCTGCGCCACCCGGCACGCGTGACCAGGCCGATGGTGCGCAAAGGCTGGCTGGAGCAGGGGCCAGGCCCGGACGCGCGGCGCGGGGCCGATGAGTACATTGCCATTAGCTGGGCGCAGGCGTTGGATCTGGCGGCGAGGGAGTTGCAGCGGGTGTCGGAGAGCTTCGGCCCGCAGGCGGTGTTTGGCGGTTCGTATGGCTGGTCCAGCGCCGGGCGCTTCCACCATGCGCAGAGCCAGGTGCACCGGTTTCTGAACACCACCATCGGCGGTTATGTCCGCTCGGTATGGTCATACAGTTCTGCGGCGGCCAGCGTGATCCTGCCGCATATTGTCGCCTCGCAGGATGAGATTTCCCGGCGCGGTGTCAGCTGGCGTGAGATTGCCGAACACAGTGATATTGTCCTCTCCTTCGGTGGGCTGGCGCTGAAAAACTCGCAGGTCGCCAGCGGCGGCATGAGCGAGCACACCGAGCGTGGGTATATGCGCCAGGCTGCCGAACGCGGCGCGCAATTTATCTCCATCAGCCCATTGCGCCATGACTTGCCGGATGAAGCTGCCGGGGAGTGGATACCGGTGCGCCCGGGTACCGATGCGGCATTAATGCTGGCGCTCTTGCACACCTTATGGCGACACGGGCTGAGCGATGAAGATTTTCTGGCGCGTTACTGCACCGGCTGGCCAACGCTGGTTGCTTCCCTGAACGGTACGCAGGATGGCACGGTGCGGGATGCCGCCTGGGCGGAAGCCATTTGCGGCGTGCCTGCCGCACACATTGTTGCGCTGGCGCAGCGCCTGCACGGTAAGCGCGTGGTGGTCACGGTCGCCCATTCGTTACAACGTGCGCAGCACGGCGAGCAGCCGGTATGGCTGGGCATGGTGCTGGCCGCGGCGTTGGGGCAACCCGGTCTGCCCGGCGGTGGCTATGCCTATGCGCTGGGGGCGCTGGGCCACTACGGGAAAGCGTTTAACCGCGTCTCTTTCCCCTCGCTGCCGCAGGGCAACAATGGCGTTGATGATTTTATTCCGGTCGCGCGTATCGCCGATATGCTGCTCAACCCTGGCGCGCCCTTTGATTTTAACGGCCAGCGCCGCCGCTATCCGCACATTAAGTTGGCGTGGTGGGCGGGCGGTAACCCCTTCCATCATCACCAGGATCTGGCGCGGTTGCGCCACGCGTTTTGTCAGTTGGATACGCTGATTGTCCACGAACACAGCCTGACGGCGACCGCGCGTCATGCGGATCTGATCTTACCCGCCACCATGACGCTGGAGCGCGAAGACGTGGGTGGCGCGCCAACCGACAGACATGTGTTCGCCATGCATCCGGTGGCTGCGCCGTGGGGCGAATCGCGGGATGATTTTGCTATTTTCCGGGATATTGCCGCTCGGTTGGGGCGTGAAGAGGCGTTTACCGAGGGGCGTACGGTGCGTGAGTGGTTACAACATCTGTACGGGCAGATGCAGAAAAAACTGGCGCAGGAAGGGGTGAATACGCCCGATTTCGACCGCTTCTGGCAGCAGGGCGTGTTGACGTTGCCGCAGGTGGACGATGGCGGGCGCATGATGCGCCGTTTTCGTGATGATCCCGATGCGCACCCCTTACCGACGCCGGATGGCAAAATCCAGATCTATTCGGCGACCATCGCCAGTTTCAACTATGCCGACTGCCCCGGTCACCCGGTGTGGCTGACGCCGGACGAACAACCCGACGCCCAGCATCCGCTGTGGCTGATTGCCAATCAACCCGCCACCCGCCTGCACAGCCAGCTCGACTACGGGCGACACAGTGCACGGCATAAACAGCAGGGTAAAGAGGTGTGCATGATGCACCCGACCGATGCCGCTGCACGCGGTATTACCGAAGGGGCGATGATTATGTTGCATAACCTGCGCGGTGCCGTGCTGGCGGCGGTGACGCTGTCGGAGAACATCATGCCCGGCGTGGTGCAACTGCCGACCGGTGCCTGGTACGATCCGGTGGATCCGCTGGCTGCACGCCCACTGTGTCGTCATGGTAACCCCAACGTTCTGACGCGCGACATCGGTACCTCTTCGCTGGGGCAAGGGTGCAGCGGGCAGATCACTGTCGTTCAGGTGTCTCTGTTTACCGGCGATGTCGGCGAGGTGCAGGCTTTTGTGCCCCTAAACCAGCAGGAGCGCCTGTAGGGTACGCAGCGCCTGGGCGCTCTCCAGACGGGTCAGCGTAAGCCAGCCGTTGCGGGTGGCATCATCCGCTTGTGGCAGGCAGCGGCGCAGTTTCTCTGCTAAATCCACGCCTTTTGCCAACAGCATCTGGCGTGTGGCTTCGGTTTCCAGTATCACCCCGGCGCGGGTGGTTACGCGAAGGCGATGAAAACGCGCAGCCGGGTTGAGCGCGTCCGGCGGCGCGTTGTGATCCGGCGTACGCACGACACGCGCCGCCAGCGCGGCGGTAGCCGGTTTGACGTCGCCGGGGGCGAAACTGCTCAACGGCAAATCATTGTCCAGTAAGCATTCGGCGATCACATATTCAAGGCTGAAACGGGCTTCAACGCCATTGGTCGGGGTATGAATAAATGCCGCCACATCGCCGCCGGGCGGAAACGCCACCTCAATCCGCTCCACATCGCGGTGTAACTGCGCAATGGAAAACCCTGCCGCCAGCCATTTCTCACGCAGCGTCAGTGCCGCCAGCGCAGCGCCGTGGGTGCCGCTACAGGTCGGCCAGGGTTTACACTCCAGTCCCGGTGTAACAATGCGCCACGGTGCGCCCCAGCATTCAGTGAGCAACGCCGGGCGGGCAGTTGTGGGGCTGTAAGCGGCGAGAAAACTCTCCAGCGCGCCGGTTGTTTGCGCGCTGACGCCATGCTGCATCAGTTGTACGGCGGTGACCGCCGCCCGTGCCGCCAGCCCGGCATGCAGCGGTTTGATATCCGAACCAAACTGCACGCGTAACCCGGCAGCCTGAGTGGCGGCAATGGCGAGGATATTCGCGGTTTGCGCAGGATCCGCTTTCACCAGACGGGCGCAGGCCGCTGCTGCTGCCAGCACGCCGAGGGTGCTGGTGTTGTGAAAGCCCTGTACATAATGACCGCTGCCGACCGCCAGACCCAGGCGGCCTGCCATTTCCACACCCAGCGCAAAGGCATCGAGAAACTGCGTCGGTTCAATGATGGCGCTCTCTGCCGACAGCGCCAGCAACGCCGGGAGGATGACCGTCCCGACATGCCCGCGAAAGTCCGGGTGAAAATCATCGAAATCCAGCGCATGTCCGCTGTAGCCAAGACGCAGCGCGCGGGACTGCGCGTCCTGCCCCGGCCAGATCTGGCGCAATGACGCTAAGGTGGCGTCAGGTAACGCGCCGTTAACCACCGGCAAGGCGACGGCGAAAAAGTCGAGCACACCGCGCCGCGCCTGTTCACGGGCGGCATCATCCGGCTGCGTGTCGACAATCAGCCGGGCGACAGCCTGGGTGATATCGCTCATGCTGCCGCCTTTTTCAGCGCTTCTACCGCCAGCGTCGCCAGCCACTGTGCGGTGGGGAACAGCGCGGCGTCATCCACGCGGAACTGGGGATGATGCAGGGCATACGGGCCGCCGGAGCCAATCATGATAAACGCGCCGGGCAGACGTTGCTGGTAAAACGCGAAGTCTTCGCCAATCGGATTCGCGGCGATACGGCGGGCGTCAAAACCTGCCTCCTGACCAGTTTCCAGCGCCAGCGCGACCCACTCTTCGCTGTTCACCACCGACGGCGGGCCGGGCTGCCAGTCAAGCGTGATGTGCGCGTTAAACGCGGCGGCCAGCCCTGTCAGCACATCACGCATGCGTTGCTCAATTTGTTCACGTACCGTCTGGCTAAAGGTACGCACGGTGCCTTCCAGCCAGGCGCTATCCGGGATCACGTTCCACGTGCTGCCGCTGTGCACCTGAGTCAGGGAGAGCACGGCGTTTTCATCGGACGGAACGTTACGGCTGATCAGGGTTTGCAGGGCAGAGATCAGTTGCCCGGCGATCACCACCGGATCGTTGCCTTCATGCGGGCGCGCAGCATGGCTGCCGGTGCCGGTGATATCAATGCGGAAGCGGTCAACGCCCGCAGTCAGCGCGCCGGCTTTACTGCCCATAACGCCCACCGGTAGCGCCGGATCATTATGGATGCCAAAAATCGCCGTTGCCCCCTCCAGCGCGCCCGCGGCAATCACCGCTGGTGCGCCTTGTCCGGTCTCTTCCGCGGGTTGAAACAGAATGCGCACCCGTCCGGGCAGGCTGCTCTCCTGCTGTTTGAGCAAAATCGCTGCGCCCAGCGCTGAGGCGCTGTGGAAATCATGGCCGCAGGCGTGCATCACGCCGGGGTGCTCTGAGCTGAACGGCACGCCGGATTTTTCATCAATCGGCAGTGCGTCGATATCCGCGCGCAGGACGATCAACGGGCCCGGTTGTTGCCCGCCCAGTTCAACGACCAGCCCGGTCGGCAAGTCTAACGGCAGAATGCGGATCTGGTAGGTTTCCAACGCGGCACGAAGACGGGCGGTGGTGGCGAACTCCTGGTTAGAGAGTTCAGGGAAACGATGCAGTTCATGGCGAAAGTCGGTCAGCCAGGCCGGTAATTCAGCGATGTCGGTCATAGCGTTACTCATCAGGGTGAACGACGCGCCAGCCACGCGGTGTGGTCAGCGTCATCAAGGATTTTTTTCATAAACAGGGTGATATGGCCTTTGCCCAGATCCGCCTCATGCGAAGGCACAAAGCCATACTGCTGGTAAAAGGGGATCAGCCACGGGTGACTGATGGCGGTGCCAAGCGACACCGCAGGCGCGCGCAATACACCGCGCAGAATATGGGTCTCCACCCAGTCGTAGATTTGCCGCCCGCGCTGCTCCCCGCGATGGCGCGGATGCGCGCCAAACCAACCGATATGCGGCAGGCCAAACGGCCCCGGCAGCGGCCCCCACGGGTAGCGCAGCGTAATGGAGGCGGCTAACGCATCATCGACAAACAGCCCCCAGACACCGTGCTGTTGCAGATGTTGCGTCACCTGCGCGGCGGTGGTGGTGGCGGCATCAAAATGAATGCCCATCTCACGTACCTGCGCGTAGGCTTCCAGCATCAGCGTCAGATAGATGTCGCAGTCGGCGGCGGTCAACTGGCGATAGTGCTCGCTCATACCCTCTCCAGCAACTGCGAGTCATCTGCGGCGCGCAAGACATCACCGACTTTTTCTACCGCGCTGCCTAAATAGCGCGCCGGATCCAGCCAGCTATCGAGATCGGCGCCGCTGATTGCACCGGCGATTTCCGGTTGTTCCGCCAGCACGCTTTTAAAATCGCGTCCGCTTTCAAATGCCGTCATCGCACAGGTGTACACCAGGTGGTGCGCCGTCTGTTTCCCGAGGGTTTTCCCGGCTTCAAACATCACCCGCTCCGACAGCAGCAGCCCAGCCTGGATATCCAGATTGGCGCGCATTTTTTCGCGATTAACCGTCAGGCCGTTAAGGATCCCCTGCGCGTTTTGCAGTTGCGCAGAGAGATAGAGACAGATTTCCGGTAGCGCCAGCCACTCTGCGCGCCAGCTCATGGCATCGCGCTCGTGTTCCACATGCATTGACTCAAAAATCAGACCGGCGCTGTGGCGCACGGGCGCTGTCAGGCTTGCCAGCCCTTCAATCGCGGCAGGGTTGCGCTTGTGCGGCATGGTGGTGGAACCGATTTTCCCGGCGCTGAAGGGCTCTTCCACTTCGCCGATTTCGGTCCGCATCAGGTTGTAGAGTTCGTTGCCGATTTTGCCGAGCGAACCGCTGATCAGCACCGCCAGCGAGGCGAATTCGCTTAAACGATCGCGGGCGGATTGCCAGCCAATCGTCGGGCAGGCGAGCCCGAGCAGCGCCAGTGCGCGACGCTCCACCTCCGGCCCCTGATCGCCCAGCGCCGCATTGGTGCCGATAGCGCCGTTGATGTTGCCCGTCAGCACGCGCGGGCTGATTTCGTTGATGCGCGTTAGATGGCGCAAAAACTCATCCAGCCAGACGGCGACCTTAAACCCAAAGGTCGTGGGCAACGCCTGCATGCCGTGAGTACGACCGACCATTAGTGTGTGCTGGTGGCGTTCGGCAAGCTGGCGCAGGGCGCGGGCGACGCCAACGGTATCGCGGCGGATAATGCCTAGTGCATCGCGCAGTTGCAAAATGGTGGCCGTATCGACGATATCCTGCGTGGTGGCGCCGTAGTGCAGGTACTCCCCCGCCGGGCCGCACTGCTGTTGCAGCGCTGTCAGCGTGGGCATAAAAGAGTGCTTCATTTGTGCGGCGAGTTGGGCGATATCGCTCAGTTGCAGCGCCTGCGGTTGCGCGCGGTCGGCAATCTCCTGTGCGGCCTTCGGCGGAATGACGCCCAGTTCACCCTGCGCACGCGCCAGCGCCACTTCCACGGCGGCCTGCTGGCGCAGGCGGTTTTCTTCCGACCAGATGGCGCGCATTTCCGGTGTGGCGAAGTTATTGCCGATAATCAGAAAGTCGATGGGATGCGATGACATGTTATGTGCCTGTCGTAAATTAAAAAAAGATGCCGGTTAACTTTATTTTCTGCTCAGCATCTTCATTCATGAATATAGCGGCGGGCAAGGCATTTGTCGCCTTATCTAATATTCTTCTATCGATATGAAAATACAGAAAATGGGAAAGATTGTTTTTTGTTTTTATTTTTGTAGCATGAGCTGATAATGCTATTTAATTAATTCAATGGACAATTCAATGCTTGCGATAAAAACGCCGCAAACCTGGTTCCACCAGTCAGGTATTCGTCATGACGCAGGGGAATATATTTCGCCGCTGTCACAGCATATTTTAATTATTACCAGTGCGCAGGCCTGGGCGCGGGTAAACCCGGCGCTGGAAAGCAGTTTGCGCGCCAGCGGCGTGAAATGGCAGACCGAAATCATGACCGGCTATTGTACCGACGAGCGGGTGGCGCATTACGCCCGGCGCGCGCGCAAACTGGGGGTGCAGTGGATTGTTGGCGTGGGCGGTGGTCGTGTACTGGATACCGCGAAAGCCGTGGCGGATGCGCTTGAAGGCGGCGAGTCTGTCACCCTCCCGACGGTCGCCTCTACCTGCGCGGCCTGGTCGCCACTGTCGGTGTTTTATACCGAAGAAGGCGGGCAGATCCGCAGCCAGCCGTTGAAAACATTGCCGCGACTGGTGCTGGTGGACAGCGAAATTATTGCTCAGAGCGACGTGCGTTATTTAAAAGCGGGCATTGTGGATGCGTTGGCGAAATGGTACGAATTCCGTCCCTATTTACAACATTCGCCGGATAACCTGGCGTTGCAGCTAAAAGTGCAGACTGCCCGGCTGGCCGTGGATATTTACGAAAAACACGGTGTGCAGGCGGTACAGGATAATAAAGCGCAGGTTGTCAGCGAGGCGTTAATCAATGTTATTGATGCCAATATTGCGATTGCCGGGTTGGCCAACAGCATTCGCGGCGAGATCCCCACGCCTGGCGTCGCACACGCGATTCATAACCGCTTAACCTACGAACCGGCGCTGCGCGACTGGCTGCATGGCGAGCGGGTAGGTTACAGCTTGCTGGTGCAGTCGTTCCTCGAAGGCGACGGTGAAACGCCGGACGCCGCGCTGTTGAGCTTACTGCGCCAGTACGAGATGCCGCTGACGCTGGCGCCGCTGAAAGAGATCCGCCTGGCGGTGATCCAGGCGGTGGCGCGCAGTATCAACTTTCCTCGCGCGGCGGCGGAGCATTTACCGTTTTCGCTGGAGCCCGCGCGCATTGAACGGGCGCTGCGCCTGACGGAGCAATTTTTCACTCCCCGCTATGCGCTCTAGCATTACTCTTCTGCCGCCAGGCATTGCAAATGGCCGTGGCGCACGCCGCGCTGGGCGATAACGTCGTCGGCAAAATGCTGCACTTCGCCCATTTTGCCTTTCAGCACGGCGATCTCTAAGCAGTCGTCGTGGCTGATGTGCACATGCAAGGTGGCGACAGATAAATCGTGATGATGATGTTGCGTGGCGACGATGCGGCTCGCCAGATCGCGTTTCTCATGTTCATACACATACGAGAGTACAGCGTAGCCCTGCTTTTCATTGTCCTGCGCGGACTCCTGCGCCAGCGCGCCGCGCAGAATGTCCCGCAGCGCTTCTGAGCGGTTGTTGTAGCCACGGCGCTCGCTGAGGTTATCCAGCGTTTCGAGCAGGTCATCATCCAGTGTTATGGTCACGCGTTGCATGGCAGGATCCTTTGTAATGAGCGGGGGAAGGCGGGCAGTACCGCCTGTTGCAGCGTTTGCCCGGCCAGAGAGGTAAAACGCAGCGGTGTGGCGACGTCCAGCGTTTCAACAATCGCGCCGTTCTCCATCACCATCACCCGCTGGCAAAAGCGCTCCACCAGGCGTAAATCGTGGGTGATAAACAGGCAGGCGACGCCGGATCGTTCTTGCAAACGTTTGAGCAGGCGAATCACCCCGGCCTGGAGCACCAAATCCAGGCTGGAGACGGCTTCGTCCAGAATCAGCAACGTGGGTTCCACCGCCAGCGCGCGCGCCAGACACACGCGCTGCAACTGACCGCCGCTCAGCTGCGGCGGGCGTTTGTCCAGCAGTGTGCTCTCCAGTTCGACATCGTCCAGCAACTGCGTAATGCGCGCCTGCTGTTCCGTTTTCGACAGCGTTAACAGATGGCGCAAGGGTTCGCGCAGAATGTCGCGCACGGTTTTACGCGGGTTCACCGCGCTTATCGGATCCTGAAAGACCATCTGAATATCGCGGCGAAAGGCTTTGCGGGCGCGGGCATCAAGCCGGGAAAGCGGCGTACCCTGCCAGACCACATCCCCCTCGTTTGGCGTTTCCAGCCCGACCAGTAGCCGCGCCAGTGTGCTTTTACCACAGCCGCTGCGCCCCAGTAAGGCAACCGTCTCGCCGCTCTTCAATTGCAGGGAAATATTGTCGAGGATCCGTTGCTGATGATAGCCATGAGACAGGCCGTTCACATCCAGCAGATTCATGAGGTTAGCTCCATCCCGTACAGCGCCAGATGCGCCGCCACCAACTGGCGGGTCACCGGATGCTGCGGCGCGTGAAACAGTGACGCCACCGCGCCATATTCAATAATGCGTCCCTGATCCATGACCGCAACGTCGTCCGCCAGGCGCGCTACGACGCCCATATCGTGGGTCACCAGCAGCATACCGGGCTGGCGCTTGCGAACGATGCTCTCCAGTAAATCCAGAATGCGCGCCTGCGCCACGGCATCCAGATCGGTGGTCGGTTCATCGGCAACGATATAGGCCGCATCACTGAGCAACGCCATGGCAATCATCATTCGTTGCAGCATGCCGCCGCTCATTTCGAAGGGGTAGAGCGACAGCACACGTTGCGCTTCTTCCAGCCCCACATCCTGCAATGCCGCCAGTAGTGTTGCGTCATCCGCGGGTTTGCCCAGCGCCAGGCAGGTTTCCCGTGCATGTTCCGCCATGGTGCGCAACGGATTAAACGCGCTGCGCGGGTTCTGCATTACCGTCGCCACGGTTACGCCGCGTAGCGCCTGCGGGCTGGCAATCGCGCCATCTGCCAGTACCCGGCCTGCGGTTTGCCGCACGCCAGGCGGTAAGACGCCGAGCGCCGCCGCGCAGGTCAGCGATTTGCCGCTACCGCTGCCACCCACCAGTGCCAGCACGCGCCCGCGTTGCAGCGTTAACGAGACGTCCTGCACTAGCGGGCGTTCCGCATGCAGGGTAATACTCTCCAGACTTAATTGTGCAGGCATCAGTGGGCGTGCTCCGTTTCCAGATGAGGATCAAGATGGTCGCGCAGGGCGTCGCCCACCAGGTTAAATGCCATCACGCTGATAAACAGCGCCAGTCCCGGCCACAGCATTTGCAGCGGCTGCGTCCAGATGTATTGCCGTGCGTCGTTGATCATCACACCCCATTCGGCGGTGGGCGCGGTGACGCCGAGGCCCAGAAAGGACATGCCCGCCACGTGCAGCATCATATGACCGATATCCAGCGTCGCCAGCACCAGCAGCGACGGCACCACTGCGCCCGCCAGGTGATCGCGAAAAACATGGAGAGAACGGGCGCCGCTTAGCCGTGCCGCCAGCACATACTCGCGCCCGCGCAGGGAGATCACCAGGCTGCGCACCATGCGGGCGTACCAGGCCCAGTGGGAAAGGGCGATGGCAATGATGACATTGGTCAGCCCGGTGCCCAGTACGCCGACCATAAAGAATGAGAGGATTGAGGTGGGGAAGGTCATAAAGATATCCGCCACGCGCATTATCGCCTGGTCAACCCTGCCTCCCAGCAGTCCGGCGCAGCCGCCTGCCGTTAAGCCCAGCGCCAGTACAAGTAACAGGCACAACATGACCGACCCCAGCGAAACACGCGTGGCAGCCATTAAGCGCGAGAAAATGTCGCGCCCGAGATGGTCGGTACCGAGCCAGTGCTGGCTGCCTGGCGGCAAGAGCCGGGCTGGTAAATCAATGACCTGCGGATCGTAAGGCGTCCACCACTGGCAGGTCAGGGCAATGACCAGCAGCAGGAACAAGATCAGCAACGCAATACGCACCGGCCAACGGGCCGTGTTCAGAAAGTGCATCAGTGCGCTCCTTCATGGTGACGAATACGCGGATCCAGCGCTGCGCTCAGCAGGTCCACCGCCAGGTTGCACAGCACAAAGACCATGACCATCACCAGCGTAAAGCACTGGATCACCGGATAGTCGCGGTTAAAAATCGCCGACACTGCATAGCGCCCGATACCGGGCCAGGCGAAGATGCTTTCGATGATCATCGTGCCGCCAATCAGCTCGCCAATGTGCATTCCCAGCGCAGTAATCACCGGAAGCGATGCATTACGCAGAATGTGCCGCCGCTCGGTTTGCCTTTCGCTTAAGCCCCGCAACCGCGCCCAGGTCACATGGCGCTGTCCGGCGGCTTCCAGCATGCTGGCGCGCAGCAAACGGGCGTTAATCGCCAGCGACATAAACGCGATAGAGAGCGCGGGCAGGATCACGTGCTGCCAGCCGCCATAACCCAGAGCGGGTAGCCACTGCAAATGCACCGAGAAAAACATCACCAGCAGGAAGGCCAGCCAGAAGTTAGGCATCGACACCCCGAGGAACGCGATTGCCCGTACGGCAAAATCCGGCAGCCCGTCGCGGTGGCGCGCCGCCCAGATGCCGAGTGGAACAGAGGTGAGTAAAATCAGCACCAGCGCCGCGCCCGCCAGTTGCAGCGTGGCGGGCAGAAAGTGCAGCACATCGTCCAGCACCGGGCGTTGCGTGGCATAAGAGAGGCCGAAATCAAGGTGCAGCGCGCGCCATAGCCAGTGGCTATATTGCGCGATCAGCGGCTGGTCGAGACCCAGTTGGATGCGGGTGGCGGCAATCATCTCCGGCGTGGGTGGCAGGTTTGACAGCCGCAGATAATCCATCGCCGGATCGCCAGTGCCCAGGCGCAACAGCAGGAAAATCACCACCGAGGCGGCGAAGATCATCGGGATCAGCAACAGCAGTCGCTTACAGATATAGCGGCTCATTTTGCGGCGCCTGGAATGAGCTGATCAAAGGGGATCTCCGACGCAATAGGGGCGAAAGGGATGGTCCCCAGTTCGGGTTTCGCCACCACCATCATCGAGATATAGCTAATCGGCAGATAGACCGCGTCGTTATGCAGACGGGTGAGAATATCCCGGTACAGCGCCTGACGTGCGGTTTCCTCGCGGGTGGTCAGCACCTCGCCGATCTCTTTGTCGATCACCGCCTTGTCCGGCAGGCCAAGCTGCGCCTGATAATCCGCATGCGACGGGACGCGCATTGAGCTCATAAAGGCGTGCGGATCGTACGGCGCGCCCCAGGTGCGGTTGAAAATCATGCCGAAACGCCCGTCGCGCTGACGAGCATAAATGCTGCTCTCTTCCTCACCCACCAGCGCAACGTCCACGCCGATGGCGCGCAGATTGGCCTGAATGATCTCCGCCATTGATTTACTTAACGCATCGGTGCCGATAAATGCCAGTTCGACATGCAACGGCTGCCCGGCTTTTTCGCGGATGGTTTTCCCGGCGGGTAACGTCCAGCCCGCGTTATCCAGCAGCGTGCGCGCCTGCGCCGGATTATACTGGCGCGGTTTCAGGCCAATATTGGCATACGGCACGGATGGGGCGAACAGCGTATCGGCAACCTGCTGTGTGCCATACAGCGCGCCATCAATCAGCGTCTTTTTGTCCACCGCATAGTTCAGCGCTTCACGTACGGCTAACTCGTTCGTTGGCGCGCGCGCCGAGTTCAACGCCAGCATCACGGTCTCCATCGGGGCGGAGAGCTGTGTATGCCACGCCGGATTCTGGCTGAAGCGGGCAAACGTATCCAGCGGCAACAGCCCTTCGTTGCCGTACAGCAGATCGATATCCCCGGTTTCAAATGCCACGGCGCGGCTGGTCGGATCGGGGATCACGTTGACGATGACTTTACCGAATGCCGGTTTTTCGCCCCAGTAATGTTCATTGCGCACCAGCACGTCGTACTGGTTCAGGCGCGACTCCTGCAACACCCACGGCCCGGTGCCAATCGGCGCGGTGATACCGTCCTTTGTTTCGTGTTGTTTAAATTGCGATGGAGCGATAAAGCGAAACGGGCGGGGCAGGGAGAGTTCTTGCAGGAAAGGGTAGTAGGCGCTTTTCAGGGTGATTTGTAACTGGCTGGGGCTGAGGGCTTTGACGTCGGTTATCTGATTGGTTAGCTCCAGCCAGGCGTGGCGTTGGCGGTTATCCAGCACGGCGCGGAAATTTTCCGCCGCCGCCTGGGCATTAAAGGGTTCGCCGTTGGAAAATGTGACCCCCTCGCGCAGGGTGAAGACCCAGGTTTTGTTGTCTTCCGAGTGCGTCCAGCTTGTCGCCAGCCAGGGTTTCACACTGCCGTCGGCCTGGTATTTCACCAACGGTTCGTAAACCATGCTTTGGGCGAACATCTGGTTCGGGGTGTAAAGGTGTGGATTCAGTGGGCCAACATTCACCGGCCAGGCGGTGGTGAGCGTCGGTAAGGCCGCAGAAACGGCGAAAGATGCGCAGAGCAGCAGCAGAGCGCCGGCTTGACGATGGAAAGACACAATAGGTTCCCTGACGAAAAGTATGGCGAAGAAGTATGATGATTTTAGATATTCATCATACGAATAGTATGTTTTGGATCAAAAACCCTGTGAGTTAAAGGGGTTTGACCGCACAGCCTGCACAGGTAGCATGACGGCAGCGTAATCAGAAGGATAAAAATCGATGACCACAACGCTGAATATCCTGGCGGCAGGGAGCCTTAAACGCGCCTTTACCCCGTTGCTGGCGGCTTTTCGCGCGCAGAGCGGCATGGCGGTGACGGCGGATTTTGGCCCGGCGGGGCTGCTGCGGGAGCGCATTGAAGCCGGAGAACCCTGCGCCCTGTTTGCTTCCGCCAATACCGCACACCCGCAGGCCTTACTGGCAAGCGGGCGCGCGCTCGACGTTCACACGTTTGCCGGTAACTGCCTGAGCCTGACAGTACGTCATAGCTCATCCACACAGCAGGCCGACTGGCTGACGCTGCTGGCGGATACCCGGTTGCGCCTGGCAACGTCAACACCGGGCTGCGATCCTTCCGGCGACTACACCTGGCAGTTGTTTGCCCATATCGACACCCTGCGCCCCGGTCTTGGGCAGCAATTGATGCAGCGCGCGTTGCCGCTGGTGGGCGGACGTGAAACCTTAGCCATACCGCCAGGCGAGATTGCCAGCGCGTGGCTGTTGCGTCAGGGATGGGCGGATATGTTTATTGGCTATCAGCACTATACACAGTGTCTGTCAGGGGAGGCGGACCTGCGGGTGGTGGCGATCCCGGCGGCGGACAATATTCGCTGCGACTATCAACTGGCGCTGCTGGAAACGCAGGCGACACCGCTGATGCAGTTTATTCTCTCTTCGCAGGGGCAGGCGTTGTTACAGGCCGCCGGATTCTTGCCGCCGCAGATCGAATAGCGGCACCAGCGCCGGGCCGTGTGCGTCATCAAGCTGGATGCGGCGTACCGGTATACCGTAGGCGCGTTGCAGGTTCTCTTCGCTCAGCAGGGTTTGCGTTTTTCCGGCGAGCCATTGCTGGTCCGGCAGTAGCAGTAGCGTGTTGTCGGCAACCTGCAAAGCATGAGTAGGATCGTGGGTGGTGAACACCACGCTGCGTTCTTCACGATGAGCAAGGTCGGCAATCAGCTGTAAGACGATTTGCTGGTTCGCCAGATCGAGTGCCGAACAGGGTTCATCCAGCAGGATGGTGCGATTTCCGCTGACCAGCGCGCGGGCAATCATCACCAGTTGTTGCTGCCCGCCGGAGAGCGTCAGAAAGGCGCTGTGGGCCAGAGGGTGGATATTGAGCCGACGCAGGGCGTTATCCACTTGCGCGTTGTCCTCCTTCGAGGGCATCGAGAGCAGTCCCACATGGCGGGCGCGGCCCATCAGCACCACATCATGAACGCTCCAGGCAAAGGCAGGACGAAAAGATTGCGGCACAATACCGATGCCGCCCTGCACGCTAAAATGGCCCGCCAGCGCTGACAGCACGCCGGTGAGCGTATCCAGCAGGGTGCTTTTCCCCAGTCCATTCGCCCCCAGGACTGCCCAGATTTCCCCCGGCTTGCAGCAAAAGCTGAGCGGTGAAAAGAGCGGCCGCCCGCGACCGTAAACCAGTTCTTCAACCGTTAGCGTGGGTTGTGTCATTGCGTACTCCTGCGGTTGGTGTGGAAAAGCAGTACCGCGAACACCGGTGCGCCAAGCAGCGCGGTGATAATGCCGATAGGGATTTCCGCCTGCGTCAGGGTGCGCGCCAGATCGTCCACCACAATCATAAAGCTGCCGCCAAGCCAGAAGGCGACGGGCAACAGGCGGCGGTGATCCGCCCCAACCAGCAGACGCGCCAGATGCGGGATAACCAGGCCGACCCAGGCGATGCTGCCGCTGACCGCCACTTGCGACGAGACCAGCACCGCGCAGCAGACCAGCACGCCGCGACGCAGCATTTTCAGCGGCACGCCCAGCGCCAGCGCATCTTTCTCTTCCAGCGCCAGCAGATTAATGCGCCAGCGCAACTGAAACAGCACCACGGTGACGAGCGAGACCGGAAGGGCCAGCATGGCGACTTTATGCCAGTTGGCGGTGGCAAAACTGCCCAGTAGCCAGAACACGATATTGGGTAGCGTCTCTTCGGTGTCAGCCATGTACTGCATCAGGCTGACCAGTGCGGCAAAAAAACCGCTGATGATAATGCCTGAGAGGATCAGCATCAGGGTGTTTTCCCGCTGCTGTAACGCGGCGATAAGCCAGACCAGAATCAGTGCACCAAGGCCAAAACCAAAGGTGGAGACCATCATGATGAGCGGGCTGACGCCAAGCAAAATGGCCAGCGTTCCGCCAAACGCGGAGCCGGAGGTCACGCCAATAATATGCGGATCCACCAACGGGTTCTGGAACACGCCCTGCAACACGGCGCCGCACAGCGCGAGCGCGCCGCCCGCCAGCAAAGCCAGCAGGACACGCGGCAAACGCACCGACCAGATAATCTGCCCGGCAGTTCCCTCGCCTGGAAAGGTAACAATCTGGTGCATCACGTCGCTAAGCCCCAGTCGGTACTGGCCCAGGCAAAGCGAGGCCAGCGCCAGGCACAGCGTCAGGACAATAAACCCGCCGTGCAGCAGCGGGTAGCGGTTAGTGACTTGCATTCGCGCGCCAGTCAACACGGTAGAAGCGCTGGTAATATTTCTGCGCTTCGGCGTCGACATTGACCCCTGCATAACGTGCCGGGTAGAGCTTTTTCGCCATCCACAGCTCGCCGATGGCCAGCGCTTCCGGCATCGGGTAGCCCCAGGCTTTGGCGTATTCCGGCATCAGCCAGACGCGGTGGTTTTTCACAGCGTCGATGTTCTTCCAGCCCGGATCGTTCTCGATGGCGGTCACCACTTCCGGGTAACGATCCTGCACAAAAATGACCTGCGGGTTCCACTGAATAACCTGCTCCAGCGACACCTGACGCGCGCCTTTAATGGTCTCTGCCGCCACGTTTTTCGCGCCAGCGTGCTCCATCATCAGGCCGGTATATTTACCGGAGCCATAGGTATTCAGGTCCGGGTTGGCCATATAGACGCGGATTTTGTCTGCTTCGGCAATCTTCGCCACCGGGGCGTTCGCTTTCTCGCGCGCGGCAAAGGTGTAGTGGATCAGATCTTCTGCCTGTTGTTTGCGATCCACCACGTCGGCGATCAGGCGGATCCCCTGTTTCAACCCCTCGTTGTAGGCTTTCTCTTCATCGCCCATGGTGGGGTTCATTTTGTTTTTCTCCCCGGCCGCATCTTCACGCAGCGACACGGCGACCACCGCGATCCCGGCCTGTTCGATCTGTTGGATCATATCGGCGGGTGCATAGTTGGCGATAAACACCACCTGCGGGTGCAGCGCCAGCAGGCTTTCAATGTTCACCTGGGTCAGGTCACCTGGCATCGGGAGCGTTTCAATTGCAGGCATAAAGCGGGCGAAGTCCGGGCCAAGCTGCTTTTTCCAGCTACTGAGGACGCCAACAACATCGTCTGCGGCGTTGAGCTGCACCAGCAGGTTGAGGGTCTGGTGTTGTAACACCACCGCGCGGGTGACATGGTCCGGCAGGGTGACCTGGCGTCCCAGTTGATCGGTGAGGGTGCGTTCTGCGTGGGCAAACAGGCTGGCGCAGGCCAGCGTAAGGCCCAGCATCAATGATGTGATTTTTGACATGGTATCGCTCTAAAAGGAGTTGGCGATGTGTATTAGATTATATAACGTGTGTGCCTGCAAACATTCCCCGCAGGAAATTCAGGGGTATACAGGCAGCGCACGTTTTTTAGTGTGCTTATGCCTGTTTGAAGAGCTGCAACAGCCTTTCTACCTGCTCATCCAGCGGGGTGAGATCTTTTTTCACAATCAGATGCAGTGGCGTGGCGCGCCGCACACCGTGGCTGAGCGGCAGGATGCGTAGCGTGCCGTTAGCCAGCAAGGGCTGGATCCGCTCTTCCGGTAGCCAGCCATAGCCCACCTGATATTGCACGGCTTCAACGGCCGCATCGATGGTGGAAAAGGTCCACGACGCCTGCGCCACCGGGCTTTGTCGATCATCACCTTCGGCAATGCGGATCAGCGGCCAGGCGGCGAGCATCGCTTCGCTGACCTGTTCGGCGGCGCACAGCGGGTGATCCCGGTGCGCCACGGCGACAAAATCGATATTCATCAGCCATTCGCCGCGCCCGGTCAGATCCTGGCGGCGAGTCAAAATCATCACATCCGCCTGCGCATGCACTGGCAGGTCGGCAGAGGCGGTTTCCAGGACTTCGGTCAGGCGCACCTGTGTTTGTGGGTAGCATTGCTGAAACTGGCGCAAAATGGCGAATAACCGCGAGCGGGGAAAAATGCTGTCCACCACCAGATCCAGCCGCGTACGCATGCCGTTACGCAGCGTGGCCGCGCGGGTTTCCACCCAGTCAAAGGCTTTCAGCAGCGGGTTGACCTGCTTAAGCAACTGCTCGCCAGCAGGCGTCAGCACCGCGCGCCGCCCCTCTTGCATCAATAACGCAACGCCCAGTCTTTCCTGCAACAGCGCCAGGTTATAGCTCACCGAAGACTGGCTGCGGTGCGTCTCTTCGGCGGCTTTCGCAAAGCTGCCCAGCTCCACCACTTTTTGCAGTAGCGCCCATTGTTCCAGCGTGGTCTTGTGCATAACTCATCTAAAAATTGAATGAATGTGATGCAAATATAGCGTTTTTTATTGATTTTTTGCAGGCGTACGATGGCGGTATTCCAACAGAGGAGAGAAAAAATGAGCACCTTTGATAAACACGATTTAAGCGGCTTCGTCGGCAAACATCTGGTTTATACCTACGATAATGGCTGGAACTACGAGATTTACGTGAAAAACGACGCCACGCTCGACTACCGCATTCACAGCGGCATTGTGGCGAATCGCTGGGTGAAAGATCAAAAAGCATTTATCGTTCGCGTAGGCGAAAGTATCTATAAAATTTCCTGGACTGAGCCAACCGGCACCGATGTCAGCCTGATTGTGAACCTCGGCGACCGCCTGTTCCACGGCACCATTTTCTTCCCGCGTTGGGTGATCAACAACCCGGAAAAAACGGTCTGCTTCCAGAACGATCATATTCCGCTGATGGAGTCTTACCGCGCAGCAGGCCCGGCTTACCCGACGGAAGTGATTGATGAATTTGCCACAATTACCTATGTGCGTGACTGCGGTGCCAATAACGACAGCGTGATTGCCTGTGCCGCCAGCGAATTGCCTGCCGGCTTCCCGCAGAATCTTTCGTAATTTATTAACGCTATTTAATATATTTCAACGGTTACGATTGAAATAATTAATTGCATAACAGTATTATTTTTTTTGATCTTGTTGCCGTGTTGTTTAAATAGGCACATCCACGCCCTTGTATACAGTGCCAGGGCGTGGATTGTTACAGTTATTTGACATTGATCACATCGATCCTTCGCATGAATATGATTTAACTTATTGTTTTTATTTGATATTTCAACAATATTATATTTCTTATTTCCCTCTTTTCTTAATCTTGTCCTAATATTCAATTGATAATATTCAGAAATAAGTTGTGATTAATGATTATTGGGACAACCGGACGTTCATTATATTTCGGTTTAACTTCCATCCGCCATTTTACTCAATAGCCGCAAAGTGTCTTTGTGGGGTCCTTTAACGCGTCTGTGACGCAGGGAAAAGAAGATGAGTGATTTTCTACCGTTCTCACGCCCCTCAATGGGGGAGGAAGAACTCGCCGCTATCCAGCAAGTGCTGGCATCAGGTTGGATCACGACCGGCCCGAAAAATCAGGCTCTGGAAGAGGCTTTCTGTACGTTAACCGGTAACCGTCATGCCATTGCCGTGAGCTCGGCGACGGCCGGGATGCACGTGACGCTGATGGCGTTGGGCATCGGGCCGGGGGATGAAGTCATTACGCCATCAATGACCTGGGTGTCCACGCTCAATATGATCGTGCTGCTGGGCGCAACGCCGGTAATGATTGATGTCGACAAAGATACGCTGATGGTCACGCCGGAAGCGATTGACGCGGCAGTTACTCCGCGCACCCGGGCGATTATTCCGGTGCACTACGCCGGGGCTCCGGCGGATATCGACGCTATCCGCGCGGTGGGCGAAAAGCACGGCATTGCGGTGATTGAAGACGCCGCGCATGCTGCCGGTACGTACTACAAAGAACACCACGTTGGTGGGCAGGGAACCGCGATTTTCTCCTTCCATGCCATCAAAAATATGACCTGCGCTGAAGGCGGGTTGGTGGTGACGGACGATGAGCAACTGGCCAACCGCATTCGCAGTCTCAAATTCCACGGCCTCGGGGTGGATGCCTACGATCGTCAGACGCACGGTCGCGCGCCGCAGGCGGAAGTTATCTCTCCGGGTTTCAAATACAACCTTGCCGATATTAATGCCGCCATCGCGCTGGTGCAGCTCGGCAAGCTGAAAACGGCGAATGCCCGTCGCCACGAGATTGCGCAGCGCTACTTGCGCGAACTCGCCGATACGCCTTTCCAGCCGCTGGCGCTGCCGTCATGGCCGCATCAGCATGCCTGGCATCTGTTTATTCTGCGTGTCGACGAGCAGCGTTGCGGCATCACCCGCGATGCATTAATGGAAACGCTAAAAGCGCAGGGCATCGGCACCGGCTTGCATTTCCGCGCTGCGCATACGCAGAAGTATTACCGCGAACACTTTCCTGTCTCGTTACCGAATACCGAGTGGAACAGTGCGCGCATTTGCTCTATCCCCCTGTTCCCGGACATGACCCATGACGACACAACCCGCGTCATTGACGCGCTCCATCACATCGCAGGACGCTGATATGTTTATCCTGCCTCCCGTTGAAAAAGTCTCCGTGGTGATCCCGGTCTTTAACGAAGAAGAGAGCTTACCCGAGCTGATCCGTCGTACAACCGGCAGTTGCGACACTCTCGGTATCGACTATGAAATTCTGCTGGTGGATGACGGCAGCAGCGACAACTCGGCGCAGATCCTCACTACGGCAGCAGAACAGCCCGGTAGCCATACCGTGGCGGTGCTGCTGAACCGTAACTACGGCCAGCACTCCGCAATCATGGCGGGCTTCAGCCATGTGACAGGCGATTTGATCATCACACTGGATGCCGACCTGCAAAACCCGCCGGAAGAGATCCCGCGGCTGGTGGCGAAGGCGAACGAAGGTTATGACGTGGTGGGCACCGTGCGTCAGCATCGCCAGGACAGCGTGTTCCGCAAAATGGCGTCACGCACCGTTAACCGGTTGATCCAACGGACCACCGGTAAAGCGATGGGGGATTATGGCTGCATGTTGCGTGCTTATCGCCGCCATATTGTCGACGCTATGTTGCACTGCCATGAGCGCAGCACCTTCATTCCGATCCTCGCTAATACCTTCGCCCGTAAAGCGGTGGAGATCCCGGTGCAGCACGCCGAGCGCGAGTTTGGCGATTCGAAATACAGCTTTCTGCGTCTGATTAACCTGATGTACGACCTGGTGACCTGCCTGACCACCACGCCGCTGCGCTTGCTCAGCGTTGTGGGCAGCGTGATTGCCCTGGCGGGCTTTTCGCTGGCGGTGTTACTGGTGGTTTTACGTCTGGCATTTGGCCCGCAGTGGGCAGGCGAAGGCGTGTTTACGCTCTTTGCCATCCTGTTTACGTTTATCGGCGCGCAGTTTATCGGTATGGGGCTCCTTGGGGAGTACATCGGCCGTATCTACAACGATGTTCGCGCCCGTCCACGCTATTTTATTCAACGTGTTGTTCGTCAGGAGCATGACGCTCCGCAAGAGGAAAATAATCAATGAAAGCTGTTGTCTTTGCCTATCACGATATGGGTTGTGTCGGCACTCAGGCGTTGCTGGACGCCGGGTTTGAGGTTGCGGCGATTTTTACCCACCCGGACAGCGCCAATGAAAACCACTTTTTCGGTTCCGTCGCGCGCATTGCCGCAGAACGCGGTATTCCGGTGTATGCCCCGGAAGACGTTAACCACCCGCTGTGGGTCGATCGCATTCGCGATCTCAACGCGGATGTGATCTTCTCGTTCTACTACCGCAATCTGCTGTGCGACAAGATCCTCAACAGCGCGCGTCTCGGCGCGTTTAATCTGCACGGTTCCCTGCTGCCGGCCTACCGTGGACGTGCGCCGCTGAACTGGGTGCTGGTGAACGGTGAAACGGAAACGGGCGTGACGCTGCACCGCATGGTGGCGCGTGCCGATGCGGGCGCGATTGTGGCTCAGCAGAAAGTCGCCATTGCCGACAGCGATGAAGCGATGTCGCTGCACCGTAAACTGAGTGAAGCCGCGCAAACGCTGCTGCGTAGCGCGCTGCCTACCATTAAAGCGCAGACCTTCACGGAAACTGCGCAGGATGACAGCAAAGCCAGCTACTACGGTCGTCGTACCCCGGAAGATGGGCGTCTCGACTGGGAACTGCCGGCGCAAACCCTGCACAACCTGGTGCGTGCGGTATCTGACCCGTGGCCGGGCGCATACAGCTTTGCCGGGACACACAAATTTATCGTCTGGAAATCCCGCGTGCGTAACGACATTGCTGCGGCCAGAGCCGGTACAGTGCTGTCGGTCTCTCCGCTGGTGGTGGCTTGTGCTGAAGGCGCGCTGGAAATTCTCACCGGGCAAATGGACAACGGCGTCTATATGCAGGGTGGGCAACTGGCGCAGTCTCTCGGTCTGGTGGCCGGTGCGCTGTTAACCAGCAAGCCAGTGGTTGCGGTGAAACGCCGCACGCGCGTATTGATCCTCGGCGTGAACGGCTTTATCGGTAACCATCTGACTGAACGCCTGCTGAATGACGATAACTACGAAATTTATGGTCTGGATATTGGTTCAGACGCCATCAGCCGTTTCCTCGACTGCCCGCGTTTCCACTTTGTGGAAGGCGATATCAGCATTCACTCCGAGTGGATCGAGTACCACATCAAGAAATGCGACGTGGTGCTGCCGCTGGTGGCGATCGCGACGCCAATCGAATACACCCGCAACCCGCTGCGCGTATTTGAACTTGATTTTGAAGAGAACCTGAAAATCATCCGTGATTGCGTGAAATACAATAAACGCATCATTTTCCCGTCTACTTCAGAAGTGTACGGCATGTGCACCGACAAAGTGTTCGACGAAGACAACTCCAACCTGGTGGTCGGTCCGATCAACAAACAGCGTTGGATCTATTCGGTGTCCAAACAGCTTCTGGACCGGGTGATTTGGGCTTATGGCGAGAAAGAGGGCCTGCGCTTTACGCTGTTCCGTCCGTTTAACTGGATGGGGCCGCGCCTGGATAACCTCAATGCGGCGCGTATCGGCAGCTCACGTGCGATCACCCAACTGATCCTCAACCTGGTGGAAGGGTCGCCGATCAAGTTGATCGAGGGCGGCAAGCAAAAACGCTGCTTCACCGATATCAGCGACGGCATCGAAGCGCTGTTCCGCATTATTGAGAACAAAGAAGGGCGTTGCGACGGGCAGATCATCAACATTGGTAACCCGGAGAACGAAGCCAGTATTAAAGAACTGGCAGAAATGCTGCTGGCAAGCTTCGAGAAGCACCCGCTGCGTGACCGCTTCCCGCCGTTCGCCGGTTTCCGCGAAGTGGAGAGCAGCAGTTACTACGGCAAAGGGTATCAGGACGTTGAGCACCGTAAGCCGAGCATTCGTAACGCGAAACGCTGCCTGCACTGGGAGCCGAAAGTCGATATGCGCCAGACCATTGATGAGACGCTGGATTTCTTCCTGCGTACCGTAGAACTCTCGGATGAGAAAAACGCATGAAGTCAGTCGGCTTACGCATTGATGTCGACACCTTTCGCGGCACCCGCGATGGTGTGCCGCGTCTGCTGACGTTGTTGAAAAAGCACAATATTCAGGCGAGCTTTTTCTTCAGCGTCGGGCCGGACAACATGGGGCGCCATATCTGGCGCCTGCTTAAGCCGCAATTTCTGTGGAAGATGCTGCGCTCGCGCGCAGCATCCCTCTACGGGTGGGATATCCTGCTGGCCGGTACGGCGTGGCCGGGGAAGATCATCGGCGAAGGTAATGCAGAGGTGATTCGCGCCACTGCGCAGACGCATGAAGTTGGCCTGCACGCCTGGGATCATCATGGCTGGCAGTGCTGGAGCGGCGTGTGGGATCAACCGAAGCTGGAAGCTGAAATCGAACGAGGCCTGTTGGCGCTGGAAATGATCATCGGTCGGGCCGTGACCTGTTCCGCCGTGGCGGGCTGGCGTGCGGATCAGCGGGTGGTGAAAGCCAAAAATGCGTTTAATTTTCGCTATAACAGCGACTGCCGCGGCACCCGACCTTTCCGGCCGCAGCTCACGGACGAGGAGTGCGCTGTCCCGCAGATCCCCGTGACGCTGCCGACCTGGGACGAGGTGGTGGGCACGCGCGTCGATGCGGCGAACTACAACCGTTTTATTCTTGACTGTATCCACCGGGATAACGGTACGCCGGTTTATACCATCCACGCGGAAGTGGAAGGCATTATCGGTGCAGACGGTTTTGATGAATTGCTGAGTATGGCCGCGCGCGAAGAGATCGCCTTTTGCCCACTGAGTCAGCTATTGCCGACGGATGTCAGCACGCTGCCGGTGGGGAAAGTGGTGCGCGGAGAAGTGGCTGGCCGGGAAGGCTGGCTGGGTTGCCAACAACTGTTGAGTACCAGGTAATGAAATCCACTAACGCTGTGTTGGGTCTGGTTGCGCTATTTGTTCTCTATTACCTTGTACCCCTTGAATACCGCCTGCTCTGGCAACCGGATGAAACCCGCTATGCGGAGATCAGCCGGGAGATGCTTAACAGCGGTGACTGGGTCGTGCCTCATTTCCTGGGGCTGCGTTATTTTGAAAAACCCATCGCGGGTTATTGGATCAACAGCATCGGTCAGTGGCTGTTTGGGCATAACAATTTTGCGGTGCGTTTTGGTTCTGTCTTTTCCATTACCGTTTCGGCGCTGCTGGTTGTGGCGCTGGCGTGGAAAATGTGGCGCGACAAAGCGATTGCCGTGCTTTCCTGCGTTATCTTTCTGACGGCGTTTCTGGTGTACGGCATCGGCACCTATGCCGTGCTGGATCCGATGATTACGCTGTGGATGACGCTGGCGATGTACAGCTTCTGGCTGGCTGCCCAGGCGCAAACGCGCGGTGGCAAATTCGCCGGTTATGCGCTGTTGGGCATTGCTTGCGGTATGGGCGTGATGACCAAAGGCTTCCTGGCGCTGGCCGTGCCGGTGCTGGGCGTGCTGCCGTGGGTGATAACGCAAAAGCGCTGGAAAGAGGTGCTGCTGTGGGGCTGGTTAGCCATTCTCTGCTGCGTGCTGACGGTGCTGCCCTGGGGGCTGGCGATTGCCGCGCGTGAAGCGGATTTCTGGCGCTACTTCTTCTGGGTCGAGCATATTCAACGGTTTGCCCAGCAGGATGCGCAGCATAAAGCGCCGTTCTGGTATTACATTCCGTTCCTGATTGCCGGAAGTTTGCCGTGGCTGGCGTTGCTGCCCGGTGCGCTGAAAACGGGCTGGATGGCGCGTAAGTCTGGTTTGCAAGAGGCTTTTTACCTGTTCGGTTGGGTGGTGATGCCGCTGCTGTTTTTCAGCATCGCGAAGGGTAAGCTGCCAACCTATATCCTGCCTTGTTTTGCGCCGCTGGCGATCCTGATGGCGCGCTATGCGCTGGCCCTCGCACAGACAGGTGGACGGGCATTGCGTATTAATGCGTGGATCAATATCGTCTTTGGTGTGGTCGGTCTTATCGCTGCGATTATCGTCTCGCCGTGGGGATTCCTGAAACACCCGGTGTGGATGCCCATTGAGCTGTATAAAGCCTGGCTGGCGGCCTTTGCCTTTGGCGTATGGGCGTTGTTTGGCTGGCTGGCGCTGAAAACCAGTGAACAGCGCTGGGCGCTGGCCGCGCTCTGCCCGCTGGGGCTGGCGCTGGTGGTGGGGACGGTGATCCCGGATAAGGTCATGGACTCCAAACAGCCGCAATTTCTCATCAACTTTGTTAACGATGCGCTGAAGCCAAGCCGTTACGTGCTGACTGACAATGTGGGCGTGGCAGCGGGACTGGCCTGGGAACTGAAGCGTTCCGATATCATTATGTTCGGCTCGCGCGGTGAACTGACCTATGGCCTGGCCTACCCGGATGCGAAAGATCGGTTTGTGGAGGAAGACAACTTCAGCGACTGGCTGGCGCAACGCCGTCAGCAGGGGGTTGTGTCGCTGGTACTGCATCAATCTAAACCGGATGACTTTACCCGGCTGCCGATCCCGAAGCCGGATAACGTCTATGTACAGGGGCGTATGGTCTTTATTCAGTATTATCCGCAATGATGAGCTGGTTGCTGCTCGCACTGGCAAGCCTGTTGAGCTGCGCCGGGCAACTGTGCCAGAAACAGGCGACGCGCCCGGCAACGCCCGGGCATCGCGGCAGGCACGTTGGCCTGTGGCTGGGGCTGGCGCTGGCCGCGTTGGGCGCGGGCATGGCGCTGTGGTTGCTGGTATTGCAGCGTCTTCCCGTCGGGGTCGCGTACCCGATGCTGAGCCTCAATTTCGTCTGGGTCACGCTGGCCGCGCGCTTCGTCTGGCGTGAGCGGGTGACCGCCCGCCATGCGGTTGGCGTGCTACTGATCATTATCGGCATTGTGCTGTTGGGGAGTTCGCTATGAAGGGCGTGGTCTGGGCGCTGATGAGTGTGTTACTGGTCAGTGTCGCACAGTTACTGCTGCGCTCGGCAATGCAGGTACTGCCGCCGGTTGCGCCCTCCTGGTCGTTTATCAGCGCTGTGCTGCAACCGCAGAAAGGGACGTTCATGCTGCTGCTTGGTTTGCTGGGGTATGTGGCGTCGATGGGATGCTGGTTTTTTGCCCTGCATCGCCTGCCGCTGAGCAAAGCCTATGCCCTGCTCAGCCTGAGTTATATTCTGGTGTGGGCTGCCGCCATCTGGCTTCCCGGCTGGCATGAACCGTTTTCGTGGCGTGGCGCGCTTGGCGTGCTGGTGATTGTGGCGGGCGTGCTGGTTATCTTTCTGCCGGGGGCGTCGCGAGCAGATCAGCCGAAAGCGTAAACGGCGTCGGCGTGCAGACTGACAGGCTCACCTCGCCAACCTGACAGTGGCTGACATTGAGATGAGGCGTGTTGCGGCTGTCAACGCTGACAATTTGCCAGGCACTGCCGCCGCGCTGCTTGATAATGGCTTCTTTGCGCGTCCAGATTTTCCAGAACGCCGCCAACTGCTGCTCTGGCTGCCATTGCTCCAGTTCATCATGTTCCGCCTGGCTAAATACCGCATTAGCCAGCGTGCGCCAGTTGGCGCGCGGGCGGATCACTTCAATATCGCAACCCACTTCGCCCTCATCGCTCAACAGTAGCGCGATGCGATCGCCACTGTGACTCAGGTTGAACCACAGCGGCGTCCCATTGACGAACGCCGGTTTGCCTTGCTCGCCGTAGACAATATCAGGTAGCGGAGAACACTCGCGCGCCAGCAACGCCCGCCCGGCAAGCCAGCTCTCCCGGCGTTTGCCCTGCGGCGCTTGTTGTCTGAGCGCGGGCGGAATGTCGCCTGTGCTCAGTGCGGAGATATGACCCAGTACTACCCGATACATACGTTATGCCCAACGTTTAATAATGATGGAGGTGTTGATGCCGCCAAAAGCGAAGTTATTGCTTTGCAGGTATTCGCAATCGATCCGGCGCGCTTCACCCTTGATGTAATCCAGTGCGCCGCACTGCTCATCCGGGGTGGTCAGGTTGAGCGTCGGCGCAAACCAGCCTTCACGCATCATTTGCAGGCTCATCCAGGCTTCCAGCGCGCCGCATGCCCCAAGGGTATGACCGAAGTAGCTTTTCAGCGACGAGATGGGAACATTATCGCCAAAGATGGCCGCCGTTGCCTGGCTTTCTGCAATATCGCCGCGATCGGTCGCCGTGCCGTGTGCGGAAATATAGCCAATATCCAGCGGGCTGAGCCCGGCAATGTTCAGCGCCTGCTCCATACAGATTTGCATGGTTTCCCGCTGTGGCTGGGTGATATGTGCGGCGTCGCAGTTGGTGGCAAAGCCGACGATTTCGCCGAAAATGGTCGCGCCGCGCGCCTTCGCATGTTCCAGCTCTTCCAGAATCAGCGTGCCTGCGCCTTCGCCGATCACCAGACCATCGCGGCTGGCATCGAACGGGGATGGCGTGGTTTTCGGTTCATCGTTGCGCTGGCTGGTGGCAAACAACGTATCAAACACCGCTGCTTCCGACGGGCACAGCTCTTCTGCGCCGCCTGCGACCATCACGTCTTGATAACCGTGACGAATCGCTTCCCAGGCATAACCAATGGCCTGGCTACCGGACGTACAGGCGCTGGAGGTGGGGATAACGCGTCCGCGCAGGCCGAAAAACAGCCCGGTATTCACCGCCGTGGTGTGCGGCATCATCTGCACATAGGTTGTGCCGGTGATGTTGTTGGTGTGTTTTTCGGTCAGCATGGTGGCGAACTCGCTCACCGGGCCGGTACTGCCGGTCGATGAGCCGTAAGCGATGCCGGTATTGCCGCGGGTTAATACCGGATCGTCAATCAACCCGGCCTGTTCCAGCGCCAGTTCGCTGGCGCGGGTGGAGAGCAGCGACACGCGGCCCATCGCACGGATACGCTTGCGGGTGTAGTGATCCGGCAACGTGAAATCATCAATCGGTGCGCCAAGCAGGGTATGCAGACCGTCGTAAATTTGCCACTCCGGCATTTTGCGGACGGCGTTTTCGTAGGCCAGCAGACGTTTTGACACCTCCTGCCAGCTCTGGCCAAAGGCGGTGACGCCGCCCATGCCGGTAATGACGACGCGACGTGTCATAACATTCCCCCGTTGATGGAAATAACCTGGCGGGTCACGTAACCCGCAATATCTGACATTAAATAGCTGGCAAGCCCGGCCACTTCTTGCGCCTGGCCCATACGTTTCATCGGGATGATCGCCATCGCTTCTTTCAGCGCGGCTTCTTCCATTTCAATCATGCCGGTATCAATCAGCCCCGGTGCGATGCAGTTGACGGTGATTTTGCGTTTCGCCAGTTCAATCGCCAGCGCTTTTGTGGCGCCGATAATACCGGCTTTTGCCGCACTGTAGTTAACCTGGCCGCGATTGCCCATCACCCCGGAAACCGACGAGAGGGTAATGATGCGTCCGCCTTTGCGCAGGCCAATCATTGGCATGATGCAGGGTTGAATCACGTTGTAGAAGCTGTCGAGATTGGTGTGGATCACCGCATCCCAGTCATCATCGCTCAGTGCCGGGAACGCCGCGTCACGAGTGATACCTGCATTGCTGACCACGCCATACCAGGCACCGTGCTGCTCAATATCCTGTTCCAGAACGCGGCGACACTGTTCGCGGTTGCCGACATCAAAACTCAGCAGACGACCCGCGCCGCCCGCCTGTTCAATAGCATGCAGCGTTTCCTGCGCACCGTTTTCGTCACGATGATAGTGCACGCCAACGGTAAAACCATCGGCGGCAAGGTGTTGGGCAATGGCGCGGCCGATGCCTTTACTGGCTCCGGTAACAAGTACGGAACGATTCATGCCTCTGCCCCTTTCGATGTGTGTGGTTGATGAAACAGCGAGCTAAGCTCGTCTTTCGTCGGCTGGAAGGTGTTGATGCGCCCGACAGAAACGGTGTCTGCGCCAATCTGGATAGTGCAGTCGAAGCTGCCGAAACGCGCATCCTGCATCAGCAGTTTGGCGTGCACATCCAGCACTGCGCCTGCGGGCAATGAGCCTGCGGCGCAGGTCAGCTCCCGCGCGCCGAGCACCATACCCAGCGCAATGCTCTCTTCGCCGCGTTGCAGGCGGTGCCAGCCGGACCAGACGCCAATGCACTGCGCCATCAGCTCCAGTGCATACCAGCCGGGCAGGTTGCCTTGTGCATCCATAAAGGGCGACAGCACGCCGCCCTGATTCACTCTCACCCGGCAGTGGGCATCGTCATCCGTTACCGAAATAACGTCTTCCAGCAGGATCATTGGCGCGTCATGGGGCAGATACTCCCCCGCCGTAAGGTACTGAATCATGTCACTCTCCCCAGCAAAATACTGGCGTTGTTTCCGCCAAAGGCGAAGGAGTTGGATAAAATGACCGGGTTCGCCAGTGGCTGTGCGCGCAACAACAGGCCGCAGGCCGGGAGCGTTGGATCGACAGGCCCGCGGCTAAAATCCTGAGGCGGCAGCGGCAGGTCGCGTTGCAGGATCAGCGCGCTCAGCGCCGCTTCCGTAATGCCCGCTGCGCCCAGCGTGTGCCCGGTTAAGTGTTTGGTGGAGCTGCACGGCACACCGTCGCCAAACAGCGCGTGCACGACCGCTGATTCAATCTGATCGTTGAGCGGTGTGGCGGTGCCATGCAGATTGATATACCCCACATCGGTCGGCGTGAGCCTGGCTTGCGCCAGCGCCATATTGATAGCGCGGATCGCCCCTTCGCCCTGCGGATGCGGTGCGGAAATATGCCATGCATCGCTGGATTCGCCGGTGCCGAGTAGCGCCAGCGGCTGCGGCTCACGGGTCAGCACCATCAACGCCGATGCCTCGCCAATCGTAATGCCGCAGCGGTCACGGCCAAACGGCTGGCACAGCGTAGGGGAAAACGACTCCAGACTGTTAAATCCGTTGACCGGCATCCGGCTCAGGGTATCTGCGCCGCCGACAATCGCCACATCCGCCAGACCGGCTTCAATCAGGCGATAACCATTGATAATGGCGCGCGCGCTGGAAGAGCACGCGGTGGAAACGGTAAACGACGGGCCTTCCAGCGCCAGCCAGCGGCTTAAAAAGCGCGATGGATCGCCCAGCTCCTGCTGTGGGTAGCGCCATGCAAGGCTCTCTTCCCCGTTGAGCGAAAGCCGGACATGCAGATCCCCTTCATCCAGACCGGAAGTACTGGTGCCCAGCACCACCGCCACACGGTCGCGGCCATAGCGGGCAATCGCCTCATCCACCGTTGGCTGGATTTGTTCCAGCGCCGCCAGCAGCAGTTGATTATTGCGGCTGCGGTGGGCATCCATCTGCGGCGGAATGGCGGGCAGTTCGCCGTCCACGCTGCCGAGCACCACTTCCGTTTGCCCCTGCAACCAGCCGGTACGGGTGTGCATCCCCGGCGCATGGCCGCGCGTCAGGTTGGTGGCTATCTCATCCAGGGTGCGTCCCAGCGCGTTCACCATGCCGATGGCGGAAATGTAGATCATCTCAGTCACCCAAATATTGAATGGTGATGTGGTATTTAAAGACATGCTGCTCGATGCTGATCGGCTCGCGTTTGCCTTTGCGTTGCAGGTAGGTGATTTCCGTCACCAGCTTCCCGCTCGCGTTACGCAGTTCGCGTTTATCGTCGTGATCGGTCAGCGTCCAGCCTTTTGGCAACTGCGGCTGCCAGGCGGCAATCGGCCAGTGGCTGATCATCACGTCGGCCAGTACCTGGCTGGCGGGTGGCAGTTGCGGCACGACGATCGACTGCTCGGTATGGATCCCGCGTTCGTCATAGGTGACGAGGAATAAACGGATCCCCACCGACGAGAGCCCGGCAAGGGTGATTTTTTTGTCGTCGGCGGTCATCATCACCAGCAATGACTGGGTTTGCCCGTTAAAACTGCCGGTTAATAGCTGCTGGGAGTTCACCGCTGGCGCGATCCCCGGTGCAGGCAGCGTCACGCGGGTTCCCGGTTCCAGCCACGCTTGCGGGCGGCTGCTGTCGGGGGTATGGGTTGAGTGGCTGCATCCGGTGAGCAGCAGGGCGGCGGCAAGCGCGACGCCAGTCCAGAGGGGGCGAATCATCGTTTTCTCTCTTTTTTTGCTGGCATTGCGAGGGGCGAAAGCAGGAAGGCGGTAAAAATACCGCTGACCAGCACAATGCCGAAACTGCTGATAGCCTGAGTGGCGCTGAACACCAGCATCCCCAGGGTGAGTAACGTGGTTATCATGGCCAGCGTGATAGCCAGCAATGAGGTAAGCGGCGTGCCGCGCGGGTTGCTGAAAAACAGCGTGTAGTTGATGCCGATCCCCAGTACCAGCACCAGCGCCAGCAGGGAAAACAGGTTCACCGCGTGACCGCTCAGTGATAACACCGCCAGCCCGCAACCGAGCGACAGTACTGATGGCACAAGGCTTATCAGCCCCTTTTTCCAGCCCAGACGCAGCATCGCGCCTGCGGCAATCACCGCCAGCGCCACGAACAGCAACCCGGTTAACACCAGCCGGTACAGCGCAAACAGTTCATCAAACGCGCTTTTGCGATCTACCCAGGCGATGCCCGGTTGCGTTTTTGCCAGCGCGCTAAGTGCGGCGCTGTCTTTAACACCGTCGACCGGGGCCAGCACGCCGCTTTGCCCACCGGGCAGCGTTAACCACAGTAACCGCCAGCCTTCACTGGCCGGACTGGCAAGCCACTGTTCAACGGTAACGCTCATCGGGCTGAGGTCTGGCGCAACATTTGCCATACCTGCGGCTTGTAGCGTGCGCGACACGGCAGGTGTCGCGTTTTTCAGCAGCTCCAGATCCTGCTGTTGTCGCGTCAGTGAGTTAATCGGGAGGGTGCGGAAACCCGAAATCATCCCCTGTTTGCGCGCTTGCTCCAGTTGCGGCGTAAACGCTTCTAACCGCTCCAGCGTTTGCTGCGGCGTATCGCCATAAATCACAAACCATTTCTGATCGACGCTTTGCCCGGTCAGCGCCGTGATGGCTTTCTCCTGCGCCAGGATCCCCTGCGGCAGCGCCTGTAACTGGCTGATATCGTCATTAATGCGCAGCGTAGCGAGACCGGCGAGAGAGAACAGCGCCAGTGCTACTGGCAGACCAACGGTGAGTTTTTTATTGCGCCGCCAGGCCGCCAGCCAGCGCAGAAGCAGCACCATGGCGGGCACCGGGCGCACCGGTAAACCGCGGCACAGCCACGGATGCCAGAAGATCACCGTCAGGCAGGAGGCGCTGAGACCGACGGCGGCGAAAATCGCCATCTGGCGGATGCCGGGGAAGGGGGCCAGCATCATGATCAGGTAGGCGACAACGGTGGTGGCCAGCGCCAGCAACAACGCATTACGCACTTTGGCGAGACTTTGCCATGGCGATGCCTCTGCGCCGTGCACCATCCGTTCAGTCAGGTAGTAAAGCGTGTAATCTGCTGAAATCCCGATGATGCTCAGGCTCATCACCAGCGTCATCAGATGCAGTTCGCCGAACAGGAGCAGCGTAGCGACGGTGCCCGCCAGCGCGCCAATGGCAATTGAAATCAGGCACAGCAGCAGGGGGCGCAGGGAGCGGAACACGGCGACAATCAGCGCAATCACGCCAAGAATAGTGGCGATGCCCAGCGTCGAGACATCGCGTTTGGCCTGCTGGCTGGCGTAATCGCTGTAGAATACCGTGCCACGCGACAGCAACTGTGCTTGCGGGAACCGGGCTTTCAGTTGCGCTTCCAGTGACGCTAGCGTGTTAACAAACTGGTGCGTTTGCTGCATATCGAATGAGGAACCCGCCAGTTCGCCATGCAGCAGATACCAGTCGTTGCCTTTATCGTCCTGCGTCACCAGCCAGCCATCCATCAGCCGCAGCTTCTGGCTGTTTTGCGCCATCGCAAGCTGTGCGCCGCGTATCAGCATCAACGGATCGTTTTGCAGCTCTTTACCGCTCACGCCGGAAAACGCCGAGTAGAGCTGCGTCAGCACCCATTGTGCCTGTGCGTCGCCGCCGTTTTGCAGACGCGCGCGAGTGGCGCTGTCGAGCAGGGCGTTACGATGCTGCCAGAAGAATGTGCCCCAGGCTTGCTGGCTTTGCGCATCCATCGGCCCTTTCAGGTTGTTCACCGCCTGCGACTGGTTGAGTAAGGAAAGCCAGTATTTCGCCGCCTCAGGATTGGCCTGTTTGCCGGGGCTGACCAGCCAGACCAATTGCTTGTCGAGGCGCTGCATAAAGCCATCGTTCAGCGCCGGGGGAAGCGTACCCATCGCCTGGGCAGGCAGCATCGCCAGCACGCTGCTGTTCATGCGCGCTTTCGGCAGCAGCATCAGCAGCATGCCGAGCAGCATCAGGCAGAGCAGTCCCCAGAGTAGCGCCGGACGCGGGGAGTTAGTGCGCGGCAAAGCGTTGGCGTTCGTCATTGGTCAGCGTGGTGGGCGTCAGTCGGTGTTGGGAAAAAGCGATATCGGTGAGATCGCCCTGTTTGTCGTTCAGGCGGATGCTGTCCAGATACTGCTGACCGGCAAGCTCGATAGAGGTGAAAATCTTATCCAGCGGCGTGGTGATCGGCGTCAGTTTCAGGGTCCAGCGTCCTGCGCCCACATCGTTAAAATCGATGCGGAAGTTTTGCTCCAGAACGGCGCGATCGGCCTGGAACAATGCACGCAGCAGGTGGTTAAACTGGAACATCTGCGGGTTGTTTTCGGCGGTGATCACCTGCGGCGGCTGACCGTTGATGATTTGCACCATCCGCGAGTCATCAAGCATGAGCGCCATCGGGAACGGCGCTTTTTGATCCCACAGCAAACCCTGGTCGCGTGCGATCAACATTTCGCCCTGCGAGCGCAGAGGCTGCGGCAGATCTTTAATGGTGCGGGTCTGGGTGAAATGCGCCCGCACCACCGGTTGTTCGGTAAAACGTTGTTGCAGCGTATCCAGCGTGATCGCGCCAACGAAGGGGCTGAGCAACAGCGCCAGCAAAGGCCAGTATTTCATGGTGTTACCCCCATACGTTCAAACAACACTGCCGGGCTGACAAAGCACATCTCACGGCTTTTTTCGTCCACCGCGACCTGAATAGTGTAACCGGTGGTGGTGCGTTTACCGCTGGCGGCATCAAAGATGTCATAAGCGATTTTCAGGCGGTTTTCGAACTCTTCCAGTTGGGCGCGCACGCGAAAATGCTGCTCAAAGGTCAGCACATCGCGGTATTTCACCCGGGTGTCCACCACCGGCCAGACATAGCCGGACGCTTTCATCTGGCGGTAGCCATAATCAAACTGATTCAGTAGCGCCTCGCGGGCAATCTCAAAGTAGCGGAAGTAGTTACCGTGCCACACCACGCCCATCATATCGACGTCGTGGAAGGGAACGGTCAGTTCTACTTCGGCGGTAAAACGCGGATCGTTTAACACCTGTTACTCCTTGTCCGTGGATTGCGGTGCGTGATCGGGCAGCCGCCAGAAATCAAAAAAGTTAAACCAGTCGAGCGGCGATTGCAGGGCATAGTGCTCAAGGCGCGCAGCATAGCGGTCGACTGCCTCGCGCAGAGCGGCCTGCCTTGCGGCGCGCGGCATGGGCAGTGGATCGGCGAACACTTCGCAGTGCAGGCGCAATTTGCCCTGCTGGCGCAATGCAAACATCAGCAGTACCGGGCAGCGTAACGCCGCAGCGAGAATAAACGGCCCCTGCGGGAAGGGGGCAGGGTGGCCCATAAATTCGCTCCAGTTCACCCGCCAGTCGCCGCCGCGTTGCGGGTTAACTGCCAGCCGATCGCCGACGATCGCCACCCATTCCCCGCGATCAAGCTTCTCTTTCAGCAACATGGCGGTGTCCGGGCCAATGTGCTTCACCGGGATAAGGTTAACGCCGGCTTCCGGCGCCATCTCTTGCATGATCTGCTTAAAGCGCAGGGCGTTTTCATGAAACACCAGCGCATGGATAATCTTGCTCTCGTTGATCTGCGCCAGCGCCCGGCTGGCTTCCACATCACCCAGATGCGACGCCAGCAGCAGTTTGCCTTTGCCATCGTGCAGACCGAGTGCTTCTTCCGCGCCGGGGGCGAACTCCACATCGCGGCCAAAGTGCAACTCGCCACGCCATCCCGCGACTTTATCCAGCATCGCTTCGCCGAAGCGCAAAAAGTGGCGGTAGCTGTTTAACCCGGCAGGGCGCGGAAGATGGCGGGCGGCCAGCGTGGTGCGCACCCGCGCCAGCCAGTTTTTCGATGCCCGGCGCGCATCACGGGCGAGGAGCCAGTAGACGGCGACCACCGGATAGAGCAGCAGTGAGAAAGCGCGGCGACCTAATACGCGCCAGACCAGCAGCATAAAGCGCATCCCCCACAGGCCTTGCACCTCTTTTTGCTGCGCCCAGTGCGTGGCATTGCGGCGAAACAGCAGAGAAGGAATGCGCGGCAGCATGCCGAAGAACAGGCGGGTGTGCATCAGTGAGATGCGCACGTTATCTTTCAGGGCGTCGAAATGCGACAGCCCATCCTGCGGATAGGTCACGCGCGTCGGCACGAAGTAGCTGTCATTGCCCTGCCAGTAAAGTCGCACCATCACTTCGGTGTCGAAATCCATACGTTTGCCGAGCGTCACCCGACTGGCGAGCTGAAGCGTGGGGGCAATCGGGTAAACGCGAAAACCGCACATACTGTCTTTCAGTTGCAGCGACAGGGTTTCAATCCATACCCAGACGTGAGTGATCCAGCGGCCATACAGGCGCGAACGGGGGATCGAATCGTCATACAGCGGTTGGCCGGAAATCAGCGCCTGCGGGTGTTGTTCCGCCAGCGCCAGTAACGCCGGGATATCTTCTATGGCATGCTGCCCATCGGCATCCACCTGCACCGCGTGCGTGAAGCCCGCTTGTGCGGCTTCCTGCAAACCACGGATCACTGCTTCGCCTTTCCCGGCGTTCTGCGCCAGGCGTATCAGGGTCAGGTTAGGGTAGGTCTGCGCCAGCGACGCCAGCGTCTGCCGCGTGGCGTCGTCACTGCCGTCATCCACCACAAAACAGTGCAAACCCGCAGGCTGCAAACGTTCCAGAACGCGCGGCATCATCGCGCCGTGGTTATAACAAGGGATCACCACACAAGGGGTAAATGTTAACGACATAGGCGAATCTTCCCGCTGCTACAGAGGTGGCGTGCTTCACCCTCATGGCGATGATAGCTGAAGGCCAGTTGCTGTTTGTCTTCGTGCCAGTCGAGTACCAGCGTGACGACGTTGTCCGGCAGCAAGGGTGCCTGGAACTTCACGCTTTGAATGCTGTGAAAGCGGTGCTCCGGCGCCAGCAGGGTGGTGGCGTAATGCATCGCCCAGTCGAGTTGTGCAACGCCTGGAAGCAGAGGCTGAATGGCAAAATGACCACGAAACCAGAACAGTTCCGGCTCCAGTTGGATCACGATTTCCGCGTGTTGTGGTTGCGCCTGACGGCGTTCAATTTCATGGGGTTTCATGAAATAACTCCTGTAGTTGCGCATAAACCCGCTTGTTCATACTGTTGACCGGGATCTCATCCAGAATGCGCCAGTAGCGCGGCACGGCCACCGGCTCCAGCCACGGGATGAGCGCCCGTCGCCACGACAGCTCCAGAGCTTTACTGTCGCTGCGTAGCCATTGCGTGCGCATCTCATCGTCCAGCACCAGCAGAACGCCCACGCCCTGGCGACCGCCACGGGAGACCGGCAGCGCCGCTGCTTCACGAATACCGCCCAGCTCCAGTACGCGGCGTTCGATCTCGCTAAGTGAAATGCGCTTCTCTTCGATTTTGACCACCCGACCGCGGCGACCGGCAATCTGGAATGTGCCGCTGGCGTCGAAAATCAGCTCATCGTCGAGCAACAAGCCATCCGGCTCGGGAATGATCGGTGAATGTGCGCGAAAGCTCTCCGCTTCCTGTTTGATGATCACGCCGGGGAACGGCAGCCATGAGATGTTATCCTGCTGGCGATAGCGCCAGGCGAGGATCCCGGTTTCGGTACTGCCATAGATTTCATCCGGCCAGACGCCCAGCCAGTTCGCCGTTTCCTGTACATCGCGCCAGGGCAGCATGCCGCCCGCCGAGAGGATAAGCGACACTGGCGGAGGCGAGAGCCGGGGATCGAGGCGTTTTAAAAATGCCGGACTGCTGATAAAGGCGTAACGGTGCTGCCCGTCGAGCGCGGCCAGTTGCTCAGCGTAATAGAGCATGGCGGCATGCAGCGGCAACCCGAGCGACATCGGCAGAAAGATGCGGAACGTCAGGCCGTACAGATGTTGCGGCACCACGGAGGCAACAACACGGCATCCGGCCAGGCGATCGGCGAAGCGCGCGGCCAGTAACGCGGCTTCTTTGTCCAGACAGGCGATGGGTTTGATAACCCGGCGCGGCTGCCCGGTGGAGCCGGAGGTAAAAAGCTCAACATAGGCATCTTCGCGCAGTGCGGGAAACGCAGGCGCATCTGTGGTCTGCATATTGTCGGATGCCACCACATAGTGTGGCCCTTCCCAGTTCAGCGGGCGATCGCTTAACACCCCGTCGAACAGGGATTGTTGCTCTGCCAGCAGTGATACCCGGCTATGACCAGGGATGACCGGGGTTTTACCCGCGTGCAGCGAGGCTAACAGCGCCACAATAAACAGGTAGCTGTTTTCGAAACAGAGCGCCCAGCGTTCGCCGGGTTGCTGCGTTAATTGCGCTACGCATTGTGAAACGTCATGGCGCAGATGTCCCAGCGTCCATGTTTGATCGCCAAGCCAGGCAATGGGCGTTTCGGCAGCGCGCGGGCTGTTTAGCCAGGCGGCGAAAGGAAGGGTCTTCATGTTGTCTCTCGTTTTATCACCTGGCGGCGCACCAGCCACTCTCCCGCCATGAGCGCGCCCATCAGCAGATAGGCGATCATCCCGTTCCAGGCTGTCCACAGACGCATATCGCCGTACAGGGCGGTAAACAGCGCAATGCCGCCGTTCAGCACAAAAAAGATGCACCATATTTGCGTTACGCGGCGGGTATACCGTACGGCGGCGGCGGGTAACTGCGGTTCACGCAGGCGCGCCAGTCGCTCAACCAGCGGCATCGCCGTTTTGAGTGATCCGCCAAATACCGCCAGCATGATGAGATTGACCGCCACCGGGTAGTAGAGCAGCAACTGGTGGGTTTTTAGCAGCCAGCTTGCCGCGCACAACGCGATGCCCACAACCGCCACGCCGCCGCTGACAGCGCGCAACGGCGCTATCGCCTGCCGGGCTTGCCGTAAGCGGAAAAGCAGCATCAGCGCCATCAGAGGCAGCAGCCAGTGCAGACTGTTATGTGTCAGGCCAAACCAGACCACAAATGGCCAGCTGAGCATCAACAGGGCGGCCACCAGCCTGAGTCCCGATTGGAGGCGGGATCCGCGCATCGTGGTTTACTCTTCTTGCAGTAAACGTTCTACCGCGTCGACAACATCCTGTACGGTGCGCACGGCTTTGAACTCTTCCGGCTTGATTTTCTTACCGGTTTTTTTCTGCAGGTGCACAATCATGTCGACGGCGTCGATGCTGTCCAGCTCCAGATCTTCGTACAGGCGGGAGTCCGGGGAGATATCCTGCGGGTCGATTTCAAACAGTTTGGTAAGAAGGGTGGAGACTTCCTGGTAAATTTCATTTTTCTCGATCATAGCGAACCCACTCTTATGCGCGTTGAGCCTGGATAAATGACGCCAGCGTGGCGACAGAGTAGAAGTGCTGACGCATCTCTTCGCTTTCTGCTGACAAGACCACGGCGTACTGGTTTTTAATCGCCAGACCTAATTCCAGCGCGTCAATAGAATCCAGTCCCAGACCATCCCCAAACAGCGCCACATCGGTGTCGATGTCATCGGCGCTCAGTTCATCCAGATTCAGTGTGTTGATGATGAGATTTTTAATTTCAAGATAAAGCTGTTGCATCATTCATTCCTAAAAAGGTGCAAAACCCGGTGTTAATTGATGCAGAAGATGCCGGTTCAACTGTCTTGCCGCCAGCGCCGGTTCTTGCGATTCCGCATCAAAAAATTGTTTTATTGCCACCCGTTCGCGTACTTCCACGGTAAACATGGGCTTACGGGGTGGGACGTCATACCATCGGCTGTGTTTATCCAGCAGATGTTCACTACAGTGGATGACCACGATGCGTAAATCACAACCGCAGCGCACAGCAATATTTGCCGCGCCGCGTTGCAGTGTCATTGCCTCTCCCGGGCGCGTACGCGTGCCTTCGGGGAAGATTAAAATCGTATCGCCCTGTTGCAGGCGCTGTTCACAGGCGGGAAGCAGCGCATCCGCCTGACTGTTAATCAGGTAGTCTGCGGCTTTCACCACGCCGCCGAGAAAGGGGTTGCGCAGCAGCGCGCTTTTAACCAGACAGTCGGTTTCCGGCATCACCGATGCCAGCAGAACATAGTCAATCAGCGTGGGGTGGTTGGCCACCACCAGGCAACCGCGCTCATGACGCAGAGTTTCAACGCCGTGGATGCGGTAATCCAGTGCGCCGATCGCTTTCGCGGTGTTTAAAAACAGACGGAAACTGGCGGCAATGCTGCGGCGCGCGAGGCGGCGGCGCGTTGCTTTGTCGCGCACGGCAATCAGCAGCAGGTTAAACCACACCAGCGACAACAGCAGCCCGCCGATGCCAAACAGCGCAAAGCACAGGCCGGTCATCAGCAAACGCCAGACCCAATTCAGGCGAGAGGCGAGACGTTTCATGCGCGGCTCCAGCGCCAGTTCAGGCGCTCACCGGGAATGGTGAATTCACGCGCGTCGCGCAGATAGTGCTGTAAAAACTGCACGCTCTGCGGTAACCGTGGCTCGCCTTCGCAGAGTGCCGCTTCACTGGTGCATTGCAGATCTTCACCGGCTTCAAACACCAGCGCAACGGCATAGGCCCAGGTTGGCATATCCGGGTGCAATCCGGGGTGATAAAACGCCGGGAGCGCGCCATCGAAATCCACCATCAGTACGCGCTGATAACCCGCCTGCAAAAAGCAGATCACTTCGCATAGCCCCTGCTGGAAGGTATCCAGCCCGGCGGAAAGCGAAGAGGAGACGATAGGTTGCTGGGCGGCAATAGTGAGGTTCCCCACCGCCGAGTTGTGCACCGACATCGCGAAATCGGTCGGCGAGAGATCCTGACCCGTCGCCAGCGCTTGCAGAATGCGGAAGTTACGCTCCAGCTCACCGTGGCGGCTGGTAAAGACCACGGCCTCCACCTGGTGCTGGCGCAGCAGCGTGATGCCGCATTCAACGGCCAGCCGACTGCCGGAGCTGAGACGACGCGCGGTCATCATGGGCAGTGCGGTCAATTTTGCCTGGGGTAACGCCGGATCGATAGCGTCGCGGTTCTGTGACCATTCGCGCCACTGCGCCGCTTCACTTAATCCCGGCGCACGAGCCTGCCAGTCGGTAATCTTGAGTGCAAATTTCATCAAACGCGCGTCCGCGAAAAAACGTGATATCCAGTGATGCCGTTCCGGGCATCATGGCGGCGCGGGCGCCGCCCTTTCTTATTTTTTATGACATATCAATAAAGTATGTCCCACCCCGAGGTTATCGAGGCGCTTTTCAACGCCGAAGCCCGCCATGTCGAGATAGCGCAAGAAATTCTCCGCGCTGTAAAAACGGCTGTTGCCATTCGCCATACAGGTAAAGTACAACGACGTTGCGTTCAAACTGAATGCCGCAGCATCAAATTTTTGCGCATCCCAGAACAGTTCCATCACGCACAGTCTGGCATCCGGTTTCATGACCTGGGCTATCTTACTTAAGATGCCAACAATTTGTTCCGGTGAGAAGCAGTCCAGGAACTGGCTCATCCACCAGATGTCCGCTGCGTTGGGCAGCGGCGCATCACCCAGCATATCAATCGCATGGAAGCCGATCCGCGAAGCGAGTCCCGCTGCGTTGACATTTTCCTGCGCCAGGGCGATTTGCTCAGGCAAATCCAGTAAGGTTACCGCGACGTTTTCGTCATATTTGCAGCAGCTTATTGCCCACTTACCGGTATTTCCGCCTATATCGTACAGACTTGCCGGCTGGCTGGCGAATATATGCGGTAACGCTGCATTAAACGCCGCATCGGAATAGTAATGGTCAAAAGCAAACCAACTTTCCCGCGCCGGGTTCGGTAATTGCGATAATGCCGGGTAAATGGTCGGCCATTCGCCAAACACGCGCAGCCCTGCGGGTTTCCCCTGCTTTAACGCCTCTTCAAGGAAATAGAGTCCCTGGTAACAAACATCCTGCGAAAAATCCATATTCACACGCGTCATTGTATCATGGAGCAGGAAGTGTCCGACTTTGGCAAGATAAAAACGATCTGCACTGCGCGTGATAATTCGTCCACTGAGCGCCATGTCGAGTAATACACTCGCGGCATATTCATCGGCTTCACTCCCGAGCACAATTTCATCCAGGGTCGCGCCCTGATTTCCTTGCTTATCGAGAAAATCCAGCAGCCCAAACTTACGCAGACAAACTGCCGTCTGGAATAGCATCGGGGCGAAAGCAATACGCTGCGCTTCCGCTATTGCTTCGAGCGCGCTGAACGGATCCTGTTCATACATGGCGTGTACAACCTTATTAAATGCATCAGGATTATCGGACCGTTACCGGCCCGACTTTAGACAGGATGGCAATTAAAGCGCGGCGCCTGAAGCCAAATTCTGTTGAATTTGTTTATCGAGGGTGTTCACCCAGGCGTTGTATTTTTTATGGATTCGACCATCAGACGCTTTCAGGTTCAGGCTGTTTGCGTAGTTGATTGAGTAGCTGTCTGCGGCGTAAGTAATACGAATTTCGGCAACGTGGCCGCGGTTATCCAGACGACCCGTGATAACGCCAGGACCGGCATCGTTCATTACCCACTGACGTTGTTGACCCGCTTTCAGAATGGCGGCGCGCACCTGAGACTGAGTGTGACCTGCGCTGACCGGGGCGTCGATATTTTGCACAATAGCGGTACGCGCACAACCTGCCAGTGCTCCGGCTACGGCAATCACCGCCAGGAATTTAACAATCTTCTTCATGAGAACTCCGTATCAAATAATTTAAGATTGAAGACACACTTACTTTCTGGAATTAATCCAACGCCATGATGAAAATGGGAAATTCTGCTAATAAAAACGGTGCAGATTGCCATTTTTGTTTGCGAATATTGGGTGTTTTTAAAGTGAGTGATACTGCTGCCCGGCTTTTTATAAGCATATTGCCGCATTTTGCGGAGTAAGCCTGAGTGGGCGGATAATAAAATATCATTGTGTACAGTGCAACCATGATGATAAGGCGATAACGGTGGTTATATATCACTAATCTTATGCATTACAGTCTGTTAGGCTGATTCTGAAGGGCGTAATTATTCGGGGTATAGACGTGTTATATTTATAAGGTTCGCTTAAGGCAAATTTCAGGAAGTTTTAGTACTGTCATTTTTTATCGTAAAAACGCCTGCAATAAAGCAGGCGCAATTATTTTCTTCACTCTAACGTTAATAAGATAAATATAAAACTACCCTCGTTGGTAGGTCATTTATCCTGGCAACCGGCTTTTGGGGCGGCCTGGTCCGAGTAAAATAGCCAGCTTGCTCCCCCCGGTGGTGGTCTCCATCCAGATTTTACATACGCTGGTGAGGGGAACCGACAACAGCATACCCACCGGGCCGAGCAGCCAGCCCCAGATTAATAAGGATAAAAATACCACCAGCGTCGACATGCCGAGACGGTGGCCCATCATACGTGGCTCCAGAATATTGCCGATGATCATATGCACCACTAGAAAGAGCGCGCCCACCAGCAGGCATTCATAAACGCCATTAAACAGTAATGCCTGGAGCATTGGCGGAATGGCGGAGATCACGGAACCGATATTGGGAACATAGTTGAGCAAAAACGCCAGTACCCCCCACATCAGGGCGAATTGCACATCCAGCAGCACCAAACCCAGCCAGACAATGACTCCCGTCCATAAGCTGAGTAGGGTTTTCAGCGCCAGATAGTGCGACACGCCTTTCAGCGCACGGTGCAACCCGGCAATGTGGATCTGCGGGTTACGCAGCGCGAAACGCAGTTTATAAGGCACATGGCGGACTTCAAACAGCATAAACACGACGGTCATTACCAGCAGGAGGATGCTGGCCATGGCGTTGGAGAGTTGGGTCATCATCGTGGTGGCAAAGGTCATTACTCGCTCGGAGTCCATCCGTTGCAGCATGCGTTCCGGCGACATGTGCAGGTTGAGGAACGGCACCATTTGCTGCAGATCGAGAAATTTGCGCGTAAATTCGCGGTTGTACTTTGGCAACAGGGTCATAAAGTCGTTTATCGACGCGGCCAGCACGCCAACCAGCGCGGTGAGGACGATCAGCATAACCAGCACGACGATGGTGATGGCGACCGGGCGCGACAGTTTCCGGCGGATAAACCAGCTGACTAACGGGTTGAGTACGATGGCGAAAAAGAGCGCCAGTAAGAGTTGCACGATGATATCGGCGGCAGCGTGGATACCGGCGAGGATCACCACCAGCGCAGCCAGTTTTAAGAGAATGTGTAAACCCGCCTGATCAGGCTGAGGATGTGTCATGTGTACGTCCTTATGTCATTTTGCCTGTTCAAGTGTAGTGCTTCGTAAGCCCTTCGCCTGACGACGATATTCTTAAAGTGGATGCTGATTTCTGTGCGCTGACGTGGTAATAGTGAAACACTGTTGTAAATATCTGGGTTTAATTCTCATGCCTGAAAACGCCGCCGAATCGGCGCTTAGCGGATGGCGTCTTAATCTGCGGATTTTGTCCGTCGTTATTTTTAACTTCGCAAGCTACCTCACTATCGGCCTGCCGCTGGCCGTGCTGCCTGGCTATGTCCATGATGTAATGGGATATAGCGCCTTCTGGGCCGGGTTGGTCATCAGTTTGCAATACTTCGCTACGCTGCTTAGCCGACCGCATGCCGGGCGTTATGCCGATGCGCTGGGGCCGAAAAAGGTGGTGGTGTTTGGCCTGTGCGGCGCGTTTCTTAGCGGCCTGAGCTACATGCTGGCGGGGATGGGTAGCAGCCATGCCGGTATCCTTAGCCTGGTGTTGCTGTGCCTCGGGCGTGTCATTTTAGGGATTGGCCAGAGCTTTGCCGGAACCGGAGCCACTTTGTGGGGTGTCGGCGTGGTCGGCTCCATACATATTGGTCGCGTTATTTCGTGGAATGGCATTGCGACGTATGGCGCGATGGCGCTTGGCGCGCCGCTTGGGGTGCTCTGTTATCACTACGGTGGTTTAGAAGGGCTGTCGCTCACGATCATGGGAGTGGCGCTGTTGGCGATTCTGTTGGCGCTGCCGCGCCCGGCAGTGAAAGCCAGTAAAGGTAAACCGCTGCCGTTCCGTGCCGTATTGGGTCGCGTGTGGGTGTATGGCCTGGCATTGGCGCTGGGCTCTGCGGGCTTCGGCGTTATCGCCACCTTTATTACCCTTTACTACGATGCTCAGGGCTGGGAGGGAGCGGCCTTCGCCCTGACGCTGTTCAGTATAGCGTTCGTGGGGACGCGCCTGTTGTTTCCGAACGGCATTAACCGCTTTGGCGGGTTGAATGTGGCGATGATCTGCTTTGCGGTGGAGACCCTCGGCCTGGTGCTGGTAGGGCTGGCGGCGGACCCGTGGATGGCGAAACTCGGCGTTTTCCTTGCCGGCGCGGGTTTTTCGTTGGTTTTCCCTGCGCTTGGTGTGGTGGCGGTGAAAGCCGTACCGCAGCATAACCAGGGTTCTGCGCTGGCAACCTATACGGTGTTTATGGATTTGTCGCTCGGTATTACCGGACCGCTGGCAGGGCTGTTGATGGCCTGGTCCGGGGTCCCGATGATTTATCTGGCGGCGGCGGGACTGGTGGCGATAGCGCTACTGCTGGCGTGGCGATTGAAGCACAGGCCGTTGGGTGGGGGTGAATAAGGGCAGCACCTGGATGCTCAAATCTTGTTCTAACCCGTAAGGAAGACTATAGTCTTCCTTACGGGTACAAGATGAGAGCAAGGAAGCTATGGGTATCTACCTGACAATGGAGTTTGACCAGGAGCGCAGAAGGGTGCGTATCAGTGATAAAACGTTATGTAAAACAGCCGCTGCCATTATTGCCGGGCTTCATGGCGACAGGCTTGGTAAGTTTACTTATAAAAAGCGCATTGCTTTACCTGCTGTGAGTTCTCGTGATGGCGCTCGCGCAATTGTCTTTTTTCACGAAGGCGACAACCTTTTTTTCTTTGACATGTATGTGAAAAGTGAACTCTCAAAGAAGAAGGGAAAAGAACTTGAAGAGGACGAGATCGATGCTTATTGCGCTGTCGCGAAGGATTTTATGGTTATGCCCGAAGAGACGCTGGCGCGTCTGTTAAAAAGCGACGATTTAATTGAGGTGAAATGTCATGAGTGACCATCTGAAACGCATTCAGGCTATGGCAAAACGCTACAACAAACTGGGCGTGGTACAGGATGAAACGGTCGCCAGCATTAATGAAGCGATAGAGGCGCGCAATATTCCCGACGTGCGCCCAATGACGGGTATGCAAATTAAACAAGTCCGCACGCACTGGAAAATGTCACAGGCGGCGCTGGCACGCACCGTTGGCATGTCGGTTGAAAGTGTGTCGAAGTGGGAGCGCAACGAAAGCAAACCCAATAATGCGGCATTACGCATTCTCAATACCATTGAAGATAAAGGACCGGCTATTTTCCTCAGTTAAGGCTGACGATAGTCACCCTCTGGCAATAAAAAAGGAACCCGAAGGTTCCTTTTTTCATTTCCGGCGCGGTGTTAATTCACCACGATGGTATTGATAATGTTTTCTGCAGCGGTTTGTGCTTGCTGCTGGTTGTCCGCCGGCAGCGTCACCTGCAGGGTCAGCAGTTTATTATCGACCTTACCCAGTACCACGGAAGACCATGCAGTCTGGCCTTTGGCGGAGATAATGCTGTCGAGCTGTTGCAGGGTCTGGCCTTTCAGCTCAATGGATTTGTTGGTTACTACTTGCAGTTGCGGGTCGCGGCTGCGCTGCTGATCTTCCAGGCGTTTTGCCAGTGCGGAGAGATCTTCCTGGGTGTTGTCGCCGACAATCACAATCACGGCTTTTTGCCCGGTAGCGTCGGAATAAACGTGCATATTGTTAGCCTGAGTACCCAGTTTGCCGCTCTGATCGGTCATATCTGCCGGAAGCGAGAAGCTGAGTTTGCCGTCGAGCAGCGTGACGGGCTGGCCGTTGGCGTTGCTTTCAGCAGCAGTACCCTGAGCAGGCTTTTTGCTGTCGCTGTTATCACAGGCCGCCAGCCCCATTACCAGCAGGCCAATACCGACATATTTCACCAGATTGCGCATTGACTTCATCCTTTCAATAAACAGCCATAACGGCTCATCAGTGCATCTTATCATAACTGATAAGCCGTACCTTTAGCTGGCCTGTAATGCGGGAATTTCAGATTTGTCTGCCAGCCTTTTCAGCAACATATTCAAAAGCACACCGTACATCGGCAGGAAGAAAGCGATGCTGATAATCACCTTAAAGCCGTAGTCCACCAGCGCGATTTCCATCCAGTGCTGCGCCATAAATGCATCCGGGCTGTGCCAGAAGGCAATAAAGAAGAACGCAGCGGTGTCGCTGGCGTTGCCAAAAACGGTTGATGCCGCAGGCGCCAGCCACCAGCGGCGGTTCTGACGCAGGCGGTTAAACACGTGTACATCAAGGATCTGCCCCAGTGCATAGGCCATAAAACTGGCGGTAGCGATACGCGCCACGAACAGATTGAAGTGGGCGAGTGCGCTAAAGCCCTGCCAGGAACCCATATAGAACAGGGAGGAGATCACATACGAAGCCAGCAGTGCCGGAACCATCACCGCGAAGATAATCCGCCGGGCGAGGGGAGCGCCGAAAATGCGTACGGTTAAATCCGTCGCCAGGAAGATAAACGGGAAACTGAATGCGCCCCAGGTGGTGTGGAAACCAAAAATGGCGACCGGCAACTGGACCAGATAGTTACTGGAGATGATCACCAGCAGGTGAAAAAGCGAAAGCCAGAACAGCGCCTTCATGCGCTGCGAGTGCGAAAATTGCGTCATATTGTGACCTTTTTGGTAAATGGGGTGAGGGAACCCAGTACTTTTTATGCTCTGTTAAACAGAGCCGCCGCATGATACTGCAATCATCACCGGATGCAATGGCTATTTTTAACGCAATCGTTAACCTTGCTTGCGTCACAAAAAAGGCAGCGTAAACTAATGCGGTTTTTTCCGTTGTGAGATGAAAATGACCGATCCGTTTACCACTGCCGACCATACGCTGGACGCTCAGGGCCTGCGCTGTCCGGAGCCGGTAATGATGGTGCGCAAAACCGTACGCAACATGCAGGTTGGCGAAACATTACTGATTATTGCCGACGATCCGGCAACCACCCGCGATATTCCCGGCTTTTGCCGTTTTATGGAACATGAGCTGGTCGCCGGGCAAACCGAGACGCTGCCATACCGCTATTTAGTGCGTAAAAGTCACTAATCGTTGCGGCGCAACAAGCGCAGGGCGTTGGCGGTCACCAGTACCGTCGCGCCCGTATCCGCCAGCACTGCCAGCCACAATCCCGTTATTCCCAGCAGCGTTGTCACCAGGAATATGGCCTTCAGTCCCAGCGCCATGGCGATGTTCTGCCGGATATTGCTGTGTGTGGCGCGCGCCAGGCGGATCATCTGACCCAGACCGGTCAACCGGTTATGGGTTAATGCTGCATCGGCGGTTTCCAGTGCGACGTCTGTACCGCTGCCCATCGCAATGCCAATGGTGGCGGCTTTCATTGCCGGGGCGTCGTTAATGCCATCACCCACCATCGCCAGCGGCGCATGCTGGTTTAATGCCTGTACGGCACTGACTTTATCTTCTGGCAGCAACCCGGCGCGGAAATCCAGTCCCAGTTCCCCGGCAATCGCCGCGGCTGCACGCGGGTTATCGCCGGTGAGGATCACGCCTTGTACCCCTAACGCATGGAGCGCGGCTACTGCTTCTTTGGCGTCTTCACGCAACGTATCCTGCAACGCCAGCGTCCCCATCACTTCTTCGTCACGCTGTACCACAACTACTGTCTGACCGTGGCTTTCCTGGCTGTTAATCTGCACCAATAACGCGCTGTCCAGCATGCCTGCGGCAAGTTTATCCGGCGCGCTGATGCGGATGACGCGCCCGTTGACTTCGGCCTCAATGCCTTTCCCGGTCAGGGCGCGCTGCGCCTGCGCATCGGGAATGGCGAGCTGGCGACGCTGAGCCTCCTGCACGATGGCTTGCGCAAGCGGGTGGGTGGAGCCTTGTTCAACGGCGGCGCTCAGCGTTAACAGTTCCTCTTCGCTGCACCCGCTCAGCGGGTTTAACGCGGCGACCTGCGGTTTCCCGATGGTCAGCGTACCGGTCTTATCAAAAGCGACCTGGCGGATACTGCCCAGTTGCTCCAGCGCTGCGCCGCCTTTGATCAGCGCGCCGCGCCGCGCCGCTGCTGCGAGGCCGGAGGTGATAGCCGCCGGGGTGGAGATCACCAGCGCGCAGGGGCAGCCAATCAGCAACAGCGCCAGACTTTTGTAGATCCACTCCAGCCATGGCGCGGAAAACAGCAGCGGAGGCAGGAGGGCGACCAGCAGCGCCACCGCCATGATCACCGGCGTGTAGATGCGACTAAAACGATCGATAAAGCGTTCAATCGGCGCACGGCGCTCTTCCGCTTCTTCAATCAATTTCAGGATGCGGTCGATGGCGCTTTCGCCCGGTCGGGAAACCACTTCCAGCGTGACCAGCCGATCAACGCTGGTTGCCCCGGCAGGAACCGCCTCGCCGCTGGCGCGTTCAACTGGTACAGATTCGCCGGTGAGCGCGCTTTCATCAAAGCTGGCGAATGAAGACAGCAGGCGGCCATCCGCCGGTAAACGCCCACCGGCAGGGACTTCAATCGTGTCACCGGGTTGCAGTTCGCTGGCTGCCACCGTCTGACGCTCACCGTTGCGCAGGCGGGTGGCGGTGTCCGGTTTTAGCGCCATCAATGCGCTGACGCCACGGCGCGCGCGGCTGGCAGCCCAGCCTTCAAGGCGTTCGCCAATTAAAAACAGCATCAGCACCATGGCGGCTTCAGCCGTGGCACCAATAAACAGCGCCCCGATGGCGGCGACGCTCATTAACGTTTCGATGGCGAACCAGGAGCCGCTCTTCATCAACCGCAGCGCCTGGCGGGCGATAGGCCACAGACCGACAAGCGTGGTGGCGATAAACGCCGCCTGGCCGAACGGGTGGTTGAACTGCTCCAACGACCAGCTGATTGCCATCATGACGACCAGCAGGATCAACGGCAGGTTTTCACGCAGGCGCGAAGGGGCAACTTCCGGCGCGCTGTGTTCGCCTCGCAACTGATAACCCGCCTGCTGTACTGCCTGTTCGACCTGTGTACGCATATCACGGTTAGCCACGACGGTGAGTTTTTCTGTGGCGAAAGCAACCTGCACCAGGCCAATGCCCTCAAGCTGGCGTACGGCGTTTTCCACTTTACGGGCGCAGGCGGCGCAATCCATGCCGGAAACCTGCCAGCTATAACGCTCGCCTTCGGTGCTCACCGGGGCAGCAACGGTGTTTTCACAGGTTTCGTCGGCGCAGCATGGTTGCGGTTTTTCCGGCATTGGGCGGAGTTTGACCGCCGCGAACTGCGGGGCTTTTTTCTGTTCAGGCTGCGGTGTGGGGGTGGGCATTGCATCCTCCGGTTAATGATAATTTTCTCATTAACCGGAGTATGCACTCTGGAGTCGACTCCAGAGTCAAGCTTTTTAAATATACAGAGAGCGAACGATCAGAAAATGCCCGGCGAAGTAGCAAGCGGACGCAATCGCGTTATCGGCGCTAAAGCGCTTACGGTAGTGGCTGCCCAGCCAGACCACATTGCCGAGCAGCAGCAGCGCGGCACCGACAAATGCAGACAGCGCGGGGCTTGTCGGACGGAAGAACCACAGTTCGCCCGCCAGCCAGACCATCACCAGCGTCATGGCAATAAAGGTGAGCACCGGCAGGCGCAGCTCTTCCAGCCGCGTCCAGATCACTGCCACCAGCAGCGCGCCAATCACCAGCAACGCCAGCGGCAATGGCCAGAAGAAGGAGAGCGTCATTTGGCTGGCGAAATAGATGGTATAGAGCAGATGCGCAAGGAAAAATGCCCCAATGGCGTAGAGCATTTTTTGCCGCGGCAGAAGCGTCAGCGCATCCCCGACCAGGGAAGCGCACAGACCCGCCAGCACAAGATAGCTGATGGCATCGAACATCGGGGCTTGCCAGGCCAGCAACAGCAGGAGAAGTAAGGTAACGGGTTTGAAAACCCAACGCTGCCATGCCGGACCGCGATAGGAGGCGTCGACATACAACCAGGCGGATAAACAGACAGCAATAAATGACCACAGCATAATTAAGTCCCTGTATCTTTTAGTGTTGCGTGAATCTCTCTTACTCAGTGTAGTGGCGGGGAAAGGGGGATGACAATGCTGACTCCCCCACTATGGGCGTAATTCCGCTTTTTCTGACCGGTTTATTTCTTCGCTTTGAGCCTTTCTTGCCAGATCAACAGCTCAAAAACGCCGAACAGGAAGATACGGACCTGTTCTGCTTTGCTCATCTGCGGACCGTCTTTCGGCAACGCGCTTTTCAGCATGGTAGCCTGCAAAGCGTGCATAAACACGGTGAACACCAGCGCGACGTTGACAAAAATATTCAGCGGGCGCGGAAAGGGTTTAATTAAGTTCCAGAGCAAAAAGGCCCAGATGCACAGCATCAACAGACGGCCCAGATTAATCAGCAACGGCATGCTTCTCTCCTTGTGCTGCGCGGTGATAGAGACGGTAAGCCACCTGACCCGCGACTTTTTCCCGATGCAGTTGCCAGTGCGCAGGCACCGGCGGCTGCCCATTTTCCACTTCGCTTTCTATATAGATTAACGCTTCATTGGCGAGCCAGCCGTTGTTTTCCAACAAACGCAGCGTCTCTTCCAGCATGCCTTTGCGAAAGGGCGGATCGATAAACACAATATTGTGCGGCGTGCCCGGCGCGGCTAAAAAGGTCAGCGTATTGGTGTTGACCACTTTGGCATTGCTGGCTTTGAGCGTGGCCAGATTTTGCTGCAGTTGTTGCGCGACGCTGCGCTCCATCTCCAGCAGGGTGGCGCTGGCCGCATAGCGCGACAGCGCCTCCAGACCCAGCGCGCCGCTACCGGCGAAGCAGTCGAGACAGTGGGCGTCTACCATTGATGGCGCCAGCCAGTTGAATAATGTTTCACGCACGCGGTCGGTGGTCGGGCGCAGTCCGGGACTGTCGGGCACCGGAAGTTTACGGCCTCGCCATTGCCCGCCGATAATGCGTATCTGGCCGCTGGCGGCACGGTTGGGTTTCTTCATGGTTTTCGCTTTGCTCATCATTTCGGCCTGCTATTCTAGCGGTCCAGAGAAGGACGTTAAACCCTAATCCTCAGGTCGTGATGCGAGTTCAGGAAAGTGGTAGACTATCCGACTAATTAACAAATGTTTTCAGTCCTGGTCATGCAGACGGGCTGCGCCATGAATCAATCGCGAGGAGTGTGGTCGCCAATGGCAAATGAGAAGAAACGTGGCTTTTTTTCCTGGCTGGGCTTTGGACAGAAAGAGCAGGCCGATGAGGCGCAAACCGAACAGCAGCCTGTCACCGAGCAGCCGGTTGAAGAGACGCCGGTGGTTGAGCTTGCCGACAGTGAAAAATTCGCCGAAGAGGTGGTGGCGGTAAGCGAAACGCTCAGCCACGAAGCACCGTCGCCGGAACCGGTCGCGGAAGAGACGCGCGCGCAGGTTGAACACGAAGAACTGCCGCTGCCGGAAGAAGTGGTTGAGCAGGAGATCGGCGCTGAAGAGTGGCTGTCGGAAACCGAACACCAGGCGGAAGCGCACGTTGATGCTGAAGACGACGCGCCGCTGAGCGACGAAGAGCTGGAAACCCAGGCGCTGGCGGCGCAGGCGGCTGAAGAAGCCGTTGTGGTGGTGCCGGTGGACGAGACGGTGACGGAACAGGAGAAACCGACGAAAGAGGGTTTCTTTGCGCGTCTTAAACGCAGTCTGCTGAAAACAAAAGAAAATCTCGGATCCGGATTTATCAGTCTGTTCCGCGGGAAAAAGATCGACGATGATCTGTTTGAAGAGCTGGAAGAGCAACTGCTGATTGCGGATGTGGGCGTGGAAACCACGCGTAAAATCATCACCAATCTGACGGAAGGCGCCAGTCGCAAACAACTGCGCGATGCCGAAGCACTGTATGGTTTGCTGAAAGATGAGATGAGCGGGATCCTTGCAAAAGTGGATGAGCCGCTCAACGTAGAAGGCAAAACGCCGTTTGTTATCCTGATGGTTGGCGTGAATGGCGTGGGGAAAACCACCACCATCGGCAAGCTGGCGCGTCAGTTTGAGCAACAGGGCAAATCGGTCATGCTGGCGGCGGGGGATACCTTCCGTGCGGCAGCGGTGGAGCAGCTCCAGGTGTGGGGTCAGCGCAATAACATTCCGGTGATTGCCCAACATACTGGCGCGGATTCCGCCTCGGTGATTTTTGACGCTATCCAGGCGGCGAAAGCGCGTAACGTGGATGTGCTGATTGCCGATACCGCAGGGCGTTTGCAGAACAAATCGCACCTGATGGAAGAGCTGAAGAAAATCGTCCGCGTGATGAAAAAACTGGACGAAGAGGCGCCGCACGAAGTGATGCTGACGATCGACGCCAGCACCGGGCAAAATGCCATCAGCCAGGCCAAACTGTTCCACGAAGCGGTAGGGTTAACGGGGATTACGCTGACCAAGCTCGACGGTACGGCCAAGGGCGGCGTGATTTTCTCGGTGGCGGATCAGTTTGGCATTCCTATCCGTTACATTGGCGTCGGCGAGCGTATTGAGGATCTACGTCCGTTTAATGCGGGCGATTTTATAGAGGCACTTTTTGCCCGAGAGGATTAACAATGATTCGCTTTGAACACGTCAGCAAAGCCTATCTCGGTGGGAGACAAGCGCTGCAGGGGGTGACTTTTCACCTGCAGCCGGGCGAGATGGCCTTTCTGACCGGGCATTCCGGTGCGGGGAAAAGCACCCTGCTGAAGCTTATCTGTGGGATTGAGCGGCCCAGCGCCGGGAAAATCCTGTTCGGCGGCCACGATATTAGCCGTCTGAAGAACCGCGAAGTGCCGTTTTTGCGCCGCCAAATCGGCATGATTTTTCAGGATCACCATCTGTTGATGGATCGTACTGTGTTCGACAATGTGGCGATCCCGCTGATCATTGCTGGTGCCAGCGGCGATGACATTCGCCGTCGCGTCTCTGCGGCGCTGGATAAAGTCGGTCTGCTCGACAAAGCGAAAAGTTTTCCGATCCAGCTTTCCGGCGGTGAACAACAGCGCGTGGGGATTGCCCGTGCGGTGGTGAATAAGCCTGCGGTGCTGCTGGCGGATGAACCGACCGGCAACCTGGATGACGCGCTGTCGGAAGGGATCTTGCGTCTGTTCGAGGAATTTAACCGCGTTGGGGTGACAGTGTTGATGGCGACACACGATCTGGGACTTATTTCCCGGCGTTCGTACCGCATGCTGAGCCTGAGCGACGGCCATTTGCACGGAGGCCATGCGGGTGAATAAGCGTGATGCACTAAACCAGATTCGGCAGTTTGGCAGCAAGCTTGACCGTTTCCGTAAAGCCTCGGGTTCTGCCGGTGACAACAACCGCAATGCGCCGCGTCGCGGCAAAGCGGCGAACAAAGCGCCATCGCGTAAAACCAATGTGTTTAACGAGCAGGTGCGCTACGCCTGGCACGGCGCTCTGCAGGATCTGAAAAGTAAACCGTTGGCGACCTTCCTGACGGTAATGGTTATCGCCATCTCCCTGACGCTGCCCAGCGTTTGCTACATGGTGTACAAAAACGTCAACCAGGCGGCCTCGCAGTACTATCCGTCTCCGCAGATCACCGTTTACTTCGACAAAGCGCTGGACGATAACGCCGCCCAGCAGGTGGTGGGGCAGTTACAGTCGGAGCAGGGGGTTGAAAAGGTTAACTACCTCTCCCGCGAGGATGCGCTTGGCGAGTTCCGCAACTGGTCCGGTTTCGGTGGCGCGCTGGATATGCTGGAAGAGAATCCATTGCCTGCGGTGGCGGTCGTGGTGCCGAAACTTGATTTCCAGACGCCCGATTCGTTGAATACCTTGCGTGACCGCATTTCCCGTATCCACGGCATTGATGAAGTGCGCATGGATGATAGCTGGTTTGCGCGCCTGGCGTCGCTTACCGGACTGGTGGGGCGCGTGTCGGCGATGATTGGCGTATTGATGGTGGCGGCTGTCTTCCTGGTGATTGGCAACAGCGTGCGGCTGAGTATCTTCGCCCGCCGCGACACCATTAATGTGCAGAAACTGATTGGCGCAACGGATGGCTTTATTTTGCGCCCGTTTCTGTATGGTGGCGCGCTGCTCGGCTTCTCCGGCGCGTTCTTGTCGCTGATCCTGTCGGAAATCCTGGTGATGCGTTTGTCATCGGCGGTGACCGAAGTGGCGAAGGTGTTTGGCACCCAGTTTGAATTGAGCGGTTTGTCGTTTGATGAGTGCCTGCTGTTGCTGCTGGTGTGCTCTATGATTGGCTGGGTTGCGGCCTGGCTGGCGACAGTGCAACATTTACGTCACTTTACTCCGGATTAAAAAATTTTTGGTATACTCCTTCCCTGCAATGCAGAATTCCGTTGCCGGGAAGGATACGGATTCATTTGACCTTCCTTCGCTGCGGTTTTTCATCCGGATGTCACAATTTGTGCGTAATTTATTCACAACCCTACAGGGAACTTGTGGATAAAATCACTGTCTGATAAAACTGTGAATGCTATTCTCGTTGCTCGAAAACGCTGGCATGTTTGTTGCCTGACGGGGACAGACCGCCGCCAGTCGAAAGTGAATTGAGAGGATTTGAATGACCAAAGAAATGCAAACTTTAGCTTTAGCCCCTGTTGGTAACCTGGAGTCGTACATCCGGGCCGCTAACGCATGGCCGATGTTGACGGCTGATGAAGAACGGGCACTGGCTGAAAAGCTGCATTACCAGGGCGATCTGGAAGCAGCGAAAAAGCTGATTCTGTCTCACCTGCGCTTTGTTGTTCATATTGCTCGTAACTACTCGGGCTATGGTCTGCCGCAGGCGGATCTGATCCAGGAAGGTAATATCGGCCTGATGAAAGCCGTGCGCCGTTTCAACCCGGAAGTGGGTGTGCGCCTGGTCTCCTTCGCCGTACACTGGATTAAAGCTGAGATCCACGAGTACGTATTGCGCAACTGGCGTATCGTGAAGGTCGCCACCACAAAAGCACAGCGTAAGCTGTTCTTTAACCTGCGTAAAACCAAGCAGCGTCTGGGCTGGTTTAACCAGGATGAAGTGGAAATGGTTGCCCGCGAGCTGGGCGTAACCAGCAAAGACGTGCGTGAAATGGAATCGCGTATGGCCGCCCAGGACATGACCTTTGATATGTCTCCGGATGACGATGCGCAAGACAGCCAGCCGATGGCACCGGTGCTTTATCTGCAGGATAAATCTTCTAACTTTGCCGACGGCATTGAAGACGATAACTGGGAAGAGCAGGCCGCCAACAAGCTGATCGATGCCATGCAGGGGCTGGACGAACGTAGCCAGCAGATCATTCGCGCCCGCTGGCTGGACGAAGAGAACAAGTCCACGCTGCAGGAGCTGGCCGACCGTTACGGCGTGTCCGCCGAGCGTGTGCGTCAGTTGGAAAAGAATGCGATGAAAAAACTGCGCGCCGCTATCGAAGCGTAAGCGAATTGCAGTGAAACAAGCCGGGACGGCGTCAGCCTCTCCCGGCTTTTTGTTGCCTGATTTCGCCCGCTGTCGCCGTCATCCCATGTTGCCTCACTGTTTCGTCCCGTCATTCTCCCCTTCTTGTTTCTGTCACATCGCAACATAAGAGCTGTCCTGTCGGAGTCCCATCGCTTGCGCGAAACTGAGTGAAATATCGCATTGCTAAAGGCGCTATATACTTTGTAAGCGGGCATACACAGACAGGGGACATCAAGGTGAAAAATAACGAATTACATCAGCGCCGTTTACAGGCGACGCCGCGTGGGATTGGAGTGATGTGCGGGTTTTACGCTGAAAAAGCGGAGAACGCCACGCTGTGGGATGTGGAAGGCAATGAAGTGATCGATTTCGCCGCCGGCATTGCAGTGCTGAATACCGGGCATCGTCATCCGAAAGTGATGGCGGCGGTGGAAAAACAGCTACAGGCATTTACACATACTGCCTACCAAATCGTGCCTTACGAAAGCTATGTATCGCTGGCGGAGCGCATCAATGCGCGCGTGCCGGTCACTGGCCCGGCCAAAACAGCGTTCTTTTCAACGGGTGCGGAAGCGGTAGAAAACGCGGTGAAAATCGCCCGTGCTTATACCCGACGCCCGGGTGTTATCACCTTTGGCGGCGGTTTCCATGGACGAACCTTTATGACCATGGCCCTGACTGGCAAAGTCGCCCCCTATAAAATCGGCTTTGGCCCGTTCCCGGGTTCGATTTACCACGCCCAGTATCCGAATGCCTTGCACGGGGTGGGCACGGACGATGCGCTGAAAAGCCTCGAACGCATTTTTAAAGCCGATATCGCACCGGATCAGGTCGCCGCTATCCTGCTGGAACCAGTACAGGGCGAAGGGGGCTTTAATGTCGCGCCAGCGGACTTTATGCAAGCGCTGCGTAAGCTGTGCGACAGCCACGGTATTTTACTGATTGTCGATGAAGTGCAGAGCGGCTTTGCCCGTACCGGCAAACTCTTTGCCTCGGAGTATTACGACGTTAAGCCTGACCTGATCACCATGGCGAAGAGTCTGGCGGGCGGTTTGCCACTGTCGGCGGTTGCTGGCCGTGCGGAGGTCATGGACGCTCCTGCGCCGGGCGGGCTGGGCGGCACTTATGCGGGTAACCCATTGGCGGTGGCGGCAGCGCATGCGGTGCTGGATGTTATCGAAGAAGAGGATTTGTGCGAACGCGCTAATCACCTGGGTAAACATCTGGTGGAAGTGTTGAACAACGCCAAAGCGCAGTGCCCGTATATCGCAGAGATTCGTGCGCAGGGTTCGATGGTGGCGGTGGAGTTTAACGACCCGAACACAGGCGCACCGTCAGCGGAATTTACGAAACAGGTGCAGGATAAGGCGCTGGCGGCGGGGTTGTTGTTGCTGACCTGCGGCGTTTACGGCAACGTGATCCGTTTCCTCTACCCATTGACCATTCCGGAAGTCCAGTTCCGTAAAGCGCTGGACATTCTCCATCAGTCGCTGACGCACTAATTATTCAGCCGCCTTATTGGCGGCTTTTCCACACACTGTCATCACGCTGTCGCACAACCTTCAAAATTGTTATTCCATATTCTGAAAATTGGGGTATGTTTTAGCAGAGTATGCTGCTAATGCACGGGCAGAATCGCTAATAACTACTATCATATTCTTTGCTTATGTGTGTAAGCAAAATAATGTGTCAAACAACAACATCACAACAAATAGCAATCACCATAACAATGGGGAATCTCAGGATGAAAATGAAGGGCAAAGCGTTACTGGCGGGATGTATTGCGTTAGCAATGAGCAACGTGGCATTCGCCAAAGATATTAAAGTTGCCGTTGTGGGTGCAATGTCCGGTCCGGTTGCGCAGTACGGTGACCAGGAATTTACCGGCGCTGAGCAGGCAATTGCCGATATCAACGCGAAGGGTGGGATCAAGGGCGACAAACTGGTTGCGGTGAAATATGACGATGCCTGCGACCCGAAACAAGCGGTTGCGGTTGCCAACAAAGTGGTTAACGACGGGATCAAATACGTTATCGGTCACCTGTGCTCCTCCTCCACTCAGCCTGCGTCGGATATCTACGAAGACGAAGGTATTCTGATGATCACGCCTGCGGCTACTGCGCCAGAGCTGACCGCCCGTGGTTACAAACTGACACTGCGCACTACCGGCCTGGACTCCGATCAGGGGCCGACCGCAGCGAAATACATTCTGCAGAGCGTGAAGCCGCAGCGTATCGCAGTGATTCATGACAAACAGCAATATGGCGAAGGTCTGGCGCGCGCTGTGCAGGACGGGCTGAAAAAAGGCGGCGCGAACGTGGTGTTCTTTGATGGTATCACCGCGGGTGAGAAAGACTTCTCTACGCTGGTGGCGCGTCTGAAGAAAGAAAATATCGATTTCGTCTACTACGGCGGTTATCACCCGGAAATGGGGCAGATCCTGCGTCAGGCACGTGCAGCCGGTCTGAAAACCAAATTCATGGGCCCGGAAGGTGTCGCTAACGTTTCCCTGTCTAACATTGCAGGCGACTCTGCGGAAGGCATGCTGGTGACCAAGCCGAAGAACTACGATCAGATCCCGGCGAACAAACCGATTGTTGACGCTATCAAAGGCAAGAAACAGGATCCGAGCGGTGCGTTCGTATGGACGACCTATGCGGCGCTGCAGTCGCTGGCTGCTGGCCTGAATCAGTCTGCCGATCCGGCGGCTATCGCAACCTGGCTGAAAGGGCACTCAGTGGATACCGTGATGGGGCCGCTGTCCTGGGATGAGAAGGGCGATCTGAAAGGTTTTGAGTTCGGTGTCTTCACCTGGCATGCCAACGGCACGGCAACCGACGCGAAATAAGCCTGAACTTGAACTGACCGCAGCCTTTTGCGCCGCAGGCGCGCTGGCTGCGGTTGCTTACCCCGGTGACTCGTCTGTGCAGGTATTTGGGGGGAGCAAACAGTCTGCCTGAGACGCGACATTCCCGGGCGGGGTGTTCTTCTAAGCCGGATGGAGATCTTCCCATCCGGCTTTTTTACCGTTTTTCCCAGCCATTTTCCTGTGCGGCGAAGCCCAACGTTTGGGTGAAGGCGGCCATCACGGCTCTGTCTTCCACACCAATGTCCACGATCCACCAGCTGGTTATCGCCGGGTTATCGCGCATCACTTCTTCCACCAGATATTGCCCGATACCGCGACGGCGAGTGATATCGCGCACGCGAAGCGAATCCAGCGCGCCTTCGGTACCGCGTAAGGTCACGCGAACGGCGGCCAGCAATCTGTCATTAAACCGCGCTGCATAGATGCGGTGCGTGTCGTCCACGTCGAGCGACGCGGGGGAATATTCCGGCCAGACTTTCGCTAAATCAATATGATCCTGCTCGGTAAAGTTCACCAGTCGGATGATAGTCAATTTCATGTACAGCTTGTCCAAAATGCAAAAGATAGTGTGAGTGTAAACAATTTCGTTTGGCCGGGTCTGTTAGTTTTTTATTTTTCGTCCAACAGGCGAATAATTTTGCCGCAGCCTTCGGGATAGCGTGAAACATTGGAGATCGAAAAACAGGCAGGATTTTAACCTAATCAGTAGTGATTTATTCCGCTCTTTGTACCATTATTTTATGCTGAAGCCTGGCCTTTTTTTGTTTATCTCCGATCAAATACAGAATATTATCTCTGCTTAATAGCCTGAAAAATAGAGGATTTAGTCTGGTTTTTGCCAAAAGACTGCGCTAAACCATTAAAGGCACTGGTAAAAATAGCGTTGTACATTAAAAGTACAGAATGCTTTTTAACCATAAAAAAACAAAATATTTACACAACATCACGACGAGTGGGGATTTAAAAGAATGAGAAGGAACGCGAAGACAGCGATCGCGGGGATGGTTGCACTTGCGATGTCTCACGCGGCCATGGCGGCAGAGATTAAAGTCGCGGTTGTAGGTGCGATGTCCGGTCCTGTTGCGCAGTGGGGCGACATGGAGTTTAACGGCGCGCGTCAGGCAATCCACGACATCAACGCCAAAGGCGGGATCAAAGGCGACAAACTGGTCGCGATGGAATATGACGATGCCTGTGACCCGAAACAAGCAGTTGCTGTCGCTAACAAAATCGTTAACGACGGTGTGAAATATGTGATTGGCCACCTCTGCTCCTCATCAACGCAGCCTGCTTCCGATATTTATGAAGACGAAGGCATTCTGATGATCACGCCTGGCGCGACCAACCCGGAACTGACTCAGCGCGGCTATCAGCACATTATGCGTACCGCCGGGCTGGACTCCTCGCAAGGGCCGACCGCCGCAAAATACATCCTGAATACGGTGAAGCCGCAGCGCATCGCCATCATCCATGATAAACAGCAGTACGGCGAAGGCCTCGCACGCTCCGTTCAGGATGGGCTGAAAGCGGGCGGTGCAAATGTGGTGTTCTTCGACGGTATTACTGCCGGTGAAAAAGATTTTTCTGCGCTGGTTGCACGTCTGAAAAAAGAAAACATCGACTTTGTCTACTACGGTGGTTACTACCCGGAGATGGGGCAGATGCTGCGTCAGGCACGTGCTAACGACCTGAAAACCCGGTTTATGGGGCCGGAAGGCGTGGGTAACGCGTCGCTGTCCAATATCGCAGGAGATGCAGCGGAAGGCATGCTGGTTACCATGCCGAAACGCTATGACCAGGATCCTGCGAATCAGGGCATCGTCGAGGCGCTGAAAGCAGAGAAAAAAGATCCGAGCGGCCCGTATGTGTGGATCACCTACGCTGCTGTACAGTCGCTGGCGACCGCGCTTGAGCGGAGCAGCAGCGCCGAGCCGCTGGCGCTGATTAAAGATTTAAAAGCCAACGGGGCTAAAACCGTGATTGGGCCGCTGAACTGGGATGAAAAAGGCGATCTGAAGGGATTTGATTTTGGCGTTTTCCAATGGCACGCCGATGGTTCGTCGTCCGTGGCGAAATAACTGTCATCCCTCTCTCCGGGCGCAACGTCCGGAGAGATTTAAGAAGGTTATGTTATGTCCGAGCAGTTTCTCTACTTCTTGCAGCAGATGTTTAACGGCGTCACGCTGGGAAGCACCTATGCATTGATCGCCATTGGTTACACCATGGTTTACGGCATTATCGGCATGATCAACTTCGCCCACGGCGAGGTGTACATGATCGGTAGCTATGTCTCTTTTATGATTATCGCTGCACTGATGATGATGGGCATCGACTCCAGTTGGTTGCTGGTGGCGGCCGGTTTCGTTGGGGCGATTGTGATAGCCAGCGCCTACGGCTGGAGCATCGAACGGGTGGCTTATCGCCCGGTGCGTAACTCCAAGCGCCTGATTGCGCTCATCTCCGCCATCGGTATGTCGATATTCCTGCAAAACTACGTCAGCCTGACCGAAGGTTCCCGTGACGTGGCGTTGCCGAGCCTGTTTAACGGCCAGTGGGTGGTCGGTCACAGTGAAAACTTCTCCGCCAGCATCACCACCATGCAGTTGGTTATCTGGATTGTGACGTTTATCTCCATGCTGGCACTGACGCTGTTCATCCGCTATTCCCGCATGGGGCGCGCTTGCCGCGCCTGTTCGGAAGACTTAAAAATGGCAAGCCTGCTGGGCATCAATACTGACCGCGTGATTGCGCTGACCTTTGTGATCGGTGCGGCAATGGCGGCGGTGGCGGGTGTGCTGCTGGGTCAGTTCTATGGTGTTATCAACCCTTACATCGGTTTTATGGCGGGCATGAAGGCGTTTACCGCAGCGGTGCTGGGCGGTATCGGCAGTATTCCTGGCGCGATGATCGGCGGTCTGATCCTCGGTGTGGCGGAATCCCTCTCTTCGGCGTATCTGAGTACCGAATATAAAGATGTGGTGTCGTTTGCGCTGTTGATCATGGTGTTGCTGGTGATGCCGACCGGTATCCTTGGCCGCCCGGAGGTTGAAAAAGTATGAAACCGATGCATTTTGCGATGGCGCTGCTTTCTGCTGCGCTGTTCTTCATCCTGGCGAGCGTCTTTATGGGCGTCCAACTGGAGCTGGACGGGACCAAACTGGTGGTGAACACCGCCGCGCATATTCGCTGGCAGTGGGTGTTTATCGGCACAGCGGTGGTCTTTTTCTTCCAGTTGCTGCGCCCGCTGTTCCAGAAATCACTGAAGGGCGTCTCCGGGCCGAAGTTTATTCTGCCGGCTGTTGACGGTTCAACGGTAAAACAGAAGCTGTTTCTGTTGGCGCTGCTGGTGATTGCCGTGGCGTGGCCGTTTGTCGTGTCGCGCGGTACGGTGGATATCGCCACAATGACAATGATTTATATCATCCTCGGCCTGGGGTTGAACGTGGTGGTGGGGCTGTCCGGCCTGTTGGTGCTGGGCTACGGTGGTTTCTACGCGATTGGCGCTTATACCTTTGCCTTGCTGAACCACTATTACGGCCTCGGTTTCTGGACTTGCCTGCCGCTGGCGGGGCTGGTCTCCGCCGCTGCGGGTTTCCTGCTTGGCTTCCCGGTGTTGCGTCTGCGCGGCGACTATCTGGCGATTGTGACGCTGGGTTTTGGGGAAATTGTCCGTATTCTGCTGTTGAACAACACCGAAATCACCGGTGGCCCGAACGGCATTAGCCAGATCCCGAAACCGACGCTGTTTGGCCTGGAGTTCAGCCGGACGGCGCGTGAAGGCGGTTGGGATACCTTCAGCAACTTCTTTAATGTGCAATACGATCCCGGCGATCGCGTGGTGTTCCTCTATCTGGTGGCATTGCTGCTGGTGGTGTTGACGCTGTTTGTGATCAACCGTCTGCTGCGTATGCCGCTGGGCCGGGCATGGGAAGCGCTGCGTGAAGATGAGATCGCCTGCCGTTCGCTGGGTCTTAGCCCGACCCGCATCAAACTGACGGCGTTTACCATCAGTGCTGCGTTTGCCGGTTTTGCCGGGACGCTGTTTGCTGCGCGCCAGGGGTTTGTCAGCCCGGAATCCTTCACCTTCGCCGAGTCCGCCTTTGTACTGGCGATCGTGGTGCTGGGTGGCATGGGGTCGCAATTTGCGGTGATCCTCGCCGCTATCCTGCTGGTGGTCTCCCGTGAACTGATGCGTGATTTTAATGAATACAGCATGTTGATGCTGGGTGGTTTGATGGTACTGATGATGATCTGGCGTCCGCAAGGCTTGCTGCCGATGACCCGTCCGCAGTTGAAACTGAAAAACGGGCAAGTGAAAGGAGAGCAGGCATGAGTCAGCCATTATTATCCGTAAACGGTCTGATGATGCGCTTCGGCGGCCTGCTCGCCGTTAACAACGTGGCGCTGGAGCTGAAGGCACAGGAGATCGTTTCGCTGATTGGTCCGAACGGCGCGGGTAAAACCACGGTGTTCAACTGCCTCACCGGTTTCTATAAACCGACAGGTGGCACCATCATGTTACGTGACCAGCATCTGGAAGGGCTGCCGGGGCAGGAAATCGCCCGGATGGGCGTGGTGCGCACTTTCCAGCATGTGCGCTTGTTCCGTGAAATGACGGTGATCGAAAACCTGCTGGTGGCACAGCATCAGCAGTTAAAGACCGGGGTATTTTCTGGTCTGCTGAAAACCCCGTCATTTCGCCGGGCGCAGAGTGAAGCGCTGGATCGCGCCGCCACCTGGCTGGACCGAATTGGTTTGTTAGCGCACGCTAACCGTCAGGCGAGCAACCTTGCCTACGGTGACCAGCGTCGTCTGGAAATCGTGCGTTGCATGGTGACGCAGCCAGAGATCCTGATGCTCGATGAACCAGCCGCCGGTCTGAACCCGAAAGAGACGAAAGAGCTGGATGAGCTGATTGTCGAGCTACGTAATAACCACAACACCACCATCCTGCTGATTGAGCATGATATGAAGCTGGTGATGGGCATTTCAGACCGGATTTATGTGGTGAACCAGGGGACGCCGCTGGCGAACGGAACACCGGAAGAAATTCGTAACAATCCGGACGTGATCCGCGCCTATTTGGGCGAAGCATAAGGTGGGTGAGGCTAAGATGGAAAAAGTCATGTTGTCGTTTGACAAAGTAAGCGCCCACTACGGCAAAATCCAGGCACTGCACGATGTCAGCCTGCATATTAATCAGGGCGAAATCGTGACCCTGATTGGCGCGAACGGTGCGGGTAAAACCACGCTGCTCGGAACGTTGTGCGGCGATCCGCGCGCCACCAGTGGGCGCATTGTGTTTGATGATAAAGACATCACCGACTGGCAAACCGCGAAGATCATGCGTGAAGCGGTGGCGATTGTCCCGGAAGGGCGTCGTGTCTTCTCGCGTATGACTGTTGAGGAGAATCTGGCGATGGGCGGTTTCTTTGCCGACAGCGAGCAGTTTCAGACCCGCATTAAACGGGTGTATGAGCTGTTCCCGCGTCTGCATGAGCGCCGTCTGCAACGCGCGGGCACCATGTCCGGCGGTGAGCAGCAGATGCTGGCCATTGGCCGCGCATTGATGAGCCAGCCGCGTTTGCTGCTGCTGGACGAGCCGTCTCTTGGGTTAGCGCCGATCATTATTCAGCAAATCTTCGACACCATTGAGCAACTGCGTAAAGAAGGGATGACCATCTTCCTTGTGGAGCAGAACGCCAACCAGGCACTGAAGCTCGCCGATCGCGGCTATGTGCTGGAGAATGGTCACGTGGTGCTGGAAGATACCGGTGAAGCGCTGCTGGCGAATGAAGCGGTGCGCAGTGCGTATCTGGGCGGTTAAACGTTCGCGTAAAACATCTGAACCGGTCGCGAGTGGCCGGTTTTTTATTATCTGAAAAGTGCCATGCCGGGATGCTGCCTGCGGATTTGCTGGGATATGATGCGGGCGGCGCTTGAGGCTTTTTGCCTCATGACGGTAGAAAGTTGTGCGGCAGAAAGAAGAAAGCCCCGTAGTAAGTTAATGTTGATTAACCACCACGAGGCCATCCGAATGCCTAGACAACATCAGGATAGCCTCTTACCCGCCGCAAGGCAAGGAGGCGTGAACCATGAAAATTCCGCGAAACACTCTTCTCTGGTGCGTATTTATGGTGTGTTTCACACTCGTGATATTCACCTGGCTGACACGAAAATCACTGTGCGAGATCCGCTACAGGGATAGTGACAGGGAGGTGGCGGCTTTCATGGCTTACGAATCCGGTAAGTAGCAACCTGGAGGCAGGGAGCAATCCCTGCCTTTTCAGGAACGACAGTTGCCGGCATAGCCTCTGAGCGCCTTTATAAAGGGCTTCTTTGCCAGCAGGGAAGCCCTTTCCCTTATCCTCTGGCAATCCGCCATTTTTCCTTCACGTTACTATCATCCCACCGACATTTCTCTGACGCCTGGCTGTCATTTATTTGTAATTAAAAGATTATTTTTCTGTCATTCGAGCATGTCATGTTACCTCGCGAGCACAAAACGCGTGATATCGCGCATCCCGTATAACAAGAGAGAGCACAATGACAACGTTACGACATACAGCTTTGGGTCTGGCGCTGGGATTCGTTTTTGCAGGCAACGCCCTGGCCGCAACCACCATTCCGTTCTGGCATTCGATGGAAGGGGAGTTAGGTAAAGAAGTTGACTCCCTGGCGCAACGTTTCAATGACACCCACCCGGATTACAAAATCGTACCGGTGTACAAAGGCAACTATGAACAGAGCCTGAGTGCAGGCATCGCTGCATTCCGTACTGGCAACGCGCCGGCGATTTTGCAGGTATATGAAGTGGGCACCGCGACCATGATGGCATCAAAAGCGATCAAGCCGGTGTACCAGGTCTTCCAGGACGCAGGCATCAAGTTTGATGAAAGCCAGTTCGTTCCGACGGTTTCCGGCTATTACACCGACTCTAAAACCGGCCATTTGCTCTCTCAGCCCTTTAACAGCTCCACGCCGGTGCTCTATTACAACAAAGACGCTTTCAAAAAAGCCGGTCTGAACCCGGACCAGCCGCCGAAAACCTGGCAGGACCTGGCCGAATACACCGCGAAGCTGAAAGCAGCAGGCATGAAGTGCGGCTACGCCAGCGGCTGGCAGGGTTGGATCCAGATCGAAAACTTCAGCGCCTGGCACGGTTTGCCAGTAGCGACCAAAAACAACGGTTTTGACGGTACGGACGCCGTACTGGAATTTAACAAACCGGAGCAGGTGAAACATATCGCCATGCTGGAAGCACTGAACAAGAAAGGTGATTTCAGCTACTTCGGCCGTAAAGACGAGTCTACTGAGAAGTTCTATAACGGCGATTGCGCTATCACTACCGCTTCTTCGGGTTCGCTGGCGGATATCCGTCACTACGCCAAATTCAACTATGGCGTCGGCATGATGCCTTACGATGCCAATGTGAAAGGCGCGCCGCAGAACGCCATTATCGGCGGGGCGAGCCTGTGGGTCATGCAGGGCAAAGACGAGGCAACCTACAAAGGCGTTGCTCAGTTCCTCGACTTCCTGACGAAACCGGAAAACGCAGCCGAATGGCACCAGAAAACCGGCTATCTGCCGATTACTACTGCCGCCTACGATCTGACGCGCCAGCAAGGGTTCTATGACAAAAACCCCGGTGCGGACATCGCCACTCGTCAGATGCTGAACAAGCCGCCTTTGGCGTTCACCAAAGGTCTGCGTCTGGGCAACATGCCGCAGATCCGCACCATTGTTGATGAAGAGCTGGAAAGCGTATGGACCGGCAAGAAAACCCCGCAACAGGCGCTGGATGCTGCCGTCGAGCGTGGTAACCAACTGCTGCGCCGCTTCGAGCAGTCCACCAAGTCTTAATCTTTTCCCCCTCTCTCCGGCCCTCTCTCTATACAAGAGAGAGGGTGTTTTTCCCTTTGCCCAGAGTGGGGAGGGACAGGGGAGAGGCAAACACAAGCAGAGCCAATTTATGTCCTCATCCCGTCCGGTGTTTCGTTCGCGCTGGCTTCCTTACCTTCTGGTTGCGCCGCAACTGGCGATCACGGTTATTTTCTTTATCTGGCCTGCGGGCGAAGCGCTGTGGTACTCGGTGCAAAGCGTCGATCCGTTCGGGCTTTCCAGCCAGTTTGTTGGGCTGGATAACTTCGTGGCGTTGTTCCACGACAGCTATTATCTGGACGCCTTCTGGACGACTATCCGTTTTAGCGCGCTGGTGACCTTCAGTGGTCTGTTCGTGTCACTGTTTTTTGCCGCCCTGGTGGATAACGTGGTGCGCGGCAGTCGGATTTACCAAACGCTGATGTTGCTGCCGTATGCCGTTGCTCCTGCCGTTGCCGCGGTGTTGTGGATCTTCCTCTTCAATCCCGGGCGCGGGCTGATCACCCACTTTCTGGAACACTTTGGCTATGACTGGAACCATGCGCAACATAGCGGCCAGGCCATGTTCCTTGTGGTGTTCGCCTCGGTGTGGAAGCAGATAAGCTATAACTTTCTGTTCTTTTTTGCGGCGTTACAGTCGATCCCCCGTTCGCTGGTGGAAGCGGCCGCCATTGATGGTGCAGGGCCTGTCCGCCGGTTCTTCAAATTGTCGCTACCGTTAATCGCGCCAGTCAGTTTCTTTCTACTGGTGGTGAACCTGGTGTATGCCTTCTTCGACACGTTCCCGGTTATCGATGCCGCCACTGCCGGTGGACCGGTACAGGCGACCACCACGCTTATCTACAAGATCTACCGTGAAGGTTTTGCCGGGCTGGATCTCTCCGCGTCTGCGGCGCAGTCGGTCGTGCTGATGGTGCTGGTGATGGTGCTGACGGTCGTTCAGTTCCGCTATGTTGAAAGTAAGGTGCGCTACCAATGATTGAGAATCGCCCTGGCCTGACGCTGTTCAGCCATATCATGCTTATTCTCGGCATCGCGGTGGTGCTTTTCCCGCTGTATGTCGCCTTTGTGACGGCAACGCTGGATATTAATGCGGTTTATGACACCCCGATGACCCTAATCCCCGGGACGCACCTGTGGGAAAACCTGCGTAATATCTGGATAAACGGCATCGGCGTGAACAGCGCGCCTTTCTGGTTGATGCTGACCAACAGTTTCATTATGGCGCTGGTGATCACCGTCGGGAAAATCGCCGTGTCGATCCTGTCGGCGTTTGCCATCGTCTGGTTCCGCTTCCCGCTGCGTAACCTGTTCTTCTGGATGATCTTCAGTACGCTGATGCTGCCCGTGGAAGTGCGCATTTTTCCGACGGTGGAAGTGATCGCCAACCTGAAAATGCTCGACAGCTACACCGGCCTAACGCTGCCGCTGATGGCCTCGGCCACCGCAACGTTCCTGTTCCGCCAGTTCTTTATGACGCTGCCGGACGAACTGATAGAAGCGGCACGCATTGACGGTGCCTCACCGATGCGCTTTTTCCGCGACATCGTGCTGCCGCTCTCTAAAACCAACCTTGCGGCGTTGTTTGTTATCACCTTTATCTACGGCTGGAACCAGTATCTGTGGCCGCTGCTGATTATCAGCGATGTGAACCTTGGCACCGCCGTAGCGGGTGTGAAAGGCATGATTGCCAGCGGCGAAGGCACCACGCAATGGAACCAGGTGATGGCAGCCATGTTGCTGACGCTGATCCCCCCGGTCGTTATCGTTTTAGCCATGCAGCGCGCCTTTGTGCGCGGCCTGGTCGACAGTGAGAAATAAGATGGCAGGATTAAAATTACAAGCGGTTACGAAGAGTTGGGACAGTGGTAAAACCCAGGTGATCCAGCCACTGACGCTGGATGTCGCCGACGGCGAATTTATTGTCATGGTTGGGCCATCCGGCTGTGGGAAATCCACCTTGCTGCGGATGGTCGCCGGGCTGGAGCGCGTCTCCAGCGGCGATATCTGGATCGATACCCAGCGTGTTACGGAAATGGAACCCAAAGATCGCGGGATTGCGATGGTGTTTCAGAACTATGCGCTCTACCCGCACATGAGTGTGGAGGAGAACATGGCGTGGGGGCTGAAGATCCGCGGTATGGGCAAGGAGCATATCGCCGGGCGCGTGGCGGAAGCAGCGCGTATTCTCGAACTGGATGGGCTGTTAAAACGCCGTCCGCGTGAGCTCTCTGGCGGTCAGCGCCAGCGTGTGGCGATGGGACGTGCGATTGTGCGTGATCCGGCGGTATTCCTGTTTGATGAACCTCTCTCGAACCTCGACGCCAAACTGCGTGTGCAGATGCGGCTGGAGCTGCAACAGTTGCACCGTCGCCTGAACACCACCTCGTTGTACGTGACGCACGACCAGGTGGAAGCGATGACGCTGGCACAACGGGTGATGGTCATGAACAAAGGCGTGGCGGAACAGATCGGTACGCCGGTTGAGGTGTATGAGAAACCCGCCAGCCGTTTTGTCGCCAGCTTTATTGGTAGCCCGGCCATGAACCTGCTTGATGGTCGCATCAGTAGCGCAGGCACCCATTTTGAACTGGACAGCGGTATGGCGCTGCCCATCAATTGGTATTATCGCGGTTACGCCGGGCGTAAAATGACGCTGGGTATCCGCCCGGAACATATTGCGTTAAGCTCACAATCCGCTGGCGGTATCCCGCTGGTGATGGATACGCTGGAGATGCTCGGCGCCGATAACCTGGCGCACGGGCGCTGGGGAGAGCAGAAGCTGGTGGTGCGTCTTGCGCATCAGGAGCGCCCGGTGGCAGGCAGCACGCTGTGGCTCTCTCTGCCGGAAAATCACCTCCACTTATTTGATGGTGAAACAGGACAACGAGTATGAGTAACTGGCCATATCCCCACATTGTCGCGCATCGCGGCGGCGGTAAACTGGCGCCGGAAAATACGCTGGCGGCGATTGATGTCGGCGCTCGCTACGGTCACACGATGATTGAGTTCGACGCCAAGCTGTCAAAAGATGGGCAGATTTTTTTACTGCATGACGACAACCTCGAGCGCACCAGCAATGGCTGGGGCGTGGCGGGCGAGCTGGCATGGCATGATTTGCTGAAAGTGGATGCGGGCGGCTGGTACAGCGGGGAATTTAAAGGTGAACCGTTGCCGCTGCTTTCTCAGGTCGCGGAGCGTTGCCGTTTGCATGGAATGATGGCCAATATCGAAATCAAACCCACCACTGGCACCGGGCCGCTGACGGGCAAAGTGGTGGCGCTGGCGGCGCGAGAACTCTGGGCAGGAATGACGCCGCCGCTGCTCTCTTCCTTTGAGATTGATGCGCTGGAAGCGGCGCAACAGGCTGCGCCGGAACTGCCACGCGGGCTATTGCTGGATGAATGGCGCGATGACTGGCAGGAACTGACCACCCGGTTGGGGTGCGTCTCTATTCACCTGAATCATCGCCTGCTGGACGAAGCCCGCACGCAGATGCTGCGTGCGGCTGGTTTACGCATTCTGGTTTATACCGTTAATGAACCCCAACGCGCGGGAGAGTTGCTGCGCTGGGGCGTGGATTGTATCTGCACCGATAAAATCGACGATATCGGCCCGAATTTTACGTTTTAAGGTGTTGTGGATGACGGCGTGCTACGCAGCAGGCCGCCGTTCTGATTCTGCGGCAGCATGTGCTGCTGCGTTCCCGTACCGGCATTGCTGTTTGTTCCGCTGCTGAACTGACTGCCGTTCTGATTCTGCGGCAACATATGTTGCTGCGTGTTCACCCTGCCACCATTACCGATCCCCTGGCTGAGCATGCCGCCGTTAGTATTGGGGAGCAGTTGCTGGCGGCTGGGATCGAGCTCCCCCGGCTGGGCCTGCCTTACGCGTTGCGCGTCGTTATTTAACTGAGTCTGCAGGCGTTGTTGCTGCTGACGGGCTTGCGTCTGTAGCTGTTGATTCAGCATGCCTTTCTGTTGCTGTTGCTGGTTAAGCATCCGCGTCTCCATGCGCTGCTGGCTGGGGATCACATACCCCGGCTGATTGGGGTTATTGGTGGTATTCAGCGGCTGTGCAAATGCGGCAAAAGGTAGCAGTGCCGCCACAAACAGTAATCGTTTCATCGTCCTTTCCTCCTTTGAGGCTTCTCCTAAGTTTACCTCGTTTCATTCATGACGATGATTTTTTAGGAGTTGTGAACCAGGCTTAATCGGGAACTGTAGCCCTTCTATTCGGAGAACGACGATGATGAAACAGAAGTTTGCGCGCTGGGTGGCTATCGCTGCGCTGACCGCGGGAGGATGTTTTAGCGCTGGCGCTGCGCCGCCACCGACGCAAGCACCTGCGCCCGTCTCATACGGCGTTGAAGCCGATGTCTTCCATCCTGTGCGGGCGAAGCAGGGCATGGTGGCATCTGTGGATGAGACCGCAACCCGTGTTGGCGTCGATACCCTAAAACAGGGCGGTAACGCCGTGGATGCTGCCGTCGCGGTGGGCTATGCGCTGGCAGTCACCCATCCACAAGCCGGAAACCTGGGCGGCGGCGGGTTTATGATGATCCGCACCAAAGACGGCAAGGTTACCGCCATCGACTTCCGCGAAATGGCGCCAGCCGCTGCCACGCGCGATATGTTCCTCGACGATCAGGGCAACCCGGACAGTAAAAAGTCGCTGACGTCGCATCTGGCCTCCGGGACGCCCGGCACGGTTGCGGGGTTCTCGCTGGCGCTGGAGAAGTACGGCACTCTGCCATTGAATAAAGTCATTCAACCGGCGATCAAGCTGGCCAGACAAGGGATCACGGTGAATGACGCGCTGGCGGACGACCTGAAAACCTACGGCAGTGAAGTGCTGCCAAACCATGAAAACAGTAAAGCGATTTTCTGGAAGAACGACGAACCGCTGAAAAAAGGCGACAAACTGGTGCAGAGCAATCTCGCCAAAAGCCTGGAACTGATTGCAGAGAAAGGGCCGGATGCCTTCTATAAAGGCGAGATTGCCGGTCAGATAGTGCAAGAGATGAGCAAGAACGGTGGGCTTATCAGCAAAGAGGATCTGGCGAATTACAAAGCGGTGGAGCGTACGCCCATCAGCGGTGATTATCGCGGTTACCAGGTTTACTCCATGCCGCCGCCGTCATCTGGCGGTATCCATATTGTGCAAATCCTCAATATTCTTGAAAACTTCGATATGGCCAAATATGGCTTTGGCAGCGCCGACGCAATGCAGGTAATGGCGGAAGCCGAAAAGTACGCCTATGCCGATCGTTCTGAGTATCTTGGCGATCCGGACTTCGTGAAAGTGCCGTGGCAGGCGCTCACCAATAAAGCGTATGCCAAATCCATTGCGGAAAAAATTGACGTTAACAAAGCCCGGCCCTCCAGCCAGATCCGCCCCGGTAAGCTGGAGCCGTATGAGAGTAACCAAACCACGCACTTCTCCGTTGTCGACAAAGACGGCAATGCGGTTTCGGTGACGTATACGCTGAACACTACGTTCGGGACCGGGATTGTCGCGGGGAATAGCGGCATTCTGCTGAATAATGAGATGGATGACTTCTCGGCAAAACCCGGCGTGCCGAATGTCTACGGACTGGTAGGTGGTGACGCCAATGCGGTCGGCCCTGGCAAACGCCCGCTCTCGTCCATGTCGCCCACCATCGTGGTGAAAGACGGCAAAACCTGGCTGGTCACCGGCAGTCCCGGTGGTAGTCGTATTATCACAACGGTGCTGCAAATGGTGATTAACAGCATCGATTTTGGGATGAACGTCGCCGAAGCGAGCAATGCGCCGCGCTTCCATCATCAATGGCTACCGGATGAGTTGCGCGTGGAAAAAGGCTTTAGCCCGGACACGCTAAAATTGCTCGAGCAACGCGGGCAGAAAGTGGTGGTGAAAGAGGCGATGGGCAGCACGCAGAGCATTATGGTCGGGCCGGATGGCACGCTGTATGGCGCATCTGACCCGCGTTCGGTGGATGATTTAACTGCCGGTTATTGATTTAAACCTCTCCCCAACCGGGGAGAGGTTTCCGTTTAACCCTTCACGCGCGCCATAAAATAAGCATCCACATACTCACCGTTGCGCAGCGCGTAGTGTTTTCCGGTGCCTTCGACGTCAAAACCGAACTTACGGTACACCGCCAGCGCGGGTGCGTTATCGACAAACACCGTTAATTCAATACGTTCAATACGCAGCCAGTTATCACACAGGTTGACCATTTCACGGATCAGCGCGCTGGCGACGCCGCGATTGTGAAACGCTGACGAAACCGCCATGCCAAAGACGGCAACATGGCTGCGGCGCGGGTTTTGTTCCACCATCAGCGTCAGGTTTCCGGCAACCTGCTCATCAATACAGGCGACCAACTGGCGACGGCCTGGCTGCGGTTTCAGGCGATCTTCCCACAGCTCAGCAGGCGGATGAGGTAGCTGTAGCAGGTTGTGATACACCTCGGGTTGCGCATAAAACTGGCGTAAGGCTTCTGCATCGCGCGCTTCGGCATGGCGTATCACTATCTCACTCATCCTGCTTCTCCTTGTTTGTGGGGATGACTTACACATTCCTGGCTTTGTGGCGCAGCGTCAACTGCCATTTTTTGCAAAAAGAAGTAGACAAGTGCGAATGATAATGATTATTATTGCCATGCGTTCAGGGAAACCGTAGCGGTAATCCTGAAAGCACGACATTGCTCACATTGCTTCCAGTATTTTCTTAGCCAGCCGGGTGCTGGCTTTTTTTTGCCGCAAACATGCCGGTCTTTTAAGACGCCATGCAGGGACAACCTCCGCAAGGTTGCGCTATGGTAGTGACAGTCACCTTAACAAGGACTGGATCATGACATTACATTGCGCATTCATTGGGTTTGGCAAAAGCACTACCCGCTATCACCTCCCTTACGTTCTGAACCGTAAAGCAAGCTGGCATGTGGCGCATATTTTCCGCCGTCACCCGAAGCCGGAAGAGCAGCACCCGCACTATCAACATATTCATTTCACCAGCGATCTCGACGATATTTTTAACGATCCGCAGGTCAAACTGGTGATCGTCTGTACTCATGCCGACAGCCACTTCGATTATGCGAAACGCGCGCTGGAAGCCGGTAAAAATGTGCTGGTGGAAAAGCCGTTTACACCGACTATGGCGGAAGCTGTCACCCTGTTTGAACTGGCGAAACGCAAAGGTCTGACGGTCACGCCGTATCAGAATCGCCGTTTCGACGCCTGTTTCCTGACCACCAAAAAGGCGATTGAAAGCGGTAAGCTTGGTAATATCGTTGAAATTGAAAGCCATTTTGATTATTACCGCCCGGTGGCGGAAACCAACCCTGGCCTGCCGCAGGATGGATCGTTTTACGGCCTGGGCGTTCATACCATGGACCAAATCATCTCTCTGTTTGGCCGACCGGATCATGCTGCGTATGACATCCGTAGCCTGCGCAATAAAGCCAATCCGGACGATACCTTCGAAGCGCAGCTCTTCTATGGCGATTTGAAAGCGATTGTTAAAACCAGCCATCTGGTGAAAATCGACTACCCCAAATTTATTGTTCATGGCACCAAAGGTTCGTTTATCAAATACGGTATCGATCAGCAGGAAACCAGCCTGAAGGCCAATATCATGCCGGGGGAGGCGGGGTTTGCCGCAGATAACAGTATCGGCATTCTCGAGTATGTGAATGCGGCGGGCGAAACGGTGCGTGAAGAGATCGCGCCGGAAAAGGGCGACTATGGCCGCGTCTACGATGCGCTGTATGAAACGCTGGTGAATGGCGCGCCGAATTACGTCAAGGAATCTGAAGTTCTCACCAACCTTGAACTGCTGGAGCGTGCCTTTGAGCAGGCGTCACCCGCCACGGTAACCCTCGCAAAATAGCCTGAAAAGACTCCTCGCAACTTGTTCACTTTTTTTGAACAGAGGAGTCAATTTTCACCCTCTATGATCCCCGACCGATTGCGTCCACACTTACTCCATCGAAAACATACGGGGGTAAAAAAATGATCTTCTTACGCAAAGCAAACGACCGTGGTCATGCAAATCATGGCTGGCTGGATTCCTGGCACACGTTCTCTTTCGCCAACTATTATGACCCGAATTTTATGGGCTTCTCGGCGCTTCGCGTCATTAACGACGACGTGATCGACCCGGGGCAGGGCTTCGGCACCCATCCGCACAAAGATATGGAAATCCTGACCTATGTGTTGGAAGGGGCCGTTGAGCACCAGGACAGCATGGGCAACAAAGAGCAGGTACCTGCCGGTGAATTCCAGATTATGAGTGCGGGCACAGGGGTGCGTCATTCTGAGTACAACCCGAGCGACAGCGATCGTCTGCGCCTGTATCAAATCTGGATCATTCCGGAAACGAACGGCATCACGCCGCGCTACGAGCAGCGCCGCTTTGACGCTGCGCAGGGCAAACAACTGGTGCTGTCGCCGGATGCACGCAATGGCTCTCTGAAAGTGCACCAGGATATGGAACTCTACCGCTGGGCACTGTTGAAAGATGAGCAGTCGGTGCACCCGATCGCCGCTGACCGCCGCGTGTGGATCCAGGTGGTGAAAGGGGATGTCACCATTAACGGCACCAAAGCCACCACCAGCGATGGTCTGGCAATCTGGGATGAGCAGGCTATCTCGGTTCATGCCGATAGCGACAGTGAAATTCTGCTGTTTGACTTGCCGCCAGTTTGATGTGGCTTAAATAAATGACGCAACCTTCTGGTTTTGGCCGGAAGGTTGCGCGTTGTCCGTGATAAACTGAGAAAATCTCTCTCTGTTTATAATGTCAGGACGATGAAAAAGAAAAGACCCGTACTTCAGGATGTGGCCGATCGCGTTGGCGTGACCAAAATGACGGTCAGCCGTTTTTTGCGTAACCCGGAACAGGTGTCCGTTGCGTTACGTGGCAAAATCGCCGCTGCGCTTGATGAGCTGGGTTACATTCCCAATCGCGCTCCCGATATTCTCTCCAACGCCACCAGCCGCGCTATTGGCGTATTGCTCCCGTCGCTGACCAACCAGGTGTTCGCTGAAGTGTTGCGCGGTATTGAAAGCGTGACGGACGCCCATGGCTATCAAACCATGCTGGCGCACTACGGTTATAAAGCCGAAATGGAAGAAGAGCGTCTGGAATCGATGCTCTCCTGGAACATTGACGGCCTGATCCTCACCGAACGCACACATACTCCACGCACGCTGAAAATGATTGAAGTGGCGGGCATTCCGGTCGTGGAACTGATGGACAGCAAATCTCCCTGTCTGGATATCGCCGTCGGTTTCGATAACTTCGAAGCGGCGCGACAGATGACCGCCGCGATTATTGAACGCGGTCATCGCGGCGTTGCCTATCTCGGCGCGCGTCTGGATGAACGTACTATCATCAAACAGAAGGGTTACGAGCAGGCGATGCTGGATGCCGGGCTCACGCCGTACAGCGTGATGGTGGAACAATCCTCCTCTTACACGGCCGGTATTGAACTGATGCGTCAGGCGCGCCGCGAGTACCCGCAACTGGACGGAATTTTCTGTACCAACGATGACCTGGCGGTAGGCGCCGCGTTTGAGTGCCAGCGCCTGGGGCTGAGAATTCCTGATGATATGGCGATCGCCGGGTTCCACGGTCACGACATTGGCCAGGTAATGGAGCCGCGTCTGGCGAGCGTGCTCACGCCGCGCGAACGTATGGGGCGTATCGGAGCCGAACGTCTGCTGGCGCGCATTCGTGGTGAAGCAGTTACGCCGAAAATGTTAGATTTAGGTTTCACTTTGTCACCGGGTGGATCTATTTAGTCTGACAAATTTGAAGTAGCTCACACTTATTTATCTCTGGCACGAATGGATATTGCTTCTCCGTTACCCCGGCAGGACAATGTTACCGATAACAGTTACCCGTAACAATTCACTCTTGCACCAGTGGGGGCTTCCCTTTGAGCACGACTAATCTTGATCACCACGTTTATGTCCTGATGGGCGTTTCCGGCAGTGGTAAATCTGCTGTTGCCAGCGAAGTGGCGCATCAGCTGCATGCCGCGTTTCTTGACGGCGACTTCCTCCATCCGCGCAGCAACATCATTAAAATGGCGTCCGGTGAGCCGCTAAACGACGATGACCGTAAACCGTGGCTACAGGCGCTGAACGACGCCGCATTTGCCATGCAGCGCACCAATAAAGTGTCGCTGATTGTCTGCTCGGCGCTGAAAAAGCATTACCGCGATCTGCTGCGCGACGGAAACCCGAACCTCTCCTTTATCTACCTGAAAGGCGATTTTGATGTCATCGAAAGCCGTCTGAAAGCGCGTAAAGGCCACTTCTTCAAAACGCAGATGCTGGTAACCCAGTTTGACACGCTGGAAGAGCCGGGCGCAGATGAGCGTGACGTGCTGATCGTCGATATCGATCAACCGCTGGACGGCGTGGTCGCCAGCACGATTGCAGTGATTAATAAAGGCAGTGCGCAGTGAGTACATTAACGCTTGTTTTAACAGCAGTGGGGTCGGTTTTACTGCTGCTGTTTTTAGTGATGAAAGCGCGTATGCATGCTTTCATTGCTTTGATGGTGGTGTCTATTGGTGCAGGGCTTTTTTCCGGAATGCCGTTGATTAAGATCGCGCAGACCATGGAAAAAGGCATGGGCGGTACGCTGGGTTTCCTCGCCATTGTGGTGGCGCTCGGCGCGATGTTCGGCAAAATTCTTCACGAGACCGGCGCGGTGGATCAAATCGCCGTCAAGATGCTCAAATCGTTTGGTCACAATCGCGCGCATTATGCGATTGGTCTGGCGGGGCTGATTTGCGCATTGCCGCTGTTCTTTGAAGTGGCGATTGTGCTGCTGATAAGCGTTGCGTTCTCGATGGCGCGCCACACCGGCACTAACCTGGTCAAACTGGTTATCCCGTTGTTTGCCGGCGTAGCGGCAGCGGCGGCGTTCCTGCTGCCGGGACCCGCGCCAATGCTGCTGGCTTCGCAGATGCATGCGGATTTTGGCTGGATGATCCTGATTGGCCTGTGCGCGGCAATCCCAGGCATGCTGATTGCCGGTCCGCTGTGGGGCAACTTTATCAGTCGCCATGTGCAACTGCACATTCCGGACGATGTTAGCGAGCCGCATCTGGGCGAAGGCAAAATGCCGTCATTCGCTTTCAGTCTGTCGCTGATCCTGCTGCCGCTGGTGCTGGTCGGGATGAAAACCATCGCCGCGCGCTTCGTGACAGAAGGCAGCAACCTGTATGACTGGCTGGAATTTATCGGTCACCCGTTCACCGCGATCCTCGTGGCGTGCCTGGTGGCGATTTACGGCCTGGCGATACGTCAGGGCATGGCGAAAGACCGTGTGATGGAAATTTGCGGTCACGCATTGCAGCCGGCAGGCATTATTTTGCTGGTGATCGGCGCGGGCGGCGTGTTCAAGCAGGTGCTGGTTGACTCCGGCGTTGGCCCGGCACTGGGCGAAGCGCTGACCGGCATGGGCTTGCCTATCGCCATCACTTGCTTTGTACTGGCGGCGGCGGTGCGCATTATTCAGGGTTCCGCCACGGTGGCCTGCCTGACGGCGGTCGGTCTGGTGATGCCGGTGATTGAGCAACTGCACTTCAACGGCGCACAGATGGCGGCGCTCTCTATTTGCATCGCGGGTGGTTCCATCGTGGTGAGCCACGTGAACGATGCCGGTTTCTGGCTGTATGGCCGCTTTACCGGTGCGACGGAAGCGCAAACGCTGAAAACCTGGACGATGATGGAAACCATCCTCGGCACCACCGGCGCGATTATCGGCATGATTGCGTTTACACTGCTGAGCTAACTTGCTGGTGATGAAAAAAGGCAGCGCCATTGTTGGTCGCTGCCTTTTTTATATATTCATTTAGTCAACTGTCAGATGGCTCATTGCCGGAGATGGCATAGCGGCCTGTCGTATACCTTTTTTTTATTTCCGGATCGTCCAGGCTGCCGTACGAAATGTTTTCTTTGTCTAAGCCGTCCAGCCCCTTTATGGCACCAATCAATTCAGCCCATTGATCCCGGCTCGCAATCTCCACGATATACGGAGCCAGGTAGCGGTCCAGATGACCTCTTGATGGGGTTTCAATCTCTGCACTCAGTGTCCGCAGGTAGTCATCTTTATTTGTTCCGGACCAATCGATGGCGAAGCCAGTGCGATATGAGAGTTCCATAAAAACCAGCAAAATGGTGCGTCCGTTACCATCCAGAAAAGGATGCGCAAATGCTAAAAGCCCCATGACCTCGCCTGGCCTTTTCTTAAAATGCTCATGGTCGGATGCCAATTGCAAAGCATAATCGATGGCGTGTTTGATCCCTTTCGGATGTTCAAACGTTGTGTGGCGTGGATTGTCGGCAAAACCTTTAAAGACCGCAAGGCCAGGAACCAATTCATTACGATCCTGACCGGCCCAGGGATAGAACTCAGAGAAGAGAATGTTATGAACATGTCGTATCGATTCATAATCAACTGACGCAACTTCAGCAAGGAAGTCGAGTGCATCATTGATACTCAGTTCAAAAGCAAGGTGTTCAGATCGTTTAACGTCTTCCGGGTCTTTTAACCCTAATGAATTTCGCAGATATCCTGCTGTTTCGAAGTCGCCAAATGGATCAAAGTTCACGCACGAAACTTCCCGTTCGCTTTGCGTTTTTCTTGCAGATAGTCCGCCTGTAATGAAAGGGTTTCTGCTTTAGTCAGAACACCTTTTCTCTTCAGGTTTACCAGCAGTTGTTCGATATTATCCAGCACAACTGTATCCCCGGATAATTGTGTGATGACCATGGCCATACGGCTGGTATCGTCACGCACATCAGAGACATTATGAGATGCAGCAAGATTACGGACCTTACTGGCCACGCTTGAGAACGTGTCTTTAGGCATAAAATTAACCTCCATCAGTGGTTAAATTTTAGCACACCGATACATCCTGTGTCTTCAGGTGCACTGGCGGCAAACATAATAGCTATCCCTTCATCCACACTCTTATCCCGTCGAGGAACATTTGGGTGGCGAGCATCACCAAAATCAGCCCCATCAGGCGTTCCAGCGCGTTAACCCCTTTCTCGCCGAGCAGGCGCAGAAACAAGGATGATTGCAGCAGGATAGCCACCGTACCGCCCCAGGCAATCAGCAGTGCAATCACCAGATGCCCCATCTGATTAGGGTATTGGTGCGACAGCAGCATCAGTGTTGCCAGCAAAGTAGGGCCAGCAACCAGCGGGATCGCCAGCGGGACAATAAAGGGTTCTTCACCGGCGGGAAGACCACTGCTGCCGCCAGACTCGCTGGGGAAAATCATCTTAATGGCGATCAGGAACAGAATAATGCCGCCGGAAATGGAAACCGTCTCAGCGCGTAAGTTCAGCAACGAGAGTATTTTTTCACCAGCAAACAAGAAGATAAACATCACCAGCAGGGCGATCAGCAGTTCGCGGATCATGATGGCCCGGCGGCGTTTTGGCTCGGTATGTTTTAATACCGACATAAAGATAGGCAGGTTGCCCAACGGATCCATAATCAGGATCAGCAACACGGTTGCGGAGATGATCTCACTCATTCATTATTATCCCTGACACTTGCCACATAATTGCAGTAATTAGCTGCGTTTCTGATGCATTCGCGATCATTGATTAATTTCACTTGCGACTTTGGCAGCATTTTGTAATGTGGTCATACCCCAGTTGGACACTGGCTCGCACAAACAGCACACACCTCTGCAGGAACTTCGCTATGAAAAATGTTGGTTTTATCGGCTGGCGCGGAATGGTCGGCTCTGTACTCATGCAACGCATGGTTGAAGAGCGCGATTTCGACGCCATTCGCCCTGTCTTCTTTTCCACTTCCCAGCTTGGGCAAGCTGCGCCCGCATTCAGCGGCCAGGCAGCAGGCACGCTTCAGGATGCGTACGACCTGGAAGCGCTGAAGGCACTCGACATCATTGTCACCTGCCAGGGCGGCGATTATACCAACGAAATCTATCCAAAGCTTCGTGAAAGCGGCTGGCAGGGGTACTGGATTGACGCGGCTTCTTCACTGCGCATGAAAGATGACGCCATTATTATTCTCGACCCGGTCAACCAGGCGGTGATTAACGACGGGCTGAACAACGGCGTGAAAACCTTTGTCGGCGGCAACTGTACCGTCAGCCTGATGCTGATGTCCCTCGGCGGGCTCTTCGCCAACGATCTGGTGGAGTGGGTCTCTGTCGCCACCTATCAGGCGGCTTCCGGTGGCGGCGCGCGCCATATGCGCGAACTGCTGACGCAAATGGGTCAGTTGCACAATCATGTTGCGGCGGAACTGGCGGATCCGGCTTCTGCTATTCTCGACATCGAACGCAAAGTTACCGCGTTGACCCGCAGCGGTGAGCTGCCGGTCGACAACTTTGGCGTACCGCTGGCGGGAAGCCTGATCCCGTGGATCGACAAACAGCTCGATAACGGCCAGAGCCGCGAAGAGTGGAAAGGCCAGGCCGAAACCAACAAAATCCTCAACACCTCCAGCATCATTCCGGTTGATGGGCTTTGCGTACGTATCGGCGCGCTGCGCTGCCACAGCCAGGCCTTCACCATCAAACTGAAAAAAGACGTCTCTATCCCGACCGTGGAAGAACTGCTGGCGGCGCATAACCCGTGGGCGAAAGTAGTGCCAAACGATCGTGAGATCAGCATGCGCGAACTGACCCCGGCTGCCGTCACTGGCACGTTGACCACACCGGTGGGCCGTCTGCGTAAACTGAATATGGGGCCGGAGTTCCTCTCCGCCTTCACTGTGGGCGACCAGCTTTTGTGGGGCGCGGCCGAACCGCTGCGTCGTATGTTGCGCCACCTGGCGTAAGCATAAAAAAGAGAATCAGGGGGTGCTTCGGCGCCCCTTTTTTTATGCTTTTTTTTCGCAAATTTCCTGCAAAGAAAAAGTGATGTGTTTATTTTCTCAAGAGTCTGAAAGCGTTGGCTATGCTTAAGGTTGGGTGTTTAACATTTTGCCTGAAATGGGACGTTGCAGAGCAGATTCCAGCGGGGTGCTGCACCGTTCAGATCACAAAAGTATCGCAACCGGACGTAACCACGGTGGAAGGTGCGATACCACTACAACAGGATGAGAACCATGTCCGTTGATGTTGATAAAGACGTGATTGATGCGCTAATTGCCGGTCATTTTGCCGATCCTTTTTCCGTATTGGGAATGCATTCCACCGACGCAGGCCTTGAAGTTCGCGCCCTGTTGCCCGATGCCACAGAAGTCTGGGTTATCGAGCCGAAAACCGGACGCAAAGTCGGCAAACTGGAGTGTCTCGACTCCCGTGGCTTTTTCTGTGGTGTGATGCAGCGCCGCAAAAATCCTTTCTATTACCAGTTTGCCGTTGTCTGGCACGGACAGGAGAACCTGATTGATGACCCTTATCGTTTCGGGCCGCTGTTGCAGGACGTTGATGCCTGGCTGTTGAGTGAAGGCACGCATATGCGGCCGTACGAAACGCTTGGCGCGCATGCCGATACGATGGATGGCGTGGTGGGAACGCGTTTTTCCGTCTGGGCGCCTAATGCGCAGCGCGTCTCCGTGGTCGGGCAGTTTAACTACTGGGATGGTCGCCGCCACCCCATGCGCCTGCGTCGTGAAAGCGGGATCTGGGAGCTGTTTATCCCCGGTGCGCTGAACGGGCAGTTGTATAAATTTGAGATGATAGATGCACACGGCAAACTGCGGATCAAAGCCGATCCTTACGCGTTTGAATCCCAGATGCGCCCGGACAGCGCATCGCTGATTTGCGGCCTGCCAGGCAAGAAAACACAGAGTGAAGAGCGCAAAAAAGCGAATCAGTTTGATGCCCCCATCTCTATCTATGAAGTGCACCTGGGTTCCTGGCGCCGACATACCGACAACAATTTCTGGCTGAGTTACCGGGAATTGGCGGATCAACTGGTGCCCTACGCCAAATGGATGGGATTCACCCATCTGGAGCTGCTGCCGGTTAACGAACACCCCTTCGATGGGAGCTGGGGCTATCAGCCGACCGGGCTTTATGCGCCGACTCGCCGTTTCGGCACCCGCGATGACTTCCTGCATTTTATCCACACCGCACATGCCGCAGGCCTCAGTGTGATCCTCGATTGGGTTCCGGGCCATTTCCCTTCTGATGATTTTGGCCTGGCGGATTTCGACGGCACCAAACTCTACGAACATAACGATCCGCGTGAAGGTTATCACCAGGACTGGAACACGTTGATCTACAACTACGGCCGCCGGGAAGTGAGCAACTACTTGGTCGGCAATGCGCTGTACTGGATCGAACGCTTTGGCATTGATGCGCTGCGCGTGGATGCGGTGGCGTCGATGATTTACCGCGATTACAGCCGCAAAGAAGGGGAGTGGATCCCCAATGAATATGGCGGACGCGAAAACCTTGAGGCAATCGAGTTTTTACGCAATACCAACCGCATCCTCGGTGAGCAGACGCCGGGGGCGGTCAGTATGGCGGAAGAGTCCACCGATTTTGCCGGCGTGTCACGCCCGGCTTCGATGGGGGGGCTGGGTTTTTGGTTCAAGTGGAATCTGGGTTGGATGCACGACACGCTGGACTATATGAAGCTTGATCCGGTGTACCGCAAGTACCACCACGACAAACTCACTTTCGGCATGCTCTATAACTACACCGAAAACTTTATTCTGCCGCTATCGCATGACGAAGTGGTGCATGGCAAGAAATCCATCCTCGACAGGATGCCCGGCGATGCCTGGCAGAAGTTCGCTAACCTGCGCGCCTACTACGCCTGGATGTGGGCCTTCCCCGGCAAGAAACTGATTTTTATGGGTAACGAATTCGCCCAGGGGCGCGAGTGGAATCACGACGGTAGCCTTGACTGGCATTTGCTGGAGGGCGGTGATAACTGGCACCACGGCGTTCAGCGGCTGGTGCGCGATATGAACCACGCCTACCGTCATCATAAAGCGCTGCATGAGCTGGATTTTGATCCCTACGGTTTTGAGTGGCTGGTGGTGGACGATCATGAAGCCTCGGTATTTGTTTTTGTGCGCCGTGATAAGCAGGGTAATGAAATCATTGTTGCCAGCAATTTCACGCCCGTACCGCGCTACGATTACCGTGTGGGTATTAATCAACCAGGCCGCTGGCGTGAAGAGCTGAACAGCGACTCCATGCATTACCACGGCAGCAACACCGGCAACGGCGGCGTGTTGCACAGCGATGCGATCGCCAATCGTGGGCATGAACACTCGCTGTTACTGACATTGCCGCCGCTGGGCACCATCTGGCTGGTCCGGGAGGGGGAATGACGAAACTGGCAGCCGGTAACGCCACGCCGCCCGGTGCGCATCTACGGGATGATGGCGTCAATTTTACGCTCTTCTCCGCCCATGCCGAGCGCGTCGAACTGTGCCTGTTTGACGACGAAGGCAATGAGCAGCGCGTTGATCTGCCTGGCCGTACCGGGGATGTCTGGCACGGTTTTCTGGAAGGTGGTCGGGCAGGCCTGCATTACGGCTACCGGGTGCATGGCCCCTGGGACCCTGCGCAAGGGCACCGTTTCAACCCGGCGAAATTATTACTCGATCCTTGCGCGCGGCGCGTAGAAGGCGACGTGCCTGATAGCTCGCTACTCCATGGCGGTTATGACCAGCCTGACCCACACGACAATGCCGCCATTGCCCCGCGCAGTGTCGTGGTGCATGACGTCTTCGACTGGGAGCACGATGCCCCGCCGCGTATTCCCTGGGGTAACACCGTTATTTATGAAGCGCACGTTAAGGGACTGACCTGGCTGCATCCCGACATTCCGCAAGCCATTCGCGGCACCTACAAGGCGCTGGGGCATCCGGTGATGATCAACTGGTTTAAACATCTTGGCATTACCGCACTGGAGCTGATGCCGGTTGCCCACTTCACCAGCGAGCCGCGTTTGCAGCGGTTGGGGTTAAGCAACTACTGGGGCTATAACCCGCTGGCGTTGTTTGCGCTGAATCCGCGTTATGCCAGTGCGCCGGAGCAGGCCATTGTTGAATTTCGCGAGGCGGTGAAAGCGCTGCATCAGGCCGGGATCGAAGTGATCCTCGATATCGTGCTTAACCACACCGCCGAAATCGATCTCGATGGACCAACCCTCTCCCTGCGCGGAATTGATAACCGTAGCTATTATTGGATCAGAGAGGATGGCGATTATCACAACTGGACCGGCTGCGGCAATACGCTGAACCTGAGCAACCCTGGCGTGGTGGAGTATGCCCACGCCTGCCTGCGTTACTGGGTGGAGACGTTCCATGTGGATGGTTTTCGATTTGATCTCGCATCGGTAATGGGACGCACGCCAGCGTTCAGCCAGCAGGCGCCGCTGTTTACGGCGATCATCAACGATCCTGTATTACGCGACCTGAAATTGATCGCTGAACCCTGGGATATTGGTCCTGGCGGCTACCAGGTTGGCAACTATCCCGCGCCTTTTGCCGAGTGGAACGACCATTTCCGCGATGCGATGCGCCGCTTCTGGCTTGAATCATCCCTTTCCATCGGGGAGTTTGCCGGACGTTTTGCTGCCTCCAGCGACGTCTTTAAACGCGGTGGCCGCTTGCCCTCAGCGTCGGTCAACCTGATCACCGCCCATGATGGTTTTACGCTGCGGGATTGCGTCAGTTTCAACCATAAGCACAACGAAGCTAACGGTGAAGACAATCGTGATGGCACAAATAATAACCACAGCAACAACCACGGGTTTGAGGGATTAGGCGGCACTCTGGATGTGATTGAACGCCGACGCGCCAGCTTGCATGCGTTGTTGGCGACGCTGCTGTTGTCGCAAGGCACGCCAATGTTGCTGGCAGGCGACGAACAGGGCCACAGCCAGCACGGCAACAATAATGCTTACTGTCAGGACAATGCGCTGACATGGCTCGACTGGACGCAAGCCGATAGCGGGCTGGTTGCGTTTACCGCCGCGTTGATTCACCTGCGTCAGCAAATCCCGGCATTGACCCGCGATACATGGTGGGAGGAGGGCGACGGTCATGTCGTCTGGCTAAACAACAAAGGAGCGCCACTCAGTACGCAGGAGTGGCAACAGGGGATCCAGCGTTTACAAATTCTGCTGTCAGGCAATGTGCTGATCGCCATTAACGCCACGCCTGAAGTAGCAGAAATCGTATTGCCCGAAGGGGAGTGGCGCGCCATTCCTCCCTTTGCCGGAGAGGACAACCCGGTCGTAATGGCTGTCTGGCATGGGCCAGCACACGGAGTGTGTGTATTTCAGCGGTCATAAAAATGGAGTCAGTCATGGTGAGATTAGAAAAGAACGACCCTACAATGTTGGCCCGTCAGCTGCCATTAAAGTCTGTCGCCCTGATCCTGGCAGGAGGGCGCGGGACGCGCCTGAAAGATTTAACCAACAAGCGCGCCAAACCCGCGGTGCACTTCGGCGGTAAATTCCGCATTATCGACTTCGCCCTGTCTAACTGCATTAACTCCGGTATTCGCCGCATTGGCGTCATCACGCAATATCAGTCCCACACGCTGGTGCAGCATATCCAGCGCGGCTGGGCCTTTTTCAACGAAGAGATGAACGAGTTTGTCGATCTGCTGCCTGCTCAACAGCGCGTGCACGGAGAACACTGGTACCGCGGTACGGCGGATGCGGTGACGCAGAACCTCGATATTATTCGCCGCTACGGTGCGGAATACATCGTCATTCTGGCGGGAGACCATATCTACAAGCAGGACTATTCGCGCATGCTCATCGACCATGTCGAGAAAGGGGCACGCTGCACTGTTGCCTGTTTGCCGGTGCCTGTTCATGAAGCCACCGCGTTCGGCGTGATGGCCGTTGATGAGCAGGACAAAGTGGTCGACTTCGTCGAGAAACCCGCGCAACCCCCCAGCATGCCTGGCGATGACAGCAAAGCACTGGCCAGTATGGGTATCTACATTTTCGATGCGGAGTACCTGTACGGCTTGCTGGAACTGGATGATAAAGACGAAAACTCAAGCCATGATTTTGGCAAAGATATCCTCCCGCAGATCGTGAAGGCTGGCATGGCGTATGCGCATCCGTTTCCGCTCTCCTGTGTGCAGTCTGACCCGGATTCAGAGCCCTACTGGCGGGATGTGGGAACGCTGGAAGCTTACTGGAAAGCGAACCTTGATTTGGCCTCGGTGGTACCGGAACTGGACATGTACGATCAAAGCTGGCCAATCCGTACCTATAATGAATCTCTTCCCCCCGCGAAATTCGTGCAGGACCGCTCGGGTAGCCATGGCATGACGTTGAATTCGTTGGTGGCTGGTGGGTGTGTCATTTCCGGGTCGGTGGTCGTGCAGTCGGTGTTGTTCAATCGCGTGCGTGTGAATTCGTTCTGCAATATCGACTCGGCTGTGCTGCTGCCTGATGTTTGGGTTGGGCGCTCCTGTCGGCTGCGCCGCTGCATTATCGATAGAGCTTGTGAAATCCCGGAAGGCACCGTGATTGGCGAAAACGCTGAGGAAGATGCCCGTCGCTTTTACCGCTCAGAAGAAGGGATTGTGCTGGTTACGCGTGAAATGTTACGCAAACTGAAAGCCTGAAAGCATTCATTTTAACCTTGCGCGGAAGGGGTCCGCGTGCTGTTTTCCCACTAACGGCTTCGCTAACCGGGTGGTTTTGAACAGGAGCGATAATGCAGGTTTTACATGTATGTTCTGAGATGTTTCCGTTGCTGAAGACCGGAGGTCTGGCGGACGTGATTGGCGCATTGCCTGCGGCGCAGATTGCCGGTGGTGTTGATACCCGCGTATTGCTGCCCGCTTTCCCCGATATTCGACGGGGTGTGACCGATGCACAGGTGGTGTCCCGTCGGGACACCTTCGCCGGGCGTATTACGCTGCTGTTCGGGCATTTCGACGGTGTGGGAATATACTTGATCGACGCGCCGCACCTTTACGAACGTCCCGGTAGCCCTTACCACGACACGAACCAGTTTGCTTACCCTGACAACGTGCTGCGTTTCGCCCTGCTGGGCTGGGTGGGAAGCGAAATGGCTACCGGGCTTGATCCATTCTGGCGCCCGGATGTGGTGCATGCTCACGACTGGCATGCAGGCCTGGTTCCCGCTTACCTTGCTGCAAGCGGGCGTCCGGCGAAATCGGTCTTTACCGTGCATAACCTCGCCTATCAAGGCATGTTTTATGCACACCATATGAATGACATCCAATTGCCATGGTCGTTCTTTAACATGCATGGTCTGGAATTTAACGGTCAGATCTCGTTTCTGAAGGCGGGATTATATTATGCCGATCATATTACTGCCGTTAGCCCGACCTACGCCCGGGAGATCACCGAACCGCAGTATGCGTATGGCATGGAAGGCCTGCTGCGTCAGCGGCAGCTTGAAGGGCGGTTGAGCGGCATACTCAACGGCGTGGATGAAAAAATTTGGGACCCGTCCACCGATCTGTTGCTTGGCGCGCGGTACACGCGGGATACGCTGGAAGAGAAGGCGGAGAACAAACGCCAGCTACAAATCGCCATGGGGCTGAAGGTTAACGATAAAGTCCCGCTGTTTGCGGTGGTCAGTCGGTTGACCAGCCAGAAAGGCCTCGATTTGGTGCTGGAGGCGCTACCAGGGTTACTTGAACAGGGCGGGCAACTGGCGCTGCTCGGCGCAGGCGATCCGGTGTTGCAGGAAGGGTTCCTGGCCGCCGCCGCCGAACACTCCGGGCAGGTCGGCGTACAGATTGGTTATCACGAGGCCTTCTCGCATCGCATTATGGGCGGCGCAGATGTGATTCTGGTGCCGAGTCGTTTTGAGCCATGCGGTTTAACGCAACTGTATGGCCTGAAGTATGGGACGTTACCGCTGGTGCGTCGCACCGGAGGGCTGGCGGATACCGTATCCGACAGTTCGCTGGAAAACCTGGCCGATGGCATCGCCAGCGGTTTTGTTTTTGAAGACAGTAATGCCTGGGCGTTGTTAAGAGCCATCAGACGGGCTTTCGTGTTGTGGTCCCGGCCTTCGCTCTGGCGCTTTGTCCAGCGGCAGGCAATGGCCATGGATTTTAGCTGGCAGGTCGCAGCGCAGTCGTACCGCGATCTTTATTTTCGGTTGAAATAGCTTTCCAGGAATCACGCTTATGAATGCACCTTTTACTTATGCAGCACCGACATTAAGTATTGAGGCATTAAAACACTCGATTGCCTACAAACTCATGTTCACCGTCGGTAAAGATCCGGTTATCGCTAACAAGCATGAATGGCTGAACGCCACGCTGTTTGCCGTGCGCGACAGACTGGTGGAACGCTGGCTGCGCTCCACCCGTGCACAGCTCTCTCAGGAAGTGCGTCAGGTTTACTATTTATCGATGGAATTCCTGATTGGCCGCACGCTCTCAAACGCACTGCTCTCGCTGGGCATTTATGACGACGTAAAAAATGCGCTGGAGGAGATGGGGCTGGATCTTGAAGAGCTGATCGATGAAGAGAACGACCCGGGCCTTGGCAATGGCGGCCTCGGGCGACTGGCGGCCTGCTTCCTCGATTCGCTGGCGACGCTGGGCCTACCGGGGCGCGGCTATGGCATCCGCTATGACTACGGCATGTTTAAACAGAACATTGTCGACGGGCGGCAGAAAGAGTCTCCCGATTACTGGCTGGAATACGGTAACCCGTGGGAGTTCAAGCGCCACAATACCCGCTACAAAGTGCGCTTTGGCGGCCGTATTCAGCAGGAGGGAAGAAAGAGCCGCTGGGTTGAAACCGAAGAGATCCTCGCAGTGGCCTATGACCAGATCATCCCCGGCTATGACACCGACGCGACCAATACGCTGCGCCTTTGGAATGCGCAAGCCAGTAGCGAGATCAACCTGGGTAAATTCAACCAGGGGGATTACTTCGCGGCGGTAGAGGATAAAAACCATTCCGAAAACGTTTCGCGCGTGCTCTATCCGGATGACTCGACCTATTCCGGGCGTGAGTTGCGTTTACGTCAGGAGTATTTCCTTGTCTCGGCGACTGTCCAGGACATCCTGAGCCGTCATTATCAGTTGCATCAGACGTATGACAATCTGGCGGATAAGATCGCCATTCACCTCAATGACACGCACCCGGTGTTGTCTATCCCGGAACTGATGCGCCTGTTGATTGACGAACATAAGTTTGAATGGGACGACGCGTTTGAAGTGACCTGCCAGGTGTTCTCTTATACCAACCATACCTTGATGAGTGAGGCGCTGGAGACCTGGCCGGTGGAAATGCTCGGTAAAATTTTGCCGCGCCATTTGCAAATCATCTTTGAAATTAATGACTATTTCCTGAAAACGGTACAGGAGCAGCATCCTGACGATATTGAGCTGCTGGGCCGGACATCGATTATCGATGAAGCCAGCGGGCGTCGTGTGCGTATGGCCTGGCTGGCAGTGGTGGTCAGCCATAAAGTGAATGGCGTTTCTGAGCTGCACTCTAACCTGATGGTGCAGTCGCTGTTTGCCGATTTTGCCGAAATATTCCCGATGCGTTTTCTCAACGTCACCAACGGTGTAACACCGCGTCGCTGGCTGGCGCTGGCGAACCCGTCGCTCTCGGACGTGCTGGATGAAAATATCGGCCGCACCTGGCGTACCGACCTGAGTCAGTTGAGTGAGCTGGAGCAGCATGTTGACTATCCGACGGTGAATCAGGCCGTGCGCCAGGCCAAGCTGGAAAATAAAAAGCGGCTGGCGAATGTGATAGCCCAGCAGTTGAATGTGGTGGTGAACCCGAAGGCGTTGTTCGATGTGCAGATCAAGCGTATTCACGAATATAAGCGCCAGTTGATGAATGTGCTGCACGTGATCACCCGTTATAACCGCATCAAGGCTGACCCGACGGCAGAGTGGGTGCCGAGGGTGAATATCTTTGCCGGTAAAGCGGCGTCGGCGTATTACATGGCGAAGCACATTATCCATCTGATCAACGATGTTGCGCAGGTGATCAATAACGATCCGGTGATTGGCGATAAGCTGAAAGTGGTGTTTATCCCTAACTACAGCGTGAGTCTGGCGCAGATGATCATTCCGGCGGCGGATCTGTCAGAGCAGATCTCGCTGGCGGGTACGGAAGCGTCCGGCACCAGCAATATGAAGTTTGCGCTGAACGGGGCGCTGACTATCGGGACGCTGGACGGGGCGAACGTGGAAATGCTCGAGCATGTCGGCGAGGAAAATATCTTTATCTTCGGCAACACCGCAGATGAAGTGGAAGCGCTGCGTCGTAAGGGTTACAAACCGCGTGAATACTATGAAAAAGATGAAGAGTTGCACCAGGTGCTGACGCAAATCGCGACCGGTCTTTTCAGCCCGCAGGAGCCGGGTCGATACCGCGATCTGGTGGATTCGCTCATTAACTTTGGCGACCACTATCAGGTGCTGGCGGATTACCGTAGTTATGTTGACTGCCAGGACAAAGTGGATGCGTTGTATCAGCATCCGGAAGAGTGGGCGATGCGAGCGATGCATAACATCGCCAATATGGGCTATTTCTCGTCTGATCGCACCATCCTCGAATATGCGGAGAATATCTGGCATATCAAACCGGTGCGTTTGTAGTCGGACGTCAGGATGGCGCTGCGTAAATCCGGCCCACAGGCCGGATACGCGTAGCTGCCATCCTGCATGACGACGGTTACGAGGCTAACGACAGCTCGTCTTTCTGATGATGGGCTAACCACTGTGCAACGCGGGATTGCTCTTCCGCATTTAACCACATCCCGAGTTTGGTACGACGCCAGATGGCGTCATCCAGGCGCTTAACCCATTCATGTTCAACCAGGTAGCGCAGTTCCGCCTCATATAACTCGTGACCAAAATGCTCGCCCAGGTCTTCAAGAGTGCTGGCATTCGCGAGAATAAGATCGCTGTTGCTGCCGTATGTGCGGGCGAAGTGGCGCGCCAGCGACTCGCTGATAAAGGGGTAGCGGCGACGCAATTTAGCCGCAAAATCATCACGATCGCCAGCGATCTCCCCACCTGGCAGAACGCAGTTTTTGGTCCAGGCCGGGCCAATACCTTTGTAATACGGTGTCAGTTTTTCCAGCGCATGCTCGGCCAGCTTACGGTAGGTCGTGAGCTTACCGCCAAAGACCGACAACAACGGCACCTTGCCGTTATCATCATGGATATCCAGCGTGTAGTCGCGCGTGATGGCCTGCGGTGAGTCGGATTCGTCGTCGCACAGCGGGCGTACGCCGGAGTATGTCCAGGCGATATCCTCACGGCTCAGCTGTTTTCTGAAGTGTGCGTTATACACTTTCAGCAAGTAGTTGATCTCGCTCTCTTCGATCTCCACGTTTTTCGGATCGCCTTTATATTCGACATCGGTGGTGCCGATAATGGAGAACTCATCCATCCACGGAATAACAAACACAATACGTTTGTCTTCGTTTTGCAGAATATAAGCCTGCTTCTGTGAGTGCACGCGCGGCACCACAATGTGACTGCCTTTGATCAGGCGAATACCGTACGGTGAAGGCAGGTGCATCCCGTCATCAAAGAACTGTTTCACCCACGGCCCTGTCGCGTTCACCAGTCCGCGCGCCTGCCAGCTATATTTTTCCCCGGTGTCGATATCTTCCGCTTCGACAATCCACATTCCATTTTCGCGACGCGCGTGGGTGGCGCGGGTGCGGGTTAACACGTCGCCGCCTTTACGCTCAACCATCTGCGCATTGGCAAGAACCAGTCGCGCATCGTCGACCCAGCAGTCAGAATATTCGAAACCGCGCACGATTTCCGGTTTGAGTACCGATTCTGCGCCAAAACGCAAACCCGTGGATGACGGCAGGCTGGTGCGTTTGCCCAGGTGATCGTACATAAACAGACCAATACGGATCATCCACGCCGGACGCAAATGCGGGCGATGCGGCAGGCGGAAACGCATCGGGAACGCGATATGCGGCGCCATTTTCAACAGCACTTCGCGCTCGGCGAGCGCTTCGCTCACCAGGCGGAATTCATAGTGTTCAAGGTAGCGCAGCCCGCCGTGGATCAATTTGGAGCTGGCGCTGGAGGTGGCGCAGGCTAAATCCTGAGCTTCCAGCATCAGCACGGACAAACCCCGCCCTGCGGCGTCTGCCGCGATACCGGCACCGTTGATGCCCCCGCCTATCACAATCAGATCTTTGGTTTCCATGCTACCCTCATGCACTTTCGTTAAAGCTCAAAAATGTTCGATATCGCTCATGATAGCAAATGAACGCGCCATTAGTAACATCAAAAAAACAATTTAGAGTGATATGCATAACATAATGGCGTTTACCTGCCGTCACGACGTACACTTGGCAGGAGAATAGCCATTTCCTGTGTCAATTAAGAGAAAGCCATGGAAAACTTTGAGTGCATTAACGTAGAAGAAACCCATCAAAAACTGCATCAGCAACAGGCGGTGCTGGTGGATATCCGCGATCCGCAAAGCTTTGCCATGGGCCATACGCCGGGTGCGTTTCACCTGACCAACGACACGCTGGGCGCGTTTATGCGCGAAAACGACTTCGATACGCCGGTGATGGTGATGTGCTACCACGGCAACAGCAGTAAAGGCGCGGCGCAATATCTGCTGCAACAGGGGTACGATCAGGTTTACAGTGTCGACGGCGGTTTCGATGCCTGGCATCGCCATTTCCCGGCTGAAGTGGCCCACGGTACGCTTTAGGCCACTATACTGTCTCTCTTTGTACGGATTAAGCGACGCCTGTCATGTTGATGATTACCTCTTTTACTAACCCCCGCGTCGCCCAGGCGTTTGTTGATTATATGCAGACCCAGGGGGTGATCCTGACCATTCAGCACCATGCGCAAAGCGACATCTGGCTGGCGGATGAGAGCCAGCTTGAGCGCGTGCGAACAGAGCTTGCGCGTTTTATTGAAAATCCCACCGATCCCCGGTATCTCGCGGCGAGCTGGCAATCCGGGCAAACCGGCAGCGGCCTGCATTACCGCCGTTTCCCGTTGATGGCGGCAATACGTGAACGGGGCGGTCCCTTAACGCTGATCATTTCCGCGCTTTGCATATTTGTGTTTGTATTGATGAACATCGTTGGCGACCAAACGGTGATGATGTGGCTGGCCTGGCCGTGGGATGCCAGCGTGCAGTTTGAGGTATGGCGCTATTTCGCCCATGCGGTAATGCATTTTTCCCTGGTACACATCATCTTCAACCTCTTCTGGTGGTGGTATCTTGGCGGCGCGGTGGAAAAGCGGCTGGGCAGTGGAAAACTGCTGGTGATCACCGTGATCAGCGCGCTGTTGAGCGGTTTTGTCCAGCATCAGCTAACCGGACCGTGGTTTGGCGGTTTATCAGGCGTGGTCTATGCGCTGATTGGCTATGTTTGGTTGCGTGGCGTGCGCGATCCGCAACCGCAGGTCGCCCTGCCTAATGGGCTGTTTATCTTTACGGTGGCATTGATGGTGGCGGAATGGTTTGGCCTGACGGGCTTCGCCATCGCCAGCGGCGCGCATACCGCCGGCCTGCTGATTGGGCTGGCAATGGCGCTGGTCGACTCACAGAATGTGCGAAAACGAACATAATTCTTCAGGGACAATTCATGAAACAAACACAGCGTCATGACGCGATTATTGAACTGGTTAAACAACAGGGATATGTCAGTACCGAAGAGCTGGTCGAACAATTTTCCGTTAGCCCGCAGACTATTCGTCGCGATCTGAACGACCTGGCCGATCAAAATAAGATTTTGCGCCATCACGGCGGCGCGGCATTGCCGTCCAGTTCGGTGAATACCCCCTGGCACGATCGTAAATCGACACAGACCGCGGAAAAAGAGCGTATTGCCCGTAAAGTCGCGGAGCAGATCCCCAACGGCGCAACGCTGTTTATTGATATCGGCACCACACCGGAAGCGGTAGCCCATGCGCTGCTCGATCACAGCGACTTGCGCGTGGTGACCAACAACCTGAACGTTGCCAATACCTTAATGAAGAAAGATGACTTTCGCGTGATTCTCGCGGGAGGAGAGCTGCGCAGCCGCGATGGTGGAATTGTCGGGGAAGCGACCCTCGATTTTATCTCCCAGTTCCGTCTCGACTTTGGCATCCTCGGCATCAGCGGCATTGATGCCGACGGTTCGCTGCTGGAGTTTGATTACCATGAAGTGCGCACCAAACGCGCGATTATCGAAAACTCGCGCCACGTTATGCTGGTGGTCGATCACTCGAAATTTGGTCGCAACGCGATGGTCAATATGGGCAGCATCAGCATGGTGGATGCGGTCTACACCGATATCATGCCGCCTGCGGGCGTGATGAAAGTGATTGCCAACAGCAATATTCAGCTTGAGCTGTGCTGACAGGGCGCAACGTCTGACGGCATCGCACCGCCGTCAGACCCCATACCCCATGATTTTCAATAACTGCTGCGCGTGCTGAACCGCATCCTGACGGTGAGCAACGCCGAGTTTTTGGTAGAGATTGCGGATATGGGTTTTGATGGTGGTCGCGGCGACAGCCAGCTCCCCGGCAATCTGTTCGTTGCTGTAACCGGAGTAGATAAGCCCCAGCACCTGCCACTCCCGCTGGGTTAACGGGCTGGTGCGGATCAGTTCCGGCACTTCCGGGTGGGTCAGCAGCCGTTCAACAAAACCCTCATCGAAATGGGCGAATTTATGCCGGTGGTGCTGGTTTATCTCGCGCAGAATACGCTGGGCGCGGTGCTGATCCAGCTCCGGCAGCGTATTGAGCTGAATTAACTGGCGCAACTGCTGCGCCATCGCTTCGCCTTCAATCACAAAGTGACTGATGAAACCCGTGCGGTTAGCCAGTTGCAAGGCTTCCAGCAGCACGCGTTGGGCATCGTTTTTACGCCCGGCCTGCCAGTAAAGCTGGTTAAGCAACAGCAGATTGCGGTTGATGTCGCTCATCAGTCGCAGACTGCGCGCATTTTCGTTCAACTCTTCCAGCACCATTTCCGCCGGATCGAAATCCCCCAGCAGGATCTGCGCGCGGGCGATGTTGCGCCACTGGCTTTGCAGGAAATGGTTATTGGCGAACTCGGGTTTCGGCGTCTGGCGCAGCCACTGCGCAGCGGCTTTCTTGTCATTGGTCATTTGCCAGTAAATAACCCGGACTTTATCGGCGTTCGACACCCAGTCGCTGTGGTACTGACCGTTGCCAAGCAGGTTTTCCAGCCGGTGCAAATGGCTGCGGGCATTATCCAGATCGCCGCGCGCCAGTGAGTTTTGCACCACCAGCGCCAGGCATTGCAGTTGCTGTTGCGGCTGCAATGCCGCCAGGACTTCCAGCCCCTGGCGTGCTGCGGCTTCTGATTCATCCAGCCGCGCCCATGCCCAGAGTAATTGCGCGCGAATGCGTAACAAGAACTCGTGCATCGGCAGTTGTTCGAGGTGCTGTTCGCGGATCAGCGTAAACCCTTTCTCCTGCATCTCCCAGGCGGCTTGCAAAAAGCCCTGTGCAAAGAGGATTTCGCTTTGTTGGATCAGGCTCCACAGCGCGTAATGCCAGACATCGTGGCGGCGGGCCATCTGCTCGGTTTGCTGCATCACCGACAGCGAACTGGTCAGCTCGCCTTTACAGTGCAGCACTTCGCCATGTACCGAAGTGGCGACAATACGGCTGTAGTAGTTCGCCAGCGGCAGTTCATCCAGTGCGACCATTGCCAGCCGCTCCGCCTCGGCAGGATCGCCGTCGTTAATGGCGACCTGAGCACGCAGGGCATTGAAATCGCCGTGCAGTGAGGCATCCATTTGCGTGGTCATCTCTTGCTCGGCGCGGGCCAGCAACATATTCACTTCGCCATAGCGATGCTGGCTTTGCATCAACCAGGCCTGTAACAGCACCAGACGCGGGTTCTCCAGCAGGCTTTCCCATGGCAGCGCTTTCAGCGACTCTTCCAGTACGCTCAGTTCGCTGTGGTTAAACAGTCCCCAGGCATGATGCAGCAGAATATCCCGCAGCATAACGCCATCGCCGGCGGCCAGCGCGTGATGAATGGCTTCGCTTGGGAAGCCTTGCGCCATCCAGCTTTCCGCCGCCGCGCGGTGGATATCCGGCAGCTCGGTCGCCAGTTCCCACTGACAGCGCTGGCGCAGGAAACTGCCGAACAACGGGTGATAACTAAACCACTCGCCGGAATCGTCCATACGTTGCAGGAACAGCCCCTGGCGCTCGATCTCCTCCAGGCGCATTTGCCCGTTCTCTTCGCCGGTCACCCGTACAATCAGGGCATCATTCATTGAGCGTAGCAGCGCGCTTTTTAGCAGGAACTGGCGGGTATCGGTATCGACATTATCCAGCACCTCATCCACCAGGTAGTCGGAGAGATGGGTGGCGTTAATTCCTGACAAACGGCGCGCGGACTGATGTGGGGCACTGTGGTTTTGCCGGGCGGAAAGGGCGATAAGTTGCAGCGCGGTGGCCCAACCGGCAACGTCGTCGCACAACCGGCCGCTTTCGGCCGCTTCGATAGGCGACGTCAGGCGACAATCAAAGAACTGTTTGGCTTCCTGGTGGGTAAAGGCCAGTTGCTGACTGCCCACTTCCAGCAACTGTTCACGTACGCGCAGGTTGGCTATTCCTAACTGAGGTAAGTTGCGTGACAACACCAGCAGCGTCAGGTTTTCCGGCTGATGGCGCAGGAAGAAACGCATGGCGTCGTGGATAACCGGGTTGGTTATCAGATGGTAATCGTCAATTACCAGATACAACGGCCGCTGCCATTCAGTTAGCTCAACGAATAGTTGAGAAAAGAGTGAGGCCAGGCTGGCGTACTGGCGTTTTTGCGCCATCGCCTCGCTGCTCACGCAGTGACCGCCTGTCGCCTGCTGGATAGCGGCGACAAAATAACTGGCAAAACGCTCTTGCTGGTTATCTCCTTCGTCCAGCGAGAACCAGCCAATGTCATTTTTACCGGCCGCCCATTGGGAAATGAGCGTTGTTTTTCCGTAACCCGCAGGGCTTGTGATCAGCGCAAGCCGATAATTGTTGGCGCCGGAAAGTTTCGCCAGCAAACGTTCACGCACCACCGTGTGGTCGAGACGAACCGGACGACTTAATTTTGACGGAATCAACATAGTTATCACTTCACTGTGAGGCAAACAGAGGGTTTGATTTTTTTTGCGCTTCGTAATTAATACTAATAAGGTCGGTCAGATGTGGATTTATTGCAAGTTATGTCCAAATCTGACGATTGTGAATTTGCACCCTGTCACATTTTTATTCCCGTAATGAATAAATTAAGAACAATAGTTACAAAAGTCGTGGGGTCAGAACTGGCGCGCTGTGCGGAGCTGTTATGCGGCGTGTTTTGTTAACACGACGCGTTCCGGATAAAATATTTATCCCTGCCGGGCTTAAATCGCACAAATAGCGAAATCGTCAGAATCAGATTTGAATGAATTTAATTTCTGCCGGTTTTCGCCCACGCGTAAAACGAATTTCGCCTGAAACGACATTTCATATTCTCTTACCCCTTCGTTACGACACTACACATTTTTCCGCTGCGATTTACCGCTTTTTGTTTGAAAAATGTGCAAAAGAGACGCTACCTTTAAGTGGCGGCGATCACAATTTTCGCTCATCCCCGCTACTCCTCCCCGGCTAATCCCAGGCAGGATGAGGAACTCAGAAACTGAGCCTGGCACACTAGCGCTAACGTCGATTTATTTCACAAAAGGACCCGGATTCTTTATGTCAAAGCCAACGTTTGATAAAGCGCAGTTTGAAGCGGCCCTCACGCGCCAGTGGCAGCGTTTGGGGTTGGCGGCTGCAACGGAAATGACCACCCGTCAGTGGTGGCAGGCAGTCAGCGGCGCGCTGGCGGAACTGCTGGCAGCACAACCTGCGCCGAAGGCGGCGAAAAAGCAGCGCCATGTTAACTACATTTCGATGGAGTTCTTGATTGGTCGCCTGACCGGCAACAATCTGCTTAATCTGGGGTGGTATCAGGATGTGGCGGCGGTGCTGGATGCACACGCGATAAATCTTAGCGATCTGCTGGAAGAGGAGATCGATCCGGCGCTAGGCAACGGCGGGCTTGGACGACTGGCGGCCTGTTTCCTGGACTCGATGGCGACGGTGGGGCAATCCGCCACGGGCTACGGGCTGAATTACCAGTATGGTCTGTTCCGCCAATCTTTTGTCGACGGGCAACAACATGAAGCGCCAGATGACTGGCATCGTCGCAGCTACCCGTGGTTCAGCCATAACGAACAGCTGGATGTGCACGTGGGTATTGGCGGTAAGGTCAGCAAAGAGGGGCAGTGGCAACCGGCGTTTACCCTGGTTGGCGAAGCCTGGGATCTGCCCGTGATTGGCTATCGCAACAGTGTGACGCAACCGCTGCGCCTGTGGCAGGCAACCCATGCTCATCCGTTTGATCTGACCAAATTTAATGACGGTGATTTCTTGCGTGCCGAGCAAACAGGCATCGACGCGGAAAAACTCACCAAGGTGCTGTACCCGAATGACAACCACCAGGCCGGGAAAAAACTGCGCCTGATGCAGCAATATTTTCAGTGCGCCTGCTCGGTGGCGGATATTCTGCGCCGCCACCATCTGGCGGGACGCAAACTGGCGCAACTGCCGGATTTTGAAGTGATCCAGTTGAACGATACTCACCCGACTATTGCCATCCCGGAACTGCTGCGTGTGTTGCTCGATGAGCATCAACTGAGCTGGGATGATGCCTGGGCGATTACCAGCCGGACCTTTGCTTACACCAACCACACGTTGATGCCGGAAGCGCTGGAGTGCTGGGATGAAACCCTGGTAAAAGCGCTGCTGCCGCGCCATATGCAGATCATCAAGCAGATCAACGACACGTTTAAGGTGCTGGTCGAGAAAACCTGGCCTGGCGACAAGGCGGTATGGGCGAAGCTGGCGGTGGTGCACCACAAACAGGTGCGGATGGCGAATTTGTGCGTGGTCGGCGGGTTTGCGGTAAACGGCGTAGCGGCGCTGCATTCGGACCTGGTCGTCAAAGATCTGTTCCCGGAATACCATCAGTTGTGGCCGGGTAAATTCCACAATGTGACCAACGGCATTACCCCGCGCCGTTGGATCAAGCAGTGCAACCCCTTGTTGGCAGCGTTGCTGGATAAGACGCTGAAAAAAGAGTGGGCTAACGATCTTGATCAACTGATTAATCTTGAGAAATACGCTGACGATGCGGCATTCCGCCAGCAATATCGCGAGATCAAACAGCAGAACAAAGTCCGTCTGGCGGCCTTTGTCAAAGCCCGTACCGGTATTGAGATCAACCCGCAGGCGCTGTTTGATATTCAGATCAAACGTCTTCACGAGTACAAACGCCAGCATCTTGGCCTGCTACATATCATTGCGCTGTATAACGAGATCCGTGAAAACCCGAAGGCCGACCGCGTGCCGCGCGTATTCCTGTTTGGCGCCAAAGCTGCGCCGGGTTACTACCTGGCGAAAAACATCATCTACGCCATTAACAAAGTGGCGGAGGTGATCAACAACGACGCGAAAGTGGGCGACAAACTGAAGGTGGTGTTCCTGCCGGACTATTGCGTGTCGGCGGCGGAAAAACTGATCCCGGCGGCGGATGTCTCCGAGCAGATTTCAACTGCCGGTAAGGAAGCCTCCGGTACCGGCAATATGAAGCTGGCGCTGAATGGCGCGCTCACCGTCGGGACGCTGGACGGCGCGAACGTCGAGATTGCCGAGCAGGTTGGCGAAGAGAATATCTTTATCTTCGGTCATACCGTTGAACAGGTGAAAGCGCTGAAAGCCAAAGGCTACGAACCGCTGAAATGGCGCAAGAAAGACAAGCAACTGGATGCGGTGCTGAAAGCGCTGGAGAGCGGGAAGTTCAGCGGCGGCGACAAGCATGCATTTGATCAGATGCTGCACAGTATTGGCAAACAAGGCGGCGATCCTTACCTGGTGCTGGCGGATTTCAGCGCCTATGTGGCAGCGCAAAAACGCGTTGATGCACTGTATCGCGATCAGGAGGCCTGGACCCGTGCGGCGATCCTCAATACCGCCCGCTGCGGTATGTTCAGCTCCGATCGCTCGATTCGTGATTATCAAACCCGTATCTGGCAGGCGAAACGTTAAGGAAGTGCAATGGAAAGCAAACGTCTGGAGCATGCCGCGCTGGCGGCGGGGATCAGCCCTGACTACATCAATGCGCACGGCAAACCGCAGTCCATTACTGCGCTGACCAAACGGCGGTTGCTGGACGCCATGCACCCGGCACCTGCGGCGACCACACCTTCACCTGTGCCACCGGTGCAGGTTTTTATCCGCGGCAAAAAGAAGGTGCTGCCGGTGCAGGGCAAAGGCGAGTTCCGCTGGCATCTGACCACGGAAGCGGGCAAACAGCATGCAGGAGAAGTGCGTGGCGGCGCGAACCTGGCGTTGCCGACCGGGCTGGCGCTGGGCTATCACTCACTGGTGCTGGAGCAGAAAGGCCAGAAATGGCCGTGCCGGTTAATTATCGCCCCGGCGCGCTGTTACGAACCGCAGGCGTTGCTGGAGGGGAAAAAACTGTGGGGTGCTTGCGTTCAGCTTTATACCCTGCGTTCGCAGGATAACTGGGGTATTGGCGACTTTGGCGATCTGAAGGCGATGCTCGGCGAGGTGGCAAAGCGCGGCGGCGCGTTTATTGGTCTCAACCCCATTCATGCGCTCTATCCGGCGAACCCGGAGAGCGCCAGCCCGTACAGTCCGTCATCCCGACGCTGGCTGAATATTATCTATATTGATGTCAATGCCCTGGCGGACTTTCGCGACAGTGAAGAGGCGCAGGCGTGGTGGTCGTTGCCCACGACGCAGCAAACGCTGCGTGCCGCGCGGGATGCCGAATGGGTGGATTACGCCACGGTGACCGCGCTGAAACTGGCGGCGCTCCGTATGGCTTGGAAGCACTTTCGTCAGCGCGCCGAAGACGACGAACAGGCGTCAGCCTTCCGGGATTTTGTGCAACAGGAGGGGGAAAGTCTCTACTGGCAGGCGGCATTTGATGCGTTGCATGCCTGGCAGGTGCAGGAGGATGAACTGCGTTGGGGCTGGCCCGCATGGCCGGAAGGGTATCAGTCCACCCGAAGCCCGCAGGTGAAAGCGTTTTGTCAGCAACATGCCGACGAGGTGGATTTTTATCTCTGGCTTCAGTGGCTGGCGTATACACAGTTTGCCGATTGCTGGGCGACCAGCCAGAACAACGGCATGCCGATTGGCCTGTACCGTGATTTGGCGGTGGGCGTGGCGGAAGGCGGTGCGGAAACCTGGTGCGATCGCGAGTTGTATTGCCTGAAAGCATCCGTTGGCGCGCCGCCGGATATTCTGGGGCCGCTAGGGCAAAACTGGGGGCTGCCGCCGATGGATCCGCACGTGATGCACGCCCGTGGTTATGCGCCGTTTATCGATCTGCTGCGTGCCAATATGAAAAGCTGTGGTGCGCTGCGTATTGATCATGTGATGTCGATGCTGCGCTTATGGTGGATCCCTTACGGTGAAACCGCCGATCACGGGGCGTATGTGCAGTATCCGGTTGATGATCTGCTCGCTATTCTGGCGCTGGAAAGTCAGCGCCATCAGTGCATGGTGATTGGTGAGGATCTGGGCACGGTGCCGGTGGAGATTGTCGGTAAGCTACGCAGTAGCGGCGTTTACTCGTACAAGGTGCTCTACTTCGAAAGCGATCACGAAAAGACGTTCCGTACGCCGCAGGCCTATCCGCCGCAGTCGATGGCGGTCGCCACTACGCACGACCTGCCGACGTTACGCGGATACTGGGAGAGCGGCGATTTAACCCTCGGCAAAACCCTGGGGCTCTACCCGGATGAAGTGATATTGCGTGGCCTGTATCAGGATCGCGAACGGGCAAAACAGGGGTTACTGGATGCATTGCATCAGTCCGGTTGCCTGCCAAAACGCGCCGGGCATAACGCCTCACGCATGCCAATGACGGCGATCCTCAATCGTGGGATGCAGCGTTTTATCGCGGATAGCAACAGCGCATTACTGGGATTACAGCCGGAAGACTGGCTCGATATGCCGGGGCCGGTCAACATTCCGGGCACCAGTTATCAGTATAAAAACTGGCGGCGCAAGCTGGCGGTTACGCTGGAGAAGATGTTTGCCGATGAGAAGGTTAACCGCCTGATTAAGGATCTCGACCGCCGCCGCAAAGCAGCAGGTAAACGTTAATAAAAATGCCCGGTCAGACCGGGCATTTTCATCGTGTCAGGAAGCGCCTGCGTTTTATCAGACCACCATACCCAGCAGCAAACATCCCACCAGGCCGCACACGGAGATAATGGTTTCCAGCGCGGACCATGAACGCATGGTCTCACCGATGGTCAGGTTGAAATACTCTTTGAACAGCCAGAAACCCGGATCGTTCACATGGGAGAAGATCACGCTACCGGAGCCCACAGCGATCACCATCAGTTCCGGGCTTACGCCGGTGGTGGCAATCAGCGGTGCGGCAATACCGCCTGCGGTGATCGCCGCCACGGTTGCAGAACCGAGCGCAATACGCAGGACAGCCGCGATAGACCACGCCATAAACAGCGGAGAGAGGTTGGTGGAGTGCATCATGGCGGCAATGTATTTATCCACGCCGCTATCGACCAGAACCTGTTTGAACGCGCCGCCGCCGCCGATGATCAGCAGCATCATGGCGATGATTTTGATAGAGCTGGTCAGGGTGTCGTTAATGTCGTCCATTGAACGGCCACGGTTCAGACCAAAGGTGAAGACCGCAATCAGGACGGCAATCATGGTTGCCATCACCGGGTCGCCAAAGAACTCTGCATACGGAAGGATTGCGTGACCTTTCGGCAGCACCATTTCCGCCACGGCGCGCAGCGCCATCAGGATCACCGGGACCAGAGAGGTCCAGACGCTGACGCCAAAGCCAGGCATCTCTTCTTCGGTAAAGGTTTTGGCGTTGTACAGACCTTCCGGGATCGGCTTATCAATGCTTTTCAGGAAGCGTGCATACACCGGGCCTGCGAGGATCACCGTCGGGATACCGAGCAGCGTACCGTAGAGCAGGGTTTTACCCATGTCCGCATGGAAGATGGTGGCAATCGCAGTCGGGCCTGGGTGCGGCGGCAGGAAACCATGCGTGACGGACAGCGCAGCCGCCATTGGCACGCCGATGTAAAGCAGCGGAATACGCGCAGACGCGGCAATGGTGAACACCAGCGGCAGCAGCAGTACGAAGCCCACTTCATAGAACAGGGCGAAACCGACGGTAAAACCGGTTAACACCACGGCCCACTGAATATGTTTACGGCCGAATTTCTCGATGAGCGTCGTGGCAATGCGCTGCGCGCCGCCGCAATCCGCCAGCAGTTTACCCAGCATGGCGCCGAAGCCCATGATCAGCGCAAGACTGCCCAGCGTTCCACCGACACCGGCTTTAATGGATTTGATAACCGCGTCCAGCGGCATGCCCTGCATCATCCCGACGGCGAGCGCCACCAGGATCAGGGCAATAAACCCGTTGAGTTTAAAACGGATCATTAACAGCAATAAAAGGGCGACACCGATAGCGACAATGACTAATGGCATGATTTACCTGGCCTTTAATTTGTTATGGGTAACGTCATTCTTTTCTGGCAATCCCTCAATGCTCCAGGGTAAGAAACAGCGGATTGCCGCACCGTTACGGCTTACATCCATAACTAAAAATTGTAGCTGGATGTTTTTGTCTTGTGGGTGCTGGTTGGAATGATACGGGTAACATGCACAGGAAGAGAATCACCAGGCGGATCTAAATGTTAGAACTGAGACATCCGTCATATTAACGTGGGGAAACTAACCCCAAAGAAAAAGAGATCTGTGATGGCAAGGATACGGGTAACAGCGAGAGGTGTGTGGCTGAACGGGCAGACATTATCGGGGGGCGTTCGGGTTGCCAATCAGGCTCAGACCCGGTAAGCGAAGCGCCACCGGGCCTGTATGCGACAACAGGAGCAAGACTTAGTAGTAGGAGTGCTCGCCGCGTTGGTGCTCGGTCAGATCGCGCACGCCTTTCAGTTCCGGGAATTCGGTCAGCAGTTGCTTCTCGATCCCTTCTTTCAGCGTGACGTCGACCATTGAGCAACCGTTACAGCCGCCGCCAAATTGCAGAATGGCGTAGCCTTCATCGGTAATTTCCATCAGCGATACGCGACCGCCGTGACCGGCGAGCTGCGGGTTGATTTGCGACTGCAGCAGATACTCCACGCGCTCCATCAGTGGGGCGTCGTCAGAGACCTTACGCATTTTGGCGTTCGGCGCTTTCAGCGTGAGCTGGGAGCCCAGCTGGTCGGTAACAAAATCGATTTCCGCATCTTCCAGATACGGCGCGCTCAGTTCGTCGACGTAGGCAACCAACTGCTCAAATTTCAGCGCGGTGTCGCTTGCTTCAACCGCGTCCGGTGGGCAATAGGAGACGCCACACTCGGCGTTTGGCGTACCCGGGTTAATCACAAATACGCGAATTTGTGTCCCTTCTTCCTGATTTGCCAGCAGTTTAACAAAATGCGCCTGGGCTGCGTCGGAGATACGGATCATAGCAATGGCCTAATAGTTGACTATTTTACTTGGTTATAATACGCCCATCATCGAGGGTCTACAAGGTTCGACACAGGCACCATACCTGAACAGTCGCTGCGCCGCTGCGTAAAAGCAGACGGGTGATTTCTGCAACGGTACTGCCGGTCGTGACGACATCATCCACCACGACGATATGGAGTCCGACGACCGGCAATTCAAGGCGGAAGGCGTTTTTCAGGTTCTGTTTGCGCAAACGCGCGCTGAGATGATGCTGAACCGGCGTAGCCCGCAGGCGGCGTAGTGCGGCGCGTGGAGCGCTGCACTGTAGCCAATGCGCCAGTTTCTGACATAACAGATCGCTTTGATTAAAGCCTCTGCGCCACTGGCGGCGGGCATGCAGCGGCACGCTGATGATCATATCGGGTTTTGCCGGGTTCCGGTTCGGGTGCGCGCCGCGTACGGCTAATAACAGCAGCCGGGACAGCGCATTGGCTGCGTCCGGACGCGGTGCAAACTTAAACTGATGCAGTAGCGTACTGAGCGGCGGCGCATAATCACTGACGGCGATAAGCCGCTGCCAGGGCGGCGGTTTTTGCAGGCAACGCCCGCAGTGAATGTCGTCGCGGGCGGCAGGTAAACCGCACAAAGGGCAAACGCGGCCGCGTCTGCGGATGGCACGCGTGCACAACGAACAGATCCCCCAGTGGCTGCACGCGAGCGGCATCCGACATAGCCAGCATAACCCCGGCGCTGTTAGCATATTGCACCTCCCTGTGTGAAAGAAGAGAACGATAACTGATGAGTGACATCTGGTGGCAAACCAAAGGCGAAGGTGATTGTCATCTTGTGCTGCTGCACGGATGGGGACTGAATGCGCAGGTCTGGGATTGCATCACCCCGGAACTGAGTACGCACTTTACCCTTCATCTGGTGGATTTGCCGGGCTATGGCAGGAGCCGTGGTTTTGCCGCGTTAACACTGCGGCAGATGACGGACCTCATATTGTCTCAGGCACCGGAAAAAGCGGTATGGCTTGGCTGGAGTCTTGGCGGGCTGGTGGCAAGCCAGGCGGCGTTGCTGGCGCCCGATCGCGTTAACGCACTGGTCACGGTGGCTTCGTCGCCCTGTTTTAGCGCGCAGGATGACTGGGCCGGGATCAAGCCCGATGTGCTGGCAGGTTTTCAGCACCAGCTCAGTGAAGATTTCCAGCGCACCGTCGAGCGTTTTCTGGCGCTGCAAACCCTGGGGACGGAAACGGCAAAGCAGGATGCCCGGTTGCTGAAAAGCGCGGTGCTGTCACTGGATATGCCGTCGGCGGAGGTGTTGAATGGCGGGCTGGAGATCCTGAAAACGGTGGATCTGCGTGATGCGTTAACGGCGCTGACCATGCCGTTTTTACGTTTGTATGGCCGGCTTGATGGGCTGGTGCCGCGCAAAATCGTCCCGATGCTGGATGAGATGTGGCCGGAGAGTGAATCGGTTGTCTTCCCGAAAGCCGCGCATGCGCCGTTTATCTCGCATCCCGCCGCATTTTGCGACACGCTGGTGGCGCTTAAATCGCGGTTGTAAGCCCCTCCCGTTGCGGGGAGGAGGCTGTTATTATCGCAACGCCCACCACTCGCGTGAGCAGGCGTCTTTCCCGTCCGGGCAGTGTTTGCAGCTACCGGTTAAACACCCGGTAGCCTCTTCCTGAATGCGCACCGCTTTGCCCATGGCTTCCATGCGCGCGAGCATGGCATCGATCAGCCCTCGCGGCGTATGCAGCGTGGCGCTGAGCTGGCTGGCTTCCATCCGCCCGCGCAAGGCCAGTAAATCCCGAACGTCAATTAACGATGCCATCCTGTCGCTCCTTAGTGGCAGTCGCCCGCCGGGCTGTCGCAGCAACTGGCGACGGTTTTGCGTGTTGCCAGCAGGTTGACGTTCACCCGGCTTCTGGCGCGGCGCAGCGCGCCAATGACCACGACGTTGAACAGGATCACCGCCAGAATGCAGATCAGACTGTAAACCGGGTGCTGGTTAAACGTCACCGTCTGGTAGAACAGGGTCGACAGCGAGTAGGCAATGTTCAGCCCCCATAGTACCGAGAACCCCATCCAGCCACGGCTGGATTCACGGGCGATAGCCCCCATTGCCGTGATGCAGGGAATGTACAGCAGCACGAAAATCAGGTAGCTGTATGCGGCTGCCGCGCTGCCAAATTTCTCGCTCATCACGCCCATTGTACCGGTGGCCATCTCGCCATCACCTTTGCTGGCTTCAATCGGGTTGGCCAGCACGCTCAGGCTGAACGTGTCTTGCAGGCTTTTCCAGGTCTCACTCAGCGCTGCGGCTAACTCGCCCGTCAGGCTGAATTCCGCCGGATTAAACGCCGCTTCCTGAATATTTTCGGCGGTATAGAGCGTATTCAGCGTACCCACCACCACTTCTTTTGCCATCGCGCCAGTAAACAACCCGACCGTGGCTTGCCAGTGATCGCCATGCACGCCAATCGGCTCTAACAGGGGAGTGAAGACGCGGCTAATCGAGGCCAGCGCCGACTCGTCGATTTTGTCGACGGTGCGGCCATCCAGCGAGAAACTGTTCATTGCGCTCAGGAAAATACTGACCACGATAATCACTTTACCCGCACGGATAACAAAACCTTTCAGGCGCTGCCAGGTTTGCAGCAACAGGCTTTTCAGGTGAGGTACGTGATAAACCGGCAGCTCCATGACGAACGGCGACGCTTCGCCGCGCAGCAGGGTGAACTTCAGCATCAACCCGGTCAGAATAGCCATCACAATACCAAGCACATACAGCGAGAACACCGTCACCGCGCCCTGCTGGCCAAAGAAGGCCGCAGCAAAAACGGCAAAGATCGCCAAACGCGCACCGCAGGACATAAACGGCGCCATCATGATGGTGATCAACCGCTCACGCGGCGCATCGAGCGTACGCGCACCCATCACCGATGGCACGTTGCAACCAAAGCCGACAATCAACGGCACAAAGGATTTACCCGGCAGTCCCAGCGATTGCATCAGGCGATCCATCACAAAGGCGGCGCGCGCCATATACCCGGAGTCTTCGAGGAAAGACATAAACAGGTACATCATGCCAAGCTGCGGAACCAGCGGCAGCACGGTATTCACCCCGCCGCCCAGCCCCTGGGCAAGGAACACGGTCAGCCACGCCGGGAAGTGCAACGTATAACCCAGCCACTGAATGCCATGCACAAACACCGCCACTGAACCGGCATCAAAAATAGGGGAGAATGCGCCGCCGATGTTAATGGCGAACAGGAACATCAGGTACATGACGAACAGGAAGATGGGCAGACCCAAAAAACGGTTCAGGATCACGCGGTCGACCGCCGCTGTGAACTGGCTGGGCTCTGCGGTCAGCGTGTTGCTCACCGTGTCGCAAATCGCGGCGATGGATTGATAACGCGCATCGGCAATATGCAGGGCCGGGTCATCCATTTCGGCCTGCAAACGAGACAGGGTCGTTTCCAGGTGCTGGGTACTGATGCCTGAGTTGGCGCGGCTGTAGATGTCACCTTCCAGCATTTGCAGACCCATCCAGCGGCGTTGCTGCCACGGTGTCTCGTCACCCATCATGTGCGCCAGCGCGTCCGCTTCACGGGAGAGTGGTTGGGCGTAATGCACCAGTTCAACGCTGTCGTTGGCCTGATGGCGGTCGATCGCCAGCTTCAGGGCTTCAATGCCGCGACCACGGGTGGAAACCAGTGGGATCACCGGGCAGCCAAGGCGTGCGGCAAGGGCGTCGACATCAATGCGTACTTTCTGTTTTTCGGCGATATCCAGCATATTCAGGGCGATAATGCAGGGAATGCCGAGTTCCAGCAGTTGCAGGGTCAGGTAGAGGTTACGCTCCAGATTGGAGGCATCCACCACGTTGATCAGCAGGTCTGCGTCGCCGCTCAGAATGTAGTGGCAGGCAATCTGTTCATCCAGTGAGGTTTGCGCAGAAATGGTGGTCAGGGAGTAAGTGCCGGGAAGGTCGACCAGCGTGACCTGGTTATCTGTGGTGGTGAATGAACCCTCTTTGCGTTCAACGGTAACGCCAGCCCAGTTACCCACACGCTGACGCGCACCGGTTAACTGATTGAATAATGTTGTCTTGCCTGAATTAGGATTACCAATTAAGCCAATGGTTATTTTTTTCATTTTACGTAACTCTCTGTAACGGCCGAACCATTAACGTGAAACTGCTTCCAGTTCGAGGAAGGCAAGATCTTTTTTCCGTAACACTAAATTAACGCGTCGGGTTTCGATATGAATGGGATCGCCTAACGGCGCCACGCGCACCACATTAAAAGAGGAACCGGGCAACATGCCTAAAGAGAGGAGTTTTTGCCGCCATGCCGGGCTAATTTCTTGTGAAAAGCCGGTAATTTTCCACGCGCTGTCAGGAGAGAATTGCATAGAACCTACTTATGTACGCTGCGAACCAATATTTATCATGCGTCGTGCGGGCGCATGGCATCCGGTAATGGCCAATGAGAAAAGAGAAATACTCAACATGGCACAATGATAATGAGAATAGTTTTTATCATCAATCATAAAAATGCGCTGGCAGGCAGTCGAATATATTAATTTGGACCTGTTTTGACGTAGCTCAACATTTTGTTGTGTTATGCATTTCGTGCTGCGTTGGAAAAATAAAGACACAAAAAAATAGCGTTAATGACATTTTTTCTGGCTTAAGGATTTATTAAGGATGGAAAGTGATTGACGTGAAAAAATGCACGGATACAGCATGTTAAGCGCGCTAATTATAGATAGAGTTGATTAATATTTTTGAACGCTAATTAGCATGTAAAATAAAGAGTTAATTATATTTCGTTGAATAACGGTGTGAATTAACTTTTATATTTTCGAATGGTTTGTCGAAAAAATAGCCCTTCTCTTGTCCGGGAAGGGCTATCGTCTGCGTTTAGCGTTTCTTACCCATTGCCGCCGCCAACGCATCCATCATCGCGCTGTTGCCGCTGGGTTGCGTATCGCGGCCGCGCGGTGCTTTCGCCGGGCGTGCGTTGTTGCGGCCTGCATCGCGGTTGCCTGCGTTGCTGTTGCCATTACCGCGACGGGTGTTGCTGTCGCCGGGTTGTTCATCCAGACGCATGGTCAGCGCGATGCGTTTGCGCTGGAGATCCACTTCCAGCACTTTCACTTTCACGATATCGCCCGCTTTGACCACCGTATGCGGATCTTCAACGAACTTGTCCGCCAGCGAAGAGATATGAACCAGGCCATCCTGATGCACGCCGATGTCAACGAACGCGCCAAAGTTGGTGACGTTGGTGACCGCGCCTTCCAGCACCATGCCGGGCAGCAGGTCGTTGAGGGTTTCAACACCTTCAGCAAAGGTCGCGGTTTTGAACTCCGGACGCGGGTCACGCCCCGGTTTCTCCAGCTCTTTGATAATGTCTGTCACCGTCGGCACACCGAAGCGCTCATCGGTAAATTCAGTGGCTTTCAGTTTGCGCAGTTCACTGCTGTTGCCCATCAAATCGCGCAGGGATTGCGCGGTTGCCGCCAGAATACGCTCCACCACCGGGTAGGTTTCCGGGTGGACTGTTGAAGCATCCAACGGGTTGTCACCGTGGTTGATACGCAGGAAGCCTGCGCACTGCTCAAAGGCTTTCGGCCCAAGGCGGCTGACTTTGAGTAACTGCTGGCGATTCTGGAACTGACCGTTTTCATCACGCCAGGTGACGATGTTCTGCGCCATCATGCGGGTCAGACCTGCTACGCGCGTCAGCAGCGGAACAGAAGCGGTATTCAGGTCAACGCCGACGGCGTTCACGCAGTCTTCGACAACCGCATCCAGCTTGCGCGCTAACTGCGTCTGGCTGACATCGTGCTGATATTGGCCGACACCGATGGATTTTGGATCGATTTTCACCAGCTCAGCCAGTGGATCCTGTAAACGGCGGGCGATAGAGACCGCACCGCGCAGAGAAACGTCGAGATCCGGGAATTCCAGCGCCGCCAGCTCAGAAGCGGAGTAGACCGATGCGCCGGCTTCACTGACGATCACTTTTTGTGCAGTGACTTTCGGGAACTGTTTCTGCACATCGAGGTAGAAACGCTCTGTTTCGCGGGACGCGGTGCCGTTGCCGATGGCGACCAGCTCAACGTTATGCTTCTCACACAGCGCCGCGACGGCAACCGCCGCTTTTGCGGCCTGGCCGGTATGCGGGTAAATGGTGTCGGTCGCCACCAGTTTGCCGGTGCCATCCACGACCGCGACTTTTACGCCGGTACGCAGGCCCGGATCGAGCCCCATGGTGGCGCGCAACCCGGCCGGTGCGGCCATCAACAGATCGTGCAGGTTGCGGGCAAAAACGTTAATCGCTTCATCTTCTGCGCGTTCACGCACCGTGCCCATCAGCTCGGTTTCCAGATGCATTAACACTTTGATACGCCAGGTCCAGCTCACCACGCCTTTGCGCCAGCTATCCGCCGGGGCATTGTTCAGACGCAGGCCGAGGTGATCGATAATGATCTGCTCGCAGTGGCTCTCTTTTGGCGGCTCGTCAAATTGCGGGTCGGCATTCAGCGAGAGCTGAAGCACGCCTTCGTTGCGCCCACGGAACATGGCCAGTGCGCGGTGAGAAGGGGTAGTGGCAATCGGCTCATGATGATCGAAGTAGTCGCGGAATTTCGCGCCTTCTTCCTCTTTGCCGCTGACGACCGTCGCCACCAGGTGGGCGTTTTTCCACAAATAGTCGCGCACTTTCGCCAGCAGCGCGGCATCTTCGGCGAAGCGTTCCATCAGGATATAACGTGCGCCATCCAGCGCGGCTTTGCTGTCCGCCACGCCTTTATCGGCGTCGACAAAGGTCGCGGCTAAGGTGTCCGGATCCTGTGACGGATCGGTCCACAACGTATCTGCCAGCGGCTCCAGCCCGGCTTCAATGGCAATTTGCCCGCGGGTGCGGCGTTTGGGTTTGTACGGCAGGTAGAGATCTTCGAGTTCGGTTTTGCTCAGCGTACCGTTAATGGCTTTGGCCAGTTCGTCGCTGAGTTTGCCCTGCTCGCCAATGGATTTGAGGATCGCCTGACGGCGCTCTTCCAGTTCGCGCAGGTAGACAAGACGGGTTTCGAGCTGACGCAGTTGCGTGTCGTCCAGACCGCCGGTGACCTCTTTACGATAGCGCGCGATAAACGGCACTGTGTTCCCTTCATCAAGCAGGCGAACGGCGGATTCCACCTGTTCGGCCCGGGCCTGAAGTTCACCCGCAATAATGCGGCAGAGCGAATCATTCATCATTTCTTTATCATCTTCTGCATAAAAACAGCGTGTAGTTATACGGACTGGCGCTGAAAATTGCCAGCCGCTATGGGTTGCTCTCGGACAGTTCCGGATGGGTTATTTCACATACTCGATTTCATTAACGTACCAGGTCGCTTCGCCGCCCGGTGTCTGCACCACGGCGACATCTCCCGCTTCTTTCTTTAGCAAGGCGCGCGCCATTGGCGAGTCGATTGAGATGTAATCTTTACGACCAAAGATCTCGTCATAACCCACGATACGAAAACGCAGGGTTGCGCCGTCATCGTTTTCAATTTCCACCCAGGCGCCAAAGAACACTTTGCCTTCCTGCTGCGGTGAGTAATCAACAATTTTCAGGTTTTCCAGACATTTGGTGAGATAGCGTACCCGGCGGTCTATCTCACGCAGGCGTTTTTTATTGTACTGGTAGTCGGCGTTTTCGCTGCGGTCGCCCAGGCTCGCGGCCCAGGTCACTTTTTTGGTGACTTCCGGGCGCTCCTCACGCCAGAGAAAATCGAGTTCCTGCTTCAGTTTTTCGTAACCTTCACGGGTGATCAGGGGCGTTTTCATGCAATTGCCTTTTCTCTGTCTCGCACATGCTTTACAAATCGTTATGTCTAAGGTGCGGATTAATCATGCTTTCTGTGATGAAATATGCATATAACTTGCTGTTAAATATGCTTTGTAACAATTTCGACTAGAATGTATACCAGATTTAGCTGGTCGTGAACGCGCACTTTTTTAGAATACGGAGTCATAATTGTCGGAACCTTTGGGAGTATAAACAATGCAAGAGAATTATAAGATTCTGGTAGTGGATGACGACATGCGCCTGCGCGCATTGCTTGAGCGTTACCTTACCGAGCAAGGCTTCCAGGTTCGTAGCGTCGCTAACGCTGAACAAATGGATCGTTTGTTAACCCGTGAATCTTTCCATCTGATGGTGCTGGACCTGATGCTGCCCGGCGAAGATGGCCTCTCTATCTGCCGCCGTCTGCGCAGCCAGAGCAACCCGATGCCGATCATCATGGTGACGGCGAAAGGGGAAGAGGTGGACCGTATCGTTGGTCTGGAAATTGGCGCTGACGACTACATTCCCAAACCGTTTAACCCGCGTGAACTGCTGGCGCGTATTCGCGCGGTGCTGCGCCGCCAGGCGAATGAACTGCCGGGAGCGCCATCTCAGGAAGAAGCGGTTATTGCCTTTGGTAAGTTCAAACTGAACCTCGGCACCCGTGAAATGTTCCGTGAAGATGAACCGATGCCGCTGACCAGCGGTGAGTTTGCGGTACTGAAAGCGCTGGTCAGTCACCCGCGTGAGCCGCTATCGCGCGATAAGCTGATGAACCTCGCGCGCGGTCGTGAATATTCGGCGATGGAACGTTCTATCGATGTGCAGATTTCCCGTCTGCGCCGCATGGTGGAAGAGGATCCTGCTCACCCGCGTTATATTCAGACCGTGTGGGGCCTGGGCTACGTATTTGTGCCGGACGGCTCTAAAGCATGAAGCGAGTGCGCTTCTCACCGCGCAGTTCATTTGCCCGCACGTTGTTGCTCATTGTCACCTTGCTGTTCGTCAGCCTGGTGACAACTTACCTGGTGGTGCTGAACTTCGCCATTTTGCCCAGCCTCCAGCAGTTTAATAAGGTTCTCGCCTACGAAGTGCGTATGCTGATGACCGATAAACTGCAACTGGAGGACGGTACGCAACTGGTGGTGCCACCGGCGTTTCGTCGCGAAATCTACCGGGAACTGGGGATTTCGCTCTATTCCAACGAGGCCGCGGAAGACGCGGGCCTGCGTTGGGCTCAGCATTATGAGTTCTTAAGCCAGCAAATGGCGCAGCAGCTTGGCGGGCCGACTGAAGTGCGCGTCGAGGTGAACAAAAGCTCGCCGGTCGTGTGGCTGAAAACCTGGCTGTCGCCCAATATCTGGGTGCGCGTGCCGTTGACTGAAATTCACCAGGGCGACTTCTCTCCGCTGTTCCGTTACACGCTGGCGATTATGCTGCTGGCGATAGGCGGCGCCTGGCTGTTTATCCGTATTCAGAACCGACCGCTTGTTGACCTGGAGCATGCCGCGCTCAAAGTGGGGAAAGGGCAAATTCCCGCGCCGTTGCGGGAATATGGCGCATCGGAAGTGCGCTCGGTGACCCGCGCCTTTAACCAGATGGCCGCCGGGGTGAAACAACTGGCGGATGACCGCACGCTGTTAATGGCCGGGGTGAGCCATGATTTGCGCACGCCGCTGACGCGTATCCGCCTGGCGACAGAAATGATGGCGGAAGAAGATGGCTACCTTGCCGAGTCGATTAATAAAGACATTGAAGAGTGCAACGCCATTATCGAGCAGTTTATTGATTATCTGCGTACCGGTCAGGAGATGCCGATGGAAATGGCAGAACTGAATGCGGTGCTTGGCGAAGTGGTGGCAGCCGAAAGCGGCTATGAACGGGAAATCAAGACGGCGTTAAACGCCAGCGAGATCTTCGTGCGTATGCATCCGCTCTCGATTAAGCGCGCAGTCGCCAACATGGTGGTGAATGCGGCGCGCTATGGTAACGGCTGGATTAAAGTCAGCAGCGGCACCGAACTGAACCGCGCCTGGTTCCAGGTGGAGGATGACGGTCCGGGCATTAAGCCGGAGCAACGTAAACATCTGTTCCAGCCGTTTGTCCGTGGCGATAGCGCCCGTAGCACCAGCGGCACCGGCCTTGGTCTGGCGATTGTGCAGCGCATTGTTGATAACCATAACGGTTTGCTGGAGCTGGGCACCAGCGAGCGCGGTGGGTTATCTATTCGCGCCTGGCTACCTGTTCCTGTTGCTCGCGTGAGCGGGCCAACAAAAGACGCCTGAATAAAAAAACCCGCCAGTTGGCGGGTTTTGTTTCTCTTGCGTTGCCGGATTACAGTTTCGGCCCGGCGCTGACCAGTGCAGCGCCAGCAGGGGTATCCGTGTATTTCTCAAAGTTTTCCACAAACAGCTTAGCCAGTTGCGTGGCCTTCTCCTGCCACTGTTCCGGCGAGGCGTAGGTGTTGCGTGGATCGAGGATCCGGCTATCCACGCCAGGCAGCGTTGTGGGGATTGCCAGGTTAAACATCGGCAGGGTGAAGGTTTCGGCGTCGTCCAGCGAGCCATCCAGAATCGCGTCGATAATGGCGCGGGTATCTTTGATGGAAATACGTTTGCCGGTGCCATTCCAGCCGGTATTGACCAGGTAAGCCTGCGCACCGGATGCCTGCATGCGTTTCACCAGAACTTCTGCATACTGAGTTGGGTGCAGCGACAGGAACGCTGCGCCGAAACAGGCGGAGAAGGTTGGCGTCGGTTCCGTTACCCCACGTTCGGTGCCCGCCAGTTTAGCGGTAAAACCGGAAAGGAAATGGTACTGAGTCTGGCTTGCCGTGAGGCGTGACACCGGCGGCAGTACGCCGAACGCATCCGCCGTCAGGAAAATCACCTTGGTGGCGTGGCCCGCTTTTGATACCGGTTTAACGATATTCTGAATATGGTAAATCGGATACGACACGCGGGTGTTTTCCGTTTTCGAGGCATCATCATAATCGATGCTGCCATCGGCGCGGACGCTGACGTTTTCCAGCAGTGCATCCCGGCGGATGGCGTGGAAGATATCCGGTTCCGCTTCTTCAGAGAGGCGGATCGTTTTGGCGTAGCAGCCCCCTTCGAAGTTAAACACGCCATCGTCATCCCAACCGTGTTCGTCATCGCCAATCAGGCGGCGCTTCGGATCGGTGGAGAGGGTAGTTTTGCCGGTGCCGGAAAGGCCAAAGAACACCGCGACATCGCCTTTCTCGCCGACGTTTGCAGAGCAGTGCATCGACGCAATACCCTGCAACGGCAGCAGGTAATTCATGATTGAGAACATGCCTTTTTTCATCTCGCCGCCGTACCAGGTACCGCCAATTAACTGGATGCGTTCGGTGAGGTTAAAGGCCACAAAGTTCTCGGAGTTCAGCCCTTGCTCTTTCCACTGAGGGTTGGTGCATTTCGCGCCGTTCATGACAATAAAATCCGGCGTAAAGCTGGCCAGTTCCTCTTCCGTCGGGCGAATAAACATGTTTTTGACGAAGTGCGCCTGCCAGGCTACTTCAGTAATGAAGCGCACGGCAAGACGGGTGTCCGGGTTGGCGCCGCAAAACGCATCAATAATAAACAGGCGCTTTCCGGAGAGTTGTTGTGTGACCAGGCCTTTCAGGTGCTGCCAGATTTCAGGGGAGAGCGGTTTGTTGTCGTTTTTACCTTTGCCTTTATCAGCCCACCACACGGTGTCGCGGGTGGTATCGTCACGGACAATGTATTTATCTTTCGGCGAACGGCCGGTAAAAATACCGGTGTCGACGGCGACAGCACCAGAATTCGTCAACACACCACGCTCATATCCTTCCAGGTCTGGACGGAGCTCTTCCTGATACAGCGTATCGTAATCGGGGTTGTAGACGAGATCCTGAACATCGTTGATACCATAAGCCTTGAGATCTTGCGGGGTTAAGCTCTTAACACGCATATCACTACTCCTTAGCCAAGATGTACTGCCTGAAATTGTAGGGTTGTTCTTCATTTGTTAACCGGGACGACGCTCATAGATTTACGTATCTCGACAAACCCAAACTAACGGAAAACGCTGTGACACCCGTCACGTAACGGAACGGATTATGGCAAATTCCATCATAATGATCGGGAAAATGTTCTTAAAACGCCATAACGCAACATTTTTAACGGCTACTTTGTGACTGTAATCGCTTTCATGAAAGAAAATTACGTAAGGGTTTCAGGGAGGATTGTAGCGGAAACGTGACAAGATTTGCAAAACCGCCGCCCGCAGGCGGCGTGAAAGAGTCTGTCAGTGAACCTGAGGATCGGCTGGAGAGGCATTATTGCGGATTTCCGCAATATCCATCGCGTTAAACAGATAATGATTACCGCAGTAGTCGCAGTGCATATCGATTTCACCCTCTTCAGCAAGAATGCTATCCACTTCTTCATCCGGCAGTGTTTTCAGCGCACCAGCGCAACGCTCGCGGGAGCAGGTGCACTTAAATTCCACGTCCTGCGGATCATAAAGCGTGACCTCTTCTTCATGGTACAAACGCCACAGCACGTCTTCGGCGTTCAGCGTGAAAAGCTCTTCTGCTTTGATGGTTTCCGTCAGCACGCTCAGGTGTTCGAAATCTTCGGCCTGGGTTTCCTGGGCAGGCAGCACCTGTAGCAGCATACCGCCCGCAGCGGGCTGCCCATCGACATCGCCGGTGCGGATAAACAGGCGCGTCGGCAGCTGTTCTGAGCGCAGGAAATAATCTTCCAGGCAGGCTGCCAGCGTATCGCCTTCCAGACCCACAACGCCCTGATAACGCTCGCCTTCTTCTGGCGTAATCGTAATTACCAGATAGCCATTACCGACCAGCGTTTTCAGATCGGCATTTTCCGGCACATCGCCCTGCACGCGGGCAACGCCGCGCATTTGCTGGCGGTTATTGCCATTGATCACCGCCAGACTCATCGGGCCATCCCCTTGCAACTGAACGGTGATATCACCGGCAAACTTCAGCGTGGCGGTGAGCAAGCTGGTCGCTACCAGCAGTTCCCCGAGGATGGTTTTCACCGGTAACGGATAGTTGTGGTTTTCCAGCACCTGTTTCCAGGTTTCGGATACGGTCACCAGCTCGCCGCGCACGGCATAGTTTTCAAACAGATAGCGGTGTAATTGGTCTTGATGGGCCATAATTGTCTCTCTTGCGGGTGAGCGTTACTCGCTATCACCGTATTTAAATTTCATCAGATCGCGGCGTTCTTTCTTATCCGGGCGACGATCGGGGTGCGGCATGGTCAGGGCATTGAGCTTGCGGGCAAGCGTCATTTTCTCGCGCTTCTCGATGCTTTCCGCCGTCTCTTCATAAAGTGCTACTGCTTCATCGGCTGGACGGCGCTGTTCGGTGATGCCCTTAATGATAACCGTGCGCTCATCGTTTCCCTGACGCAGCGTTAAGGTGGCATTCAGCTCAACGATTTTACTCGGCTTGCTGCGCTGTCCGTTGTAGTGCACTTTGCCGCCTTCAATCATCTCGCGGGCAATGGCGCGGGTTTTATAAAAACGCGCTGCCCACAGCCATTTATCCAGTCGAATATCTTGCGCAGGCTGTTGTTTCATTAAGCCTCCTTAAGAAGAGAAGGGATCAGTCGACGGTAATCGTTCATTCCCGGATGGCGTAAATAGCTTTTTTCCGCCAGACCGGAATCCGGGTTCGTGACGCCCAGGCAGTAACCAATGCCAAATTTGGTCGCTGCGTCCAGAATAGGTTCGCTGTCGTCAATAAACAGCGTTCGTTCGGGGGTTAAGCCCGTTTCTTGCGCAACAGCTTGCCACAAACGCTGATCCTCTTTCGGATAACCAAATGTGTGGGTGGAAAGCAATAAATCAAGGTGCGACGCGAGCCCGGTGTGTTCAAGTTTGACGGCCAGGTTATGCGGGTGCGCATTGGTCAGCAGGATGCGGCGTTTTCCGCTTTTTTTCAGTGCATCCAGAAACGGCACGGTGTCTTCACGTAGCACGGCCTGTGGCCCATGCTGGGTGGTCATCGCGCAGATATCCAGACCGAGTCGCTCGCTCCAGTAATCCAGACAATACCAGTTTAGCGTATGCTGCACGGCGTGATACTCCTGGCGGAGGACGTTCTGCGCTTCATCCGGGGTTAAACCTTGTTTCACGCCGAAGGTTTCCGGCACCAGTTTTTGCCAGAAAAAATTGTCGAAAGCGAGATCGAGTAGCGTGCCATCCATGTCCAGCAGAACGGTATCGATATTCTGCCATGCGATATCAAGATGCATTGGAAAACTCCAGCCAGATGAAAACCTGCGCGACAGGTTAACACAGCTCGTTCAGCGGGTCGTTATCAGCTGAGGCTTTCCTGCGTGGGGAGCAGTTGCGGGTTCAGGCAGCTTTCATAGTACTGCTGAATCTCTTCGAGACGCGTGCGATTACGCTGGTAACGACGCAGCGCAAGGACGCCGTTGTAGACGGTGCTGATGATCATTGTCAGCAGCAACAGCGTGGTGCCGGCATAGCGCCACAGGCCGGTAGCGTCTGGCATCCGGTGCAGGCTGATGTGTTTGGTGCCGTTGGCATCTGTATAGATGTTGGTAATGATCCCTTCCGCGCTGAATGGCGTTTGCATCAGCATTTGCGCCAGCCGCTGGAATTCAGTCCACTGTTCCTGCGCAGGGTGGTCATACAGGGCGATCGGCGGCCATGGCTGGTCGACCAGCTCGTTGCCCTCTTCGCTGACAATCAGGAAACCTCCGGGGGCAGGGCTGTTCAGCGCCTGCGCCGCGCGGGTTGTTTCGCGCATGATAAAGGGGGCGGTGGAGGTGGTGACCAGATTATCCAGCGACTCTGCACTTACCGGGCGCAACAGAACGTTCACGCCGGTGAGTTTCCCTTCGCTTGCCCGTTTGGTCAGCGTGTCCCAGTCTTTGCTGTTGCCCAGGTTAACCAGCGCGTTTTTCAGCCGTAAACACTCGTCTTCAGCGGAGCACAAATCCTGGGTTTTCAGCACGATATCGGCAAAGTCATCCAACAAGACCATGCCCGACTTCTGAATGGCGGAACGCAGCACAGGGCTAACGCGGGAATCATCTTCTGCTGTGGGGTGTAACTGACGGCTGACCGCCTGGACAAGCGCCGTGGCTTTGGTCACCGTCCCGGACTCCGGCAGTGGCAGCGGCGGTGCGTTATTCCAGATAATCTGCGAACAGTCGAATGGCGTAAACGGTGATGTCTGACGCGAAGCCCAGTTGCTCTGAGTATGAATGTTGCACATCCCGGTGCCGCTGAGGCGCAACGTGTCGCCTATGCGCAACCCGGCAGCTTCGAGTTGGTTGACGCTGCTGGCCTCAATGGTTTGCGCGCCTTTGATCCACGAGACTGTGAATTTAATCGGCATATCCAGCGGCACCCAAATCAGCAGCATCGCCAGTACCACCAGCGAACCGGTGGAGATCACCGCGCTGCGTACCCAGTGCTGTAACGGGAAGTTTTTCACCTCATCGTGCAGGGATAAAAAACGACCCTGGCGCACGACGTGGCGATCGAGATAAATATCAATATCCGTTTGTTGCCCCAGATCCTGCGTGACGAAGGGTTGCCAGTGGCGTGGATAGATCAGGTCGATAATGCCCAGCGAGATGTTGTTCATCTGCTCCTGATTGTTTTCACCGAACAAACCCCAACGCTTTGGCGTACCGCGCAGACAGTGGATTTCGCGCAGAGTGTTTTTGGCTGGCGGCGCATACAGGCCCCATAACCCGGCGGCAAGCAGCATAACGGCACCGCCCGCCAGCCACGGAACGAAGACTTCCGGGGCGACCAGGCAGAAGAAGAACAGTAAGAAAGCGGTAGATACCAGCAGGGCTTCGCGCATGCCGTCTGGTCGGCTTAAGGCGAACTCCTCCTGCGTTTCCCGGCGGATATTCAGCAGTTCGATCTGCTCCGTTTCTTCACCGCGGATGGCGGAGTGCGCCGCAGAAACGCGCTCCAGTTCGCCACTGCGCTCTTCATTCATATATTCACTGAGGGTATGACCATTCAGTGAGATCACCAGCGGCAGTGAGTCGGTACGGATCAGTTCGACATTGTTCTCATCGGTAATGTACTGCTCCCAAAAGGGCGGCAGATGCACTTCGACAGAATCAAGGTAGTAGCGCCATTTATTGGGGGCGTCGGTAGTGATGCCATAGCGCGTAATGGAGTGCGCCACAAACAGGACGGTATTGCTTTGGGCATTTAATTTGATGGACACCGGGGCGGTCGTTGCGCCGGTCGGGCCTGGGATATTTTGTGTACGGGAGAGCGACTCCAGATAGCTTTCGACGGCTTCGCGCTCTTCTGGCGACAGTTTACGGGTCGTCGCGCCAGCGAAGGCCTGTAAATAAGGCAGCCTGTAGCGACGTTGCGACCTGAACCTGAAAATCCATCCAGCGAGGAATGCGCAGGCCAGCATAGCAGCGAAAAAAATCAAAATGGTGCTCATGCTTTCCCCATCTTACTTTTTCTAACAGGTGTAGTCAGTTGCACCCTTCCCGTAAATAACGTGTTGTGGTTGGCCGCCGCAAGCAGGAAATTAACTTGAGTAATTTTAAGCGCATACCATCACATACAAGAATAGCAAAACCACCCTAACGGGAATATCAGCAAATTCTTAGTTTTATTTCAAGCTATTGACTTTTGGGTTTATTTGGGGATTGATTTCTGGTAGGTTACGAAAATGTAAATTAGCGGCGAATGACATTGCCCAAACCGTGTGTAGTGTCGCACAATAACGCAAGTTTCTCTGCAAAGACCGATAATAATGAGCGAATCATTGCAAAAACCCACCATTCTTAATGTTGAAACGGTCGCTTCTTCACGACTGTTTAACGTCGAAAGTGTGGATCTGGAATTTAGCAACGGTGTGCGCCGTGTCTACGAACGCATGCGTCCTTCCACACACGAAGCCGTGATGATTGTGCCAATTGTCGACGACCATCTGATCCTGATCCGCGAATATGCGGTGGGAACCGAGTCCTACGAGCTGGGATTTTCCAAAGGTCTTATCGATCCTGGTGAGAGTATATACGAAGCGGCGAACCGTGAACTAAAAGAAGAAGTAGGATTTGGTGCAAATGAGCTTACTTTTCTGAAAAAACTCAGCATGGCGCCCTCTTATTTCTCCAGTAAGATGAATATTATCGTTGCCGAAGACCTGTATCCTGAATCCTTGCCTGGCGATGAGCCGGAGCCGCTGCCACAGGTTCGCTGGCCGCTGAAGCATTTAATGGATTTGCTGGAAGATCCCGATTTCAATGAGGCGCGTAACGTCAGCGCACTGTTTCTGGTCCGTGAGTGGCTGAAGGGGCAGGGGCGGCTGTAACGACGTAAGCCAATAAAAAGGGCGCTTTTGCGCCCTTTTTATTGGCATTTTTACACCACTTCTCAGGGAAGTGGTGAGGGATCAGAACAGTTCGTGGGTCTCGCCGTTATCGATGATTGTCGTACCCACTTCATGTACGGCTTGCTGCGTGGGCTGCGTACCTTCAATGAAATATTCCTGACGACTGCTGCCTCCGTTCGACAACTGCCCGGTGCTGCGATCAATGTTCACCGTCACGATGCCTGGCGGTGGTGTTAACGGATCTTCCGCAACGCCGTCCAGTACCGTTTTCATGTAGGCATCCCACGCTGGCTGGGCGCTCTTCGCACCGCCTTCGTAGCCGGAAATCTGATCTTTGATCGCCCCGGAAGCGGTGGTGCGCCCCAGATCGCGACGATGATCGTCAAAACCGATCCACACCGAGGTCACAACGCCGGGACCGTAACCGGAGAACCAGGCATCTTTCGAGCTGTTGGTGGTGCCGGTTTTTCCGCCGATGTCAGTACGTTTGAGGTCGCGGCCCGCCCGCCAGCCAGTACCTTGCCAGCCCGGTTCGCCGAAGACGTTACTGTTCAGCGCGCTCTTAATCAAAAACGACAGCGGAGTGCTGATCACATGCGGCGCATACTCTTCGCCGCCGCTTCTCTGCACCAGGGCCTGATTCGCCTGTTCCAGTTGCGGCATGGGCACGGAAGTATTCTGTTGCTCCTGCGAGAGAGCCACATTTTCCATATCCTTGTTTTCCAGAACGTTTGATTTCGGTGTTTCCCCGTAAATCACCGGAATATCGCAATCCGCACAGGCCACTTTCGGGTGCGCTTCAAACAGCACATTACCCTGATCGTTTTCGATTTTGGCAATGTAGTAAGGATCAACCAGGAAGCCGCCGTTGGCCATCACGGAATATCCTCTGGCAACCTGCATCGGCGTGAACGAAGCCGAACCGAGCGCCAGAGATTCCGTATGCACAATGTTTTGCGCCGGGAAGCCGAATCGCTGCAGGTACTCTGCTGCGTAATCGACGCCCATGGCGCGCATGGCACGAACCATCACCACGTTTTTCGATTGGCCCAGACCCTGACGCAAGCGGATTGGCCCGGCATATTCGTCAGGTGAGTTTTTGGGGCGCCAGTCGGAACCTGCGCCTGCATCCCAACGAGAAATCGGAACGTCATTGAGAATGCTTGCCAGCGTCAGACCTTTATCCATCGCTGCCGTGTAAAGGAACGGTTTGATGTTTGACCCAACCTGACGCAGCGCCTGGGTCGCACGGTTGAATTTGCTTTGGTTAAAGTCGAATCCCCCCACCAGCGCCAGTACCGCGCCATTATGCGGGTTAAGGGAAACCAGCGCCGAGTTTACATCCGGCACCTGCGCCAGCCACCAGGCGTTATCTACCTGACGAACCCAAATCTGCTGACCGGCCTGTACCGCATCGGTCACTTTACGCGGGGTTGCGCCCTGCTGGGTATCTGAACGGTACGGACGCGCCCAGCGCACACCTTCCATATGCAGCGACACGGAAGTGCCATCTGCCAGCATGGCGGTGGCTTCTTGCGGATTCGCGCTGGTGACAACCGCCGGAGAAAGTGGTCCGTATGTCGGCAGCGTTTTCAGCGAGTCGGTGATTTTTTTGCTGTTCCATGCCGCTTCACCCACTTTCCACAACACATTGGAGGGGCCGCGATAACCATGGCGCATGTCGTAATCCATCACGTTATTGCGCACCGCGTCCTGAGCACCCTGCTGCACTTTACGGGTGATGGTGGTGTAAACGCGATAGCCATCTTCGTAGGCTTTATCGCCGTACTGCGCCACCAGGTCCTGGCGTACCATTTCGGAAAGATAAGGGGCGGAGAAGGCGATTTCCGGTGCGTGGTAATTGGCATCAATGGCCTCGCCGCGCGCCTGATCGTACTGTTCCTGGGTGATATAGCCTTCGCTTTGCATACGCGCCAGCACCACATTGCGGCGGGCTGTTGCACGATCAAGCGAGTAGAGCGGGTTAAACGTCGACGGCGCTTTAGGCAGACCGGCTATCACCGCCATTTCACTCAGCGTCAGCTGATCGACGGATTTACCGAAATAGACCTGTGCCGCTGCGCCCACGCCATAGGCGCGGTAACCGAGGTAGATCTTGTTGAGATAGAGCTCAAGGATCTCATCTTTATTCAGTAGTTGCTCAATACGGATGGCCAGGAACACTTCTTTTATTTTACGCATCAGCGTGCGTTCCGGGCTCAGGAAGAAGTTACGCGCCAACTGTTGCGTGATGGTGCTCGCCCCCTGTGAAGCATGGCCGGAAAACAACGCCACGCTGGCGGCGCGGAAAATCCCGACCGGATCGACACCGTGGTGCTCATAAAAACGGCTGTCTTCTGTCGCGATAAACGCCTTCACCATTTCCGGTGGGATCTGATTGAGGGACAACGGGATACGGCGTTTTTCACCGTATTGCGCGATCAATTCGCCATCGGCGCTGTACACCTGCATTGGAATCTGTAGCCGCACATCTCTGAGCGTCGCAACGTCAGGTAGCTGTGGCTCAATATATTTGTACAGACCGTAGATCGAGCCTGCTCCCAGCAGAATGCAACATACTGCAAGGATGAATAAATACTTTACGAACTTCACTGGAGATTTCCCATTTAGTGTCATTTGGGCAGTTTATAAACAACCGCGCGGTAGTATAAAGGCAAGCCTGATGCATTGATATAGCGTCATCCAGAGAGACGATAAGGAGATCGTAATTTATGGCATTCAGGCAATGGAAGATTGGTCTGCATATTCAACAAGATGGCATCTTCAGCGTCGCCATCGCCGCTGGCCGACGCGGCCAGACTCTACGCCGTTGGTGGCATTTTCCGCTGCCCCATGGCGTGATTGTGCAAGGGCGGATTAAATCCCCTGAACAGCTTCTGACTGTGCTGCGCCCCTGGCGTCACGCGCTTCCGCAGCGACACTGCGTACGTCTGGCGTTTCCCGCCGGGCAAACGTTGCAAAGAAAACTGCCGCGACCGGCTATCTCGCTGCGTGAGCGGGAGTTGTCCGGCTGGGTTTCTCATTCCGTTTCGCGGGAACTGGAGATGGCGGAAAGCGATCTCTGTTTCGACTTCACCGAAGATGAACCCGGAAACGCATATGGTGTGACCGCCGCACAAAATAAAGATGTCGCGACACTACTGAGCCTGGCGCAGTCGCTCTCGTTAACTCTTTCCTCTATTACGCCCGACGCCGCAGCGTTACAACCGCTCGTTCCGTGGCTTCTCCCTCCCGTTCGCTGCCTCGCCTGGCATGATGAACGACAATGGCTGTGGGCCACAAAAGAGAGCTGGGGGCGACGTGGTCTGGAGGAGGCCAATACCGTCGCACAATTGGCCGCACTGCTTGGATTGGCAACTGACGAAATCGCGCTTTGCGGCGAGGCGGAAGGCGAATTCGATTGTTGGTCGGTTATTCCGTGGCGCCAGCCTCCGCTGCCTAAAGCCGGGGCCAGCTATGCCGTTGCTCTCGGACTGGCGCTGGCCGGGAGGTGCTGATGTCGCAGTTAGTCAACTTCTTACCCTGGCGACGGCGCAGGCGGCAGCACATTGCGCTGGTATGGGCGGCAACTTTTACGGGTACGGCATTCCTGCTGGTTGTTGGCTGTATGGTCTGGCGCGGTACTGTCGCGGGCGATCTTCATCAGGCGTCAATCTGGCGGCAATCGGACGAAAACGTACTGGCGGCGCTGATCGCCGAAGAGAAGCCGCTGCTGATCAGGCAACAGCGATGGCAGCAGGCGCTAGCGCGGGCGCAGCGGAGACAGCAGACCCGTGACTGGCAGCCGATGCTCTCTGCGCTGGCGGAAAATCTGCCGCAGGAGGCCTGGCTGACGCAGCTTCGCTGGCAGCAGGGGCGCCTGGAACTGTCGGGTCTGGCGAGAGCGTTTGCGTCATTAAATGACCTTGAAACGACGCTACGGGCTATACCGGGGTTCCATCTTTTGCCTACGGGGGCGACGGTGCGCGATGCGCAAGGGCGATGGCAATTTCATTACCAGTTGAGTAAGGAGCCTCTTCGTGCCCCTTAACGCTGATTTTTGGTTTGCCATGTCGCCACGCTCGCGCGTTGTGTGCTGGCTTACGGGCGCCTTTTGTGGGCTGATGCTGGCGTGGTGGCTGGTTGTTTCCCCATTAAAAGACAGGCAAGCGCAACTGTTCATCCTGCAGGAAGCAAATGAAAGTGCGCTGCGCGCGCAGTGGCGTAAATTGCGCGATATCACGCCACCGCCGCAAAGCGCTACCGACGCCGCGTTGTCTCCGTTTACTCCGCTGGATTTTCATACCCATGAACGGCAGTTGCTCCGCTGGCAGCCGGCGCAAAACGGCGGTGAAATGGTGCTGCAAACGCAGTGGGCGCTGGTTACCGGGACGTTTCTGATGTTGGCGCAGCGCGACATGTTGGTTCCGTCGTTCTCGCTGATTGCTGAGGAAAATGGGCTGCGCTTTACATTGGGGCTGGAACATGATCATGACCGCTAAGCGCCTGCTTTGCGCCGGAGGACTCTGCTTGCTGCTTAGCGGAATGCGCGATCCCTTTCAACCTCCGCGGGATACCTGTCTTACGGGGCAGCTTGCAAACTGGCGTTTTCATGGGGTCGTGGCGGGGGAGCAAAGCATCGGCATTTTACGCGATGACAGCGGGCGATGGCGCCGGGTCGTCGAGGGAGAGACGCTGCCAACGGGGTGGCGCGTTATTGCCGTCAACGAACATGGCATACGAATAACCCTGGGAGAGCGCTGTACGCCAGCAGAATGGCGCTGGAAACGAGAAGGAGATCAGGATGAAAAAATGGATAGTCAGCGCCGCGTGCTTCAGTTTGCCGATCGTCTGCGCACAGACACTAAACCCGGTGACGCTGACGGTGGATGATGCGCCCGTCGTGCAAGTGCTGCAGGCGCTGGTCGCGCTGGAAAACCAAAACCTGGTGATCCCGCCGGACGTTACCGGCACGTTGTCGCTGCATCTGGTGGATGTTCCCTGGCGGCAGGCGTTACAAACCGTTGCCGCCAGCGCCGGGCTCACGTTGAGCCAACAAGGGAATATCTGGCTGGCGCACACGGCCGCGCGACAGCAGCAACAGCAGGCGGAACGGGAGGCGGCGCAGGCAAAGCGTAAACAGAATGCACCTGTCCTGAGTCGCAGTATGGTGTTGCGTTATGCCGACGCTGGGGAACTGGCAAAAGCCGGGGGAGCGATGCTGAGCCCGCAAGGGACAATCACGGTGGATACGCGCCTTAACCGTTTGTTAGTGCGTGATAATAAAGAAGGGTTGGCGGCGCTGGAAAAATGGGTGGCGCAAATGGACTTACCGGTTGAGCAGGTTGAACTGGCGGCGTATATCGTCACCATTAATGAAAAAAGCCTGCGAGAGCTGGGGGTGAAGTGGGGGTTAGCACAGGCGGAATCGACGGCACGCGGGCAGGTTGGTGCGCTGTCTGCCGATTTGTCTGTACCGACCGCGTCGACCCGGGTGGGATTTAATATTGGCAGTATCAATGCCCGCTTGCTGGAGCTTGAGCTGTCCGCACTTGAACAAAAGCAGCAACTGGAGATCATCGCCAGTCCAAGGCTTCTGGCATCACATCGTCAGCCCGCCAGCATTAAGCAAGGCAGTGAAATCCCTTATCAGGTCTCCAGTGGTGAAAACGGACAGACATCGGTGGAATTTAAGGAGGCGGTGCTGGGTATGGACGTCACGCCGACGGTATTGCCGGATAAGCGTGTGCGTTTAAAACTGCGTATTAGCCAGAATATGCCCGGCCAGATCCTGCAACAGGCCGGTGGTGAAACGATGGCGATTGATAAACAGGAAATTGAAACGCAGGTGGAGGTGAAAAGCGGCGATACGCTGGCGCTGGGCGGCATTTTCTCGCAAAAGCAGACCGCTGGCGAAAGCCGGGTTCCCGGGGTCGGCGCCATCCCAGGGGTCGGGCGGTTATTTCGTCACGATACAAAGGATGATGAACGACGCGAGTTGGTGGTGTTTATTACCCCGCGACTGGCATCGGTACATTAATCCCGCCGTTACCCCCCCTTTTTCTACGGAACTTAGTTCAGGTGTTTGACGTGAGAGATGATTTAGCTTACAAGGAGTACCGATTTGAGCGTCAGTGGTCTCCGTCACACCTGAACAGGTATCCGCGTCCGACTGGTAATTTAATGTGTTGCCAAACAAGCCGGAGTACTGAGATAATTTTCGATCTGACTCTCGCACTATCGCATATGAGGTTTCAGTTCATGTCCTGCTACGCCAGGTGTCTGCGCAGCGGGTTTATCATCAACGAATAGTCTTAGTAGTACCAAAAAAATGGCAGAGAAACGCAATATCTTTCTGGTTGGGCCTATGGGTGCCGGCAAAAGCACTATTGGGCGCCAGTTAGCTCAACAACTCAATATGGAATTTTACGATTCTGATCAAGAGATTGAGAAACGCACCGGAGCTGATGTGGGTTGGGTCTTCGACGTTGAAGGTGAAGAAGGTTTCCGCGATCGCGAAGAAAAAATCATCAATGAGCTGACGGAAAAGCAGGGCATTGTACTGGCAACCGGCGGCGGTTCTGTGAAATCTCGCGAAACCCGTAATCGTCTCTCCGCCCGTGGCGTAGTGGTCTATCTGGAAACCACTATCGAAAAACAATTGGCTCGCACGCAACGTGACAAAAAACGCCCACTTCTGCAAGTGGACTCACCGCCGCGCGAAGTGCTGGAAGCGTTGGCCAACGAACGTAATCCGCTGTATGAGGAGATTGCGGACGTGACCATTCGTACCGACGATCAGAGCGCTAAAGTAGTCGCAAACCAGATTATTCATATGCTGGAAGGCAACTAATTCTGGCTTAATACAAGGCCTGCAGGTTTAAGCAACTAAGGTGGATGTCGCGTCATGGAGAGGATTACCGTCACTCTCGGGGAACGTAGTTACCCTATCACCATTGCGGCTGGTTTGTTTAACGATCCAGCTTCCTTCGCGCCGCTGAAGTCTGGTGATCAGGTTATGCTGGTCACCAACGAAACACTGGCTCCGCTCTATCTGGATAACGTTCGCCGCGTGCTTGAGCAGGCGGGGGTGAAGGTCGACAGTGTTATTTTGCCGGACGGCGAGCAATACAAAAGCCTGGCGGTAATGGATACGGTCTTCACCGCACTGTTGCAAAAACCTCATGGACGCGACACCACGCTGATCGCGCTTGGCGGCGGGGTGATCGGTGATCTAACCGGCTTCGCGGCGGCAAGCTACCAGCGGGGCGTGCGTTTTATCCAGGTCCCGACCACGCTCCTCTCCCAGGTTGACTCCTCTGTGGGCGGTAAAACGGCGGTAAACCATCCTCTCGGTAAAAACATGATCGGCGCGTTCTATCAACCTGCATCTGTGGTGGTGGATCTCGACTGTCTGGATACCCTTCCTGCCCGCGAATTGTCTTCCGGTCTCGCGGAAGTGATCAAATACGGCATTATTCTCGACGGCGAGTTCTTTGAATGGCTTGAAGAGAATATGGACGCGTTATTGCGTCTTGATGGCCAGGCGATGGCGTACTGCATTCGCCGCTGCTGTGAACTGAAAGCCGAAGTCGTGGCGGCCGATGAGCGTGAAACAGGCCTGCGTGCTTTGCTGAATCTCGGTCATACCTTCGGCCATGCCATTGAAGCGGAAATGGGCTACGGCAACTGGTTGCATGGCGAAGCCGTTGCGGCTGGCATGGTGATGGCAGCACGCACATCCGAGCGTCTGGGCCAGTTCAGCAAGGCCGACACGCAGCGTATTATTGTTCTGCTTGAACGCGCAGGGTTGCCGGTGCACGGTCCTCGCGACATGTCCGCGCAGGCCTACCTGCCGCATATGATGCGCGATAAAAAAGTGCTGGCGGGGGAGATGCGCCTGGTGCTCCCGTTGGCCATAGGGAAGAGTGAAGTGCGCGGCGGAGTGCCGCACGACGTAGTTCTGGCCGCTATTGCTGATTGCCAGCAAGCGTAACTAATTAGAAAGGTCTGGTCACGGGTAAGCCGTGGCGTTTAACTTCGGGCGTTATGCAGGTCGTAGCATACGCCTTTGAGTGGGGTGTTAAATGGATGAATTCAAACCAGAAGACGAGCTGAAACCCGATCCCAGCGATCGTCGTGCTGGTCGTTCTCGTCAATCTTCCGATCGCGTCGATGAGCCGCAGATCAACTTTGATGATGTTGATCTGGATACCGACGATCGTCGTCCTTCCCGTACCCGCCGGGCGCGTGATGAGCGCGAGGAAGAGGGTTATGACGAGGATGAAGGCGCTCTGGACGAGGAGCGTGAAGAACGTCGTCCGCGCAAGCGTAAAACGGCCGCTGCTGCAAGGCCTGCGTCCCGTCAGTACATGATGATGGGTGTGGGTATTCTGGTGCTGTTGCTGCTGATTGTTGGCATCGGCTCTGCGCTGAAATCGCCTGCGCCCACCACAACCGAACAAGCCCCGGCTGAGAAGAATATCGATCTCTCAGCGAATAATGGCAATGCAAGTGCACCTGGCGGCACAGCCGATCAAACGAACGGTGCTCAGCCAGCGCCGGGTGCAGCCTCAGCGCCGCAGACTGCGGGTAACCCATCGCAGGATGTCTCTCTGCCGCCGATCTCATCTACTCCGTCGCAGGGCCAGACGCCAACGGCCCCGGAAGGTCAGCAGCGTGTGGAAGTGCAGGGCGATCTGAACAGCGCGCTGTCGCAGCCGCAAAACCAGTCGCAGATTGACAGCGCCGTTAACTCCACGCTGCCAACCGAACCGGCAACGGTTGCGCCGGTGCGTAATGGCAATGCCGCTGCCCGCCAGCAGTCAGCAACGGCGGAAAACCATACCGCTGCCTCGCGTCCTGAGCGCAAACAAATGGTTATTGAGCCGAAACCGCAGGTGAAAGCCCCGGCAGTAACGGCAGAATCAAAACCGGTTGCTCAGCCGCCGAAACACACTGAAACCGTGACGGCTGCGCCAGTGAAAACGCCGGTAGCAACGCCAGTCCAGCCGAAACCGACCGCGACGGCAGCGGCGCCGGTTGTCACTGCGCCAGCGGCGAGCGCTGCGCCTGCCGCAAGCGGTGCAGCATCGACCGGTAATGTCGCTGCACTGAAAGCGGCGCCAGGTAGCCACTATACGTTGCAGCTGAGCAGCTCTTCGAACTCCACCAACCTGAATGCGTGGGCGAAGAAAGAAAATCTGAAAAACTTCGTTGTTTATCAGACCACGCGTAACGGCCAGCCGTGGTATGTGCTGGTGAGCGGCGTGTATGCCTCGAAAGATGATGCAAAACGCGCGGTTGCTGCACTGCCAGCGGATGTACAGGCGAAGAACCCGTGGGCGAAACCGCTGCATCAGGTTCAGGCCGATCTGAAGTAATGTTTAAAGCGCAGATGCTGTCGGAGCTTTCTCCACAGCCGGAGAGAGTGTAAGCAATCAGTCAGCATGAAAAAGAATCGCGCTTTTTTGAAATGGGCAGGGGGGAAGTACCCCCTGCTGGACGATATCGAAAGGCATCTGCCACAGGGCGAATGCCTTATCGAGCCGTTCGTCGGCGCGGGATCGGTGTTCCTCAACACGTCGTTCTCTCGCTATATCCTCGCTGATATCAACAGCGACTTGATAAGCCTTTACAACATCGTCAAAGACCGTGCTGATGAGTATGTGCATCATGCGCGGGAGCTGTTCACGCCTGAAACCAATCAGTCCGTGGTTTACTACCCGCTGCGCGATGAGTTTAATGCCTGCCAGGATCCGTTCCGGCGCGCATTGCTGTTTTTGTACCTCAACCGCCATGGCTACAACGGTCTTTGCCGTTATAACCTGCGTGGCGAATTTAACGTACCGTTCGGGCGTTATAAAAAACCCTATTTCCCGGAAGCAGAGTTGTATCACTTTGCAGAAAAAGCGCAGAATGCCTTCTTTTACTGCGAATCTTACGCCGACAGCATGGCGCGCGCCGACGAGAACTCCGTAGTGTATTGCGATCCTCCTTATGCGCCGCTCTCCGCTACCGCTAATTTTACGGCGTATCACACAAACAGTTTCAATCTGGAGCAGCAGGCGCATCTGGCGGCGATTGCCGAAAGCCTGGTGCAGAACCGGATCCCAGTGTTAATTTCCAACCACGATACAGCGCTAACGCGCGAGTGGTACCGTCAGGCAAAATTGCATGTGGTGAAAGTGCGTCGCAGTATCAGCAGTAACGGCGGCACGCGTAAAAAGGTGGATGAATTGCTGGCGCTTTACCGCCCGGCAACCCGGTAACCTGCTTTCACCGCGCCGCCAGCCTGCCGACTTATCATTTTTCAAGGAGATGCGGATGAAACAGTATTTGATTGCCCCTTCGATTCTGTCGGCTGATTTTGCCCGTCTGGGTGAAGACACCGCCAATGCACTGGCTGCCGGGGCGGACGTCGTCCATTTCGACGTGATGGATAATCACTACGTCCCGAACCTGACAATTGGCCCGATGGTGCTGAAAGCGCTGCGTAACTATGGCATCACCGCGCCTGTTGACGTGCACCTGATGGTGAAACCGGTCGATCGTCTGGTGCCGGACTTTGCCGCGGCGGGCGCAAGCATCATTACCTTTCATCCTGAAGCGTCTGAGCACGTTGACCGCACACTACAGCTTATTAAAGAGCATGGCTGTAAAGCCGGGCTGGTGTTTAACCCGGCCACGCCGCTGAGCTACCTTGATTACGTGATGGATAAGCTGGATGTGATTTTGCTGATGTCCGTTAACCCGGGCTTTGGCGGTCAGTCTTTTATCCCGCACACGCTGGATAAATTGCGTGAAGTACGCCGCCGCATTGACGCGTCAGGCTTCGATATTCGTCTGGAAGTCGACGGCGGTGTGAAGGTGAACAATATCGGCGAAATTGCTGCCGCGGGGGCGGACATGTTCGTCGCGGGTTCGGCGATTTTCGACCAACCGGATTACAAAAAAGTCATTGATGAAATGCGTCGCGAACTGGCAAAGGTAAGTCATGAGTAAAATGCAGTCAATTCAGGGTATTGCTTTTGATTTGGATGGCACGCTGGTCGACAGCGCTCCAGGCCTGACTGCCGCTGTAGACAGTGCATTGTATGCGCTGGAACTGCCGCAGGCCGGAGAGGCGCGCGTGGTGACCTGGATTGGTAACGGCGCCGATGTGCTGATGGAGCGCGCGTTTAACTGGTCACGCCAGGAGCGTGCGATTCAGCGTGCCGCACAAGGTAAACCGGATGTTGATGCTGGTGATGTGCCGCAGGAAGAGCAGGTTCGTATGCTGCGAAAACTGTTTAACCGTTACTACGAAGAGACCGTGGAAGAGGGCAGTTTCCTGTTCCCGGACGTCGCAGATACGCTGGCGGCGCTACATGCTAAAGGTTTGCCTCTGGCGCTGGTCACCAACAAGCCGACGCCGTTTGTCGCTCCGCTTCTGGACGCGCTCGGTATTGCACAGTACTTCACCTTCGTGGTGGGTGGTGATGATGTGGTGAACAAAAAGCCGCATCCGGAACCGTTGCTTCTGGTGTGTAAAAAGCTCAATATTCAGTCTCATGAGCTGCTTTTCGTCGGCGACTCGCGTAATGACATTCTCGCCGCTCAGGCGGCAGGCAGCACCTCTGTAGGGCTGACTTACGGTTACAACTACGGCGAAGACATCACCTTAAGCAAACCAGACTTCGTGTTTGAAAGCTTAAAAGATTTACTGCCCGCACTCGGGCTCCCGCACAGTGAAAATCAGGAAACGAAAAATGACTAAGCCCATCGTTTTTAGCGGCGCACAGCCCTCCGGTGAATTAACCATTGGCAACTATATGGGTGCGCTGCGTCAGTGGGTGAACATGCAGGATGACTATCACTGTATCTACTGCATCGTTGACCAGCATGCCATCACCGTGCGCCAGGATCCGCAGGCACTGCGTAAGGCAACGCTGGATACCCTCGCACTCTATCTGGCCTGTGGTATCGATCCGCAGAAGAGTACTATCTTCGTTCAGTCCCACGTACCTGAACATGCTCAACTGGGCTGGGCGCTGAACTGCTACACCTATTTCGGCGAGTTGAGCCGTATGACGCAGTTCAAAGATAAATCTGCGCGCTATGCAGAGAACATTAACGCCGGTCTGTTTGATTACCCGGTGCTGATGGCTGCCGATATCCTGCTGTACCAGACGAACCAGGTACCAGTGGGTGAAGATCAGAAACAGCATCTGGAACTGAGCCGCGATATTGCACAGCGTTTTAACGCTATTTATGGCGATACCTTTAAGGTGCCGGAGCCGTTCATTCCGAAATCTGGCGCGCGCGTGATGTCGCTGCTGGAGCCGACCAAAAAAATGTCCAAGTCGGACGATAACCGCAATAACGTTATTGGCCTGCTGGAAGATCCAAAATCGGTCGTGAAGAAAATTAAACGTGCGGTCACCGACTCCGATGAGCCGCCGGTAGTGCGTTACGACATTGCCAATAAAGCGGGCGTCTCTAACTTGCTGGATATTCTCTCTGCGGTGACAGGCCAGAGTATTCCTGAGCTGGAACAACACTTTGAAGGCAAAATGTACGGTCACCTTAAGGGCGAAGTCGCGGATGCGGTATCCGGCATGCTGACCGAGTTGCAGGAGCGTTATCACCGTTATCGCAATGACGAAGCTTTCCTGCAGCAGGTGATGAAAGACGGGGCGGAGAAAGCCAGCGCCCGTGCGTCTGAAACGCTGAAAAAAGTCTACGAAGCGATTGGTTTTGTGACAAAACCGTAATCGCGGACGAAAGAAAAAAGGGCAGGTTTAACCTGCCCTTTTTTCTGTCTTTAAAACCACTTCAGCTTATCGCGTAGCGCCACCACACGGCCAACAATAATCAGCGCCGGGCTCTCTACCTGCTGGGCCAGCTCACCGAGCTGCGACAAACTTCCGTTGACCACGCGCTGTTGCACCGAGGTGCCGTTTTCCACCAGCGCCACCGGCATGTCTTCCTGCATGCCATGCGCAATCAACTGTGCCTGAATAGTGGCCGCCTGATTAAGGCCCATATAGAACACCAGCGTCTGCTTTTCTGCCGCCAGATTGGCCCAGTCCAGCTCGCCGCCGGTTTTCAGATGCCCGGTAACCAGCCTGACGCTTTGCGCATAATCGCGGTGGGTTAACGGAATGCCGGAATAGGCGGAACACCCCGAGGCTGCCGTTATGCCTGGCACAACTGAGAAAGGAATGCCCGCATGGCACAGGGTTTCCAGCTCTTCACCGCCGCGCCCGAAGATAAACGGATCGCCGCCTTTCAGTCGCACGACGCGTTTACCGTTTTGCGCTTCGCGCAGCAGGATCTGGTTGATCTCCTCCTGCGGTACGCAGTGGTAACCTGCGCGCTTACCGACAAATACACGATCCGCATCGCGGCGCACCAGCTTCATAATGTCGTCGGAGACCAGCCGGTCATACACCACCACATCCGCCTGCTGGATTTGCTGCAAACCTTTCAGGGTCAGCAACCCGGCATCGCCGGGGCCTGCGCCAACCAGCACCACTTCGCCACGGCTGTCCAGCGGCTCCGCCAGCAACTGCTCGGTGATGTTGTTGACGGCAGGCATGTCCTGGTTAGCCAGGGACTGCGCAAGTCTGTCGTTAACGAACAGTTTTTCCCAGAAGCGACGGCGCTCGCTGACGGTGGCAAAATGTTGCTTCACCCGGCTGCGTAGCTTCCCGGCGAACAACGCCACCTGCCCGAGATGTTGCGGCAGCAGCGACTCCAGTTTCTCACGCAGCAAACGCGCCAGCACCGGCGACGTGCCGCCGGAGGAGACCGCCACCATCAGCGGCGAGCGGTCAATAATTGACGGCATGATAAAGCTCGCCTGCGTGGGGGCATCCACCACGTTACAGAAAATGCGGCGTGCTTCTGCGGCATTGCTGACGCGTTGATTCACCGCTTCATTATCGGTGGCGGCAATGGCCAGCCAGCACACATCCAGCAGCGTTTCGGTGAATTCTCCTTCCACCAGGGTTAGCATGCCTTCCTCAGCCCAGACGGTGAACTGGGGAACAAAAGAGAGAGCATTGACGGTAAGTCGTGCACCCGCGTCCATTAACAGCCGGGCTTTACGTTCCGCAACATCGCCGCCGCCGACGAGCAGGCAGTGGCGATCGCGTAGCTGGCAAAAAATTGGTAAGTGATTCACGACATTACCCCGATAAATTAGTTATCTGCTATTGGCTGGCTTTTCACGGTGTTGACCGCAGAAGGACGCTCTGATTTTGGCGTAGCATACCAGTAACCCAGCCCCATAAATACGGCGCCGGAGAAAGTATTGCCCAGTGTTACCCACAGCAGATTATGGCCAATGCCAGAGAGGGTATATGCATCGCTATGATGACCAAACCAGGAGAGCGCAAACAGGGTCATATTGGCAACGGAGTGCTCGTAGCCGGAAGCGATAAACGCCAGCAGACACCACCAGATAGCAATGAATTTCGCCGCGCCTTCGGTGCGGATCGCCATCCAGATCGCCAGGCAGACCAGCCAGTTGCACAGCGCGCCTTTGAAGAACAGCACCGAGGCTGGCGCGTTGGTTTTTGCCAGCGCAACGGTGTGCAAAATAGAGGTATCCACCGGCAGCAGGCTGCCGCCGCCCCAGCTGTAGAGCAGTGCAACAAAAACGGAACCCAGCAGGTTACCCAGCCAGGTTTGCGGCAAAATCGTCCACATCTGAGCGTGGCTGATGCTGCCTGCTTTAACGCCCAGCGTCAGAAACATGGTGTGGCCGGTAAACAGCTCAGAGCCCGCGATGATCACCAGCGTTAATGCAAGACCAAATGTTGCCCCCATCACCAGCGGACGAACGGAGGGATCGAGCAGATTGCCGAGCGTGAAAATCAAAATAATGGCAAGCCCAACGTAAGCGCCTGCCATCGCGGAACTCACCCAAAAACCCAGCGGATTTTGTGACGCGAGGCGTGCAATGCGCGCAGCGTTAGCCGCGCACTTATTAATCGTGTCGGTAAACATAGTGTTGATTATCCAAAGTTAAAAAGAAAAGTTTAAAAATCAAAAAGTAACGGCGGAAGCATTGCACTCCCGCCGGGGTATTACGCTTTAATCTGTACGGCACCGTCTTTAACGCGCGCATCAAAATGCGCGACAGAGCGGCTTTCATCTTCCATGCACAGCCCGTCACGCAGGCGGAAACGCTGTTTTTTCAGCGGGCTGGCGACCCACAGCTCGCCCTGATGCTCCGCAATCAGCCCGCGAGACAGCACGCTGGACTGGAAGAACGGGTCGATATTGCTGATGGCGTAAACCTGGTCGTCGTGGCGCGGGCGGAAAATCGCCACTTGCTGATCGTTCACCAGGGCGCAAACGCCGGTGGCTGGCAAAATGTCGTCGATTTTGCAGATGGTGTTCCACTGACTCATGCGTTTTCCTCCACTAACGTTACCGGGATGCGTTCATACGGGGTCGCCGGACGATGCTGCTGGCGCTCTGGCACGACCTGCACGTTCGGGTCGCGACGATCGCTGTTGATAAAGTGTTTGAAGCGTGTCTGCGCGGCTGGCGTATTCACGGTTTCGGTCCATTCACAGATCACCGCGTTGCGCAGGCGAGTCATCTCCGCTTCGAGCTGGGCATCAAAGCCGAGTTTGTCATCAATGATCACGCTCTTCAGGTAGTCGATGCCGCCTTCCATGCCGTCCAGCCAGGACGCGGTACGCGTCAGTTTGTCTGCTGTGCGGATGTAGAACATCATAAAGCGGTCGAGATAGTGCAGCAGTGTGTCGTGGTCGAGGTCCGCCGCCAGCAAATCAGCATGACGCGGTTTCATGCCGCCGTTACCGCAGACATACAGGTTCCAGCCTTTCTCAGTGGCAATAATCCCGACATCTTTGCCCTGCGCTTCCGCACATTCACGGGTGCAGCCGGAAACGCCGAATTTCATTTTGTGCGGCGTACGGATGCCTTTGTAACGGTTTTCCAGCTCAACGCCGAGCCCGACGCTATCGCCAACGCCATAACGACACCAGGTCGAGCCGACGCAGGTTTTCGCCATGCGTAACGCTTTGGCATAGGCATGACCGGTTTCGAAACCGGCATCGATCAACTGACGCCAGATTTCCGGCAGGTCATCTTTTTGCGCGCCAAACAGACCAATACGCTGCGACCCGGTGATTTTGGTGTAAAGATTAAATTCGCGGGCGATTCGACCGACTTCCATCAAACCTTCCGGGGTGATTTCACCACCGGCGGAGCGCGGGATCACCGAATAGGTGCCGTCTTTCTGAATGTTGGCGAGGAAGTTATCGTTGGTATCCTGCAACGGCGTATGTTGCGGTTTCAGGATGTACTCATTCCAGCAGGATGCCAGCAGTGAGCCAATGGTTGGTTTACACACTTCGCAACCGTAGCCTTTACCGTATTTCGCCAGCAGTTCGTCGAAGGATTTGATCCCTTCTACGCGAATCAGGTGATACAGCTCCTGGCGCGAATAGGCGAAGTGTTCGCACAGGTTGTTGGTGATTTCGATGCCCTGTTTCGCCAGTTCCGCATTCAGTACCTGCGTCACCAGAGGGATACACCCGCCGCAGCCGGTACCGGCTTTGGTTTCGGCTTTCAGCGCCGCGACGGTATGGCAGCCTTTGTTGATGGCAGCAATCAGGTCGCCTTTGGTGACGTCGAAGCAGGAGCAAATCTGTGCGCTATCCGGCAGTTTATCGACACCGATAGAGGGTTTACCGCTGCTGGCATGCGCCGGCAGGATCAGCGCGTCCGGATTTTCCGGCAGCTCAATGGCGTTCAGCACCAGTTGCAACAGGTTGCCGAAGTCGCTGGTGTCACCCACCAGTACCGCACCGAGCAGGGTTTTATTATCCGGGCTGACAATCAGGCGCTTGTAGACTTCTTTGCTTTCATCAAGATAAACATAGCTACGTGCGCCCGGTGTACGGCCATGTGCATCGCCAATGCCGCCAACATCAACGCCGAGCAGTTTCAGCTTGGCGCTGAGATCCGCACCTTCAAACGCATTTTGCTTGCCAAGAATATGATCCACGGCGACCTGCGCCATTTTGTAACCCGGCGCGACCAGACCGTAAACGCGATTGCTCCAGCTTGCGCATTCGCCGATGGCGTAGATATCCGGATCGGAGGTCTGGCAGGTGTCGTTAATGACAATACCGCCGCGTTGCGCGACTTCCAGGCCGCACTGTGTGGCCAGCTTATCGCGCGGGCGAATACCGGTAGAGAAGACGATAAAGTCAACTTCCAGCGCGCTGCCGTCGGCAAAGTGCATCGTTTTACGCGCTTGTGTGCCTTGCTGGACAATCTCTTTGGTGTTTTTGCTGGTGTGCACGCGCACACCCATGCTTTCGATTTTGCGTTTAAGCTGCTCGCCGCCCATCTGGTCGAGCTGCTCCGCCATGAGCATCGGCGCAAATTCAATGACGTGCGTTTCGACGCCTAAGTTTTTCAGCGCTCCTGCGGCTTCCAGACCGAGCAGGCCGCCGCCTACCACTGCGCCGCGGCGGCTACGACGCGCGCACGACTCAATGGCGTTCAAATCTTCAATGGTGCGGTAGACGAAACAGTCCTGCGTTTCGGAACCTTTGATCGGCGGGATCCACGGATACGAACCCGTCGCCATGATCAGTTTGTCATACCAGACGGTGCGCCCGGCGCTGGAGTGAATTACCTTTTCCTGACGGTTAATGGTGATAGCGCGTTCGCCGACCAACACTTTAACGCCATGTTTCTCGTAAAAACCTTCGCGGACCAGCGACAGCTCTTCAGCCGTGTGATGAGAGAAGTAGGAAGAGAGATGGACGCGGTCGTAGGCTTTACGCGGCTCTTCACAGAAAACGGTAATGTCGAATTCGGACGCGTCGGCTTTATCGAGGAGGTCCTCAATGAAGCGGTGGCCGACCATGCCGTTACCGATGATAGCGAGTTTGACTTTGCTCATTTTTGCCTCGATTTCTTTTCTATTATTGCCTACCTTAACGATTCAGCTTCGGGGCTTATTGATGTGCATCAAATACATCTTCGCATACCACTTAATGAGTAGATGATTGATTTTTATTGGTTTTTATAAGTTGTGGATATAACAGGCTTTTCTGGTTTGCAGAAATTGTGTACAAAAAGAGAGGTCTTTTTGCCTGCTCGTCTGATCCGAAATAGCAGACGAAAACAGAGGGAGTAGCGTTATGTCTGCAGCACCGCTTTGGTTAGTTCAGAATGTGCATTTACCGGATCGCGATGGCGTGTGGCAAATTGCGATCGAGAACGGACGCTTTGGTGATATCACGCCGATGGGGTCGGCGCACAGCGACAGTTATGAGGTGCTGAACGCGCGCGGCGGGCTGGCGTTGCCGCCGTTCATTGAGCCGCATATTCATCTCGACACCACGCAAACCGCTGGCGAGCCGAACTGGAATCAATCCGGTACGCTGTTTGAAGGCATTGAACGCTGGGCCGAGCGCAAGGCCTTGCTCAGCCATGAGGATGTGAAGCGCCGCGCGTGGCAAACCCTGAAATGGCAAATGGCCAACGGCGTGCAGTATGTACGCACCCATGTTGATGTTTCCGATCCTTCCTTGACGGCATTAAAAGCGATGCTGGAAGTGAAAGCCGAAGTGGCGCCATGGATAACCTTGCAAATCGTCGCTTTTCCCCAGGAAGGGATCCTCTCCTACCCCAATGGCGCAGCGTTACTGGAAGAGGCGCTCCGGTTAGGCGCGGATGTAGTGGGGGCGATCCCGCATTTTGAATTTACCCGTGAGTATGGCGTCGAATCGCTGCACATCGCCTTTGCGCTGGCGCAGAAGTATGATCGCCCGCTGGATATCCACTGTGATGAAATTGATGATGAGCAGTCGCGCTTTGTGGAAACGGTCGCGGCGCTGGCGTTAAAAATGGGTATTGGCCCGCGTGTGACCGCCAGCCATACCACTGCCATGCACTCCTATAATGGGGCTTATACTTCCCGTTTGTTCCGCTTGTTAAAACTCTCCGGCATTAACTTTGTCGCCAATCCGCTGGTCAATATTCATTTGCAGGGGCGCTTTGACGATTATCCCAAACGTCGGGGCATTACGCGGGTAAAAGAGCTGCTGGCGGCGGGCATTAATGTCTGCTTCGGTCACGATGACGTGTTCGATCCCTGGTATCCGCTGGGCACGGGCAATATGTTGCAGGTATTGCATATGGGGCTGCATGTTTGCCAGCTTATGGGCTATCAGCAAATTGATGAGGGGCTACGCTTAATCACCCATAACAGCGCCCGTACCTTTGGTCTGACGGAGTACGGCATTGTTCCGGGCAATCCGGCAAATATGATTATTTTACCGGTGGAAAGCGGTTTTGACGCCGTGCGTTGCCAGGCGTCGGTACGCTGGTCGATTCGTCAGGGGCGGGTGATTGCCACTACGCAACCGGCGCAGACCTGGGTGCAGACAGATAATGGCGGTGAAGAGGTGGTGTTCAGCCGTCATAACGCACAAAAATAGCGATTCGCCAGGCGGCATGCTTTTGCAAAGCGCCGCCTGGTGTTACATATGTTTCCAAATACGTAAAATTGAGTAAAAGGCTGGCCTGCTGGCTGACTGCTCTTTAGAATCAAGCCACTCGCTTTCTTTACTGCTCTTCGTTAAGGAAACCTAATGGTTAAATCGACTCTGGCGGCTGTTGCGGCTGTTTTTGTGCTTTCCGGTCTCTCCTCTGCTGCGTTCGCCGCAAAAGGCGACCCCCATGTTCTGCTCACGACCTCTGCAGGTAATATCGAACTGGAGCTGAACAACCAGAAAGCCCCTGTGTCGGTGAAAAACTTCCTTGATTATGTGAACAACGGTTTTTACAACAACACGACGTTTCACCGTGTGATCCCGGGGTTTATGGTTCAGGGCGGGGGCTTCAACGAGCAGATGCAGCAAAAGCAGCCTAACCCGCCGATCAAAAACGAAGCCGACAACGGTTTACGCAATACCCGCGGTACCATTGCGATGGCGCGTACGGCAGATAAAGACAGCGCCACCAGCCAGTTCTTTATCAACGTTGCGGATAATGCCTTCCTCGATCATGGCCAGCGCGATTTTGGTTATGCGGTCTTCGGTAAAGTTGTGAAAGGCATGGATGTCGCCGATAAGATTTCTCAGGTACAGACGCATGACTTCGGTCCTTACCAGAATGTTCCGTCAAAACCGATAGTTATCCTTTCCGCAAAAGTACTGCCGTAAGTCTCTTCCGCACGGGTCAACCGGCCCGTGCCGCTTCGCGCGCTCTGCGTAACGCAAAATTGCTGCTTATACTTGTGGCAACTGTGTGAAACAGGGAGGCGCTATGACCAAAAAACTCACCGACAGGCAAAAATCCCGTCTCTGGGAGCAGCAGCGCAACGCCAATTTCCAGGCCAGCAGGCGTCTGGAGGGTGTCGACACGCCTCTGGTGACGCTCACCCCCGCCGAAGCAAATGCGCGTCTTGATGAACTCAGGAGGCACTATGAGCGATAAATTTGGCGACGGGCGCGATCCCTATCTCTACTCCGGTTTGAACGTGATGCGCAATGTGTTAAGCATCCGGCAAGCGCAACGGCTGGAACAGGCTGCGTATGAATTGACAGCCTTACGTGCAGCGACGCTGGGGCTTGGCCCGCTTGCGCGCGGTTTGCCGCATTTGTGCGCTATCCATCATCACCTCTATCAGGATGTATTTGACTGGGCCGGGCGGTTTCGTGAGGTCGATATCTATCAGGGCGATACACGCTTTTGCCATTTCGGGTACATCGAGAAAGAGGGCAATGCGCTGATGCAGCAACTGGAAAATGAAGAGTGGCTGTGCGGCCTGGAAAAGGCGGAGTTTGTCGAGCGTCTGGCCCACTACTACTGTGAAATCAATATGCTGCATCCGTTCCGCCTTGGTAATGGCATTGCGCAGCGTATTTTCTTCGAACAGCTGGCGCTGCACGCCGGTTTCTCTCTTGACTGGCTGGAAGCCGATCCTGCGCGCTGGGGGGCGGCGAACCAGGCCGGAGCAATGGGGGATTTAGCGCCGCTCTGCGCGATCTTCAGCAAAGTAGTAAGCGAAGCCAGCGAAAGCGAGTAAACTAGCGCGGTTTGCTACCACAGAGGCCACCATGATCCTGCTTATCGACAATTACGACTCTTTTACCTGGAACCTGTATCAATATTTTTGCGAATTAGGGGCAAGCGTAGAGGTCAGACGTAATGATGAGATAGGACTGGCGGATATCGCTGCGCTGGCACCGCAAAAAATCGTTATTTCACCCGGCCCCTGCACGCCGGATGAGTCCGGTATTTCGTTAGACGTGATCCGCCATTACGCCGGAAAATGTCCCCTTCTTGGTGTCTGTCTTGGCCATCAGGCGATCGCGCAGGCGTTTGGCGCAACGATCGTGCGTGCGGAAAAAGTGATGCACGGTAAAACCTCGCCAATCAGCCATGATGGCAGCGGGGTGTTCACCGGCCTTAATAATCCATTAACCGTCACGCGCTATCATTCACTGGTTATCGATCCGCTTACGTTATCCGGCGACTTTGTGGTCACGGCGTGGAGTGAAAGCGGTGAAATTATGGGGATCCGTCACCGACAGTGGGATCTGGAAGGGGTGCAGTTTCATCCGGAAAGCATCCTGAGCGAGCAAGGGCATCAGCTACTGAAAAACTTCCTCATCCGGTGATTTGTGGTTGCCATGCAGTGATTTTTTATGCATATTTCGTGATTATATTTTCATAATCAATGCTGCATATTAATAGGTGGGCATGACATGGCAACTCAGCAAGACGCAATTACGCGCGCAACATTCGATGACGTTATTCTGCCAATTTACGCACCAGCCGAGTTTATCCCGGTGAAGGGAAAAGGCAGCCGTGTGTGGGATCAGCAGGGTAAAGAGTATGTTGATTTTGCAGGTGGTATTGCCGTCACGGCGTTAGGTCATTGCCATCCGGCGCTGGTGGAAACGCTGAAAACGCAGGGGGAAACCCTGTGGCATACCAGCAATGTGTTCACTAACGAACCGGCACTTCGCCTGGCGCGGAAACTGATTGACGCCACGTTTGCCGAGCGCGTGGTGTTTATGAACTCCGGTACTGAAGCCAACGAAACCGCATTTAAGCTGGCGCGTTTTTATGCATCTACGCGTCACAGCCCGTATAAAACCAAAATCATCGCGTTCCATCATGCCTTCCATGGCCGTTCGCTGTTCACCGTGAGCGTGGGTGGTCAGCCGAAGTACTCCGACGGCTTTGGTCCGAAACCGGCAGACATTATCCATGTCCCGTTTAACGATCTGCATGCGGTAAAAGCGGTGATGGACGATCACACCTGTGCGGTGGTGGTTGAGCCGATTCAGGGTGAAGGCGGCGTCACAGCGGCAACGCCGGCGTTTCTTAAAGGCTTGCGTGAACTGTGCGATCAGCACGATGCGTTGCTGGTGTTTGATGAAGTCCAGTGCGGCATGGGGCGTTGTGGTGAGCTGTTTGCTTATATGCACTATGGCGTCACGCCGGACATTCTCACCAGCGCGAAAGCACTGGGCGGCGGTTTTCCCATCAGCGCGATGCTGACCACGCATGAGATTGCCAGCGCGTTCCATGCCGGTTCACACGGTTCGACGTACGGCGGCAACCCGCTGGCCTGCGCCGTTGCCGGGACGGCGTTTGATATTATCAATACGCCAGACGTGCTGAGCGGAGTGAATGAAAAACGCCAGCTGTTCGTTAAACATTTGCAGCAAATCGGCGAGAAATTCGACCTGTTCAGCGACATTCGCGGTATGGGGTTGTTGATCGGCGCAGAGTTAAAAGCAGAGTTTAAAGGCCGCGCCCGCGATTTCCTCTACGCGGCGGCCGATGCGGGCGTAATGGTGCTGAATGCCGGCCCGGATGTGATGCGCTTTGCACCCTCGCTGGTGATAGACGAGCAGGACATTAACGAAGGGATGAATCGCTTTGCCGCTGCAGTGGCGAAAGTGATCAACTAACCCCGCAGTCTGCGGGCCAGCCAGATGCCATGATGCGGGCGCTGACGCCATGCCACCGACGAAATGGTGTGCATGGTGTTCAGATGCCAGAGCACCCGCTGTAGATGTTGCTCCAGAGTGCTCATCGGCCCGTGGGTCAATGTCTCCGGCGCCTCCAGAATATTCACATCCCCCGACTCGCCCGGCCCGTCATACTCCAGTCGCTGCTGGCAGCGTTGTAGTGCAATTTCACAGGATTGCAGATAGCGTTGCGCCAGATCCGGCGTCAGCATGGTGTGCTCGCGCGCGAGGGTGGTCATGGCGTTGATATGCTCAACGATAAACTGGCTGTGCGTCACCCAGAGCTTCATGTCCTCCAGATAGCGGGTATTGAACCCCGGCTCCAGCATGGCCTGATTCAGTGAATTGAACAGCGCATTGTGCGCCTGGTTGACGCGCATCCGTTGCCAGGCCAGCGGGGTAGGCTGCGGGCTATCGCTGAGGATCAGGCGAATAGCCTCCTGATCGGTTTCCAGCGCGTCGTGGGCGTTCTGCCGCAACAGGCCGCTTTGCCATTGCGGCCATAGCCAGACCATGCCGCCGAAGGCAATCAGGCAGCCGAGCAGGGTATCGATCAGTCTGGCGACGATAAACTCCTCGCCGTTGAGCGTCAGCAGTTGCAGGGTATACACGGCGGTAATGGTAAAGCCGACCATCGCCCAGCCGTAGTTCTTACGGATGATCAGATAACTTATCAGGGTGATCAGCAGCATTGCCGCCAGCGTAAAACCAAGCGGTACGTGAAAGTGCAGGGCAATCCCGGCAATCATCAGCCCGGCGAGCGTGCCGGCCGCCCGGTGCACAATACGCACCCGTGTTGCGCCATAACCGTTTTGCGTCACAAACATGATGGTCATCATGATCCAGTACGGCTTCGGCAAATGCAGCGCACTGCCCATCAGGCTGGCGATACTGAGCATCACGCTGATACGCGCGGCATTACGCAACGCTGCGGATTTCAATGATAAATAGCTTCTGAGCGCCGGAATAAGCGGCAGGCGGCGCTGTTTTTCGGCCATCAAATCGCGCAGATAGAGCGGACGCTGGGTTCGCAGCACGCGGGCGATACGACTAAAGTGCCAGGCGCAAAACTGTCCGACCGGGTTTTCCGGGTGCTGGCGGGCGATTTTTTCCAGCGCGCCAATTTGCTTGTCCATTGTGAAACGTGTCGGATAGCGGTGATAGAGAATGTCATCCGCCAGGACGCGCAGGCGGGCGGCGACGGTTTGCGCATTCCAGCGGATCACCTGTTCAGCATGGGTCTGTTCCACCAGTTTTTGCACCTCTTCCGGCTGGTGCAGGCTGACAGAAATATGTTCCTGCAAATCCAGCGCCACCTGGAAGACGCGCAGCAGGCGTTTGTAATCATTGTGCTGATTGGCCGCCAGCATATGCAGTTGCTGATAGCACGTACTGATCATATCCACCGCTTTTTGTTGGCGCGCAAGCAGCGGTGGCAAGGCTTTTTCCGGATCGGCATGCTGCGTCAGCAGGCTGTATTTGGCTTCGCAATAATCAGCCAGTTGCCGGTAGAGCAGGCTGAGCGATTCGCGCAACGGTTGCTCCCGCCACATCCAGAACCAGAACCAGTTAAACGCGCCGTACCAGAGCGTACCCAGCGCATAAATCAGCAGCGGCTCCCACACGGGCATACTGCCCGCAAGGCTCAGTGTGAAGATGGCGGCTATCAGCGACGCAGGCAGCAAGCGCCCGTGCAGTGCGCTGATCTCGGCAGTCACGCCGAGCAGTAAGGTGAGGACGGTAAAAATCAGCGGCAGAGGCAGCGCTTCGGCCAGCAGAAGCTGCACGGCAAGACTGCATCCGGCGAACAACGAGCCGCCAATAATCAAACGTTTAAAGAAGCGCTTATGCGGGGTATCAAGACCGGCAATGTTGCAACAGGCAGGAACCAGAGAAAACAGCAGGCCTTGTTGGAAATGGCCGACGATTAACCCGATGGCCACGGGCAAACATAACACCAGCGTTTGTCGCAGTGCATAGTTGATTTCGGGGTGATAAATCAGCCTGCGCCACATGGGGAAACAAAAACGGCGCGCCGGATGACCAACGCGCCGTTTTGCGGATTAACGGGTTCCGTAAACCACGATGGTTTTACCGTGGGCGGAGATCAGGTTCTGATCTTCCAGCATTTTCAGAATACGGCCCACTGTTTCACGGGAACAACCGACGATCTGACCAATTTCCTGACGGGTAATTTTAATTTGCATGCCGTCCGGGTGGGTCATAGCATCCGGCTGTTTCGCCAGGTTCAACAGCGTTTGTGCGATACGGCCTGTTACGTCCAGGAATGCGAGGTTACCGACTTTCTCCGACGTTACCTGCAGGCGGCGCGCCATTTGCGAGGAGAGACGCATCAGAATGTCCGGGTTAACCTGGATCAACTGACGGAATTTTTTGTAGGAGATTTCGGCCACTTCACATGCGGTCTTAGCGCGTACCCATGCACTGCGCTCTTGACCTTCTTCGAACAGCCCCAGTTCACCGATAAAATCTCCCTGATTCAGGTAGGAGAGGATCATCTCTTTCCCTTCCTCATCCTTGATCAGCACTGCCACTGAGCCTTTAACGATGTAATACAGCGTTTCTGCTTTTTCACCCTGGTGAATCAGCGTGCTCTTCGACGGGTACTTATGAATGTGGCAATGAGACAAGAACCATTCGAGAGTCGGGTCTGTTTGCGGTTTGCCAAGCACCATGCGCGATTATCCTCTGTTATAAGCTGTCTCCAGACACAGGATGTGCACCCTGCTTCTGGGGTTGCAATCTATACACGCTATCATTCGACTTCGTGTCTTCGCTTCCAAAATCCCTGGAAGTGGACCGTCAGCGTCATCTGCGGTCTCTAATGTATGATGTCCTTTGCGTACATGCGTAATGTCAATGTATCTCTGTAGCATCCAGATTGTTTTAGCATAGCTTTTACCGCATGTCTCCTGGTGTCTCGCTTCAGCATGACGCAGGTCGCCTTCCGTTGCGACTTTTGTTATGTACGCGTAATCTGTAAAGAAAATTGCAACTCCGGAGTAAATTAAAATGCAGGCTCGTGTGAAATGGGTGGAAGGGCTAACGTTCCTCGGTGAGTCCGCATCGGGTCACCAAATCCTGATGGACGGCAACTCAGGCGACAAAGCGCCAAGCCCGATGGAAATGGTGCTGATGGCCGCAGGCGGATGCAGCGCGATCGACGTGGTTTCAATCCTGCAAAAAGGGCGTCATAACGTGACGAACTGCGAAGTGAAACTGACGTCGGAACGTCGTGAAGAAGCGCCGCGTCTGTTTACGCATATCAATCTGCACTTTATCGTCACCGGTAGCGATCTGAAAGACGCGGCGGTTTCTCGTGCGGTGGATCTGTCGGCGGAGAAGTACTGCTCTGTGGCATTGATGCTGGAAAAAGCGGTGAACATCACCCATTCCTACGAAGTCATCGAAGCCTGATGGACGATGCCCGGTAGCGTCAGGCGTACCGGGCATAATACGCCGACCGCTATTTGATCTTTTTCCCTTCCATCAGCCGTTGCACCAGCGGCGTCATAATTAGCTCCATCGCCAGCCCCATCTTGCCGCCCGGCACTACCAGCGTGTCCATATGGGAAATAAACGAACCCTGCAACATGGCCAGTAACCACGGGTAATCAATCCCTTCCAGATTACGGAAATGGATCACCACAAAACTCTCATCCAGCGAGGGAATGCCTTTTGCCGCAAACGGGTTTGAGGTATCGACGGTCGGGACGCGCTGGAAGTTAATATGGGTGCGGGAAAATTGCGGGGTGATGAAGTTAATATAGTCTTCCATTGAGCGCACGACGGAATCCATTACCGCTTCACGGGAATGCCCGCGCTCGCTGGTGTCGCGCACCAGCTTTTGGATCCACTCCAGGTTAACAATCGGCACCACACCGACCAGTAAATCCACATAGCGCGACACGTCATGCTGCGGCGTCACAACACCGCCGTGCAACCCTTCGTAAAACAGCACATCCGTGGGTTCAGGCAACGGTTGCCAGGGGGTAAACGTACCCGGCACCTGATTCCACGGCACGGCTTCATCGTAGGTATGGAGATATTTTCGCGCCTGGCCTTTGCCGGTCTGACCATATTCGCTAAAGGTGTGCTCCAGCAGCCCAAAGTCATTCGCTTCCGGGCCAAAGTAGCTGATATGCCGCCCAAGATCGCGGGCTTTACGGATCGCCATATCCATTTCCGGACGGGTATAGCGATGAAAACTGTCGCCTTCCACCTCGGCGGCCTGCATACCAAGCTGGGCGAAGATTTTACGGAAGGCGAGGCTGGTGGTGGTGGTTCCCGCACCGCTGGAACCGGTGACGGCAATAACCGGGTGTTTGGCGGACATAGCAACTCCCTGAATCAACAATTGTTTTCAGTATAGCCAGCCGCCCTGCACCCTGTTAGTCCCGGAACTGCCCGCGCGGCATAATATTTACCGTCTCGTGCAGCTCAGACCACACCAGCACGGCTTCACCGCGTTGCAGTTGCCGTTTAACGTCGGCGACCTTTTGTTCAAGCGAACGTTCATGTTCACCATAATCGGTGCCTTCGCGCAAGACAAAGCTCTCAATGAGATTATCCAGCGTTTCGGTTGCGATATCTTGCCAGGGAATGATCATTTGGACTCCAGATATGCGGACAGCCAGTCCGGAATGCGCGTTTCAAGCCACATTTCCGGGTGGCGTAATGTTCCGCCGACAAAACCGACATGACCCCCGTGTTCGGTCAATTGATACTCAATGTTCGCCGGCAAATGTCCGGCATCCGGGATCACGTTATGATCCATAAACGGATCGTCTTTGGCGTGAATGATCAGCGTCGGTTTGCGAATATCCGGCAGTACCGGCATTGCGCTACAGCGGCGATAGTAGTCCAGCGCGTCGGCAAAGCCGTGGATTTTCGCGGTGATCAGATCGTCAAACTCGCGGATGCGCCGCACTTTGCGCAGTGCCGACAGCGTTAACGGTAGCGAGCCTGGGTAAGCACGTAATTTCCGCGCAGCGTTGGCTTTCAGCAAGTTCAGCAGGTAGCGCTGATAAACGCGGGAGAACCCTTTATCCATGTGGTAGCTGCACGCTTCCAGCACCAGCGGCGCTGACACAATCACCGCCGCATCGACCGGCAGGTTGTCATCGGCTTTTGCCAGCAAGCAGCCGAGCATGTTGCCGCCCAGAGAGTAACCGACTGCCGCCGTCGGCGCTGCACCGAACGTCTCGCGCAGCCAGTGCAAAAACCAGGTGCCGTCTTCGGTTTCACCCGAGTGATAGATGCGGTTGAGACGATTAGGGATGCCGCTACAGCCGCGAAAATGCATCACCACGCCCAGCCAGCCGCGCTGCCTGGCGGCATGAACCAGACCGTGGGCGTAAGGGCTGTGCAGGCTGCCTTCAAGACCATGAAACACCACCAAACGCGGTTTATGCCGCGCCTGATACGGCTCTTCACTCCAGGCGAGATCAACAAAATCGCCATCCGGCAGTTCAAGGCGCTGCCACCACGGCTCAAACTGCAGGCGACGACGTAAAAGACGTGGCAGCATCGTTTGTAGATGCGGATTGCGCGCACCCGGCATCGGATGAAAGTTGTGCGCGTCTCCCTGATTTTCAAGGAAATTTGCCGGTGTAATATCTGCCATCTTAATAAAAAATTTAAGTTAATAGACGGTTATTATACTTGCTAACAATTGGGCTGTTTAATACTTTGCTGCTGTTGTAACGTATTAGCCTTTACAGACAGCCTTATAAAGACTCAAGAAAACCAGCGATTACATAAGATTACCGCTGTCTGCCATTTACCCATTGAGGACGTATTGGATGACGGAAAATACCTCGCTTGACCTCGCAGCACCGCAGCAAGTAAACCAGTCGATGAATGACCTGCCAGGCAGTGAACATTTAACCCCGGCGGATCACGCGCAAATCCAGCATATTGTTGAAGAGATCAATATTAACGACCCGGCGTTTTCGTTGGGCTTCGGCGCAAAAACCATGAACAGCATCTCGCAGTTCTCCGACTCCCTGATGCAGGAAGTGCGGGCAAAAGATGCGGGCATTATCGGTACGCAACTGACCGAGCTGCTGCAAAAAATCAAAGGGGTGGATATCAGCGCCTTTGAGCAAAAACCGGGCTTTCTTGCCTCGCTGCCGCTGCTGGGATCGCTGTTTAACCGCATTGAGCGCACGCTGCTGGAGTACCAGACGCTGTCTCAGCAGGTGGAAAGCATCACCGCAAAGCTGAATGACGCGATGGTTGATCTGCTGCGTAATATTTCGGTGCTTGAGACCCTCTTTGAGCGTAACCGCGAGGTTTTTCAGCAAATTACGCTGCACATTATTGCCGGTAAGCAAAAGCTGGAGCAGATAAAACAGAACGAACTGCCCGCGTTGCAGGCGCAGGCTGCATCGGACCCGATGAATGCGCAGCGCGTGCGCGATCTGCTGGAAGGCATTCAGCGCTTTGAGCGTCGCCTGCATGATTTGATGGTATCGCGCACGATTGCGATGCAGTCCGCCCCGCAAATTCGCCTGATGCAGAGCAACAGCCAGTCACTGGCGGAAAAGATCCAGAGCAGCATTCTTTCCACCATTCCGGTGTGGAAAAGCCAGATAGCGCTGGCCATGTCGCTGCAAACCCAGCGTCAGGCGGCGAAACTGCAAAAAGAGGTGGCGGATACCACCAATGATTTACTGCGCCGCAATGCGGAAATGCTGCAAACCGGCACGCTGGAAACGGCGCGTGAGGTGGAGCGGTCAGTGGTGGATATCGACACACTGCGCGATGTGCAGTCGCGGTTGCTGAGCACCATCGAAGAGTCGGTGAAAATTGCGACTGACGCGCGTCAACGCCGGTCTGAAGTAGAAAAAGAGCTCCTCACAATGGAAAACGATCTGCGTACCCGTCTGGCCTCCATCACCAGCGGAACGGCGGGCCAGCAGTAAGCAGGAAGAGACCATGCTCGAGAAAATCACACACTCGCTGGATGCCTATTACAGCAACCGTTTGAACCGTATCACCGCCCGGATACTGATGTTTGTCGCGGGCTTGTTATATTCCGCCTACTCAGCCCGTTTCGCCACGCAGGTGGATACCGAATTGGGGAAAGATGTGGGGGGACTCGCAGCCTGCTTCGCGGTAGTGAACTGGTTTGGTTTTATTCTGCTGGGCCGCACGCTGTTCTTTGATCGCATTGCGCTGGTTGTGGGGGCGTTGGCCGGCCTTTTCTGGCTTTTTGTGGGAGATGCCATCGCGCTGCCATTTTGGGCGGGAATGATGGCGATGCTCGTGCATCTCTATCGGGGCTGGGGACGGCTTAGCAACATCCATGTGCTGTATGTATTTTTAATGATTATGTCTATATCGATGTACCGGCAGGTCTATGAATACAGTGCGCATCCCGTCTACCTTGCATTCTTCGCGTTGCTCTTTGTCGGCTATCTCCTGTATGCGTGGTCACTGAAGATTGCCGCGCGTAAACGTGAAGTCCAACTGGCGATTCTTGCGGAAGCCGAAAAAGTGCAACAAACAGCCGCCGAAGCGGATCAGTTGCTGGCGCAGCGCATCGCGAGCCTGGAAAAAAAGAGAGGGCTGCCCGCTCCGCTACTGGCTGAACTGGCGCAGATTACTGCGTCAGCGCGCCAGATCCTGCAATGCATGGAAACAGACAAAAGGGATGAAGTGCCGGGGCGGCGCTTTTTAGACCGTTATCTGCCCGGTGTTGAAATGATTGTCACCCAGGGGCAGACCCTTTCGGAACAATTGCTCGACGACCAACAGCGGCAAAAGTCGGTAGAAGAGCAACTGGAGATGATGCGACGCTTAAGAAGCGCGTTTCATCAGCAACACCAGGCGCTGCTGGAAAACGACGCTGATGATCTCAATTCTGAACTCAAAACGCTGGACAAACTTCTTAAAACAGACGGCTATGTGAAGTGATCGGGTATCTGCACCTGCGCAATTGCGGGTGCAGACATTAGCCATCCGCCAGTAAATTGCGCGAAAACAGGTGGATATCCACATCCGGTTTGCGCCGCCACAGCCGCGCTTTTCGCGCCCCGGTCGCCACACTTTCCCCGGTCTCTTCAAACATGCCGGACGCTTCAAAACGGCGGATCAGACTCTTACGCTGGATGGGCTGGCCAAGAATAATCTCGGTCGCCTCCTGGAGTTGCGTCTGCGTGAATGTTTCCGGCAGACAGTAAACCGGCAGCAGCGAGTACATGGTTTTCTGCCGTAGTCGGTGCTGCGCCGCCTGAATAATATCCCGATGATCGAAAGCCAGCTCATACTGGTCCAGTTCGCTGACCGGCACCCATTTGGCATTGCTGACGCTGGCAATGTGCGGTGCGCAAGAAACCCACGAGATCAGGGCAAACCAGGCAACGGTCAGGCTCCAGCCGCGCGGGTCGCGCTGCGGGCCGGAGAAGGTATCCAGTTGTTCAAGCCAGGAGGGAGAGACGCCGGTTTTCTCGGTCAGTTTACGCAGCGCCGTGGCGCGAGTGGAATCGTCCTTCGCCATATCAATAAAACCACCGGGTAACCCCCAGCGGCCTTGTTGCGGCTGGCTGGCGCGCTCAACCAACAACACGCAAAGCACCTGCTGATGCAGGGTAAACAACACACTGTCGACCGTCACCAAAGGTGAAGGAAAACGGCTGGCATCATAAGAGTCCAGATACTCTGCTTCGCTGATCATCGCTTACTCGCTTAATTGCACACGCCCCAAGTTTATCAGCCTGCCGAAGTGCGGCAAGCTAACTTTTAATCTGTTATTTTTCAGCCTGTTATCTTCTTTCTGCATTACACAGACAAAAAATGCTTGCATCAATAGTGTCTTATGGACAATATTAAAAGTGTCCAAGGGACATAATTAAATAAATGTGAGGTGAATGATGGCGAGCAGAATTGCGTTGTTTATGGATAATCAGCAGGTTGATGTTACGCACGGCGTTTTTCCGGATGGTGCAGTATGGCTGAAAGTCACCGGTACGCTGCCATCCTTCGCCCGCGTTATGCGTATCCGTATGGCCGCCATGCGGGATATGAACGATTTTATGCTGCTGGCGCAGTTGGTCGAGGCGGTACGCCATGTTGCAGATATCAACATCAGCCATCTGGAACTGGCCTGGCTGCCATGGGCGCGTCAGGACCGGCATATGGTGGCAGGCGACAGCTTTGCGCTGAAAGTCTTCGCTAACCAGCTGAACACGCTGAATTTCGACAAAGTGTTTATCCTCGATCCGCACAGCGATGCCGCCGCCGCAGCCATTCATCACTGTGTCGCCATTGCTCAGGAAACCTGCCTGTTACAGAGCGAAACGCTGCGCCGCGCCATCCGTCAGGGCGAACTGATGCTGGTGGCGCCGGATGCGGGCGCCCTGAAGAAAATCCACAACGTGGCGAAAGCCAGCGGCGCGCAGACGTACGCCATTCTGACGAAGGCGCGCGATGTGGCGACCGGTAATCTGACCGGGTTTGCGCTGGTCTCTGGCGATGTGGCAGGAAAAGATCTGCTGATTGTTGATGACCTCTGCGATGCAGGCGGCACGTTTATTGGCTCGGCTCAGGTACTGCGCGATGCGGGCGCCTGCAGCGTCAGTCTGTATGTTACGCACGGCGTCTTCTCCAAAGGTGTGGAGAACCTGCTCAACAACGGTATCGACGCCATTTACACCACCACGTCCTACGCCTCGCCTGAGCTTGCTGAGCCGCGGGTTGAACTGATCGACATTGACACCATTTTTCGCGCTTAAGGGAGATAACACCATGAATATCAATCCAATCCTGGCTATCGACGGTTACAAAGTGTCGCACCGCGTGCAGTATCCGCAGGGGACAACGCAGGTGTACTCCAACTTTACCCCGCGCAGCGACCGCTTTTTCCAGTCGCCGGTGGCAGACGGCAAACTGGTGTTCTTTGGTCTGCAGGGGTTCCTGCAATGGTTTATGGTCGATCTGTTTAACGACGGCTTTTTTGCCCGCCCGGAAGAGGAGGTGGTGAACGAATACAAACAGGTGATGGATAGCTATCTCGGCAGGGATGCCGTGGCGGTGGATCACATTCGCGCGCTGCATCGCCTGGGTTATCTGCCATTGCACATTAAGTCGCTGGATGAAGGCAGCAAAGTCCCGATGAAAGTGCCGGTTCTCACCATCACTAACACCCGCGATGAGTTTTTCTGGCTGGTGAACTACCTGGAAACGGTGCTCTCCGCCGAACTGTGGAAAGCCTCCACCAATGCCACCATTGCACACCACTACCGTAAGATTTGTGAACAGTGGGCGGCAAAAACCTGTACGGATTTATCACACCTGGATTTCCAGTGTCATGACTTCTCATTCCGCGGCATGGCGGGCCTGCACGACACCGCGCAGGCCGGAGCAGGGCACCTGCTGAGTTTTAAAGGGACCGACAGCATCCCGTCGCTGCTGTATGCCCGCGATCACTACACCGGTGGCGAAGAGTACTTCATTGGCGCCAGCATTCCGGCCACCGAGCACAGCGTGATGTGTATGGGTGAACACGACCATGAAATCGAAACGTTCCGTCGCCTGATTGCCGATATTTATCCGCAGGGATTTGTGTCGATTGTCTCTGATACCTGGGACTACTGGCGCGTTCTGACGGAATATACCCGCGAGCTGAAACAGATCATTCTTGGTCGCGAAGGTCGTGTAGTGTTCCGTCCGGACAGCGGCGACCCGGTGGATATCCTCTGCGGTACTGGCGCGGATGACGACACCCGTCCCGAACGCAGCCCGGAAGAGAAAGGCTCTGTCGAAGTGCTGTGGGACATTTTTGGCGGCACGATCAACGACAAAGGCTACAAAGTGCTGGATCCGCACGTTGGCCTGATTTATGGCGACTCTATTACTCTGGCACGCGCCAATGAGATCCTGCGCCGTCTGGAGGCTAAAGGGTTTGCCAGTTCGAATGTGGTGTTCGGCGTAGGCTCGTTTACTTATCAGTACAACACTCGTGATACCTTCGGTTTCGCCATGAAAGCCACCTGGGGAGCGGTAAACGGCGAAGGGCGGATGATTTTTAAAGAGCCAAAAACCGATAACGGCCTGAAACGTTCGGCACGTGGGTTATTGCGGGTAGAGCGTGACGCGCAGGGTGAACTGCAACTGCATGACGAGCAGAGCTGGGAGCAGGAGCAAGGCGGTGAACTGAAAACCCGCTTCCTTGATGGCAAGCTCTACCTGTCTGAACACTTCGAACAGATCCGCCAGCGTCTGGCCAGCCAGCGCTAATCTCTTCATGGCGGCGCATTCTGTGCCGCCATAGATCGTTTTCCCGCCGCTGAAACTGATCCACATCACAGATTGTTTCTTTGATTATTACTCTCAGGCTAATGATTTAACGACCTCCTTAATTGATGCCTTTCTCACCAGAGCGCACACTGAGTTCAGTGTTAAGCAAATCAAAATGATGAGCTGAATCAGGAGGTTAATAATGTTATCTGGGCAAACGCCAGCACGGGTATGGAACACGCGGCGCAGCGAGAAACAGCGCCGCCTGGCGTCCGTTCCTGTGCAGGGCAAGGTACTGCCGACCGGCGACCTTGTCGCCATGCTGGAAAAACTGATCGCACCGGGCGACCGTGTGGTACTCGAAGGGAACAACCAGAAGCAGGCGGATTTCCTTTCCCGCTCGCTGGCTGAAGTCAACCCGCAAAAAGTGCACGACCTGCATATGATTATGCCAAGCGTCGGTCGCAGCGAACATCTTGATATCTTTGAGAAAGGCATCGCACGCAAACTCGATTTTTCCTTCTCTGGCACCCAAAGCTTGCGCATTTCGCAACTGCTGGAAGACGGCCTGCTGGAAATCGGCGCGATCCACACTTACATCGAACTTTACTCCCGTCTGTATGTTGACCTGTGCCCGAACGTGGCGCTGATTGCCGGTTACAAAGCGGACCGCAAAGGCAACCTGTACACCGGCCCGAGTACGGAAGATACCCCGGCGCTGGTTGAAGCAGCGGCCTTCCGCGACGGTATCGTCATTGCGCAAGTGAACGAACTGGTGGACGACGAGTGCGATCTGCCGCGTGTGGATATCCCCGGCTCGTGGATTGACTACGTGGTTGTTGCTGACAAACCGTTCTTTATCGAACCGCTGTTCACCCGTGACCCGCGTCTGATTAAACAAGAACACATCCTGATGGCGATGATGGCGATTAAAGGCATCTACGCGGAGCATCAGGTGCAGTCGCTGAACCACGGTATCGGTTTTAACACTGCGGCTATCGAACTGCTGCTGCCGACCTACGGCGAACAGCTCGGCCTGAAAGGCAAAATCTGTAAACACTGGACGCTGAACCCGCATCCGACGCTGATCCCGGCAATTGAAAGCGGCTGGGTGGAAAGCGTGCACTGCTTTGGTGGTGAGCTGGGGATGGAAGAGTACATCCGTGCCCGTCCGGACGTGTTCTTCACCGGTGCTGACGGCTCCATGCGTTCCAACCGTGCGTTCTGCCAGTTAGCAGGCCAGTACGCGGTGGATATGTTTATCGGTTCCACCTTACAGATCGATGGCCTGGCAAACTCCTCCACCGTCACGCGTGGTCGTCTGTCCGGTTTTGGCGGCGCGCCGAACATGGGGCATGACCCGCATGGTCGTCGCCACGCTACCCCGGCATGGCTGAACATGATTACCGAACCTGACCCGATGCAGCGCGGTAAAAAACTGGTGGTGCAGATGGTGGAAACCTTCCAGGCAGGCGCGAAACCGTCCTTTGTCGAGAAACTCGATGCCGTGGACGTGGCGAAATCCTCCGGTATGCCGCTGGCACCGGTAATGATTTATGGCGATGACGTGACCCATGTGCTGACCGAAGAGGGGATTGCTTACCTCTACCGTGCCGACAGTATGGAAGAGCGCCGCGCAATGGTTGCTGCGGTTGCCGGTATTACCGACATCGGTCTGGGTGTGGATGCAAAACGCGTCGCTGCGTTGCGCCAGAGCGGCAAAGTGGTGTACCCGGAAGATATGGGCATTCGCCGCACTGATGCGACCCGCTCGTTGCTGGCTGCCAGCAGCGTGGCTGACCTGGTGGAATGGTCCGGCGGTCTTTACAACCCACCTGCGAAATTCCGGAGCTGGTAATGAAACTTCTGCCACAGATTGCGGCTGAGGGCGGTGCCTTTCGTCTGGCGCACACCGCCACACAATGTCTGATTGACGAAGCACGTTTAAGCCCGAAACCCGGTCTGGTGGACAGTCGGGGGAACGGCGCGCACCACGATTTAACGCTCGAACTGATGGAGCGTTCCGCGCACAGCCTGACCCCTACGTTTCAGGCGCTGGCGCAACAAAGCTGGTTGCAACCGGCAAACGTTGCGCTCAGACAAACCATAGGGCGACTCGGTCGGGAAGGCGAGCAGCAGATGATGGCCGCCACCGACGGCGTGAATACCCATCGCGGTGCGATTTGGGCGCTGGGCTTGTTGGTCAGCGCGGTGGCGATGTGCGGCGGCGAAGGGTCGGCGCAGGCGATTGCCAACATTGCTGCCCAACTGGCGACACTGCCGGATGACGCTGCGCCGAAGGTCTTTAGTAAAGGGCTTCGCGCCACGCACCGCTACCGGGTTCCCGGTGCGCGTGAAGAAGCACAGCAGGCGTTTCCGCACATCATGAGGCTGGCGCTGCCGCAGCTCCACCTCAGCCGCCAGCGCGGCAGCAGCGAAACCCACGCAAGGCTGGATGCGCTGATGGCCATCATGACCTCACTCAGCGACACCTGTGTGTTATCGCGCGCGGGTCTCGAAGGGCTGGAGGCGATGCGCCACGGTGCGCGTGCGGTACTGCGTGCGGGTGGGGTTGCGCATCCTGACGGGCAGCAGCGGCTGGCCGAACTGGACAGGCAAATGCTGGCATTAAACGCGTCGCCGGGCGGTGCGGCAGATTTACTCGCCGCCACGCTGTTTCTCGATCGCATTACCACGCCTTATTTAGCGAATTAAGAGGAAGTTATGGAACACATTACGATAACCGTGCCTGCGGGCCGCGCCTTACGCGGTAAAGCGCTGGCAGGCGTTGTGGGCTCCGGGGATATGGAGGTGTTATTCACCGCCGACCAGGGGCAAACACTGACAATTGATATCACCACCTCCGTGGATAACAGCCGTGGACGCTGGGAAGCCCTGTTCAACCGCCTCGGTCTGGTCAGCACGCTGCCTGCCGGCAAGCTGGTGATTCACGATTTCGGCGCGACGCCCGGTGTGGCGCGTATCCGTATCGAACAGGTTTTCGAAGAGGTGAGCTATGCGTGACGATCGCAGTTTTATCGAACTCAAAGCGCGTCAGCGCGCACATGCACTGCTGGATGAAGGCAGCTACCGCGAATTGCTGGATCCGTTCGACGGCATCATCTCCCCGTGGTTAGGGCCGCAGGGCATCGTGCCGCAGGCGGATGACGGTATGGTGGTCGCTAAAGGCACCATCAATGGTCAGCCTGCGGTGGTGGTAGCCATCGAAGGCGCTTTCCAGGGCGGCAGTATGGGCGAAGTTTCCGGCGCAAAAATGGCGGCGGCGCTGGAGCTGGCGGCAGAAGATAACCGCAACGGCATCCCGACGCAGGCGGTGTTGTGCCTGGAAACCGGCGGCGTGCGTTTGCAGGAAGCCAACCTCGGCCTGGCGGCGATTGCCGATATCCATGCCGCGATTGTCGATCTGCGCCGTTACACCCCGGTGGTCGGCATTGTTGCCGGGACCGTTGGCTGCTTTGGTGGGATGTCCATCGCGGCGGCGCTGTGCAGCTACCTGATTGTGACCCGTGAAGCGCGCCTGGGTCTGAACGGCCCGCAGGTTATCGAGCAGGAAGCCGGGATCGAAGAGTATGACTCCCGCGACCGTCCGTTTATCTGGAGCATGACCGGTGGCGAAGTGCGCTATCACAGTGGGCTGGTGGATGCGCTGGTCGGCGACGGCATTAATGCGGTGAAAACGGCAATGAACGCGGCGATCGCCAAAGGCGTGCCGGCGCAACATCGCACCGATAAATACGATGACTATCTGCAACGTCTGAGCCAGTTCGACACCCGCAAACAAGCGGATGCAGAGCAGATCAGCGCGTTGTTTGCCGGGGAGGGTAAAGCATGAGTACGACAATGAGCCGCGGCGCATTATGGCTGGAAAAACTGGCGCCTAACGCCCAACGCCTGAGCGGGCTGTGCCCGTCAGTGCAGGCCGCAGATGGCGACGTTAACGGCGAAGCGGTGCGTTTTATCGCCGTGGTGCCGGATGCCAACAACCATTACCCACGAGCGGCAAAAGGGGAAGTCGGTCTGCTGGAAGGCTGGACGCTGGCAAAAGCTGTCAGCGAAACCGTGGCTGCCGATGCCAACAGCAGCGTGAAACGCCCGATCATCGCGGTGATTGATGTGCCGAGCCAGGCCTATGGCCGTCGCGAAGAAGCGTTTGGTATTCACCAGGCGTTAGCCGGTGCGGCCGCGGCTTACGCCAATGCGCGTCTGGCGGGTCACCCGGTGATCGGCTTGATCGTCGGTAAAGCGATGTCCGGTGCATTTCTGGCGCACGGCTACCAGGCTAACCGCCTGATTGCGTTCAACGACGCCGGTGTACTGATCCACGCGATGGGCAAAGAGTCGGCGGCGCGCATTACGCTGCGTACCGTTGAGGCGCTGGAAAAACTGGCTGCCACTATCCCACCGATGGCATATGACATCAGTAACTACGCAACGCTGGGGCTGCTGGCGGATCTGCTGAATATCAGCAATCCGGATGCGCCTTCTGCAAGCGATCTGGCGCAGGTGACCACCACGCTGCAACAGGCCATTAAAGACGCTCGTCAGGACACCTCGTTGAAAAACCGTCTGGGTGCTGACAACCGCCGTAGCTCCGCTCTTGTGCGCGAACGCATGAAAGCGAGCTGGTAAGTAAAAAGAAACCTGCCAGATAGCAACGCATGGGCGCGAACCCGCGCTCATGCGCTACTGAAAATAATAACCATCGCGCTAGTGCTATTTCTTTTCCTTTTAAAGGCTTACAGGTGATTTTCTATGACTTATGTAATTGTTCATGCCCTCGCACCGATCTTTGTCATCATGCTGCTGGGTTTCTGGGCGGCAAAGGCCAAAATGGTCGACAACAAAAACGTTTCCCTGCTCAATATCTTTGTAATGGACTTCGCCCTGCCGGCTGCGCTGTTTAGCGCCACCGTACAGACACCGTGGACCGGGATTATCGCCCAGTCACCCCTGATTGTGGTGCTGGTGCTCTCCATGTGGATCACCTATGCCGCCATCTATTTCCTGGCGACGTCTGTTTTCAAAAAATCGCCGCAGGATGCCGCTGTTCTGACGCTGACCGTCGCACTGCCGAACTATGCGGCGCTGGGCCTGCCGATCCTCGGTAGCGTACTGGGCGAAGGCTCTTCCACCTCGTTGTCCGTGGCGGTTTCCATCGCTTGTGGTTCCGTACTAATGACCCCGTTCTGCCTGCTGATCCTTGAGCGCGAAAAAGCCCGTGCGGCGGGTGGCGATACCGGTTCCACGCTGGCGATGCTGCCGGTGCTGATGTGGCGCTCGGTGAAAAAACCGATTGTTTGGGGACCGTTGTTGGGTGTGGTGCTTTCCGCTATCGGTATCAAGATGCCGGAACTGGTGCTGGCTTCCATTAAACCGCTGGGCCTGTCTGCTACCGCTGCGGCGCTGTTCCTGACCGGGGTTATCCTGTCTGCGCGCAAACTGGCAATTAACACCATGGTTATCTCTGCAACCATCACGAAACTGCTGATCCAACCCGCCATTGCCTGGGGGATTGTGCTGGTATTCGGTCTGCATGGTTCTGTGGCTATTACCGCTATCCTGATGATTGCACTGGCGGCTGGCTTCTTCGGCGTGGTATTCGGTAACCGCTTTGGCGTGCAATCGCCGGATGCTGAAGCCGTACTGCTGCTGAGCTCCGTTCTGTGTATCCTGTCGCTGCCGCTGTTTATCTCGCTGACTTCAGGAATGTAACCATGACCGTAACATTACGCCCGCACGATCTGCTTTGGCTTTCCGCGCCTGACGCGCTGGAAGGGGTAAGCGAACCCTGGGTCGCTGAGATCTGGCATGCCGGGTTACCGGTTGTTGTGCGGCGTGATGTTGATGCAAGTGGACGAATTCCCGTTGGCGTGCGCGGCGTGCGCCGTGATCAGCGCGCGGCTGGATGGGTGAGGCCGGAACGGGTTAACCGTGTGGTCTCACCCGAACAGCTTATCGCGCCGCAGGAACTGCTGCGTTCGCCGTTTATCTCTCAGCCGCCGGTACAGCTGGCGCTGCAACTGGCGCAGCTAAACTGGCCCTGGATATGGGGTGTTACCGGCAGTACCGCCTATGCGCTGGCGACCGGGATTCCAGTTATTCACGCGACCAGCGATCTCGACCTGTTGATCCGCGCGCCGCAGCCGCTTGCTCAGGCTGAGCTGCAACGCTGGCAGCAGCACATCAGCGGTGGTTTGTGCCGGGCAGATACGCAAGTGGACACGCCAAATGGCGGCTTTGCACTGGCAGAGTGGCTACGCGATGGGCGGGTGATGCTGAAAACGAACCACGGGCCGCGTCTGGTGAGCGACCCCTGGCGCAGGGAGGAGTAATGAAAATTCTGTTCACTTTCCCGGGGCAGGGGACACAGCGTCCCGGTATGTTACAGGCGCTTCCGGGAAACGAAATAAACGAAGCCCGCGCGGTGCTCGGGGCAGAAGTTGATACCCTGGATACGCCGGAAGCATTAAAACATACGCGCGCAGTGCAACTGGCGCTATTGATTGCCGGAGTGGCCTGGGCGCGCGAGTTGCAGCGTCGTGGCGTGCAGGCGGATATCACCAGCGGGTTGTCGATTGGCGCTTACCCGGCGGCGGTGATTGCTGGCGCACTCGATTTTCGCGATGCGTTGCGACTGGTGGCGCTGCGTGGTGATTTGATGGAGCAGGCCTATCCGCAGGGATACGGGCTGACGGCCATTATGGGACTGACGCTCCCCCAGGTGGAAACGCTGGTGGCAGACAGCGGGGCGTATATCGCCAATCTCAATGCCGAAACACAGATTGTGATTGCCGGGAGCGATGAGGCGATGGCGCAGGTGGCGCAGCGTGCGCTGGCAAAAGGGGCCAGCAAAGCGCAACGGTTGGCGGTGAGCGTACCCTCGCACTGTGCATTGCTGGACGCACCGGCTAAAAAACTGGCGCAGGCCTTTGCTGACGTCACGTTGTCCCGACCACAATGCGCCTATTTAAGCGGCAGTACCGGGCGCGTGCTATGGCAGCCGGAGAAAATTGCCGACGATTTGGCGTGGAATATGGCGCGCACTGTGCGCTGGCAGGAAGCGGTGATTGCCGCTAACGAACGCGACGCCAGACTGGCTATCGAAATGCCGCCGGGCGGTATTTTGACCTGTCTGACCCGACAGGCGGCGTGGAACGGCGAAAGCCTTTCGCTGGAGCGTAGCGGTGTGGATGTGGTGTTGCACCTGGCGAAGCGGCTCAGCGCGTGAGGTATTTTGCCCCTGGCCGGATGGCGACGCGAGGCGTTTTCGCGGGCAAAAAATCAGGCGTTATCCTGTAAACTGCGGGCGTACATCCGGCCTTCCGCGGCGAGCGCCAGCAGGTTGGGATCGTGCTCGCGGTTACGGGCGAAGACAATGGCGATTAACTGCTGCATTTGATACGGCTCCGCCAGGCGCAATAGTTGCACCGAACTTTCATAGACCTTTTTCATTCTTCCCGGCATCAGCGAAAAGCCCACGCCCGCCTGCACCAGGCTGAGCATCGAGAAAATGTCATTAACGCGGGTGACGATTTCCGGTTCAAACCCGGCAATATGAAACGCTTCCTGAAACCCGGCGTAGGTGGCGAAACCTTCCGCCAGCGAGACAAATTTCTGCGTGCGGTAATCCCGCAGATCGGCGAGGGTATCGGTTTTCAGCGTGGCGCTGGCCGGAGCGGCAAGGAAGATATCGTCATGGAACAGCGGCAACACTTCAAGGCTGCTGTGGTCGATCTCGCTTTCGGAAATGGAGATCAGAATCGCATCCAGTGTTCCCTCTGCCAGCATGTGCAGCAGGGTGTCGTTCGAGCCCATGGTTAAATCCATTTCCAGCTCGGGGCGGCGTAACTTCATGCCCATAATCAGTCGCGGTACGGTTTCCAGCGTCAGCGAATAGAGGGTGCCGACGCGTAATCTGCCCTGGCCGACGCCGGCGGTTTTGCGCGCTTCGTCCAGACCGCGCTCCATCAGTTGCGTCACTTCCTGGCAATACTCCAGCAGTGTCCAGGCGGCGGGCAGCGGTATCAGATTACGGCCTTTATGGACAAACAGCGGGCAGCGGACATTCTCTTCCAGCGTGTGCAGCGCACGATGCACGCTGACACCGCTAAGATTGAGGGCTTCGGCGGCGCGGGCGATATTTCCCTTGTCCATAAAGGCCATGAAAATACCCAGCTTGCGAAACGTAATGTCGTTGGTGATATCCAGATTCATAAGCCCTCTCGCCGCCTGACTGGCGCGTTAGTCCCCTTGCAGCATCGCTTCCAGTTGCTCGTGTGCGTCCAGCCACGCCATTTCACACTCTTCCAGTCCGGATTTCGCTGCGGCCTGCTGTTGCAGGCAGTCGGTCAGCTCCGCTTTGCGGCTCTGATCGTACAACCCGCTGTCGCCCAGCTTCTCTTCTGCCTGCGCCAGTTGTGCGTTCAGCTTTTCCATCTCTTTTTCCAGACGGGCGATCTCTTTACGTAGCGGCTGCGTTTGCGTGCGCAGCTCTGCTTCACGGCGTTTTTGATCTTTACGCGCCTGTGCGCTGTTGCCACTCTCTTTAGCCACAGCATCCGCTGGCTGACTCTCCTGCTTTTGGACGTCGCTCAGCCACTGCTGATAATCTTCCAGATCCCCTTCGAATGGCTCGACTTTGCCGTCGTGCACCAAATAGAGATCGTCGGTGGTGGAACGGATAAGGTGGCGATCGTGCGACACGACAACCAGCGCGCCTTCAAACTCAATCAGCGCTTCGGTCAGCGCCTGGCGCATGTCCAGGTCAAGGTGGTTAGTCGGTTCATCAAGCAGCAACAGGTTTGGACGCTGCCAGACGATCAGCGCCAGCACCAGCCGCGCTTTTTCACCGCCGGAGAAACGTTCGGTTATTTCCGTGACTTTGTCGCCCTGGAAACCGAAACCGCCGAGATAATCACGCAGTTTTTGCTCCAGCTCCTGTGGGGCGAGACGGGCCAGATGCTGTAAGGGGGATTCGTCGGCGCGTAAGAATTCCAGCTGGTGCTGGGCGAAATAACCCAGCTTAATGCCCTTTGCCAGGCCGATTTCACCATTCTGCGCCGCCAGTTCCCCGGCCAGCAGTTTGATAAAGGTGGATTTACCGGCGCCGTTACGCCCCAGCAGACCAATACGGGAGCCCGGCACCAGGTTGATCTTGATGGCGTTAAGGATGGTGCGATCGCCATACCCTGCGCTGACTTTTTCCATCTTCAGTAAGGGGTTGGGCAGGCTTTCCGGGGCGCGGAAGCTGAAATGGAACGGGTTGTCCACGTGCGCCGGGGCAATCAGCTCCATGCGTTCAAGCATTTTGATGCGGCTCTGTGCCTGTTTCGCTTTGCTGGCTTTGGCCTTAAAGCGGTCAATAAAGCTTTGCAGATGAGCAACGCGTTGCTGCTGGCTCTCGTAAGTGGCCTGCTGCTGAGCCAGACGCGTGGCGCGCTGACGTTCGAATGAGCTGTAGTTGCCGGTATATTCGAACAGGCTTTGCTGCTCGATATGCAGAATTTTGTCCACCACCGGATCGAGGAAGTCACGGTCGTGGGAAATCAGAATCAGCGTTCCCTGGTAGCTTTTCAGCCACTTTTCCAGCCAGATCACGGCGTCGAGATCCAGGTGGTTAGTCGGTTCGTCGAGCAACAGGAGATCGGAGCGGCAAATCAGCGCCTGCGCAAGGTTTAAGCGCATGCGCCAGCCGCCGGAGAAGTCGCTGACCGGGCGTTCAAGCTGTTCGTTAGAAAAGCCCAGACCGTGCAGCAGGCTGGAAGCGCGTGAACGGATGGTCCAGGCATCAATCGCATCCAGTTTGCCGTGCACGAGGGCGATGGCATGACCGTCGTTGCGCTCGTTGGCAGCGTTGAGTTGTGCCTCAAGCTGGCGGTATTCCCGATCGCCGTCTATCACATAATCGATAGCCGCTTCGTTGAGTGCCGGGGTTTCCTGGTTTACCCACGCCAGTTGCCAGTTTCCCGGAAAGGTCACGTTGCCGCCGTCGGCACCAATCTCGTTTTTCAACAGCGACAGCAGCGTGGATTTACCGCAGCCATTTTTACCCACCAGACCGACTTTCTGGCCTGGATTGATGGTGGCCGTGGCGTTGTCCAGCAGGACACGCACACCGCGACGAATTTGTAACGAGGAGAAAACAATCATAAGGCGCCGTATGTTCAGACTATGTTAATTTGTCATTATGATAATGTAAGGTTACGGCCAAATGCCGTACCGGGGCCGCAATGGTAGCCCAAAATGAAGATGATAGACAAAATCATTCTGGCAGCGCCCGCGGGTAGCCAGCCGGAAGCGTAACAGGTACGACGCCCGGGAGGGGAAGAGATGTCACAGACAGCGAAAGTGTTGCTGCTGTATGCCCATCCGGAATCTCAGGACTCGGTGGCGAACCGGGTTTTGCTTAAACCGGCAATGCAGATGCAAAACGTGACGGTGCATGATTTATATGCCCGTTATCCCGACTTTTTTATTGATATTCCTTATGAACAGGCGTTACTGCGTGAGCATGACGTTATCGTGTTCCAGCACCCGCTTTATACCTACAGTTGCCCGGCGCTGCTCAAAGAGTGGCTGGACCGCGTTTTGAGCCGTGGGTTTGCCAGTGGTACTGGCGGGAATCAACTGGCGGGAAAGTACTGGCGTAGCGTCATCACCACCGGCGAGCCGGAGACGGCTTATCGTCACGATGGTCTTAACGGATATCCCATGAGCGATATTTTGCGCCCCTTCGAGCTGACCGCCGCCATGTGCCGCATGCACTGGCTTAGCCCGATCATTATCTACTGGGCGCGCAGGCAACCCCCGCAGGAACTGGCGAATCACGCTAAAGCTTACGCTGAGTGGCTGGCATCGCCGTTGCCGGATGGAGGTCGTTAATGGAAGGGTCCGATCTGTTACTGGCAGGGGTGTTGTTTCTGTTTGCGGCGGTGGTTGCCGTACCGTTAGCCTCCCGTTTGGGCATTGGCGCGGTGCTTGGGTATTTGCTGGCGGGAATCGCTATTGGCCCGTGGGGTTTGGGGTTCATCAGCGATGTGGATGAAATCCTGCATTTTTCCGAGCTGGGCGTGGTGTTCCTGATGTTTATCATCGGCCTGGAACTGAATCCGGCAAAACTGTGGGAGTTGCGGCGGTCGATCTTTGGCGTGGGCGCGGTGCAGGTATTGCTGAGTGCGGCGATCCTCGCCGGTTTATTGATGCTGACGCAGTTTTCCTGGCAGGCGGCGGTGATTGGCGGCATTGGCCTGGCGATGTCATCTACCGCAATGGCGCTGCAACTGATGCGCGACAAGGGGATGAATCGCAGCGAGTCCGGGCAACTGGGTTTTTCGGTGCTGCTGTTTCAGGATTTGGCCGTGATCCCCGCGCTGGCACTGGTGCCACTGCTGGCGGGGAATGGGGATGAGCATCTCGACTGGATGAAGGTTGGCCTGAAGGTGCTGGCTTTCGCGGGCATGTTGATTGGCGGTCGTTATCTGTTGCGACCGGTGTTCCGCTTCATTGCCGGTTCCGGCGTGCGGGAAGTGTTTACCGCCGCGACACTGCTACTGGTGCTTGGTTCAGCACTGTTTATGGATGCGCTGGGGCTGTCTATGGCGCTCGGTACGTTTATCGCCGGGGTTTTACTGGCGGAAAGCGAATACCGGCACGAGCTGGAAATTGCCATTGAGCCGTTTAAAGGGCTGTTGCTGGGGTTGTTCTTTATCTCTGTTGGCATGGCGCTGAATCTGGGCGTGCTCTATACCCACCTGTTGTGGGTCGTGCTGAGCGTGGCGGTACTGGTAGCGGTGAAAACGCTGGTGTTGTACGGACTGGCGCGCCTGTATGGCCTGCGCAGTTCAGAACGGATGCAGTTTGCGGGGGTGCTCAGCCAGGGGGGGGAATTTGCGTTTGTGCTTTTCTCTTCTGCCTCTTCCCAGCATCTGTTCCAGCATGACCAGATGGCGCTGTTGCTGGTGACCGTCACCCTGTCGATGATGACCACACCTTTGCTGATGCGCGGCATTGATAACGTCCTCTCCCGGCGTTTTAACACCCCGGAAGAGGAAGACGAAGCACCGTGGGTGGAAGACGATAAACCGCAGGTCATTGTGGTGGGTTTTGGGCGTTTTGGCCAGGTGATTGGTCGCCTGTTAATGGCCAATAAAATGCGTATTACCGTGCTGGAGCGGGATATCAGCGCCGTCAACCTGATGCGCAAATACGGTTATAAGGTTTACTACGGCGATGCGACGCAAGTGGAGCTGTTGCGCTCAGCAGGGGCGGAGGCGGCGAAATCCATCGTGATTACCTGTAACGATCCGCTGGATACTATGAAGCTGGTGGAAATATGCCAGCAGCATTTCCCGCACCTGACCATTCTTGCGCGGGCGAGAGGGCGTGTGGAAGCCCATGAGTTGTTACAGGCCGGGGTTACGCAGTTTTCCCGCGAGACCTTTTCCAGTGCGCTGGAGTTGGGGCGTAAGTCGCTTATCTCGCTGGGGATGCATCCGCACCAGGCTCAACGCGCGCAGCTCCATTTTAAGCGCCTGGATATGCGCATGTTGCGTGAATTGATGCCGGTGCATACCGACACGGTGCAAATTTCCCGCGTGCGCGAAGCGCGGCGCGAGCTGGAAGAGATTTTTCAGCGTGAAATGCAGCAAGAGCGTCGCCAGTTGGATGGCTGGGACGAGTTTGAATAAGGGGAATTCGAATGGCTGTTCGTAAACGTTTTATTGCCGGTGCTATCTGCCCGGCGTGCCAGTCGAAGGATTCGATGGCAATGTGGCGTGAAAATAATGTCGATATTGTTGAATGCGTTAAGTGCGGGCATCAGATGCGCGAAGCCGATAAGGACGTTAAAGAGCATGTACGCAAAGATGAGCAAGTGATCGGGATTTTTCATCCGGACTAGCGATATCAGGCAGGTTTTTTTAAGCTAAAGGGTACACGGGTGCAGAATTCCGCTACAATCTGCGCCAGTAATTTTCCCACGCTCAGGAGATATCATGAAAGTAGCAAAAGACCTGGTGGTCAGCCTGGCCTATCAGGTACGTACAGAAGACGGTGTATTGGTTGATGAGTCTCCGGTGAGTGCGCCGCTGGACTACCTGCACGGTCACGGTTCCCTGATCTCTGGTCTGGAAAACGCGCTGGACGGTCACGCAGTCGGCGACAAATTCGATGTGGCTGTTGGCGCGAACGACGCTTACGGTCAGTACGACGAAAACCTGGTGCAGCGCGTACCGAAAGACGTCTTTATGGGCGTTGACGAGCTGCAGGTGGGTATGCGTTTCCTGGCAGAAACCGACCAGGGTCCGGTGCCGGTAGAAATTACCGAAGTGGAAGACGACCACGTTGTGGTTGACGGCAACCACATGCTGGCAGGCCAGAACCTGAAGTTCAACGTGGAAGTTGTCGCTATCCGCGAAGCAACCGAAGAAGAGCTGGCTCATGGCCATGTTCACGGTGCGCACGGTCATGACCATGACCACGACCACGATCACGATGGTTGCTGCGGCGGTCACGGCCACGATCACGATCATGACCACGGTAAAGGTGGTTGCGGTGGTCACGGCGGTTGCGGCTGCCACTAATACGCGTTGTCTTTCGCACTGTCGGTGCGTTGATTGCGTAATAAAAAAGCGGGGAAACCCGCTTTTTTTACGCCTCAATAATGGGGCGGAGGCGTCTCTTCTGACGGTGAGGCCATATGGGAAGGCTGGCTGGCTTTCAGCTTTTCAGCCATCAAACGGAGGTGCTCGCGCAGCTTCGCCATTTCCAGTTCATGCGCGATGACCGTCTGGTTCAGCTCTTCAATGGTCATCTCCTGAAAGGCCAACCGGCTTTCCAGTTCCGCCAGTCGGGCTTCTATCGTTAACTCTTGCATTCTTTACCTCTGGATTGCGTCTGACCCGGTTTTCATTAAACGGGCGGATTTTACTGAACTTTGCCGTGCGATACAGCATCAGCGCAGAAAAGCAGAAACTTATTTAAACAAAAATAGTCAGAAAACAGGTGAATTCGGTGGGTGTCCTTATGTTGATTTCCCGCGCAACGCTTTATAGTACGTTCCTTACTTTCTTATGTTTAACCCTGGGGCGAGATGCCCCGGCCCCTGGAGAAATGGATGAAATCACTGTTTAAAGTCACGCTGCTGGCGACCACCATGGCCGTAGCACTTCATGCACCGATTTCTTTCGCTGCGGATGCCGCAAAGAAAGAGACTGCAGCAGCAGCTGACAGCAAAGCGGCATTTAAAAATGACGACCAGAAATCCGCCTATGCGCTCGGCGCGTCACTGGGCCGCTACATGGAAAACTCCCTGAAAGAGCAGGAAAAACTGGGCATCAAACTGGATAAAGCTCAGCTGATCGCCGGTGTTCAGGATGCGTTTGCCGATAAGAGCAAACTGAGCGACCAGGAAATTGAACAGACTCTGCAAGCGTTTGAAACCCGCGTGAAGAGCGCCGCTCAGGAACGCATGGAAAAAGACGCGGCTGATAACGAAGCCAAAGGCAAAGCCTTCCGCGACACCTTTGCGAAAGAGAAAGGTGTGAAAACGTCTGATACCGGTCTGCTGTACAAAGTTGAGAAAGACGGTACTGGCGATGCGCCGAAAGACAGCGATACCGTGGTGGTGAACTACAAAGGAACGCTGATCGACGGTAAAGAGTTCGACAACTCCTACACCCGCGGCGAACCGCTCTCCTTCCGTCTGGATGGCGTTATCCCGGGCTGGACCGAAGGCCTGAAAAACATCAAGAAAGGCGGCAAGATCAAGCTGGTTATCCCGCCGGCTCTGGCCTATGGCAAAACGGGCGTTCCGGGGATCCCGGCTAACTCTACGCTGGTCTTTGATGTAGAACTGCTGGACATTAAAGCGGCGCCGAAAGCTGACGCCGCCGCGCCAGAAGCAGCACCGGCGGCAGGCGATAAAGCCGCTGACCCGAAAGCCGCAGACGCCAGTAAGAAGTAATACCGCGAAAAAAGCGCCGCCTTCGGGCGGCGTTTTTTTTGACCCCCATTCAGGATGCAGCCAACAAACAGGTAGCTTGACGGATAAAGTGTATATAATTCTGGAAAGCTTAACCTACGATGTATTAATTTAGATCCCCATATAAATACTGAGCCTGCCCTGAAAACATAACGACAGGCTCCTGAAAAGGAGTGTTTTTTTTCATGTCCAGGTCGCTATTAACCAACGAAACCAGTGAGCTTGATTTACTGGATCAACGTCCTTTCGATCAAACCGACTTCGATATCCTCAAATCTTATGAAGCGGTGGTGGACGGGTTAGCGATGCTCATTGGTTCCCATTGCGAAATTGTTTTGCACTCCCTGCAGGATCTGAAATGTTCCGCTATTCGCATTGCCAACGGCGAACACACCGGGCGTAAAATCGGCTCACCCATTACCGATCTTGCATTGCGTATGCTGCACGATATGACGGGCGCGGACAGTAGCGTGTCCAAGTGCTACTTCACACGGGCGAAAAGCGGCGTACTGATGAAGTCGGAAACCATCGCGATCCGTAATCGCGAGCACCGGGTGATTGGTCTGCTGTGTATTAACATGAACCTTGATGTACCGTTCTCGCAAATTATGAGCACCTTTATTCCGCCAGAAACTCCGGATGCGGGATCGTCGGTCAACTTTGCCTCCTCGGTGGAAGACCTGGTCACACAAACGCTGGAGTTCACTATCGAAGAGGTGAATGCCGATCGTAACGTTTCCAACAACGCCAAGAACCGGCAGATCGTCCTGAATCTCTATGAGAAAGGCATCTTTGATATTAAAGACGCCATTAACCAGGTGGCCGACCGCCTGAACATCTCCAAGCACACCGTGTATCTGTACATTCGTCAGTTCAAAAGCGGTGACTTTTCCGGGCAGGAGCGGTAATGCGTTTTGCCCTGATGGTGACCGGCCCGGCGTACGGCACGCAACAGGCCAGCAGTGCCTACCAGTTTGCGGTTGCGCTGTTGGCGGCAGGGCATACGCTTGGCAGCGTTTTTTTTTACCGGGAGGGGGTGAGCAACGCGAATGCGCTGACTGCTCCCGCCAGCGATGAGTTTGATTTGGTGCGTGCATGGCAAAAATTGCACGACGAACAGCAGGTCGAACTGCATATTTGCGTTGCTGCGGCGCTTCGTCGCGGTGTGGTTGATTCAGCGGAAGCACAGCGGTTGGGGCTTCCTGCCGCTAACCTGCAGGCCGGGTTTTCGCTAACCGGGCTGGGCGCGCTGGCGGAAGCCGCGCTCTCCTGCGATCGGGTGGTGCAGTTCTGATGACGCGTATTGCCTTTGTATTTACCTCGGCGCCGCACGGTTCCGCTTCCGGGCGTGAAGGTCTGGATGCGCTGCTGGCGACCTCCGCGTTTACCGATGACATTGGCGTGTTTTTCGTGGGTGACGGCGTTTTTCAACTGCTGGCGAATCAGCGACCTGATGCCATTCTGGCGCGGGATTACATCGCCACATTTAAAGTCCTTCCTCTATACGATATCGACCAGTGCTGGCTGTGTGCTGCTTCGCTGCGTGAGCGTGGCTTAAGCGAAGATGCGGCGTTTGTATTGCCCGCCCGGTGTCTGGAGCCTGATGCGCTGCGCGAGCGGCTTGATGAATACACCGTCGTTATGACCTTTTGAGGCGTCTATGCTGCATACTTTGTCTCAGTCCCCATGGCAGTGCGATATGGCGGCAATGCTGCGATTAGTGCGCCCGGGCGATGATTTACTGCTGTTGTCTGACGGCGTAACGGCGGCGCTGGAAGGCGGACGTTTCATTGACTTATTGCTCAATGCCCCCATATCGCTACACGTGCTGAGTGAAGACGTTGATGCGCGTGGTCTTTCTGGTCAAATTTCGAGCAGTGTCGTCAGGGTTGACTATACTGATTTCGTGAGTCTGGCCGTGAAACACGATGCTCAGATGCGTTGGTAATGTGTGATCGCTGTATATTTCTTGACACCTTTTCAGCACAGCCATAAAATTCTGCGTCCTCATATTATATGAGGTCGTTTTATTACGTGTTTACGAAGCAAAAGCTAAAACCAGGAGCTATTTAATGGCAACAGTTAACCAGCTGGTACGCAAACCACGCGCACGCAAAGTTGCAAAAAGCAACGTTCCGGCGCTGGAAGCATGCCCGCAAAAACGTGGCGTATGTACTCGCGTATATACTACCACCCCGAAAAAACCGAACTCCGCGCTGCGTAAAGTATGCCGTGTTCGTCTGACTAACGGTTTCGAAGTGACTTCCTACATCGGTGGTGAAGGTCACAACCTGCAGGAGCACTCCGTGATCCTGATCCGTGGCGGTCGTGTAAAAGACCTCCCGGGTGTTCGTTACCACACTGTACGTGGCGCGCTCGACTGCTCCGGTGTTAAAGACCGTAAGCAATCTCGCTCCAAATACGGCGTGAAACGTCCTAAGGCTTAATGGTTCTCCGTTAAGTAAGGCCAAACTGTTTTAACTTAATGTCAAACTAAACTCTTAGAGTTTTGGACAATCCTGAATTAACAACGGAGTATTTCCATGCCACGTCGTCGTGTTATTGGTCAGCGTAAAATTCTGCCGGATCCGAAGTTCGGATCAGAACTGCTGGCTAAATTTGTCAATATCCTGATGGTAGACGGTAAAAAATCTACTGCAGAATCAATCGTATACAGCGCGCTGGAGACCCTGGCTCAGCGTTCTGGTAAAAATGAACTGGAAGCTTTCGAAGTAGCTCTCGAAAACGTGCGCCCGACTGTCGAAGTTAAGTCTCGCCGCGTTGGTGGTTCTACTTATCAGGTTCCGGTTGAAGTACGTCCGGTTCGCCGCAATGCCCTGGCAATGCGTTGGATCGTTGAAGCTGCTCGTAAACGCGGTGATAAATCCATGGCTCTGCGCCTGGCGAACGAACTTTCTGATGCTGCAGACAACAAAGGTACTGCAGTTAAGAAACGTGAAGACGTTCACCGTATGGCCGAAGCCAACAAGGCGTTCGCACACTACCGTTGGTAATCCCTTCGGAGTTTTAGTCACCAGGCGGGCGCTTCCTGTAAGTCGCCCGCTATTTGGCAACTTAAATCTGAACGCCTAAAGAGACAAACGAGGAATCAAATGGCTCGTACAACACCCATCGCACGTTACCGTAACATTGGTATCAGTGCGCACATCGACGCCGGTAAAACCACGACTACCGAACGTATTCTGTTCTACACCGGTGTAAACCACAAAATCGGTGAAGTTCATGACGGCGCCGCAACCATGGACTGGATGGAGCAGGAGCAGGAGCGTGGTATTACCATTACCTCCGCTGCGACTACCGCATTCTGGTCTGGTATGGCGAAGCAGTATGAACCGCATCGCGTAAACATCATCGACACCCCGGGGCACGTTGACTTCACTATCGAAGTAGAACGTTCCATGCGTGTTCTTGACGGTGCGGTAATGGTTTACTGCGCAGTTGGTGGTGTTCAGCCGCAGTCTGAAACCGTATGGCGTCAGGCTAACAAATATAAAGTTCCGCGCATCGCGTTCGTTAACAAAATGGACCGCATGGGCGCTAACTTCCTGAAAGTTGTTGGTCAGATCAAATCCCGTCTGGGCGCGAACCCGGTTCCGCTGCAGTTGGCGATTGGTGCTGAAGAAGGTTTCACCGGTGTTGTTGACCTGGTGAAAATGAAAGCCATCAACTGGAACGAAGCAGACCAGGGCGTAACCTTCGAATACGAAGATATCCCGGCTGAGATGCAGGACCTGGCTGACGAATGGCACCAGAACCTGATCGAATCCGCTGCGGAAGCTTCCGAAGAGCTGATGGAAAAATACCTGGGTGGTGAAGAACTGACTGAAGCAGAGATCAAATCTGCCCTGCGTCAGCGCGTTCTGAACAACGAAATCATCCTGGTTACCTGTGGTTCTGCGTTCAAGAACAAAGGTGTTCAGGCGATGCTGGATGCGGTAATTGATTACCTGCCATCCCCGACTGACGTACCTGCGATCAACGGTATGCTGGACGACGGTAAAGATACCCCGGCTGAGCGTCACGCTAGCGACGAAGAGCCGTTCTCTGCTCTGGCGTTCAAAATCGCTACCGACCCGTTCGTTGGTAACCTGACGTTCTTCCGCGTGTACTCCGGCGTAGTTAACTCCGGTGATACCGTACTGAACTCTGTGAAAGCTGCACGTGAACGTTTTGGTCGTATCGTACAGATGCACGCCAACAAACGTGAAGAGATCAAAGAAGTTCGCGCGGGCGACATCGCTGCTGCGATCGGTCTGAAAGACGTTATTACTGGTGATACCCTGTGTGATCCGGATCATCCGATCATTCTGGAACGTATGGAATTCCCGGAACCGGTAATCTCCATCGCGGTAGAACCGAAAACCAAAGCTGACCAGGAAAAAATGGGTCTGGCTCTGGGCCGTCTGGCGAAAGAAGACCCGTCATTCCGCGTATGGACTGACGAAGAATCTAACCAGACCATTATCGCCGGTATGGGTGAGCTGCACCTCGACATCATCGTTGACCGTATGAAACGTGAATTCAACGTTGAAGCGAACGTCGGTAAACCTCAGGTTGCTTACCGTGAAGCGATTCGCGCGAAAGTTACCGATATCGAAGGTAAACACGCCAAACAGTCTGGTGGTCGCGGTCAGTATGGTCATGTTGTTATCGACATGTACCCGCTGGAGCCGGGCTCTAACCCGAAAGGTTACGAGTTCATCAACGACATTAAAGGTGGTGTAATTCCTGGCGAATACATCCCGGCTGTTGATAAAGGCATCCAGGAACAGCTGAAAGCTGGCCCGCTGGCGGGTTACCCGGTTGTTGACCTCGGTGTGCGTCTGCACTTCGGTTCTTACCACGACGTTGACTCCTCTGAACTGGCGTTTAAACTGGCTGCGTCTATTGCCTTTAAAGATGGCTTTAAGAAAGCGAAACCAGTTCTGCTTGAGCCGATCATGAAGGTTGAAGTAGAGACTCCGGAAGAGAACACCGGTGACGTTATCGGTGACCTTAGCCGTCGTCGCGGTATGCTGCGCGGTCAGGAATCTGAAGTCACTGGCGTTAAGATTCACGCTGAAGTGCCGCTGTCTGAAATGTTCGGATACGCAACTCAACTGCGTTCTCTGACCAAAGGTCGTGCATCGTACACTATGGAATTCCTGAAGTATGATGATGCACCGAACAACGTTGCTCAGGCCGTAATCGAAGCCCGTGGTAAATAAGCCTCAGGGTTAAAACCAAAGTCCCGTGCTCTCTCCAGAAGGGGAGAGCACTATAGTAAGGAATAAAGCCGTGTCTAAAGAAAAATTTGAACGTACAAAACCGCACGTCAACGTCGGCACTATCGGCCACGTTGACCATGGTAAAACTACCCTGACTGCTGCAATCACTACCGTTCTGGCAAAAACCTACGGTGGTAACGCTCGCGCATTCGATCAGATCGATAACGCGCCGGAAGAAAAAGCTCGTGGTATCACCATCAACACCTCTCACGTTGAATATGACACCCCGACTCGCCACTACGCACACGTAGACTGCCCGGGCCACGCCGACTATGTTAAAAACATGATCACCGGTGCTGCTCAGATGGACGGCGCGATCCTGGTAGTTGCTGCGACTGACGGCCCGATGCCGCAGACTCGTGAGCACATCCTGCTGGGTCGTCAGGTAGGCGTTCCGTACATCATCGTGTTCCTGAACAAATGCGACATGGTTGATGACGAAGAGCTGCTGGAACTGGTTGAGATGGAAGTTCGTGAACTGCTGTCTCAGTACGATTTCCCGGGCGACGACACTCCGATCGTTCGTGGTTCTGCACTGAAAGCGCTGGAAGGCGAAGCAGAGTGGGAAGCGAAAATCATCGAACTGGCTGGCTACCTGGATTCTTACATCCCGGAACCAGAGCGTGCGATTGACAAGCCGTTCCTGCTGCCGATCGAAGACGTATTCTCCATCTCCGGTCGTGGTACCGTTGTTACCGGTCGTGTAGAGCGCGGTATCATCAAAGTTGGTGAAGAAGTTGAAATCGTGGGTATCAAAGACACCGCGAAATCCACCTGTACTGGCGTTGAAATGTTCCGCAAACTGCTGGACGAAGGCCGTGCTGGTGAGAACGTAGGCGTTCTGCTGCGTGGTATCAAACGTGAAGAAATCGAACGTGGTCAGGTACTGGCTAAGCCGGGTTCAATCAAACCGCACACCAAATTCGAATCTGAAGTTTATATCCTGTCCAAAGATGAAGGCGGCCGTCATACTCCGTTCTTCAAAGGCTACCGTCCGCAGTTCTACTTCCGTACAACTGACGTGACTGGCACCATCGAACTGCCGGAAGGCGTAGAGATGGTAATGCCGGGCGACAACATCAAAATGGTTGTTACCCTGATTCACCCGATCGCGATGGACGATGGTCTGCGTTTCGCAATCCGTGAAGGCGGCCGTACCGTTGGCGCGGGCGTTGTAGCTAAAGTTCTGAGCTAATTTTTTTAGCTTTGAATTGAAAAGGGCGCTTCGGCGCCCTTTTTGCTGCCTGCTATTTAGCAACAGACATATTTATTCGTGATTTTGCGGACCATCCCGCAACAGCTTTACAGTTTGTGCTATTGTAATCATAACCATTCTCATTTACACTTTTGCGCATAAATTGAACGGGAGTGATCATGTACGTTTGTTTGTGTAATGGTGTGAGTGACAAAAAGATTCGCCAGGCTGTACGCCAGTTTCACCCTCAATCCTTTCAACAGCTTCGCAAGTTTGTTCCTGTAGGAAACCAATGTGGTAAGTGCATCCGCGCAGCGCGAGAAATTATGCAGGATGAACTTACACAGATCCCGGAATATAAAGAGATCGCCTGAGGCGCTATCTTTTTTTTGACATCGCTGTAGCCCCATCTACGCTTCAATGAGTGGAAGCGGAGGGACTACATAATGAAAGGTGATGTTAAAATCATAAACTATCTCAATAAATTATTGGGAAATGAGCTTGTCGCAATAAACCAGTATTTTCTCCACGCGCGTATGTTCAAGAACTGGGGACTGACGCGCCTGAATGATGTCGAATACCATGAATCCATCGATGAAATGAAACACGCGGATAAGTACATCGAGCGTATTTTGTTCCTTGAAGGGATCCCGAACCTGCAAGATTTAGGCAAGCTCGGGATTGGTGAAGATGTGGAAGAGATGCTGCAATCTGATCTGAAGCTGGAGTTGGAAGGCGCGAAAGATTTGCGCGAAGCGATCGCTTATGCTGACAGTGTCCATGATTATGTCAGTCGCGATATGATGATCACTATTCTGGCCGAAGAAGAACATCACATCGACTGGCTGGAAACCGAGCTTGATCTGATCGGTAAAATCGGGATGCAGAACTACCTGCAGTCGCAAATCAAAGTTGAAGATTAACCCAGCCCCATGGTGTGATACCCAATCAGCAAACCCGCTGCTGCCAGAAATGGCCCGAAAGGCAGCGGGTTTTTTAGTACCTGTAATCTGCGACTCAAGCATGCTTTCGTTACCACCGCACATCCTGCCAGCAGGGCCGCGAGAAACACCAGCATAGGTAAACTTTGCCAGCCATGCCAGGCTCCCAGAGCGGCCAGAAATTTGATATCACCATAGCCAAGTCCCTCCTGATGACGTACGAAACGGTAACCCCAATAGATCAGCGCAAAGCCTGCGTAGCCTGCAATCGCGCCGATAACCGCGTTTGCTAAAAAAGGTGGGCGTAAGGTGCAATGCCAGAGTAACCCAGTCCATAAAAGGGGGCAGGTGAATCTGTCTGGCAGCAGGCCCGTACGCATATCACAGCGGATAAGAACCAAATTCATCGTCAGGTAAATAGAAAGAAAAATCAGCATATTGTCCCTGTTTGAAATAGAGCTAGGTGAGGTCGAGGGTGCCTGGGCATAGGAAAAAAAGAAAACGCGTAATTGTGATATTGCGTAGCCGTTTGCGAAGATTTGTGCGGTGCTGTTGCATTCGCATCCGACCTCCGGAACCCGCACGCAAGACTGCTTAATTTCTACACTGCACTTGCGTCGCGGCTGGATTTGCGTATAATGCGCGGGCCTGTCGTAAATGACGGCTGGTTCAATCTGAACCATGGCGGTGTGGTTTAACCGCTAACAATGCCCCCGATTGGGGGGCTACGTAAGAACGATTACACTCCCCCATCAATCGTAATGGGTGTGAGGAGTAATTATTTTCGTCTATAAATAATTGGAGCTCTGGTCTCATGCAGAACCAAAGAATCCGTATCCGCTTGAAAGCGTTTGATCATCGTCTGATCGATCAATCAACCGCCGAAATCGTCGAGACTGCGAAGCGTACTGGTGCGCAAGTTCGTGGTCCGATCCCGCTGCCGACCCGCAAAGAGCGCTTTACCGTTCTGATCTCCCCGCACGTCAACAAAGATGCGCGTGATCAGTACGAAATCCGCACTCACAAGCGTCTGGTTGACATCGTTGAGCCAACCGAGAAAACCGTTGATGCTCTGATGCGTCTGGATCTGGCTGCCGGTGTAGACGTGCAGATCAGCCTGGGTTGATCAGGTCATCGAGCGATTGAGAGGTTGAAACAATGATTGGTTTAGTCGGTAAAAAAGTGGGCATGACCCGCATCTTCACTGAAGATGGCGTATCTATCCCAGTAACCGTAATCGAAGTTGAAGCAAACCGCGTTACTCAGGTTAAAGATCTGGCTAACGATGGCTACCGCGCTATCCAGGTTACCACCGGTGCTAAAAAAGCTAACCGTGTAACCAAGCCGGAAGCTGGTCACTTCGCTAAAGCTGGCGTTGAAGCTGGCCGTGGTCTGTGGGAATTCCGTCTTGCTGACGGCGAAGAATTCACCGTAGGTCAGAACATTAGCGTTGAGCTGTTTGCTGAAGTTAAAAAAGTTGACGTAACCGGCACCTCTAAAGGTAAAGGTTTCGCAGGTACCGTTAAGCGCTGGAACTTCCGTACCCAGGACGCTACTCACGGTAACTCCCTGTCTCACCGCGTTCCGGGTTCCATCGGTCAGAACCAGACTCCGGGCAAAGTGTTCAAGGGCAAGAAAATGGCAGGTCAGCTGGGTAATGAGCGCGTAACCGTTCAGAGCCTGGACGTAGTACGTGTTGACGCTGAGCGCAACCTGCTGCTGGTTAAAGGTGCTGTCCCGGGTGCAACCGGTAGCGACCTGATCGTTAAACCAGCTGTGAAGGCGTGAGGAGATAGCAATGGAATTAGTATTGAAAGACGCGCAGAGCGCGCTGACTGTTTCCGAAACTACCTTCGGTCGTGACTTTAACGAAGCGCTGGTACACCAGGTTGTTGTTGCTTATGCAGCTGGTGCTCGTCAGGGCACTCGTGCTCAGAAGACCCGTGCTGAAGTAACTGGTTCCGGTAAAAAACCGTGGCGCCAGAAAGGCACCGGCCGCGCTCGTTCTGGTTCTATCAAGAGCCCGATCTGGCGTTCTGGTGGCGTGACCTTCGCTGCGCGTCCGCAGGACCACAGTCAAAAAGTTAACAAAAAGATGTACCGCGGCGCGCTGAAAAGCATCCTGTCCGAACTGGTACGTCAGGATCGTCTGATCGTTGTCGAGCAGTTCTCTGTTGAAGCACCGAAAACCAAGCTGCTGGCTCAGAAACTGAAAGACATGGCTCTGGAAGATGTGCTGATCATCACCGGTGAGCTGGACGAGAACCTGTTCCTGGCCGCGCGCAACCTGCACAAGGTTGATGTTCGCGACGCGACTGGTATCGACCCGGTTAGCCTGATCGCCTTCGACAAAGTCGTAATGACTGCTGATGCTGTTAAGCAAGTTGAGGAGATGCTGGCATGATTCGTGAAGAACGTCTGCTGAAGGTGCTGCGTGCACCGCACGTTTCTGAAAAAGCGTCTACTGCGATGGAAAAAACAAACACCATCGTTCTCAAAGTTGCTAAAGACGCGACCAAAGCAGAAATCAAAGCTGCTGTGCAGAAACTGTTTGAAGTCGAAGTCGAAGTCGTTAACACCCTGGTAGTTAAAGGGAAAGTTAAACGTCACGGACAGCGTATCGGTCGTCGTAGCGACTGGAAAAAAGCTTACGTCACCCTGAAAGAAGGCCAGAATCTGGACTTCGTCGGCGGCGCTGAGTAAGTCGGAGGAGTAATACAATGGCAGTTGTTAAATGTAAACCGACATCTCCGGGTCGTCGCCACGTAGTTAAAGTGGTTAACCCTGAGCTGCACAAGGGCAAACCGTTTGCTCCGTTGCTGGAAAAAAACAGCAAATCCGGTGGTCGTAACAACAATGGCCGTATCACCACTCGTCATATCGGTGGTGGCCACAAGCAGGCTTACCGTATTGTTGACTTCAAACGCAACAAAGATGGTATCCCGGCAGTTGTTGAACGTCTTGAGTACGATCCGAACCGTTCCGCGAACATCGCGCTGGTTCTGTACAAAGACGGCGAACGCCGTTACATCCTGGCCCCGAAAGGCCTGAAAGCTGGCGACCAGATTCAGTCTGGCGTTGATGCTGCAATCAAAGCAGGCAACACCCTGCCGATGCGCAATATCCCGGTTGGTTCTACCGTTCATAACGTAGAAATGAAACCAGGTAAAGGCGGTCAGCTGGCTCGTTCCGCTGGTACTTACGTTCAGATCGTTGCTCGTGATGGTGCTTATGTCACCCTGCGTCTGCGTTCTGGTGAAATGCGTAAAGTCGAAGCAGAATGCCGCGCTACTCTGGGCGAAGTTGGCAATGCTGAGCATATGCTGCGCGTTCTGGGTAAAGCAGGTGCTGCACGCTGGCGTGGTGTTCGTCCGACCGTTCGCGGTACCGCGATGAACCCAGTCGATCACCCACATGGTGGTGGTGAAGGTCGTAACTTTGGTAAGCACCCGGTATCCCCGTGGGGCCTGCAGACCAAAGGTAAGAAGACCCGCAGCAACAAGCGTACTGATAAATTCATCGTACGTCGCCGTAGCAAATAATTTTAGAGGATAAGCCATGCCACGTTCTCTCAAGAAAGGTCCTTTTATTGACCTGCACTTGCTGAAGAAGGTAGAGAAAGCGGTGGAAAGCGGAGACAAGAAGCCCCTGCGCACTTGGTCCCGTCGTTCAACGATCTTTCCTAACATGATCGGTTTGACCATCGCTGTCCATAATGGTCGTCAGCACGTTCCGGTATTTGTTTCCGACGAAATGGTCGGTCACAAACTGGGTGAATTCGCACCGACTCGTACTTATCGCGGCCATGCTGCTGATAAAAAAGCGAAGAAGAAATAAGGTAGGAGGAAGAGATGGAAACTTTAGCTCAACATCGCCATGCTCGTTCTTCTGCTCAGAAGGTTCGCCTTGTTGCTGACCTGATTCGCGGTAAGAAAGTGTCGCAGGCCCTGGATATTCTGACCTACACCAATAAGAAAGCGGCTGTACTGGTCAAGAAAGTTCTGGAATCTGCCATTGCTAACGCTGAACACAACGATGGCGCTGACATTGACGATCTGAAAGTTGCGAAAATTTTCGTAGACGAAGGCCCGAGCATGAAGCGCATTATGCCGCGTGCAAAAGGTCGTGCAGATCGCATCCTGAAGCGCACCAGCCACATTACTGTGGTTGTGTCCGATCGCTGAGACTCTGGAGACTAGCAATGGGTCAGAAAGTACATCCTAATGGTATTCGCCTGGGTATTGTAAAACCATGGAACTCAACCTGGTTTGCGAACACCAAAGAATTCGCTGACAACCTGGACAGCGACTTTAAAGTACGTCAGTACCTGACTAAGGAACTGGCTAAAGCGTCTGTATCTCGTATCGTTATCGAGCGTCCGGCTAAAAGCATTCGTGTGACTATTCACACTGCTCGCCCGGGTATCGTTATCGGTAAGAAAGGTGAAGACGTTGAAAAACTGCGCAAGGTCGTAGCGGATATCGCTGGCGTTCCTGCTCAGATCAATATCGCCGAAGTTCGTAAACCTGAACTGGACGCAAAACTGGTTGCTGACAGCATCACTTCTCAGCTGGAACGTCGTGTTATGTTCCGTCGTGCTATGAAGCGTGCTGTACAGAACGCAATGCGTCTGGGCGCTAAAGGTATCAAAGTTGAAGTTAGCGGCCGTCTGGGCGGCGCTGAGATCGCACGTACCGAATGGTATCGTGAGGGTCGCGTTCCGCTGCACACTCTGCGTGCTGACATCGACTACAACACCTCTGAAGCGCACACCACTTACGGTGTAATCGGCGTAAAAGTGTGGATCTTCAAAGGTGAGATCCTTGGTGGTATGGCTGCAGTTGAACAACCGGAAAAACCGGCTGCTCAACCTAAAAAGCAGCAGCGTAAAGGCCGTAAATAAGGAGCGTCGCTGATGTTACAACCAAAGCGTACAAAATTCCGTAAAGTGCACAAAGGCCGCAACCGTGGTCTCGCGCAGGGCACGGATGTGAGCTTCGGCACTTACGGTCTGAAAGCTGTTGGCCGTGGTCGTCTGACCGCTCGTCAGATCGAAGCAGCACGTCGTGCTATGACTCGTGCTGTTAAGCGTCAAGGTAAGATCTGGATCCGTGTATTCCCGGACAAACCGATCACCGAGAAGCCGCTGGAAGTTCGTATGGGTAAAGGTAAAGGTAACGTGGAGTATTGGGTTGCCTTGATTCAGCCGGGTAAAGTCCTGTATGAAATGGACGGCGTTCCGGAAGAGCTGGCCCGTGAAGCCTTCGAGCTGGCAGCAGCAAAACTGCCGATTAAAACCACCTTTGTAACTAAGACGGTGATGTAATGAAAGCAAAAGAGCTGCGTGAAAAGAGCGTTGAAGAGCTGAACACCGAGCTGCTTAACCTGCTGCGCGAGCAGTTCAACCTGCGTATGCAGGCGGCAAGTGGCCAGCTGCAACAGACTCACCTGTTGAAGCAAGTGCGTCGTGATGTCGCACGCGTTAAGACTTTACTGACTGAGAAGGCGGGTGCGTAATGACCGATAAAATCCGTACTCTGCAAGGTCGTGTTGTTAGCGACAAAATGGAGAAATCCATTGTTGTAGCTATCGAACGTTTCGTGAAACACCCGATCTACGGTAAATTCATTAAACGTACGACCAAACTGCACGTACACGACGAGAACAACGAATGCGGTACCGGCGACGTGGTTGAAATCCGCGAATGCCGTCCGCTGTCCAAGACTAAGTCCTGGACGCTGGTTCGCGTTGTAGAGAAAGCTGTTCTGTAATACAGTACGCGTTCTCTAACGAATAAACGGCTCAGCGATGGGCCGTTTATTTTTTCTACCCATCTCAGGGAAGCGGTGTTATAATGCTGCGCCCCCGATATGGGGCTTTTTATCGACCCTGATTCTGGGGTCTTCAGTAGTAGTTGACATTAGCGGAGCACTGAAATGATCCAAGAACAGACTATGCTGAACGTCGCCGACAACTCCGGTGCACGTCGCGTAATGTGTATCAAGGTTCTGGGTGGCTCGCACCGTCGCTACGCAGGCGTCGGCGACATCATCAAGATCACCATCAAAGAAGCAATTCCGCGTGGTAAGGTCAAAAAAGGTGATGTGCTGAAGGCGGTAGTGGTGCGCACCAAGAAGGGTGTTCGTCGCCCTGACGGTTCTGTCGTTCGCTTCGATGGCAATGCTTGTGTTCTTCTGAACAACAACAGCGAGCAGCCTATCGGTACGCGTATTTTTGGGCCGGTTACTCGTGAACTTCGTTCTGAGAAGTTTATGAAAATCATCTCTCTGGCACCAGAAGTACTCTAAGGAGCGAATCATGGCAGCTAAAATCCGTCGTGATGACGAAGTTATCGTGTTAACCGGTAAAGATAAAGGTAAGCGCGGTAAAGTAAAAAATGTCCTGTCTTCCGGCAAGATCATTGTTGAAGGTATCAACCTGGTTAAAAAACATCAGAAGCCGGTTCCGGCCCTGAACCAACCAGGCGGCATCGTTGAAAAAGAAGCTGCTATTCAGGTTTCTAACGTTGCAATCTTCAATGCGGCAACCGGCAAGGCTGACCGTGTAGGCTTTAGATTCGAAGACGGCAAAAAAGTCCGTTTCTTCAAGTCTAACAGCGAAACTATCAAGTAATTTGGAGTAGTACGATGGCGAAACTGCATGATTACTACAAAGACGAAGTAGTTAAAAAACTCATGACTGAGTTTAGCTACAATTCTGTCATGCAAGTCCCTCGGGTCGAGAAGATCACCCTGAATATGGGTGTTGGTGAAGCGATCGCTGACAAGAAACTGCTGGATAACGCAGCAGCTGACCTGGCAGCAATCTCCGGTCAAAAACCGTTGATCACCAAAGCGCGCAAATCTGTTGCGGGCTTCAAAATCCGTCAGGGCTATCCGATCGGCTGTAAAGTGACTCTGCGTGGCGAACGCATGTGGGAGTTCTTTGAGCGCCTGATCACTATTGCTGTACCGCGTATCCGTGACTTCCGTGGCTTGTCCGCTAAGTCTTTCGACGGTCGTGGTAACTACAGCATGGGTGTCCGTGAGCAGATCATCTTCCCAGAAATCGACTACGATAAAGTCGACCGCGTGCGTGGTTTGGATATTACCATTACCACTACTGCGAAATCTGACGAAGAAGGCCGTGCTCTGCTGGCTGCCTTTGACTTCCCGTTCCGCAAGTAAGGTAGGGTTACTTCATGGCTAAGCAATCTATGAAAGCACGCGAAGTTAAACGCGTAGCTTTAGCTGAAAAATACTTCGCGAAACGCGCTGAACTGAAAGCGATCATTTCTGATGTGAACGCTTCCGACGAAGATCGTTGGAATGCTGTTCTCAAGCTGCAGAGTCTGCCGCGTGATTCCAGCCCGTCTCGTCAGCGTAACCGCTGCCGTCAAACTGGTCGTCCGCATGGTTTCCTGCGGAAGTTCGGGTTGAGCCGTATCAAGGTCCGTGAATCCGCTATGCGCGGTGAAATCCCGGGTCTGAAAAAGGCTAGCTGGTAATTGTCACCAATTGAATCACGGGAGTAAAGACAGATGAGCATGCAAGATCCGATCGCGGATATGCTGACCCGTATCCGTAACGGTCAGGCCGCGAACAAAGCTGCGGTCACCATGCCTTCCTCCAAGCTGAAAGTGGCAATTGCCAACGTGCTGAAGGAAGAAGGTTTTATTGAAGATTTCAAAATTGAAGGCGACATCAAGCCGGAACTGGAAGTGACTCTCAAGTACTTCCAGGGTAAAGCTGTGGTAGAAAGCATTCAGCGTATCAGCCGCCCTGGTCTGCGCATCTATAAGAAAAAAGATGAGCTGCCGAAAGTTATGGGTGGTATGGGTGTCGCAGTTGTTTCTACCTCAAAAGGTGTTATGACTGATCGTGCAGCGCGCCAGGCTGGTCTTGGTGGCGAAATTATCTGCTACGTAGCCTAATCGGAGGAAAAAATGTCTCGTGTTGCTAAAGCACCGGTCGTTATTCCTGCCGGCGTTGACGTAAAAATCAACGGTCAGGTTATTACGATCAAAGGTAAAAACGGCGAGCTGACTCGTACCCTTAACGATGCTGTTGAAGTTAACCATGCAGACAATGTTCTGACCTTCGGTCCGCGTGATGGTTACGCGAACGCTTGGGCTCAGGCTGGTACCGCGCGTGCCCTGCTGAACTCAATGGTTATCGGTGTTACCGAAGGCTTCACCAAGAAGCTGCAGCTGGTTGGTGTAGGTTATCGTGCAGCGGTTAAAGGGAATGTTGTAAACCTGGCACTGGGTTTCTCTCATCCTGTTGACCATCAACTGCCGGCGGGTATCACTGCTGAATGTCCGACTCAAACTGAAATCGTGCTGAAAGGCGCTGATAAACAGGTTATCGGCCAGGTTGCAGCTGATTTGCGCGCCTACCGTCGTCCTGAGCCTTACAAAGGCAAGGGTGTTCGTTACGCCGACGAAGTCGTGCGTACCAAAGAGGCTAAGAAGAAGTAAGGTAACACTATGGATAAGAAATCTGCTCGTATCCGTCGTGCGACCCGCGCACGCCGCAAGCTCAAAGAGCTTGGTGCGACCCGCCTGGTGGTACATCGTACCCCGCGTCATATTTACGCCCAGGTAATCGCATCGAATGGTTCTGAAGTTCTGGTAGCTGCTTCTACTGTAGAAAAAGCTATCGCGGAACAACTGAAGTACACCGGTAACAAAGACGCGGCCGCAGCTGTGGGTAAAGCTGTAGCTGAACGCGCTCTGGAAAAAGGCATTAAAGATGTGTCCTTTGACCGTTCCGGGTTCCAATATCATGGTCGCGTCCAGGCACTGGCAGATGCTGCTCGTGAAGCTGGCCTTCAGTTCTAAGGTAGAGGTGTAAGATGGCTCACATCGAAAAACAAGCTGGCGAACTGCAGGAAAAGCTGATCGCGGTAAACCGCGTATCTAAAACCGTAAAGGGTGGTCGTATTTTCTCCTTCACAGCTCTTGTGACTGTAGGGGATGGTAATGGCCGCGTCGGTTTTGGTTACGGTAAAGCTCGCGAAGTTCCGGCAGCGATCCAGAAAGCGATGGAAAAAGCCCGTCGCAATATGATTAACGTCGCGCTGAATCACGGCACCCTGCAGCACCCGGTTAAAGGTGTTCACACGGGTTCTCGTGTCTTCATGCAGCCGGCTTCCGAAGGTACCGGTATCATCGCCGGTGGTGCAATGCGCGCCGTTCTGGAAGTCGCTGGGGTTCATAACGTTCTGGCTAAAGCATATGGTTCCACCAACCCGATTAACGTGGTTCGTGCAACTATTGATGGCCTGGCGAATATGAAGTCCCCGGAAATGGTCGCTGCCAAGCGTGGTAAATCCGTTGAAGAAATTCTGGGGTAATTGACCATGGCAAAGACTATTAAAATCACTCAAACCCGCAGTGCAATCGGTCGTCTGCCGAAACACAAGGCAACGCTGCTTGGCCTGGGTCTGCGTCGTATTGGTCATACTGTTGAACGTGAGGATACTCCTGCGGTTCGTGGTATGGTCAACGCGGTTTCCTTCATGGTTAAAGTTGAGGAGTAAGAGATGCGTTTAAATACTCTGTCTCCGGCCGAAGGCTCCAAAAAGGCGGGTAAACGCCTGGGTCGTGGTATCGGTTCTGGCCTCGGTAAAACCGGTGGTCGTGGTCACAAAGGTCAGAAATCTCGTTCTGGCGGTGGCGTACGTCGCGGTTTCGAGGGCGGTCAGATGCCTCTGTATCGTCGTCTGCCGAAATTCGGTTTCACTTCTCGTAAAGCAATGATCACGGCAGAAATTCGTCTGTCAGATCTGGCTAAAGTAGAAGGCGACGTAGTAGACCTGAACACGCTGAAAGCGGCTAACATTATCGGCATCCAGATCGAGTTCGCGAAAGTGATCCTGGCTGGTGAAGTTGCTCGTCCGGTAACTGTTCGTGGCCTGCGCGTGTCGAAAGGCGCTCGTGCTGCTATCGAAGCTGCTGGCGGTAAAATTGAGGAATAAGTAGCAGATGGCTAAGCAACCGGGATTAGATTTTCAAAGTGCCAAGGGTGGAATTGGCGAACTGAAACGCAGACTGCTGTTTGTTATCGGTGCGTTGATTGTTTTCCGTATTGGCTCTTTTATTCCGATCCCTGGTATCGATGCCGCTGTACTTGCCAAACTGCTTGAGCAACAGCGTGGCACCATCATTGAAATGTTCAACATGTTCTCTGGTGGTGCTTTAAGCCGTGCTTCTATCTTCGCATTGGGTATCATGCCGTATATCTCGGCATCGATTATTATCCAACTGCTAACGGTCGTTCATCCGGCCTTAGCGGAATTGAAGAAAGAAGGGGAGTCTGGTCGTCGTAAGATCAGCCAGTACACCCGTTACGGTACTCTGGTGTTGGCTATATTCCAGTCGATCGGTATTGCTACTGGTCTGCCGAATATGCCTGGTATGCAGGGCCTGGTAATGAATCCAGGCTTTGCATTCTACTTCACCGCTGTTGTAAGTCTGGTCACAGGAACGATGTTCCTGATGTGGCTCGGCGAACAGATCACTGAACGCGGTATCGGTAACGGTATCTCGATCATTATCTTCGCTGGCATTGTGGCGGGCCTTCCGCCAGCCATTGCCCATACTATCGAGCAAGCGCGTCAAGGCGACCTGCACTTCCTCCTGTTGCTGTTGGTTGCAGTATTAGTATTTGCTGTGACGTTCTTTGTTGTATTCGTTGAACGTGGTCAACGCCGCATTGTGGTAAACTACGCCAAACGTCAGCAAGGCCGTCGAGTCTATGCTGCTCAGAGCACACATTTACCGCTGAAAGTGAATATGGCGGGGGTAATCCCGGCAATTTTCGCTTCCAGTATTATTCTGTTCCCGGCTACCATCGCGTCATGGTTCGGGGGCGGTACTGGTTGGAACTGGCTGACAACAATTTCGCTGTATTTGCAGCCTGGGCAACCGCTTTATGTGTTACTCTATGCGTCTGCAATCATCTTCTTCTGTTTCTTCTACACGGCGTTGGTCTTCAACCCGCGTGAAACAGCAGATAACCTGAAGAAGTCCGGTGCATTTGTACCAGGAATTCGTCCGGGAGAGCAAACGGCGAAGTATATCGATAAAGTAATGACCCGCCTGACTCTGGTCGGTGCGCTCTACATTACTTTTATCTGCCTGATCCCGGAGTTCATGCGTGATGCGATGAAAGTACCGTTCTACTTCGGTGGAACCTCACTGCTTATCGTTGTCGTCGTGATTATGGACTTTATGGCTCAAGTGCAAACTCTGATGATGTCCAGTCAGTATGAGTCTGCATTGAAGAAGGCGAACCTGAAAGGCTACGGTCGTTAATGGTCGCCCGAGAAGTTACGGAGAGTAAAAATGAAAGTTCGTGCTTCCGTCAAGAAATTATGCCGTAACTGCAAAATCGTTAAACGTGATGGCGTCATCCGTGTGATTTGCAGTGCCGAGCCGAAGCATAAACAGCGCCAAGGCTGATTATTTCGCATATTTTTCTTGCAAAGTTGGGTTGAGCTGGCTAGATTAGCCAGCCAATCTTTTGTATGTCTGTACGTTTCCATTTGAGTATCCTGAAAACGGGCTTTTCAGCATGGGGCGTGCAAGTAAAATTATAGGAGTGCATAGTGGCCCGTATAGCAGGCATTAACATTCCTGATCAGAAACATGCTGTGATCGCATTAACTTCGATCTACGGTGTCGGCAAAACCCGCTCTCAAGCCATTCTGGCTGCTGCGGGCATCGCTGAAAATGTTAAGATCAGTGAGCTGTCTGAAGAACAAATCGACACGCTGCGTGACGAAGTTGCCAAATTTGTCGTTGAAGGTGATCTGCGCCGTGAAATTAGCATGAGCATCAAGCGCCTGATGGATCTTGGTTGCTATCGCGGTTTGCGTCATCGTCGTGGTCTCCCGGTTCGCGGTCAGCGTACCAAGACCAACGCACGTACCCGTAAGGGTCCGCGCAAACCGATCAAGAAATAATCGGGGTGATTGAATAATGGCAAAGGCACCAATTCGTGCACGTAAACGTGTAAGAAAACAAGTCTCTGACGGCGTGGCTCATATCCATGCTTCTTTCAACAACACCATCGTTACTATTACTGATCGTCAGGGTAACGCGCTGGGTTGGGCAACAGCCGGTGGTTCCGGTTTCCGTGGTTCTCGCAAATCCACTCCGTTCGCAGCTCAGGTTGCGGCAGAGCGTTGCGCTGAAGCCGTAAAAGAATACGGCATCAAGAATCTGGAAGTTATGGTTAAGGGACCGGGTCCGGGTCGCGAATCTACTATTCGTGCACTGAACGCCGCTGGTTTCCGCATCACTAATATTACTGATGTGACTCCGATCCCTCATAACGGTTGTCGTCCGCCGAAAAAACGTCGCGTATAACGCGCTCGTTTTCTAGGATTGTTGGAGAAAGAAAATGGCAAGATATTTGGGTCCTAAGCTCAAGCTGAGCCGTCGTGAGGGCACAGACCTGTTCCTTAAGTCTGGCGTTCGCGCGATCGATACCAAGTGTAAAATTGAACAAGCTCCTGGCCAGCACGGTGCGCGTAAACCGCGTCTGTCTGACTATGGTGTGCAGTTGCGTGAAAAGCAAAAAGTTCGCCGTATCTACGGTGTGCTGGAGCGTCAGTTCCGTAACTACTATAAAGAAGCAGCACGTCTGAAAGGCAACACCGGTGAAAACCTGTTGGGTCTGCTGGAAGGTCGTCTGGACAACGTTGTATACCGTATGGGCTTCGGTGCCACTCGTGCAGAAGCACGTCAGCTGGTTAGCCACAAAGCAATCATGGTAAACGGTCGTGTTGTTAACATCGCTTCTTACCAGGTTAGTCCGAATGACGTGGTTAGCATTCGTGAGAAAGCGAAAAAGCAATCTCGCGTGAAAGCCGCTCTGGAGCTGGCTGAGCAGCGTGAAAAGCCAACCTGGCTGGAAGTTGATGCTGGCAAGATGGAAGGTACGTTCAAGCGTAAGCCGGAGCGTTCTGATCTGTCTGCGGACATTAACGAACACCTGATCGTCGAGCTTTACTCCAAGTAAAGCTTAGTACCAAAGAGAGGACACAATGCAGGGTTCTGTGACAGAGTTTCTAAAACCGCGCCTGGTAGATATCGAGCAAGTGAGTTCGACGCACGCCAAGGTGACCCTTGAGCCTTTAGAGCGTGGCTTTGGCCATACTCTGGGTAACGCACTGCGCCGTATTCTGCTCTCATCGATGCCGGGTTGCGCGGTGACAGAGGTTGAGATTGATGGTGTACTTCATGAGTACAGCACCAAAGAAGGCGTTCAGGAAGATATCCTTGAAATCCTGCTCAACCTGAAAGGGCTGGCGGTGAGAGTTCAGGGGAAAGATGATGTTATTCTTACTCTGAATAAATCTGGCATTGGCCCTGTGACCGCAGCCGATATCACCCACGACGGTGATGTCGAAATCGTCAAGCCGCAGCATGTGATCTGCCACCTGACCGATGAAAACGCATCTATTAGCATGCGTATCAAAGTTCAGCGCGGTCGTGGTTATGTGCCGGCGTCTGCCCGAATTCATTCGGAAGAAGATGAGCGCCCGATCGGCCGCCTGCTGGTAGACGCGTGCTACAGCCCTGTAGAGCGTATTGCCTACAATGTTGAAGCAGCACGTGTTGAACAGCGTACCGACCTGGACAAGCTGGTCATCGAAATGGAAACCAACGGCACAATCGATCCTGAAGAGGCGATTCGTCGTGCGGCAACCATCCTGGCAGAACAACTGGAAGCTTTCGTTGACTTACGTGATGTACGTCAGCCGGAAGTCAAAGAAGAGAAACCAGAATTCGATCCGATCCTGCTGCGCCCTGTTGACGATCTGGAATTGACTGTCCGCTCTGCTAACTGCCTCAAGGCAGAAGCTATCCACTATATCGGTGATCTGGTACAGCGTACCGAGGTTGAGTTGCTGAAAACGCCGAACCTGGGTAAAAAATCTCTTACCGAGATTAAAGACGTGCTGGCTTCACGTGGTTTGTCTCTGGGCATGCGCCTGGAAAACTGGCCACCGGCAAGCATTGCTGACGAGTAACCGGATCACAGGTTAAGGTTTTACTGAGAAGGATAAGGTCATGCGCCATCGTAAGAGTGGTCGTCAACTGAACCGCAACAGCAGCCATCGCCAGGCCATGTTCCGTAACATGGCAGGTTCTTTGGTTCGTCATGAGATCATCAAGACGACTCTGCCGAAAGCCAAAGAGCTGCGTCGCGTAGTTGAGCCGCTGATTACTCTTGCCAAGACTGATAGCGTTGCTAATCGTCGTCTGGCATTCGCCCGTACTCGTGATAACGAGATCGTGGCAAAACTGTTTAACGAGCTGGGCCCGCGTTTCGCGAGCCGTGCCGGTGGTTACACTCGCATTCTGAAGTGTGGCTTCCGTGCTGGTGACAATGCTCCGATGGCTTACATCGAGCTGGTTGATCGCGCCGAGCCGAAAGCAGAAGCTGCTGCAGAGTAATCTGTAGTAACGTAAAAAGACCCGCCTCGGCGGGTTTTTTTATATCCTCCGTTCCACCTCTTTCCTACAATATGCATATCTTTTTGTTCATCCCTCTGGAGACCAATGATGTGGTTGCTTGATCAGTGGGCAGAACGACATATTCTCGACGCCCAACAAAAAGGTGAGTTTGATAATCTACCGGGCAGAGGCGAGCCACTGATGCTGGAAGATGACTCGCACATTCCGCCTGAGTTGCGTGCCGGATATCGTTTACTGAAAAATGCAGGCTGTCTTCCTCCTGAGCTGGAGTATCGCAAAGAAGCTGTTGCGTTAGTTGATCTTCTCCATACTGTCCAGCCTGATCATCCACAGCACCATGAACTGCAACGTCGACTGGCGTTAATTGAACTGAAACTGCGGCAAGCAGGATTAAGCACCGATTTTCTGCGTGGCGAGTACGCGACGAAGTTACTGCATAAAATTAATGAGGAGTAGCCATGTATCGCATTGGTGAGATTGCAAAGCTGGCTGACGTTACGCCGGATACGATCCGTTATTACGAGAAACAGCAGATGATGGATCACGAAGTGCGTACAGAAGGTGGCTTTCGTCTTTATACAGATAAAGATCTGCAGCGCCTTAAGTTCATTCGTCATGCCAGACAGTTGGGTTTCACTCTGGAATCGATTCGCGAACTGTTATCTATCCGCATTGATCCCGAGCATCATACTTGCCAGGAGTCGAAAAGCATCGTGCAGGCCCGTTTAAGCGAAGTCGAAGCACGAATTGACGAGCTGCAGGCCATGCGTCGATCATTGCAGAAGTTAAACGATGCCTGCTGCGGTACGGCGCACAGCAGTGTTTATTGTTCTATTCTTGAGGCGCTTGAACAAGGCGCGAGTGCAGGTAGTGGTACCGGTTCACCTGCCCGTTGATCTTCTGCGCAGAGGGGTCTACACTCCGCGCGTTCAAACACACAATCTGGAGTAGTTATGAGCCGCTATCAGCATACGAAGGGGCAGATCAACGATAACGCCATTGAGGCACTCTTACATGACCCACTGTTCAGGCAACGGGTTGAGAAGAATAAGAAAGGGAAAGGAAGCTATCTGCGAAAAAACAAACATCAAAAACGAGGTTTTCAGGAGGGCAGTGGCAAACAAGCGAATCGCTTCTTTACCACTGCCCTTCTTGTTTCAGCTTAACTCCGGTTATTCTGTTCTTTCAGCAAATCGCGGATTTCGCTCAGCAGCACTTCTTCTTTGCTCGGTGCCGGTGGTGCCTTTGGCTCTTCTTCTTGCTTGCGTTTCAGCTTATTGATCAGCTTAATCGCAATGAAAATAGCAAAGGCGACGATAATAAAGTCAAATATGTTCTGGATAAACACACCGTAATGCATGACGACTGCAGGGACATCACCTTGCGCATCACGCAATGTCAGTGCGAACGATTTAAAGTCGATTCCGCCAATTAATAATCCCAACGGTGGCATAATGATGTCAGCGACCAAAGACGACACTATTTTGCCGAAAGCTGCACCGATGATCACACCGACGGCTAAATCTACAACATTTCCGCGCATCGCGAATTCACGGAACTCTTTTAAAATGCTCATATCTCTCTCCATGTGCAGGCTGTCACGGTAAGTCTAACAAAATACCGATCAAATTCCATTTACGGAAATAATTCACGGGATTTCTTACCCCTTATAAAGCAAGGGATAAAAAAAAGGCGCCTTTAGCGGCGCCCGGGTGGTTACAGGAAAAATGGACTAGGCTGGAACAAACGCTCAACGTCAGTAATATATTTTTTATCGGTTAAAAACATAATTACGTGGTCGCCTTGCTCAATACGTAAATTATCATTGGCGATCATGACATCATTACCTCGCACGACAGCCCCAATAATCGTGCCCGGCGGTAGTTTGATATCGTCAATCACACGACCCACAACGCGTGAAGTGGTTTCGTCTCCGTGGGCGACCGCCTCAATCGCCTCAGCGACACCACGACGTAGTGAAGAAACACCAACGATATCTGCTTTGCGGACGTGACTAAGTAGCGCAGAAATAGTTGCTTGCTGGGGAGAGATTGCAATATCGATAACACTGCCCTGCACCAGATCGACATAGGCGCGGCGCTGGATCAGCACCATCACTTTTTTGGCCCCCATGCGTTTGGCAAGCATCGCAGACATGATATTAGCTTCGTCATCGTTGGTAACGGCAATAAAGAGATCCACTTGATCGATGTGCTCTTCCGCCAGTAATTCCTGATCCGAAGCGTCACCATAAAAGACGATGGTATTTTGCAGTTTCTCCGCCAGTTCCGCTGCGCGTTGCTGATCGCGTTCGATCAGTTTCACGCTGTAATCTTTTTCCAGCCGGTGCGCAAGACCCGCGCCAATATTTCCGCCGCCAACCAACATAATGCGTTTATAGGGTTTTTCCAGGCGTTGCAATTCGCTCATTACGGCGCGTATATGCTGTGATGCGGCAATAAAAAATACTTCATCGCCAGCTTCCACTATTGTTGACCCCTGGGGACGGATAGGGCGATCGTGGCGGAATATCGCGGCGACGCGGGTATCAATATGTGGCATGTGTTCGCGCATAGTCGACAGTGCGTTACCGACAAGTGGACCGCCATAATAGGCTTTTACTACTGCCAGGCTCACTTTCCCCTCGGCAAAATTCACCACTTGCAGCGCGCCTGGATATTCTATCAGGCGATAAATACTGTCGATGACCAGTTGCTCCGGAGCAATCAAATGATCGATTGGCACGGCTTCAGAATGGAAGAGTTTATCCGCATCGCGAACATAGTCCGGCGAACGGATTCGGGCGATACGATTTGGCGTATTAAACAGCGAATAGGCAACCTGGCAGGCAACCATATTGGTTTCGTCTGAACTGGTAACTGCTACTAACATGTCTGCATCATCAGCGCCTGCCTCGCGCAGCACGCGTGGATGTGAACCATGCCCTTGTACAACACGCAGATCGAATTTGTCCTGCAGACTGCGCAGGCGATCGCCATTGGTATCGACAACGGTAATATCGTTATTCTCACCGACCAGGTTTTCCGCCAGCGTGCCGCCGACTTGCCCTGCACCCAGAATAATTATCTTCATCTGTTGTGACCCGCTGCTCTCATCACTGTTTGATTATCTTAGCGTAAAAGAAGCCATCGCCTTCTTCCGCGCCAGGCAGATTTTGTTGCCCTGGCTGATCGAGCGAACCTGTCTGGCTGAGCTTCGCATTCGGTGTCCGGGTCAGGAATGCGGCAACCTGCAAACTATTTTCTTCCGGAAGGATTGAGCAGGTCGCGTATACCAGCGTACCGCCCGTTTTCAGATGTGGCCAGATAGCATCCAGAATTTCGGACTGAAGCTGTACAAGCTCCGGAATATCGCGCTCACGACGCAGCCATTTAATGTCCGGATGGCGGCGAATAACGCCAGTTGCGGAGCATGGCGCATCCAGAAGAATGCGATCAAATTGTTCGTCTCCGCACCACTGGGCCGGAAAACGCCCATCGCCTTGTTTCACCTGCGCCTTCATACCCAGCCGTTTCAGGTTGTCATAAACGCGTGACAAGCGTTGCTCATCAATATCCACAGCAAGTACGTCGGCACCCGGCGCAGCTTCAAGAATATGCGTGGTTTTACCCCCTGGTGCAGCGCAGAGATCGAGAATCCGTTCGCCGTTTTCAGGAGCAAGGAACGGGATACACCCTTGCGCAGATGCATCTTGTACGGTCACCCATCCTTCTGTGAACCCCGGCAGGGCCGCAACGGGCGCTGCAGTTTCCAGACGCACAGCGTCAGGATAGTCTGGATGTGTGAAGCCGTGCAGGCCGGTTTCTTCCAGCAGCGCCAGCCAGCTATCGCGTGTATGGTGCTGGCGATTCACGCGCAGCCACATGGGGGGCCGCTGATTGCTGGCCTCAACAATAGGTTGCCACTGCTGTGGATACGCTTTTTGCAGGCGTTTTAGCAGCCAGGTCGGGAACAGATACTTGTTTTCGCTATTGGCGAATTCAGCCAGCAGCTCTTCTTGCTGGCGTTGAAACTGGCGTAATACGCCATTAATCAGTCCCTTAAGTTGCGGCCGTTTAATGGCTACTGCGCCTTCTACCGTTTCTGCCAGCGCGGCATGGGCAGGAATGCGAGTATGCAGCAGTTGGTAAAATCCAACCATGATCAGGTAATGTACTGTGCGCTGTTTGCCGGTCATCGGGCGCGACATCAGCTTATTAATCAGCCAGTCGAGCTGTGGTAATACGCGTAACACACCGAAACACAGTTCCTGCAGCAGTGCTTTATCTTTATCGGATACTTTTTGTTGTAACGGCGGCAGAATATTGCTGAGCGATTGCCCTTGTTCCACTACCTGTTCGATGGCCTGTGCGGCCATACTGCGCAAATTGAATTGTTTTTTCATAAGTATAAAAATAAAAACGCCCGGCAGAACCGGGCTAAAAATCAATATCAGGCCAGAAGATTACCGGGAACAAACCACTCCCGCCGCGAATTGAGTAGATCTTGCGCGCTCATGGCTTTTTTGCCTGCGGGCTGTAGCGATTCCAGATTCAATATGCCATCAGCCGTTGCAACCTGGATGCCGGCTTTTGACGTATCGAGAACTGTGCCAGGAACCGCAGTTGTGGATGATGGAATCACTGACGCTTTCCATACTTTGATCGGCTGCTCGTCAATCACTAGCCAGCTCATCGGCCACGGATTAAATGCGCGAATGCAGCGCTCAAGTTGAGCCGCACTCAGGGACCAATCGATACGCGCTTCTTCTTTGCTCAGTTTTTCTGCATAGGTGACCAGCGCTTCATCCTGCACCTGCGGCTCGGCACGTCCCTGCGCTAACTGCTGCAGCGTGTCGAGTAACCCCTGAGGGCCGAGCTGAGCCAGTTTATCGTACAGCGTAGCACTGGTATCTTCGGCAGTGATAGGACAGGAGAGTTTGTACAGCATATCTCCGGTATCCAGGCCAACGTCCATCTGCATGATGGTAACGCCAGTTTCTGCGTCACCGGCCCATAATGAACGTTGAATAGGAGCGGCACCGCGCCAGCGTGGAAGCAATGAGCCATGAACATTGATACAGCCAAGACGCGGCATTTCCAGTACGGCTTTGGGAAGAATCAACCCATAGGCCACCACAACCATAACATCAGCGTTAAGGTTGGCGACCAGTTGCTGGTTTTCCTGCGCGCGTAATGACACCGGCTGAAACACGGGCAGGTCTTTTTCTTCTGCCAACACTTTAACCGGGCTGGGCATCAGTTTTTTTCCACGGCCAGCCGGGCGGTCGGGCTGGGTGAATACCCCGACTATCTGATGCTCAGAAGACAGCAGCGCGTCAAGATGACGCGCTGCAAAGTCTGGGGTGCCGGCGAAAATAATACGTAGCGATTCTGACACGTTTATCCCTTTCAGCCCGCTTTACGCACGGGCGTTCATGCGATCCAGTTTTTCAACTTTCTGACGAATACGTTGACGTTTCATTGGCGACAGATAATCGATAAACAATTTGCCTACCAGATGATCCATTTCATGCTGGATACAGATTGCCAGCAAGCCGTCAGCCTCCAGCTCAAATGTTTTTCCGTCACGATCCAGCGCGCGGATTTTTACTTTCTCAGCACGAGGAACGAGTGCGCGCTGTTCCGGAATTGACAGGCAGCCTTCTTCGATACCTGTTTCACCGCTTTTTTCCAGCAGTTCCGGGTTAATCAGCACCAGTTGCTCATCGCGATTTTCTGACACATCAATAACGATAATGCGCTGATGAATATCTACCTGGGTTGCAGCCAGGCCAATGCCTTCTTCTGCGTACATTGTTTCAAACATATCATCGACGATACGCTTGATGTCCGCATTCACTTCTTTTACCGGCGTAGCGACTTTGCGAAGACGCTCGTCCGGAATATGTAACACATGCAAAACTGCCATAAATATCCAGAGTCGTGTTCAGGAGTTGGAGAGAATATTACCTCTATTCTAGACAAATCCCCTTCCGATTGACAGCATCGGTGACCAATCGCAAGGATTGCCGGGGCGGCTTGTGGCAGGGAGGAAGGATGACATCCACGGAGATTTGTCTGCGTTTAATGCAGGTTGGCGATTTGTGCGGCGACCGATGGCTAAATACGGCTCAATGGCTGTTGCAGAATCAAGAGTATACGCCAGCTGCATTTCAGCACCTTGGTTTGACCGCCGCGCAGATCCGACGATTTTTTTCGCTCAAGCAGAGTGAACTTGAGCGAACCCTCTCCTGGCTTGCCGCACCGAATCATCATTTAATTCTTGCCAGCGATGAGGCCTACCCCATGTCACTTCGCGCGACGGATGATTACCCTGGCGCGATCTTTGTTAAGGGGACGCTCTCGGTACTAAAAACAAAACAACTGGCGGTTGTCGGAAGTCGGGCGCACTCGTGGTATGGCGAACGCTGGGGGCGGATCTTTTGTGGGATACTTGCTGCCAATGGATTAACGATCACCAGCGGGCTGGCATTAGGGATCGATAGCGTTGCTCATCGTGCTGCTTTGGATGCGAATGGAAAGAGCATTGCTGTTTTGGGAAATGGTTTACATCACATTCATCCACGTCGGCATGCATCGCTCGCTGCACAACTGATCGAGGGAGGTGGAGCCCTGGTATCAGAATTCCCTTTGCAGGCGCCGCCTCTGCCAGGTCACTTTCCCCGCCGCAACAGGATTATTAGTGGGCTTAGCCTGGGGGTGCTCGTCGTCGAAGCTGCCGTGCGCAGCGGTTCCCTGGTCACCGCCCGTGCTGCGCTTGAACAAGGGCGTGAAGTGTTTGCTCTGCCTGGACCAATTGGTAGCCCTGGCAGTGAAGGGCCCCATTGGTTAATCAAGCAGGGGGCAACACCAGTGACGTCGGCAGAAGAGATCCTCGAAAATTTGCAAAACGATCTCAATTGGCTGCCTGAATCACGCGAAAAAACAATTTATTCATCAGATCAAGAAAGCGCGGCATTGCCATTTCCTGAGCTCCTGGCTAACGTAGGAGATGAGGTAACACCTGTTGACGTCGTCGCTGAACGTGCCGGCCAACCTGTGCCAGTTACTGCAGCACAATTGCTCGAACTGGAGTTAGCAGGATGGATCGCAGCTGTACCCGGCGGCTATGTCCGATTGAGGAGGGCAAGCCATGTTCGACGTACTAATGTACTTGTTTGAGACTTACATCCATAACGAAGTTGAAATGCGTGTGGATCAAGACAAACTGGAACGGGATCTTACCGACGCCGGATTTGATCGTGAAGACATCTACAATGCACTTCTGTGGCTGGAAAAGCTGGCTGATTATCAGGAAGGCCTTGTCGAACCGATGCAGCTTGCTTCTGATCCGCTCTCTGTACGTATTTATACTGCGGAAGAGTGCGAAAGGCTGGATGCCAGTTGCCGGGGATTTTTATTATTCCTCGAGCAGATCCAGGTGCTAAACCTCGAAACGCGAGAAATGGTGATTGAACGTGTGCTGGCGCTGGATACGGCAGAGTTCGAATTGGAAGATCTGAAATGGGTCATTCTGATGGTGCTCTTCAATATTCCAGGATGTGAGAATGCATACCAGCAAATGGAAGAATTACTCTTTGAAGTGAATGAAGGTATGCTGCACTAATCATTTTTGCAGCTTCAAGAGTCGTTATGGCCAAATCAGCACTGTTTTCGGTGCGTAACAATGAGCCCTGCCCACAATGCGGGGCTGAACTTGTTATTCGCTCCGGGAAACACGGTCCGTTTCTCGGGTGCTCACATTATCCGGAATGCGATTATGTACGCCCCCTGAAGAGCCTGGCGGACAGACATATCGTTAAAGTTCTGGAAGGACATGTTTGTCCTGAATGCGGCGCCACCATGGTGCTGCGTCAGGGGCGTTTTGGTATGTTTATTGGTTGTAGCCAGTATCCTGAGTGTGAACATACAGAGCTGATTGATAAACCCGACGAAACGGCAATAACCTGCCCGCAATGCCAAAATGGGCACCTGGTGCAGCGCCGTTCCCGATATGGTAAGACCTTCTATTCCTGCGATCGCTATCCAGATTGCCAGTTCGTCATCAATTTCAAACCAGTGGCGGGCGAATGCCCGGTGTGCCACTACCCGCTACTTATAGAAAAGAAAACCGCGCAGGGTGTTAAATGCTTTTGCGCCAGTAAACAATGTGGACAGCCGGTAACGGCGGAACAAACTCGTGAAGAATAACCTGCCAACAGACCCCATCGCTGCGGCGGTAGAGGTTCTGAATAAAGAATACGTCATCGCATATCCAACAGAAGCTGTTTTCGGTGTCGGTTGCGACCCGGACAGCGAAATCGCGGTTCATCGCCTGCTTGAATTGAAACAACGTTCAGTAGAAAAAGGATTGATCCTGATTGCTGCAAGCTTTGAACAACTGAAACCCTATATTGATGACAGCATGCTGACCGACACGCAGCGTCAGACGATTTTTGCCTGCTGGCCCGGCCCGGTGACTTTTGTCTTTCCGGCGAAGTCTACGACGCCTCGCTGGCTGACAGGCCGTTTCGACTCGCTGGCCGTGCGTGTTACCGATCACCCGGATGTTATTGCTCTGTGTGAGGCGTATGGCAAGCCGTTGGTATCGACCAGCGCTAACTTGTCTGGTTTACCGCCTTGCCGAACCGCAAAAGAAGTGGCTGAGCAGTTCGGCGCGGATTTTCCGGTCATTGATGCGCCAACGGGGGGGCGACAAAATCCTTCTGAAATCCGGGATGCTCTAACCGGTGAACTTTTCCGTCAGGGGTAATCATATGGAATCCTATGCAGTTTTTGGTAATCCCATCGCGCATAGCAAATCGCCTTTTATTCATCAGCAGTTCGCTACGCAACTGTGTATTGAGCACCAATATGGCCGTGTGCTTGCGCCGGTGAATGACTTTGTAAATACGATGGAGGCTTTTTTTGCCGGTGGCGGAAAAGGGGCCAATATTACGGTGCCCTTCAAAGAAGAAGCCTTTGCTCGCGCTGATGAACTGACCGAACGTGCGGCGCTTGCAGGAGCGGTCAATACGCTCAAGCGACTCGAGGATGGACGCCTGCTTGGAGACAACACGGATGGAATTGGCCTGCTGAGCGATCTCGAACGTCTGGCATTTATCCGCCCGGGTTTTCGCATTCTGCTGATCGGCGCGGGTGGTGCCGCGCGCGGTGTATTGCTTCCTTTGCTTTCGCTGGGCTGCGCGGTAACCATCACTAATCGTACAGGGTCTCGGGCAGAAGAATTGGCCCGACTCTTCGCCCATACGGGAAGTGTTGATGCGGTAGCCATGGATGATTTGTCCGACCATAAATTCGATCTCATCATTAATGCTACCTCCAGCGGGATTGGTGGGGACATTCCCGCATTGCCAGAAGCCATCATTCATCCTCAGACATATTGCTACGACATGTTTTATCAGAAGGGGAATACGCCATTCCTTACCTGGTGCGAAAAACTGGGTGCGAAGAATTGTGCCGATGGCTTGGGAATGCTGGTGGGGCAAGCGGCCCATGCCGTGCTGTTGTGGCATGGTGTACTGCCTGACGTTGAACCCGTCATTAACACCCTGAAGCTGGAACTGGCGAAATGAATCAGGCTATTCAGTTTCCGGATCGTGAAGAGTGGAACGTCGCAGCACAGGCGGTCTTTTTCCCTGCACTGGTCAACGGCATGCAACTGATCTGTGCAATCAAAGGCGAAGTGCTGGCGCGGCGTTTTGGTAGTGCAGCGCCAGAAGAGCATCTGGCGCTGTTTTGTGAATATCGTTGGGATTTAGAAGAGGAGGCGGAGCAACGTATCCGCCAGCAAGAAGAAGATGATCAGGGCGTTGTCTGGCTGTCCTGATTAATATATTCGTCTTTCCACTTCACATAGTTATTTGCGGAGTATTTCAGTCCTTCTATTTCCGCTTCTTTCAGGGGGCGGATTTGTTTTACCGGGCTTCCCAGATAAAGGTAGCCGCTCTCAAGGCGCTTATTTTGCGGCACCAGGCTGCCAGCTCCGATCATTACGTCATCTTCTATTATGGCGCCATCAAGTAAAATCGATCCCATACCGACCAGAACCCGATTACCAATAGAACAACCGTGCAACATCACTTTATGTCCCACAGTAACATCTTCACCAATAATCAGTGGATCGCCTTCAGGATTAGATGATGATTTATGTGTGACATGCAGAACGCTGCCATCCTGAATATTGCTGCGCGCGCCTATCTCTACATAATTCACATCACCCCGGATCACGACTAATGGCCAGATTCCAACGTCGTCCGCGATTCGGACATCGCCAATGACCACACTCGTGGCATCGACCATGACTCGCTGACCAACGCGAGGGAAAAGATCTTTATATGGACGTAAAGCAGCAGACATAATTACCTCATCAAAAACTGACCCAGATAATGACTTTGATCGGAAGAAAGATCTTCTGCAAGCCATTTGCACATCATTATTTGAGCAGATCGTACGGGATCGCAGCGAAAAGAATGAAAAAACAGCACTTAGAAAAAAAGATCGCAAAAAGACTTGTGCTTAAAATTGGGATCCCTATAATGCGCCTCCGTTGACACGACAACGTGAATCACTTCACGAGATAGTCGAAACAACGAAAGAGAAAAATCCTGAAAATCAGGGTTGACTCTGAAAGAGGAAAGCGTAATATACGCCACCTCGCGACAGAGCGCCAAGGCGCGTCGCAACTGCTCTTTAAAAATTTATCAGACAATCTGTGTGGGCACTCAAAGTGACATGGATTCTTAACGTCTCAGGACGCTAAATGAATACCAAGTCTCACGAGTGAACACGTAATTCATTACGAAGTTTAATTCGGTGAGCATCAAACTTTTAAATTGAAGAGTTTGATCATGGCTCAGATTGAACGCTGGCGGCAGGCCTAACACATGCAAGTCGGACGGTAGCACAGAGGAGCTTGCTCCTTGGGTGACGAGTGGCGGACGGGTGAGTAATGTCTGGGAAACTGCCTGATGGAGGGGGATAACTACTGGAAACGGTAGCTAATACCGCATAATGTCGCAAGACCAAAGAGGGGGACCTTCGGGCCTCTTGCCATCAGATGTGCCCAGATGGGATTAGCTAGTAGGTGGGGTAACGGCTCACCTAGGCGACGATCCCTAGCTGGTCTGAGAGGATGACCAGCCACACTGGAACTGAGACACGGTCCAGACTCCTACGGGAGGCAGCAGTGGGGAATATTGCACAATGGGCGCAAGCCTGATGCAGCCATGCCGCGTGTATGAAGAAGGCCTTCGGGTTGTAAAGTACTTTCAGCGGGGAGGAAGGTGTTGTGGTTAATAACCACAGCAATTGACGTTACCCGCAGAAGAAGCACCGGCTAACTCCGTGCCAGCAGCCGCGGTAATACGGAGGGTGCAAGCGTTAATCGGAATTACTGGGCGTAAAGCGCACGCAGGCGGTCTGTCAAGTCGGATGTGAAATCCCCGGGCTCAACCTGGGAACTGCATTCGAAACTGGCAGGCTGGAGTCTCGTAGAGGGAGGTAGAATTCCAGGTGTAGCGGTGAAATGCGTAGAGATCTGGAGGAATACCGGTGGCGAAGGCGGCCTCCTGGACGAAGACTGACGCTCAGGTGCGAAAGCGTGGGGAGCAAACAGGATTAGATACCCTGGTAGTCCACGCTGTAAACGATGTCGATTTGGAGGTTGTGCCCTTGAGGCGTGGCTTCCGGAGCTAACGCGTTAAATCGACCGCCTGGGGAGTACGGCCGCAAGGTTAAAACTCAAATGAATTGACGGGGGCCCGCACAAGCGGTGGAGCATGTGGTTTAATTCGATGCAACGCGAAGAACCTTACCTGGTCTTGACATCCACAGAAGTTTCCAGAGATGGGGACGTGCCTTCGGGAACTGTGAGACAGGTGCTGCATGGCTGTCGTCAGCTCGTGTTGTGAAATGTTGGGTTAAGTCCCGCAACGAGCGCAACCCTTATCCTTTGTTGCCAGCGGTCCGGCCGGGAACTCAAAGGAGACTGCCAGTGATAAACTGGAGGAAGGTGGGGATGACGTCAAGTCATCATGGCCCTTACGACCAGGGCTACACACGTGCTACAATGGCGCATACAAAGAGAAGCGACCTCGCGAGAGCAAGCGGACCTCATAAAGTGCGTCGTAGTCCGGATTGGAGTCTGCAACTCGACTCCATGAAGTCGGAATCGCTAGTAATCGTGGATCAGAATGCCACGGTGAATACGTTCCCGGGCCTTGTACACACCGCCCGTCACACCATGGGAGTGGGTTGCAAAAGAAGTAGGTAGCTTAACCTTCGGGAGGGCGCTTACCACTTTGTGATTCATGACTGGGGTGAAGTCGTAACAAGGTAACCGTAGGGGAACCTGCGGTTGGATCACCTCCTTACCTTAAAGAACCTGCCTTTGCAGTGCTCACACAGATTGTCTGATGAAAAGAAAGAAGCAAGGCGTCTTGCGATTGAGACTTCAGTGTCCCCTTCGTCTAGAGGCCCAGGACACCGCCCTTTCACGGCGGTAACAGGGGTTCGAATCCCCTAGGGGACGCCACGCGTTAACTGATGAGGTCAAACCTCCAGGGGACGCCACTTGCTGGTTTGTGAGTGAAAGTCACCGGCCGATGTATCTCAAAACTGACTCACGAGTCATGTTTGAGATATTTGCTCTTTAAAAATCTGGATCAAGCTGAAAATTGAAACACAGAACAGTGCGAACTGTTCTGCGAGTCTCTCAAATTTTCACAACTGATGATGGATCGCAAGAAACATCTTCGGGTTGTGAGGTTAAGCGACCAAGCGTACACGGTGGATGCCCTGGCAGTCAGAGGCGATGAAGGACGTGCTAATCTGCGAAAAGCGCCGGTAAGGTGATATGAACCGTTATAACCGGCGATGTCCGAATGGGGAAACCCAGTGTGACTCGTCACACTATCATTAACTGAATCCATAGGTTAATGAGGCGAACCGGGGGAACTGAAACATCTAAGTACCCCGAGGAAAAGAAATCAACCGAGATTCCCCCAGTAGCGGCGAGCGAACGGGGAGGAGCCCAGAGCCAGAATCAGCTTGTGTGTTAGTGGAAGCGTCTGGAAAGTCGCGCGATACAGGGTGACAGCCCCGTACACAAAAATGCACAGGTTGTGAGCTCGATGAGTAGGGCGGGACACGTGGTATCCTGTCTGAATATGGGGGGACCATCCTCCAAGGCTAAATACTCCTGACTGACCGATAGTGAACCAGTACCGTGAGGGAAAGGCGAAAAGAACCCCGGCGAGGGGAGTGAAAAAGAACCTGAAACCGTGTACGTACAAGCAGTGGGAGCACCCTTTGGGGTGTGACTGCGTACCTTTTGTATAATGGGTCAGCGACTTATATTCTGTAGCAAGGTTAACCGAATAGGGGAGCCGAAGGGAAACCGAGTCTTAACTGGGCGTTAAGTTGCAGGGTATAGACCCGAAACCCGGTGATCTAGCCATGGGCAGGTTGAAGGTTGGGTAACACTAACTGGAGGACCGAACCGACTAATGTTGAAAAATTAGCGGATGACTTGTGGCTGGGGGTGAAAGGCCAATCAAACCGGGAGATAGCTGGTTCTCCCCGAAAGCTATTTAGGTAGCGCCTCGTGAATTCATCTCCGGGGGTAGAGCACTGTTTCGGCTAGGGGGCCATCCCGGCTTACCAACCCGATGCAAACTGCGAATACCGGAGAATGTTATCACGGGAGACACACGGCGGGTGCTAACGTCCGTCGTGAAGAGGGAAACAACCCAGACCGCCAGCTAAGGTCCCAAAGTCATGGTTAAGTGGGAAACGATGTGGGAAGGCCCAGACAGCCAGGATGTTGGCTTAGAAGCAGCCATCATTTAAAGAAAGCGTAATAGCTCACTGGTCGAGTCGGCCTGCGCGGAAGATGTAACGGGGCTAAACCATGCACCGAAGCTGCGGCAGCGACACTATGTGTTGTTGGGTAGGGGAGCGTTCTGTAAGCCTGTGAAGGTGTGCTGTGAGGCATGCTGGAGGTATCAGAAGTGCGAATGCTGACATAAGTAACGATAAAGCGGGTGAAAAGCCCGCTCGCCGGAAGACCAAGGGTTCCTGTCCAACGTTAATCGGGGCAGGGTGAGTCGACCCCTAAGGCGAGGCCGAAAGGCGTAGTCGATGGGAAACAGGTTAATATTCCTGTACTTGGTGTTACTGCGAAGGGGGGACGGAGAAGGCTATGTCATCCGGGCGACGGTTGTCCCGGTTTAAGCGTGCAGGTGTGTGCTCCAGGCAAATCCGGAGCGCTTTAACACTGAGGCGTGATGACGAGGCACTACGGTGCTGAAGTGACAAATGCCCTGCTTCCAGGAAAAGCCTCTAAGCATCAGGTAACACGAAATCGTACCCCAAACCGACACAGGTGGTCAGGTAGAGAATACCAAGGCGCTTGAGAGAACTCGGGTGAAGGAACTAGGCAAAATGGTGCCGTAACTTCGGGAGAAGGCACGCTGATATGTAGGTGAAGCGGTTTACCCGTGGAGCTGAAATCAGTCGAAGATACCAGCTGGCTGCAACTGTTTATTAAAAACACAGCACTGTGCAAACACGAAAGTGGACGTATACGGTGTGACGCCTGCCCGGTGCCGGAAGGTTAATTGATGGGGTTATCCGTAAGGAGAAGCTCTTGATCGAAGCCCCGGTAAACGGCGGCCGTAACTATAACGGTCCTAAGGTAGCGAAATTCCTTGTCGGGTAAGTTCCGACCTGCACGAATGGCGTAATGATGGCCAGGCTGTCTCCACCCGAGACTCAGTGAAATTGAACTCGCTGTGAAGATGCAGTGTACCCGCGGCAAGACGGAAAGACCCCGTGAACCTTTACTATAGCTTGACACTGAACATTGAGCCTTGATGTGTAGGATAGGTGGGAGGCTTTGAAGCGTGGACGCCAGTCTGCGTGGAGCCAACCTTGAAATACCACCCTTTAATGTTTGATGTTCTAACGTGGACCCGTAATCCGGGTTGCGGACAGTGTCTGGTGGGTAGTTTGACTGGGGCGGTCTCCTCCTAAAGCGTAACGGAGGAGCACGAAGGTCAGCTAATCCTGGTCGGACATCAGGAGGTTAGTGCAATGGCATAAGCTGGCTTGACTGCGAGCGTGACGGCGCGAGCAGGTGCGAAAGCAGGTCATAGTGATCCGGTGGTTCTGAATGGAAGGGCCATCGCTCAACGGATAAAAGGTACTCCGGGGATAACAGGCTGATACCGCCCAAGAGTTCATATCGACGGCGGTGTTTGGCACCTCGATGTCGGCTCATCACATCCTGGGGCTGAAGTAGGTCCCAAGGGTATGGCTGTTCGCCATTTAAAGTGGTACGCGAGCTGGGTTTAGAACGTCGTGAGACAGTTCGGTCCCTATCTGCCGTGGGCGCTGGAGAATTGAGGGGGGCTGCTCCTAGTACGAGAGGACCGGAGTGGACGCATCACTGGTGTTCGGGTTGTCATGCCAATGGCACTGCCCGGTAGCTAAATGCGGAAGAGATAAGTGCTGAAAGCATCTAAGCACGAAACTTGCCCCGAGATGAGTTCTCCCTGAGACCTTGAGTCTCCTGAAGGAACGTTGAAGACGACGACGTTGATAGGCCGGGTGTGTAAGCGCAGCGATGCGTTGAGCTAACCGGTACTAATGAACCGTGAGGCTTAACCTTACAACGCCGAAGATGTTTTGGCGTGAGAGACGCGACAATCAGCTTGATACAGATAACATCAGGGCGCGTGTGCGGTCTGATAAACAGAATTTGCCTGGCGGCACTAGCGCGGTGGTCCCACCTGACCCCATGTCGAACTCAGAAGTGAAACGCCGTAGCGCCGATGGTAGTGTGGGGTCTCCCCATGCGAGAGTAGGGAATTGCCAGGCATCAAATTTAGCGTGCTGATATGGCTCAGTTGGTAGAGCGCACCCTTGGTAAGGGTGAGGTCCCCAGTTCGACTCTGGGTATCAGCACCAGTTATAACGGTTAAAGTTCGGCACTTAGAAAAGAATTTGCCTGGCGGCAACAGCGCGGTGGTCCCACCTGACCCCATGCCGAACTCAGAAGTGAAACGCCGTAGCGCCGATGGTAGTGTGGGGTCTCCCCATGCGAGAGTAGGGAACTGCCAGGCATCAATTAAAACAAAAGGCCTCGTCGAAAGACGGGGCCTTTTGTTTTGTACCAATCTCAGATTGTTGATGTACAGGCAATAAAAAAGCCACCTGCACAGGTGGCCTTCACTAAAACAGTCTTACAAGTTAATGAATAACCTGCGACAAGAACGAGCGAGTACGTTCTGATTTCGGATTCGCGAAGAATTCTTCAGGTGGCGCCTGCTCAACGATTTCGCCACGATCCATAAAGATCACCCGGTCAGCTACAGTACGGGCAAACCCCATTTCATGCGTCACACACAACATTGTCATGCCTGACTGAGCAAGCCCGATCATGGTGTCCAGTACCTCTTTTACCATCTCTGGATCCAGTGCAGAAGTGGGTTCATCAAACAACATAATCTTCGGCTTCATGCACAGCGAACGGGCGATAGCCACACGCTGCTGCTGCCCACCGGAAATCTGCCCCGGGAACTTATGCGCATGCTCGGCAATACGCACACGCTCCAGGTAGTGCATCGCCAAGGCTTCAGCTTCTTTCTTCGGCATCTTACGTACCCAAATAGGTGCCAGCGTACAGTTTTGCAGTACCGTAAGATGCGGGAATAAATTGAAATGCTGGAACACCATACCGACTTCCTGACGGATCTTCTCAATATTGCGGATATCTTCGTTCAGCTCGATACCATCCACGACAATCCGCCCCTGCTGATGTTCTTCCAGATGGTTAATACACCGGATCGTTGTCGATTTTCCCGAACCTGAAGGGCCGCAAAGCACAATGCGCTCGCCCTGTTTCACATTCAGATTGATATCTCTCAGGACATGGAACTGCCCATACCACTTGTTCACATTTTCGAGCGTAATCATCGCGTCGCCAGATTGCATAATTGTATTACTCATGGGGATCCTCAGTGCGGTGTACGCCCGGTGTTAAAGCGCTTCTCCAGATGCTGGCTATAGCGCGACATGCTAAAACAAAAAATCCAGTAAACTAATGCAGCAAAGACATAGCCTTCAGTCGACATGCCAAGCCATGCAGGATCCACGGTGGCCTGCTGTACACTACTAAACAGATCAAACAGACCGATGATGATCACCAGGCTGGTATCTTTGAACAGCGCAATAATGGTATTCACCAGGCCAGGGATCACCAGCTTCAAGGCCTGCGGTAAGATTACTAAGCCCTGCGTTTTCCAGTAACCCAGCGCCAGTGACTCTGCCGCTTCGTATTGCCCCTTCGGCAGCGCCTGCAAGCCGCCGCGCACCACTTCCGCCACATAAGCCGACTGGAACAGGATCACCCCGACCAGCGCACGGATCAGCTTATCGATGCTGGTTCCTTCGGACATAAACAGCGGCAGCATTACGGAGGACATAAACAGAACGGTGATCAGCGGAACGCCGCGCCAGAACTCAATAAAGACGACGGACAGTACGCGCACAACCGGCATCTTCGAACGACGACCCAACGCCAGCAAAATGCCGAGCGGTAATGCGCCGGCAATCCCCACTGACGCGATAATCAGCGTCAGGGTCAAACCGCCCCACTGACGGGTCTCAACACGATCCAGCCCAAGAAACCCACCGAACATCAGCCACCAGACCACAATCGGATAGACGACGGCCCAACAAGCGATATAGCGGCCACGGTGCGGCAACGCTTTCCAGAACATCGGTGCAATAGAGAGCAGGCCCACAATCAACGCCAGGTTAATACGCCAGCGCTGATCGTGAGGATAAAGACCATACATAAACTGGCCAAAACGCTCATGAATAAACACCCAACAGGCACCCGCTTTCGTGCAATCCGCTCGAGTAGAACCCACCCAGTTTGCCTGGAACAGCGTCCATTCCAACAGTGGTGGGATCAATGTCCACATCAACCACAGACAAAAAAGAGTCAGCAGAGAGTTAGACCAACTGGAAAAGAGATTTTTTCTTACCCATAACACAATACCGTTACTGCCTGCCGGTGTCGGGCGCGTAGCAGGAGACAGAATAGCTTTTGTCATCTTCGTTCCTTAGCGCTCAATCAGTGCAATGCGACGGTTATAGGTGTTCATCAGCAGGGAAATCGACAGGCTGATAAGCAAGTAAACAGACATCGTGATAGCAATCGTTTCAATGGCCTGACCCGTCTGGTTCAGTACTGTACCGGCAAACAACGACACCATATCCGGGTAGCCGATAGCGGCGGCCAGAGAGGAGTTCTTCGCGATATTCAGATACTGGCTGGTCAGCGGCGGAATAATCACACGCAGCGCCTGAGGAATAATGACCTGTCGCAGTGTCACCGGATTCGGCAGCCCCAGCGAGCGAGCCGCTTCGTGTTGCCCATGGGGGACGGACTGGATGCCAGAGCGAATAATCTCGGCGATAAACGCAGAGGTATACACCGACAGCGCAATGGTCAGTGCCGCCAGTTCCGGGATCAGCACCATACCGCCGCTGAAGTTAAACCCGCGCAGTTCCGGTATTTCCCAGTGCAATGCAGCACCAAACACCCAATGCGCCAGCAGCGGCAGGCCAATGATCAGCACCAGCGCCGTTGGCCATGTTCTGCGTAATTGCCCGGTTTTAGTCTGGTGTGCTTTATTGAAGCGGAACAGACCGACAGAGGCGATCAGCGCTATCACAATGACAACAACAAATGCCAGTACACCCTCGCCCATCTGGGGGGAAGGAATATACAACCCACGGTTGCTCAGAAAGACAAGATCCATTGCGCTGACTGCCTGACGGGGGCCCGGCAAATTACGCAGCACCGCAAAGTACCAAAAGAAAATCTGCAACAGCGGCGGAATATTGCGAAAAGTTTCGATATAAATCGTCGATAATTTACGCAGCAGCCAGTTTTCTGAAAGACGCGCAAGACCCAGGAAAAAGCCAAGGAAAGACGCGAAAACAATACACAATGCCGATACCAGCAGCGTATTAAGCAGGCCAACAAGAAACACACGGCCATAGGTATCGCCTTGCTCATAATCGATAAGATGTTGAACAATACCAAAACCGGCGGCGCGGTCGAGGAAGGCAAAGCCGGAGGTGATCCCGCGATTATTCAGGTTAGTAACAGTGTTGTGTATCAAATAGATGGCGATAGCGACGACGGCCACAATCGCAATAATTTGAAACAGCCAGGCGCGAACCGCAGGGTTTGAAAGGGAGATAGCGCCTTTCACGGTTGGGCGGCGATGGGACATAGGGAAAACCTCAGTAACCATGACTCTGGGCTGGGCGCCACGCGAAGTGACGCCCGTTACAGCACTTACAAATTAGCGTACCGGCGGAGCGTACTGGATGCCGCCGTTGTTCCAGAGATTGTTCTGGCCACGTTTGATTTTCAGCGCGCTCTCAGAACCGACGTTACGCTCGAACACCTCAGAGTAGTTACCGACTTTCTTGATGATGTTATAAGCCCATTTATTATCCAGCCTCAGATCCTTGCCGAAGTCGCCCTCTTTGCCCAGCAAGTGCGCCATATCCGGCGTGGCCGGGTTCGCCGCTTTCTCGTCGACGTTCTTCGAGTTGATGCCCATTTCTTCGGCATTCAGCATGGCGAACAGCGTCCAGCGTACGATGGAGAACCAGTCATCATCGCCGCGGCGAACAACCGGGCCCAAAGGTTCTTTAGAGATCACTTCCGGCAGTACGATCCACTCGGCCGGGTTGCTCAATTTAATACGCAATGCGTACAGCTGAGACTGGTCAGACGCCAGCGTATCGCAACGGCCTGATTCCAGTGCTTTTGCCGATTCGTCGGAACGGTCAAACGTGACCGGCGTATATTTCATATTGTTGGATTTGAAATAATCCGCCACGTTCAGCTCGGTGTCGGTGCCAGCCTGAATACAAACGGTTGCGCCATCAAGCTCTTTGGCGCTCTTCAGGCCCGCTTTGTTATGCGTCAGGAAGCCGATACCGTCATAATAGGTGACGCCAGTAAAGGAAAGACCCATACCGCCATCGCGCGAGGAGGTCCAGGTGGTGTTACGTGAGAGCATATCCACTTCGCCGGACTGCAACGCAGTAAAACGCTCTTTTGCGGTCAGCGGGGTGTATTTAACTTTTGTATCGTCACCGAATACGGCGGCGGCAACGCCGCGGCAAACGTCCACGTCGATACCGGTGAATTTACCGCTAGCATCCGCGTAGGAGAAGCCAGGCAGACCGTCGCTGATACCGCATTGTACAAAGCCTTTCTTTTTCACGGCATCCAGCGTTGTGCCCGCGTGCGCCTGGTTTGCAATGGCAAACAGCACGCTGGCGGCGGCCAGGCTGGCGATCATCATCTTTTTCATAATGCATCCTGTGTGGCGAAAATTTATCGTTATATAAGGCGTCCGGGAAACGCCTGAAACCTGTCTGTGGCTATGGCCATACTCTTTAAAGCAAAGGTAGTGCCAGTTTTGCGGACGGCACATTTGAGGGTGCTGAACACGCAATATTGAGAGTGTAGACAGTAAAAAATAAAACTTTTGCCCTGTGCTGGTGCAAAACTATAACCTGCGCCACAAAATGGAGCAAAAAAGGAACATTTGTCACCGGGAATTAACAGACAAGTTTCCAGGGTGAATATAAGCAAAATATTGAATGGCATTGCTTTGTGAAATAAATCACGTCCCGGCGCAAAGGAAATAAAAAAGAGAGGGTTTTACCGGCAGGATGAAAAGGATCTTTTCTTTTATTGCTTCTTTGTGAAGCCAAAAATTTACGCCTGAGGAGAGCGTTGCACCGTTATAAAGCAAAAGCGCGGCGTGCGCCGCGCTTTCGATAGATCATTTCGTTAATGCCACAATACCCAGCGTCAGACCGGCCAGCGCGGCGGCACCACCGGCTATTGCCCCAGCTGTTTCCCAGTTGTCCTGAGTGGTCCCTTTCATGCAGGTATTGGTATGTACCAGGCGGCCTTGATCGTCGTATACCGGCACACAAGGAGAATCGTGAGCGCAGCCAGCCAGAACAGTAGACAGCAACGCAACGGAAATGAGTTTTTTCATGATATTACCTCGAAATAATCACGATCCCCGGTATCAATAATAGCGATACCCCGTCCAGAACCGATGCCATTATTTTACCATTGGCATATTGGCTTGCCCTGTAGTAATAATCTCAAAGTATGTGCAGTGTAAACATCATGGAGATAAAACCGGATAAATGAGTCATCGTGCAGAAAAGATGAACCGGAAATAAACGATATATTCTTTACTGGCGTAACGTCTTGATTAATGACAGGGCAAGTCAGGCATCACGCATCCGCCACCGCGAGAATAATAAAAACAGTTATCCGCTCCGATTAAATAAAAACGCCCTCAGGCATTTTTATTTAACCTGTTCATTTCCCTTAGCGAATATCATCATCGGGATGAGTCCAGGCTTCTTCGGTAATGGATTCGGCGCTTACCGGTTTTCCCAGTAAATAACCTTGCAGTGTATTACAGCCGAGTTCGGTGAGGAACGCGCGTTGCTCTTCCGTTTCCACCCCTTCGGCGACCACTTTCAGATTCAGTGTCTTCGCCAGTGCCACGATGGCGGAGACTATCGTGGCGTCATCGCCTTTGCGGCTGAGCTCACGCACAAATGCGCGATCGATTTTTAGCTCACTGGCCGGCAGGCGTTTCAGATACAGCAGGCTGGAGTAGCCTGTACCGAAATCATCAATAGACGCCTTTACACCCAGTTCAGTCAGTTTTGTCAGCACCCGTACGCTCTCGTCCGGGTTGCTCATCGCGGTGGTTTCCGTCACTTCAAGGATCAGCTTGTCCGCTGGCACATCATGCTTCCTGAGCGTGGTAATGATGGTGTCGATCAGTGAGGATTGCTCAAACTGAAGCGTTGAGAGATTCACCGCAATTGACCATGCCAGACGGCCCTGCTTGCGCCATTCGCTAAGCTGTCGGCAGGCCTCATCTACCACCCAGTTGCCCAATGGGACGATAAGCCCGGTTTTTTCGGCCAAAGGGAGAAACACATCCGGTGTCAGGCGGCCTCTTTGTGGATGATCCCAACGCAGGAGCGCCTCAAAACCAATCACCGGGCCTGAAGGTGCATTGAATTTAGGTTGGTACACCAGACGGAATTCCTGATGTTCAAGCGCAGACCATAAATCATTGAGCAAGTGGAGCTGCGTTTGCGCCAGCGCATTCATTGACGGCTGGAAAAAATGATAGCCATTACGCCCCATATGCTTGGTGTGGTACATCGCTGCGTCGGCGTTGAACATCATCTCACGCTCGCTCTTGCCGTCATGCGGATACAGCGCGATGCCCACGCTCAGCGTGACCATGACATCATAGGGATCGATGTTGAACGGCTTATCAATAACGTGCACCAGGGAATTGGCAAGCGTGGCCGCCTCGTCAGGCGCACTGACTTCTACCAGTAAGACGAATTCATCGCCGCCGATCCGCGCCAGCGTATATTGCCCTTTTAGCTGTTGCGTCAGGCGGTCGGTCACTGCAATCAGAAGCTTATCGCCGACATCGTGGCCCCATGCGTCGTTGACGGTTTTAAAACCATCAAGATCCATAAACATCAGGGCAAAACGGGAGTCTTCGCGTTTGGCTTTCGTAATAGCCTGCTCAAGGCGGTCTTCCAGTAATACGCGGTTAGGTAAACGCGTCAGCGTATCGTGCAGGGCCAGGCGCGCCAGTTCACGATTAGCCGCAGCCAGCGACGTTGCCAGCAACGACGTCCGCGCCTGCAAACGCGCATCGAACATCGACACCAGTAACGTAATGCCCAGCACCGAGAACGCCATCATACTGACCAGAATCGCCAGCCAGTTATTGTTAAAGCCGCTATGCCCCATGACGTGTTGCTGGGGAAATTGCGCAGCCATCATCCCGGTGTAATGCATCCCGGCAATGGCGATCCCCATCAGAATGGCGGCGCCAAAGCGCATCAATGCCACCTGTGCGGCTTCATGACGTAAGCGGAAAGTGAGCCACAACGCGGCAAAAGACGCCGCCAACGCAATCACGACCGACAGGGCGACCCAGTTCATATTCCAGACAATGGCCGGTGAGACCTGCAAGGCAGCCATTCCGGTATAGTGCATCGCGACAATGCCAAGCCCCATCACAATGGAACCGGGAATCAGGCGCTGTAGATGGAGCCGTGGCGTGCTAACCAGCCAGAGTGCGAACAGCGAGGAGCCAATGGCAATGAACATGGATATGACGGTAAGCAGCGGTTTGTAGCGCATGCTCATTGATATGTCCATGGCCAGCATACCGATAAAATGCATCGCCCAGATGCCGATCCCCATTGCGATGCCGCCGCCTGTTAACCAGACCCAGGCTGATGCCCCCGTGCTGGTGGAGACGCGACCGGCCATATTCAGTGCGGTATAGGAGGCCAGGATGGCGACGATAAAAGAAACAACAACAAGGATATAGTCGTATTGGCTAACCAGCATGATGTCATCAACTCATTCACTAAGGGCGTTACGCATTACTGCCGTCGTCGGGCGAAAAGGGCTGAGACATTATCATCGTAAGGGGATGGCTCAAAACGATTTAAACCCCAACGTTAGCCAGGGTGAAAGCGCTATTGTCGCGAGTTTCCGCCACTTACAAGCTTTCGCAGTTCACCAGTTTGAGCGGGTTCACGGAGTCCATATTGCGGCACTTATCAATCTCGGTCGTCAGATACTCAATCCATTGCATGATGACGACATCCAGAATCAGGATCGACAGAGCGAAAGCCACCAGCCACCAATATTTGCGAATCATTCCGTGTTTCCCTATCTTGCAACCATTTGCTGAAAATATACACGAATCCACGACGGTGAAAAGACGAGGAAAGCGGGGTTTTGTGGGGTATTTCGGGCAATAAAAAAGGCGCTTCCCCATGCCGGTTAGCGCCTTTTTATCAATACAACTCACTGATTCAAAATCAGTTCATGCCGTATTTTTTCAGTTTTTTACGCAGCGTGCCGCGGTTGATGCCCATCATCAGCGCCGCGCGGGTCTGATTACCACGGGTGTATTGCATCACCATGTCCAACAGTGGCTGTTCTACTTCAGCCAGTACCAGCTCATACAGGTCATTAACATCCTGACCATTCAGTTGAGCAAAATAGTTCTTCAGTGCCTGTTTTACCGAATCACGGAGCGGTTTTTGGGTTACCTGATCCTGAGAGTTAACGGTAGAAACGGTCAGTACGTCAGAATTTACGCGTTGTTCGAACATAGTTCTGTCAGCTCTTTATTTCTGTTTACGCAAAATTTTCGAAGTATGCCTCCAACGCCTCCAGCTGTTCGCTGGCATCCTCAATGGCGTTGAATGTGCGCCGAAACTGGTCATTCGGAGCGTGCTCCTGGAGATACCAGGAGACGTGTTTACGCGCGATTCGATAACCTTTTGCCTGACCATAAAAGTCATGCAGTTCCCGAACGTGCGCGCAAAGCAAGCGCTTAACCTCTGCCAAAGGCAGCGGGGCCAGCAGCTCCCCAGTGTCCAGATAATGCTGGATTTCCCGAAAGATCCAGGGTCTTCCCTGAGCTGCGCGGCCTATCATCAGGGCATCCGCCCCCGTATAGTCGAGCACAGCTCTGGCTTTAAGCGGGTCAGTAATGTCGCCATTCGCGATAACCGGAATGGAAACTTTCTGCTTAACTGCCCGAATACTGTCGTACTCAGCTTCTCCGTTGAACAAACAGGCGCGAGTGCGTCCATGAATGGTCAGAGCCTGAATGCCACAATCTTCAGCCAGTTGGGCAATTTCTACGCAGTTACGATGTTCCGGAGCCCAGCCAGTGCGAATTTTCAGCGTGACAGGGACATCCACCGCCGCAACCACCGTGGTCAGGATTGACTTCACCAGATCCGGGTATTGCAACAGGGCCGAGCCTGCAAGCTTGCGATTCACCTTTTTGGCCGGACAGCCCATATTGATATCAATAATCTGGGCGCCGCTTTCCACGTTAATACGTGCGGCTTCCGCCATTTCATCCGGGTCGCTGCCGGCAATTTGCACGGTGCGAATACCGGGTTCATCAATGTGCACCATCCGCAGTCGGGATTTGTCGCTTTCCCACACCTGCGGGTTAGACGACATCATCTCGGATACGGTTAAACCGGCTCCCATCTCGTAGCACAACGTCCGGAATGGTCTGTCAGTAATGCCAGCCATCGGCGCTGCGATCAGGCGATTTCTGAGCTGGTGGTGTCCGATGCGCATGAGTTAAGAAATGACCATACTGTGACTGCAAGGCGGCGTATATTACGCATTTTTCGCACGAGATGAAAGGCCAAACTTTGACCAATCCTCTGTTGTAGATCAAGGAATCGCCAGCAACGGCAGGGGTTTAAAATAATAAATCATATTTATCATTAGGTTACTAGAAAGAGAAAAATTTTGTTAAGGCGATAAATTCACGCAAGTAATCGTTTTTTGTGGGGAGATAAGCGAGCGGATTGCTTTTTTTTCGTGCAAAAAGGGCGGGTTTTGCGAACCTGCTCGCATTTTTTGACCTGACAATTTTGGGGATTATTCGACAAGCCGATACCCCCGCAGCGGTTGTTACTGGGGCGGCTGAGGGTGAATTGTGGTGGGTAAAAGACTAAAAAGACGAAGGCTTGAAAGCGTGGCCCGCAGGCCACACTGAGAAGCTTATTTTTTCTGACCGGTGATGCGGCACCACTCCTCTTTCTCCACCACCGGATCGAGGGTGAAGACGTCGGCATAGGCTTCACAGACGCTATCCGCCTGGCTGGCAAGGATACCGGAAAGGCCCAGTAAACCGCCCTCAACGGGCAGCACGCTGATTAACGGCGCCAGTTCACGCAACGGGCCAGCCAGAATGTTGGCGACCACCACATCGGCCTGCATGGCCTCTGGCTGATCTTTCGGCAGATAAAGTTCCAGCCGTTCAGACACGCCATTGCGCTGGGCATTATCGCGGCTTGCCTGAATAGCCTGCGGATCAATATCAATACCGATCGCTTTTGCCGCGCCAAGCTTCAGAGCGGCGATCGCGAGGATCCCGGAACCACAACCGAAGTCGATCACCGTCTTGCCGGTAAGATCCAGCCCGTCCAGCCATTGCAGGCACAGCGACGTGGTCGGGTGAGTACCGGTGCCAAAAGCAAGCCCGGGATCGAGCATCACGTTAACCGCCTTAGGATCCGGGACATCGCGCCAGCTCGGGCAGATCCACAGACGCTCGCCAAAACGCATCGGGTGGAAGTTATCCATCCATTCGCGCTCCCAGTCTTTATCTTCCAGTTGCTCAATCTTGTGGGCGAAGCCTGCGCCCAGCAGCGGGTGGAAAGCGAGTTGGGCGATAACATCATTCATCTCGGTTTCGGCATCGAACAGGCCGATAACATCGGTATCGCCCCACAGGCGCGTTTCGCCCGGCAATGGCTCGAACACCGGCGTATCATGCGTGTCCTGGAAAGTAATGGAAACGGCGCCCGCTTCCATCAGGGCATCGCTCAGCTCTTCGGCGTTAGCGCCGGTGGTGTTCAGTTTCAGTTGGATCCAGGGCATGTCTTAACTCTTTATTGATTAACAGAGATAGTCGGAGCCTGCGGCGCGGGTTGACCAAAACGGTTCCCGACGACGAAAGCCAGCAAACTTAGCAGCAACGAGGGCACAATCGGGTGGAAGCCCAGGTACTGAATATTAAAGGTGGCGAGCACGGCATACAGCACGCCACCGACAATCATGGCGCTGAGTGCGCCCACCGCGTTCGCGCGCTCCCAGTAAAGCCCCAGCACCAGCGGCCACAGGAACACGGCTTCAAGCCCGCCAAACGCCAGCAGGTTCAGCCAGATGATCATCTCCGGCGGGCGCCATGCCGCCAGCATCATCAGGATCCCAAGCACCAGGGTGGTGATCGTGGAGATGCGTTTCAACCGCTGCTCATGATGCATTTTAGTCGGCTGTGCGTTGAGCCACAGATCTTTCACGATCGTCGCGGAAGCCTGCAGCAGATGCGCATTCACATTCGACATGATCGCCGCCATCGGCGCAGCGAGAAACAGACCCGCCGCCCAGGGCGGCAGCACTTCAACCATCAACGTTGGGATCACCTGATCCGGTACCGACAGATGAGGCAGCACGGCACGGCCCAGTGCGCCTGCCAGATGCATGCCGAGCATTAGCAGCGCAATGACGACAGTGCCGATAACGATGCCGCGATGCACGGATTTACTGTCTTTATACGAGATGCAGCGTACGGCGGTGTGCGGCAGGCCAATCACACCGAAACAGACCAGCACCCAGAATGAGGTCATAAATGCCGGGGTGAGAATATCCGACGCGCCGTGCGGGCTGACCAGTTTGGGATCGATATGTTGCAAGGTGTCGACCGCATTGTGCAGGCCTCCTGCAGCATGGATCACCCCGACCAGCAGCACCAGGGTGCCAACCAGCATCACCATTCCTTGCATCGTGTCGTTCAATACGCTGGCGCGGAAGCCGCCAAACGCGGTGTACAACGCAATCGTAATGCCGAAGATCAGCAGCCCGGTTTCGTATTTAATGCCGGCAGCGGTTTCCAGTAAACGCGCGCCGCCAATAAACTGCACCGCAATGGCGCCAACAAACGCCACCAACAGGCTGACGCTGGCAATCCAGACCACCGCGCGGCTTTGGTAGCGCGCCATCAGCATATCGTTAAGGGTGATGGCGTTATAGCGGCGCGCCAGAATGGCGAACTTCTTGCCAAGAATACCCAGCGACAGCCAGATAGTCGGCACCTGGATCATCGCCAACAGCACCCAACCCAGCCCGAATTTATAAGCAGCGCCTGGCCCACCGATAAAAGAACTGGCGCTGACATAGGTGGCGGTCAGCGTCATGGCCAGCACAAAGCCGCCCATCGAACGGCTACCGAGGAAATACTCGCTCAGGAAGGTTCCGCTGCTGCGCTGGCGCATAGCGTAGAAAGAGAGGCCAAAAACCACAATTAAATAGATAACCAGTACGGCAATGATTTCATTCTGCATCGTTATCCTCCAGGGCGATATCGCGGAAGATAAAACGCACCATTGCCCAGCACAGCAAAATAAACACCAATGGCGTGAGCAGGCAGGCCAGCTCAAACCAGCGCGGCAGCCCGGTGAATCCCTGCGCGGAATCGGGTAGGTAAGCACACACTAACCAGGCAGCCAGATAAAGAAGGGTCAGCCACAGCGCCCAGCGGGCTTCTTTGTGGGCCTGAACAAAACGCTTGTCCATTGTATTCCCTTGTGGATGAAGAAAGCGGGGATTGTACCCTATGGCAAAGATGAGGGGAGAGAAAAAGAAAAAAGGCCGGAAAATCCGGCCTCTTGTGCTGCTTGCAGATTATTTTTCCTGCAAACCGAGTTTTTTCTCCAGGTAGTGGATGTTGGTTCCACCGCGCTGGAAATTCTCGTCGCTCATAATACGCATCTGCAGATCAACGTTGGTTTTAATACCGTCGATAATCAGCTCCTGCAGCGCATTCTTCATACGTGCAATCGCGACTTCGCGGGTTTCACCAAAGCAGATCAGCTTGCCGATCATTGAATCGTAATACGGCGGGACAGTGTACCCGGCGTAAATGTGCGATTCCCAACGTACACCAAAACCGCCCGGCGCGTGGAAACGCGTGATTTTACCCGGACTTGGCAGGAAGGTGTTCGGATCTTCGGCGTTGATACGGCACTCTACCGCATGGCCTTTAACAATCACGTCTTCCTGTTTGATGGACAGCGGCTGACCCGCGGCAATACGCAACTGCTCTTTGATCAGGTCAACGCCGGTGATCATTTCGGTTACCGGGTGTTCAACCTGAATACGGGTGTTCATCTCAATGAAGTAGAACTCACCGTTTTCGAACAGGAACTCGAACGTACCCGCTCCGCGATAACCGATTTCAACACAGGCTTTCGCACAGCGTTCACCGATAAAGCGACGCAGTTCCGGCGTGATGCCCGGTGCGGGTGCTTCTTCAACCACTTTCTGGTGACGACGCTGCATGGAGCAGTCGCGCTCGGCCAGATAGATAGCGTTGCCCTGGCCATCCGCCAGTACCTGGATCTCGACGTGGCGAGGATTTTCCAGGTATTTCTCCATATACACCATGTCGTTGTTGAAAGCGGCTTTCGCTTCCGCACGAGTCATGGCGATAGACTGCGCCAGATCGGCATCTTTACGCACAACGCGCATACCGCGACCACCGCCGCCGCCGGATGCCTTGATGATCACCGGGTAACCAATGCGTTTAGCATGGGCGCGGTTCACATCGGCATCATCGCCCAGCGGGCCATCAGAGCCGGGTACGCACGGTACGCCAGCCAGTTTCATCGCGTTGATTGCAGACACTTTATCGCCCATCAGGCGGATGGTTTCTGCTTTCGGGCCGATGAAGATAAAGCCGGAGCGCTCAACCTGCTCAGCAAAGTTGGCGTTTTCGGAAAGGAAGCCATACCCCGGGTGAATCGCAGCCGCACCGGTGATTTCGGCAGCAGAGATAATTGCCGGGATATTCAGATAACTTTTTACGGACGGCGCCGGACCGATACAGACTGTTTCGTCCGCCAGCAGTACGTGTTTTAAATCGCGATCCGCAGTGGAGTGCACAGCGACAGTCTTGATGCCCAGCTCTTTACAGGCACGAAGAATACGCAGTGCAATCTCGCCGCGGTTGGCGATAACAATTTTATCCAGCATGTGCGCCTCGTTACTCGATGACGACCAGCGGCTCGTCAAATTCAACCGGTTGGCCACTTTCAACCAGAATGGCTTTCACCACGCCTGCTTTATCGGCTTCGATCTGGTTCATCATTTTCATCGCTTCAACGATGCACAGGGTGTCGCCCACGTTGACTTTCTGGCCAACTTCACAGAACGCTTTCGCGTCCGGGCTCGGGGTACGATAGAAAGTCCCGACCATCGGGGAACGTACGATGTGACCACTGATTTCTGTCGCTGCCGGTGCTTCCATTGCTGGAGCGGCTGTCGGTGCTACAGCGTTAGACAGTGCAGGTTGTTGCATCATCGGTGCGGCATAAGCCTGCTGCATCACCGGGAAACCTGCATTCGGCGCGCTACGGCTGATGCGTACTGACTCTTCGCCTTCAGAAATTTCCAGTTCAGAGATGCCTGATTCTTCAACCAGCTCGATCAGTTTTTTAATCTTACGAATATCCATGAGTGGGTTCCGTACTCTTGTTTAGTGTGATTGTGACAAGCGTTTTACCGCTGTCTGTAAAGCGTATGAATAACCATCCGCACCGAATCCGCAGATAACGCCAGCGGCGATATCAGACAGATAAGAGTGGTGGCGGAACGGCTCCCGCGCATACACATTGCTGAGGTGGATCTCGATAAACGGGATGTCCACTGCCAGCAATGCATCGCGGATAGCGACGCTGGTGTGCGTAAATGCGGCCGGATTGATCAGGATAGAGTCCACGGTATCTTTAGCCTGATGAATACGGTCGATAATTGCGTACTCCGCGTTAGACTGAAAATGCGTCAGTTCCACATCAAGCGCTGCTGCTTCGGTACTCAACTGCTTAACAATATCGTCCAGCGTCAGCGTGCCGTACTTCTCCGGCTCACGGGCGCCGAGCATATTAAGGTTCGGTCCGTTCAAAAGCAAAATGTGGAACTTGTCAGCCATTATGCTGCTATCTCCTGCGATTCGCCGGTAAAAAACAAAATATACCTTCGATGCGCGATTGTCACCTTTTCAGAGGCTAAAAACCCCTGTCAGGAAAACCAAAGTCGCACATTATAACGATTTCGTAGCATTTGGCAGCTAAATACTGGTCTTATCAGGGAAGATTATCCATCACCGCCAGCAGCATGGCTGTGAATGATAGAAGATCTGCGGGAAAGTGCACAGAATGAAACGCTAATGCCACCATTGGCGGAACTTCTTATAACGCCATGCTAATAGCGCCAGCGCGATGATTGCATAGATCACCGGCTGTGGTGAGAGGATCTTCACCGACCAGAGATAGTGAATAGGCGCGAGGATCGCCACCAGATAGACGAAGTTATGCAATTGCTGCCAGCGTTTGCCCAATTTACGTTGCGCCCACTGTGTCGACGTTACCGCCAGCGCCAGTAAAATGAGCCAGCTTACCGCGCCGAGCATTAAATAGGGCCGCGTGGTCAGTTCCTGACCCAACAGCGCCAGATTGTTGATGCCCAGTTCCAGCAAGGTATAGCTGGTCAGGTGCAGCGTCGCCCAGGCAAAACACCATAATCCCAGCAACCTGCGGGTGCGGATCAATAAAGGTTGCTTTGCATAACGCGCCAGCGGGGCGACCAGCAGCGTGGCTAACAGGAATTTTAGCGCCATTCTGCCGGTAAAATGCTGAATATCTTTTGCCGGATCGGCACTGAAATAGCCCTGGCTTGCAGCCCAAAACAGCCAGATAAAAGGCAATAACCCCGCCAGATGGAGAAGGACTTTAAGCCAGGTCACCTGTTTTGCCGTTAAACGCACTCAGAAATTCTCCCGTAAATCTAACCCACGGTACAGCGAAGCCACCTCTTCAGCGTAGCCGTTAAACAGTAACGTTGGCTGGCGTTTTACATCCAGCACGCCGCCTGAACCAATAAAACGTTCGGTAGCCTGCGACCAGCGAGGGTGGTCAACATGCGGATTCACGTTGGCGAAAAAACCATACTCGTCGGGAGCTGACAGGTTCCATGTCGTAGGCGGACGCTGGCTGGTCAGCTTGATACTGACAATCGACTTAATGCCTTTAAAACCGTATTTCCACGGCACTGTCAGGCGAATGGGTGCACCGTTTTGCGGCGGCAGCGCTTTACCGTAAACGCCAACGGTGAGCAGCGTTAGCGGATGCATAGCTTCATCTATACGTAATGCTTCGACGTAAGGATACGCAAGGCCGCCGCCAATAAAGCGATCCTTCTGTCCTGGCATCTCTTCTGGTGCGTAGCGCGTCTGGAAGGCAACATATTTTGCCTTGCTGGTGGGTTCAACCTGCGCCAGCAGTTTATGCAGCGGGAAGCCAATCCACGGCACGACCATTGACCAGGCTTCCACGCAGCGCATCCGGTAAATGCGCTCTTCCAGCGGGAAGCGCGACGTCAGCGCATCATGGTCGAGGGTTAATGGCTTTGCGACTTCACCATCAATGGTTAATGTCCAGGGATCGGTTTTCATCCCGCCAGCGTTGGCGGCGGGGTCGGCTTTATCCAGACCGAATTCGTAGAAGTTGTTATAACCGGTGACCTTATCTTCCGGCGTCAGCGCCAGCGTGGATTGCCACGTCTCCGGTTTAGTGAAATCAAGGGCCTTACCGGACGGGGCTTTCGGGCGGTCATGGCCTTTAAACCAGTCCAGTAAATCAGCATGGCCGCTGGCGGGAAGGGTTAGCGCAGTTGCGCCAATGCCCAACATCTTCAATACCTGTCGGCGTTGTAACATAAAAACGGATTCGGCGGTTATGTCGGCTTCGGTCAGTTTTTTCTTCATGGCATCCTCCGCTACTCTCTCCTTAAGCATGGTGGAAACAATGCGTTAGTGCGAGTGGGTGTGTGTTACCAAACATTGTAAACTGAGCGGCTTAACTATTTCTTTGGCTTATTGATGATTGGAAAATAATTTCTGAGGTCTATACTCGCAATAATGAAATACGGTGCCGTTTTATTGCCAATATCAGCAGGCTATTTCGGGGGCGTAAATACGCCGAAGTTAGTACTCACCAGGGTGACGTTATCCCGGTCGGAACCGTCTCGTTCTTTATATAAACGGAGTTAACACAGGGATGCGATTAACGACGAAATTCTCAGCATTTGTGACGTTACTGACGGGACTGGCGATCTTCGTTACCCTGATTGGCTGCTCATTCAGTTTTTATACTGCTATCCAGAATAAGGTTGCTAACCGCGTACAAGCGGTGGCGGCCGTTGTTGACGCGCGTTTGATCTCCTCCTCGCCCTCTGCTCTGTTGCATCAGCTTGATGAATTAATGGTGCCGGTAGACATCATCGGCATTGATATCAGACAGGGCGAACACGTCATCCTGAGTTACACCCGTAAAAGTACTTACCGCCCGGCAGGCAGCAACTATCAATACCGGGAATTGCAGATTCCTTCGGTGAAAAACCCGGGGTTTGTGATCACGCTGGCCTATCAGGATCCGATGGCGAACTATTTCCGTTCGCTGCTGACGACCGCGCCGCTAACGCTGGCGATCGGCTTTATGATCGTCATTATCTTTCTGTCGGTGCGCTGGCTGCGCCGGCAACTCTCCGGGCAGGAGTTGCTGGAAACGCGCGCCACGCGGATCCTCAATGGCGAGCGAGGCCCGCAAGTCCGCGGCAGCATTTATGAATGGCCGTCGCGCACCAGCAGTGCGCTGGATGTGCTGCTGACGGATATCCAGTTCGCCAGCGATCAACGCAGTCGTATGGATACGCTCATCCGCTCTTACGCCGCGCAAGATACCCGTACTGGCCTCAATAACCGTCTGTTTTTTGATAACCAGTTAGCGACCTTACTGGAGGACCAGGAAAAAGTCGGCGCGCATGGCGTGGTGATGATGATCCGCCTGCCGGACTTTGACCTGCTGCGCGATAGCTGGGGATTGTCGGCGGTCCAGGAGCATCTCTTTGCGCTGATCAATTTACTCTCTACCTTTATTATGCGTTACCCCGGTGCGCTGCTGGCCCGTTATCATCGTAGTGATTTTGCGGTTCTGCTCCCACACCGCACGTTAAAAGAAGCGGAAAGTATCGCCGGGCAGATCCTCAACGCGGTGGATGGCTTGCCGCCGAGCAAAATGTTGACCCGCGAAGATATGATGCATATCGGGATTTGCGCCTGGCGCAGCGGGCAGTCCACCGAACAGGTGATGGAGCACAGTGAAGCTGCCGCGCGCAATGCGGTGCTGCAAGGTGGTAATAGCTGGTCAGTGTATGATGACTCGTTACCGGAACAGGGACGTGGCAATGTTCGCTGGCGCACGATGATTGAGCAGATGTTAAGCCGGGGTGGGCCGCGTGTTTACCAGAAACCGGCGGTGAATCGCGACGGGCTGGTGCATCATCGGGAATTAATGTGTCGTATTTTCGACGGCGAGCAGGAAGTGATTGCCGAAGAGTATATGCCGATGGTGCTGCAATTTGGTTTATCCGAAGAGTATGACCGCCAGCAGGTGACCCGACTGATTCCGTTTATTCGTTTCTGGCCGGAAGAGAATCTTGCTATGCAGGTGACGGTTGAGTCGCTGATCCGCCCGCGTTTTCAGCGCTGGGTGCGCGATACGTTAATGCAGTGCGAAAAATCGCAACGTAAACGGATTATTTTTGAACTTGCCGAGGCGGATGTTTGTCAACACATCAGCCGGTTACAGTCGGTTGTGCGTTTGATCAATGCATTAGGCGCTCGCGTGGTGGTGAATCAGGCGGGGCTGACGTTGGTCAGCACCAGTTGGATTAAGGCATTGGATGTTGAGTTATTAAAGCTGCATCCGGGGCTGGTCAGGAACATTGAAAAACGCGCGGAAAACCAGTTGCTGGTTCAAAGCCTTGTGGAAGCGTGCAAAGGCACGCGAACGCGGGTTTTCGCCACGGGCGTTCGCTCCCGGGGGGAATGGCAGACGCTGGCGGAATGTGGTGTTGTGGGTGGACAGGGTGATTTCTTCGCTGCTTCTCAACCGCTCGATACCAATGTGAAAAAATATTCGCAAAGATATTCGGTTTGAACTGCTGTTTAAGCCGTTTTCACGTAGAATAATGCGCGCTGCTGTGTATGGGGGTGTGCTTGCCTGCCCGCCGGATCGTTGCAGCACTTTAAAAGCCGGTTTGACCTTTGACAGGTTGTAAACGCAGGGTACTGGAACAGGTGGATTTTATCGCTTCCGGACGAAGTCATGTCGTTTTGCAACAAAGGAAACAAACTGCACTAATTTTCACCGTAGCAGACAGTTTTTGCGCCTTGTCGCTGCTGCGTGTGGTTGGTAAAGTAAGCGGATTTTGTTTCCGCCCCAGCTTTCAGGATTATCCCTTAGTATGTTGAAAAAATTTCGTGGCATGTTTTCCAATGACCTGTCCATTGACCTGGGTACCGCGAATACCCTGATTTATGTAAAAGGACAAGGCATCGTATTGAATGAGCCTTCCGTGGTGGCCATTCGCCAGGATCGTGCCGGTTCACCGAAAAGTGTAGCCGCTGTCGGTCATGAAGCGAAACAGATGCTTGGTCGTACGCCGGGCAATATCGCTGCTATCCGCCCGATGAAAGACGGCGTTATCGCTGATTTCTTCGTGACCGAAAAAATGCTGCAGCACTTTATTAAACAAGTGCACAGCAACAGCTTTATGCGTCCGAGCCCGCGTGTACTGGTTTGTGTTCCGGTTGGTGCGACCCAGGTTGAACGCCGTGCAATCCGTGAATCCGCACAGGGTGCTGGCGCCCGTGAAGTGTTTCTGATTGAAGAACCGATGGCTGCTGCGATTGGCGCAGGCTTACCGGTTTCTGAAGCGACCGGTTCAATGGTTGTGGATATCGGTGGTGGTACCACCGAAGTGGCGGTTATCTCCCTGAACGGTGTGGTGTACTCCTCTTCCGTGCGTATCGGCGGTGACCGTTTCGATGAAGCGATTATTAATTATGTGCGCCGTAACTACGGTTCTCTGATCGGTGAAGCGACCGCAGAGCGCATCAAACATGAAATCGGCTCTGCGTACCCGGGCGATGAAGTGCGTGAAATCGAAGTGCGTGGCCGTAACCTGGCTGAAGGCGTACCGCGTGGCTTCACGCTGAACTCCAACGAAATTCTGGAAGCGTTGCAGGAACCGCTGACCGGCATCGTAAGCGCTGTAATGGTCGCACTGGAACAGTGCCCGCCGGAACTGGCGTCCGATATCTCCGAACGCGGTATGGTATTGACCGGCGGCGGCGCGCTGCTGCGTAACCTCGATCGCCTGTTGATGGAAGAGACAGGTATTCCAGTTGTAGTTGCAGAAGATCCACTGACTTGCGTAGCGCGTGGCGGCGGCAAGGCGCTGGAAATGATCGACATGCACGGCGGCGACCTGTTCAGCGAAGAATAGTCCGTGTCAGATTCGGGGCGATACGTCGCTCCGAATCTGGCTGGCCTGAGAATACGCAAAGCCTATGAAGCCAATTTTTAGCCGTGGCCCGTCACTGCAGATTCGTCTTTTTCTGGCGGTCCTGGTGGCGCTCGGAGTCATTATTGCCGACAGCCGCCTCGGTACGTTCAGCCAAATCAGAACGTACATGGATACTGCCGTCAGTCCTTTCTATTTTATTTCTAACGGTCCTCGCGAATTATTGGACAGCGTTTCACAAACGCTGGCGTCGCGCGATCAGCTTGAGCTTGAAAACCGGGCATTGCGTCAGGAACTGCTGCTGAAAAACAGCGAGTTGCTGATGTTAGGGCAGTATAAGCAGGAGAACGCGCGCCTGCGTGAACTGCTGGGTTCGCCGTTGCGTCAGGATGAGCAAAAAATGGTGACCCAGGTGATCTCCACGGTGAATGATCCTTACAGCGATCAGGTGGTTATCGATAAAGGCAGCGTCAACGGCGTTTATGAAGGTCAGCCGGTGATCAGCGATAAAGGCGTGGTGGGGCAGGTTGTCGCGGTCGCGAAACTCACCAGCCGGGTGCTGCTGATTTGCGATGCGACCCACGCGTTGCCCATCCAGGTGCTGCGTAATGATATCCGCGTGATTGCCGCCGGTAACGGTTGCACCGATGATCTCCAGCTGGAACACCTGCCCGCGAACACCGATATCCGTGTCGGCGACGTGCTGGTGACCTCTGGCCTTGGTGGACGTTTCCCGGAAGGTTATCCGGTGGCGGTCGTTTCCTCGGTAAAACTGGATACACAGCGTGCTTACACGGTGATCCAGGCGCGTCCGACGGCGGGTCTGCAACGTCTGCGTTATCTGCTGCTGTTATGGGGCGCGGATCGTAACGGTTCTAACCCAAGAACGCCGGAAGATGTCCATCGCGTTGCGAATGAACGTCTGCTGCAAATGATGCCGCAGGTACTGCCTTCTCCGGATGTGATGGGGCCGCCAGCGCCAATGCCCGCGCCGGCGACCGGCATGACACAACCGCCTCCGCCAGCCTCGACGGGAGGGCAATAGTGGCAAGTTACCGTAGCCAGGGGCGCTGGGTTATCTGGCTCTCGTTTTTCATTGCTCTGTTGCTTCAAATTATGCCCTGGCCGGATGACATCATTGTCTACCGGCCAAACTGGGTGTTGCTTATTCTGCTTTACTGGATCCTGGCGTTGCCGCACCGCGTAAATGTCGGTACGGGTTTCGCCATGGGTGCCATACTGGATCTGATTAGCGGATCCACACTTGGCGTACGTGCGTTGTCGTTAAGCATTGTCGCCTATCTGGTCGCACTGAAATTTCAGTTATTCCGTAATCTGGCGCTCTGGCAACAGGCGCTGGTGGTAATGTTGTTGTCGCTGGCTACCGAAGTGATTGTCTTCTGGGCGGAATTTTTAGTGATTAACGTTTCGTTCAAGCCTGATATTTTCTGGAGCAGCCTTGTCAATGGCGTGCTCTGGCCATGGCTGTTCCTGTTAATGCGTAAAATTCGCCAGCAGTTCGCGGTGCAATAAAGGTTTTTATGACAGATATCTGGCTTGCTTCCGGCTCCCCTCGTCGTCAGGAACTGCTCACTCAGTTGGGCGTAACGTTCAGGCGCATTATTCCGGGCATTGAAGAACAGCGTCAGGCGCAGGAATCCGCCCGGCAATACGTAACGCGGCTGGCGCGAGAGAAAGCGCAGGCGGGCGTGGCGATGGCAACGCAGGATCTGCCGGTGCTGGGTGCTGACACCATCGTGATATTTAATGGTGAAGTGCTTGAAAAACCGAAAGACTCCTCGCATGCTGCCAGTATGTTGCGTCAGCTTTCCGGGCAAACACATCAGGTGATGACCGCAGTCGCGCTGGCGGACAGCCAGTATCTGCTCGATTGCCTGGTGGAAACGGAAGTGACCTTCAGAGTGTTGTCAGACGCGGATATCGCCGCTTATGTTGCCAGCGGCGAGCCACTGGATAAGGCGGGCGCTTATGGTATTCAGGGCGCCGGCGGCTGTTTTGTCAGGAAGATTAACGGTAGCTATCATGCCGTTGTGGGGTTACCGCTGGTGGAAACCTGGGAATTGCTGAGCAATTTTAACGCACTGCGCGAGGGAAGAGATAATCATGACGGCTGAATTACTGGTCAACGTAACACCATCGGAAACACGCGTCGCGTATATTGACGGCGGTATCCTTCAGGAAATTCACATCGAGCGTGAAGCACGGCGCGGGATAGTAGGCAATATCTACAAAGGTCGGGTTAGCCGGGTTCTGCCGGGTATGCAGGCGGCTTTTGTAGATATTGGTCTGGAAAAGGCGGCGTTCCTTCACGCCTCCGACATTATGCCGCACACCGAATGCGTCGCCGGGGAAGAGCAGAAGAACTTCACCGTCCGCGATATTTCTGAACTGGTCCGTCAGGGACAGGATCTGATGGTGCAGGTGGTGAAAGATCCCCTCGGCACGAAAGGCGCGCGCCTGACCACGGACATCACCCTGCCTTCACGTTATCTGGTGTTTATGCCGGGCGCTGCACACGTGGGGGTTTCCCAACGTATTGAAAGTGAAGCCGAGCGTGAGCGCCTCAAGCAGGTCGTGGCTGCCTATTGCGATGAGCAGGGCGGTTTTATCATTCGCACGGCGGCGGAAGGTGTGTGCGAAGAGGATCTCGCCTCTGATGCCGCCTATCTCAAGCGCGTCTGGACCAAGGTGATGGAGCGCAAAAAGCGCCAGCAGTCGCGCTGCAAACTGTATGGTGAACTGGCGCTGGCGCAGCGTGTGCTGCGCGATTTCGCCGATGCTCATCTCGACCGTATTCGCGTTGACTCCCGGCTGACGTTTGAAGCGCTGCTGGAGTTTACCGCAGAGTACATCCCGGAGATGACCAGCAAGCTTGAGCACTACAGCGGGCGGCAGCCGATTTTCGATCTCTTTGATGTGGAAAACGAAATTCAGCGCGCGCTGGAGCGTAAAGTTGAGCTGAAATCGGGCGGCTATTTGATCATTGATCAGACCGAGGCGATGACCACGGTGGATATCAATACCGGCGCGTTTGTCGGCCACCGTAACCTCGACGACACTATCTTCAACACCAACATTGAAGCCACTCAGGCGATAGCCCGCCAGCTACGTTTACGCAACCTTGGCGGCATTATTATTATCGATTTCATCGACATGAATAATGAGGATCATCGCCGTCGCGTGCTGCACTCGCTGGAGCAGGCATTGAGCAAGGATCGGGTGAAAACCAGCATCAATGGTTTCTCCCAACTTGGGCTGGTGGAAATGACCCGCAAGCGTACACGTGAAAGCGTGGAACATGTTCTGTGCAATGAATGCCCGACCTGTCATGGCCGCGGCACCGTAAAAACGGTGGAAACCGTGTGCTATGAAATCATGCGCGAGATTGTGCGTGTGCACCATGCTTACGATTCCGATCGTTTCCTGGTTTATGCTTCTCCGGCGGTGGCGGAGACGCTGAAAGGCGAAGAGTCACACGCGCTGGCAGAGGTGGAAATCTTCGTCGGTAAACAGGTCAAAGTACAAATCGAGCCGCTCTATAATCAGGAACAGTTCGACGTAGTAATGATGTGATTGCGCAGCGCGCTGCAACACGAGCGGGTCTGGTTGTTGGGTTGACAAGGAGAGAGGCGTGAGGCGACTGCCGGGGATATTGCTGCTTACAGGAGCGACGCTGATTGTCATCGTGGCGCTGCTGGTGAGCGGGTTACGCCTTGTTCTTCCCCATCTGGATAACTGGCGTCCGCAAATTCTGGCGCAGATCGAAGCCCGCACGGGCATCGCGGTTCAGGCCGAGCAGATTCAGGCGCGCTGGGAGAATTTCGGCCCTGAGCTGGAAGTGCGCGATATTCACGCCTCGATGAAAGACGGCAGCGATCTTTCCATTAAGCGCGTAACGCTGGCGCTGGATATCTGGCAGAGCCTGTTACACCTGCGCTGGCGGTTCCGCAATCTCACCTTCTGGCAACTGGTCGCACATACCAACACGCCGCTACAACGCAACGATACGGGCGATGCCCTTGAGACGGATCGCATGAGCGATCTGTTCCTGCGTCAGTTCGATCACTTTGATCTGCGCGACAGCCGCATCAGCTTCCTGACCCTTTCCGGCCAACGTGCCGAACTGGCGATCCCGCAATTAACCTGGCTCAACAGTAACGATCGGCACCGTGCAGAAGGGCAAGTCAGTCTTTCCAGCCTGACCGGCCAACACGGCATTATGCAGGTGCGAATGGACCTGCGTGATGACAACGGGTTACTGAACAATGGGCGTGTCTGGTTGCAGGCGGATGATATTGATGTCAAACCCTGGCTTGGCGAATGGATGCGGGACAACGTTGCGCTCGATAGCGCGCGCTTCAGCCTGGAAGGCTGGATGGCGCTGAATAAAGGCGTGGTCGAAAGCGGCGATGTCTGGTTAAAGCGGGGCGGCGCCAGCTGGCAAGGGGATAACAGATTACACCGGATGACGGTGGATAACCTTACGGTACACGTGTCGCGCCAGCAGCAGGGGTGGCAGTTTGATGTGCCTGCTACGCGTATTGCCATTGATGATCGTGCCTGGCCGCAAGGTTCGCTGAGTTTTGCCTGGGTTCCGGCGCAGGAAGCTGGCGGGGCAAGCCGCGTTCAGAGCGATGAGTTGCGTGTGCGCGCCAGTAATCTTGAGCTCAGCAGGCTGGAAGGGTTGTTGCCGATTGCCGAGAAAATCTCGCCGCAGCTTTACAGCATCTGGGGCACGATGCAGCCCAGCGGGCTGCTGGAACAGTTAGCACTGGATATTCCGTTGCAGGCTCCCGATAAAACGCGTTTTCAGGCACGCTGGAAAGATATCGCCTGGAAGCAGTGGCAGCTACTGCCTGGCGTGGAGCACGTGGGCGGAACACTTGAAGGAAGCATGGGGGACGGGCGGCTGACCGTGAATATGGCGCAAGCGAAGATGCCGTATGAGACCGTGTTCCGTGCGCCGCTGGAGATTGAAAAGGGCGAGGCCACGCTGAACTGGCAGCAGAACGAACACGGTTTTCAGCTCGATGGGCGCAACATTGATGTGCAGGCCAATGCCATTCATGCTCATGGCGGTTTCCGTTATCTTCAGCCGCAGGATGATGAACCCTGGCTCGGTATTCTGGCGGGAATCAACGTTACGGATGGCGGTCAGGCATGGCGTTATTTCCCGGAAAATCTGATGGGCAAAGCGCTGGTGGATTATCTCAGTGCGGCCATTCAGGGCGGTCAGGCGCAAGATGCCACGCTGGTCTATGGCGGCAACCCGCGCCTGTTCCCGTACAAACACAATGAAGGCCAGTTTGAAGTGCTGGTACCACTGCGTAATGCAACGTTTGCTTTCCAGCCTGACTGGCCGGCGCTGAAAAATCTCGATATTCAGCTCGATTTTATTAACGATGGCCTGTGGATGAAGAGCGATAACGTCGCGCTCGGCGGAGTGACGGCCAGCAATCTCACCGCGAATATCCCGGACTACGTAAAAGAAAAACTGCTCATCGATGCCGACATCAACGGGCCTGGCAAGGCGGTAGGCCCCTATTTTAAAGAGACGCCGCTGCATGATTCTCTTGGCAATGCGCTGGAAGAGCTGCAAGTTGATGGCAATGTGAATGCTCGCTTACATCTTGATATCCCGCTGGACGGCGAGAAGACGACCGCCAAAGGCGATGTCATGCTGCGTAATAACAGCCTGTTTATCAAACCGCTTAATAGCACCCTGAAAGATCTCAGCGGTAAGTTCAGCTTTGTGAACGGCAATCTGCAGAGCGAGCCGCTACAGGCCACCTGGTTTAACCAGCCGCTTAACGTGAATTTCTCAACCACTGAAGGCGACAAAGCCTATCAGGTCGCGGTGAATCTGGACGGTAACTGGCAACCTGCGCGCACCGGCGTTTTACCCTCACAGCTCAATGATGCACTGCGCGGCAGTGTGGCGTGGAAAGGGGATGTTGGCATTGAGTTACCGTATCACGCTGGCGCGACCTATAAAGTTAACATCGATGGCGATCTGAATAATCTCGCCAGTACCTTACCGCCGCCGCTGGACAAACAGGCGGGCAAAGCGCTACCGGTCAAGCTGAAGGTGGAAGGGAATCTGCACAGTTTTGATCTCACCGGAAACGCGGGCAGCACTAACCATTTTAATAGCCGTTGGTTGCTGAGTAATAAGCTGGGGCTCGATCGCGGGATCTGGACCTCAGACAGCCGGACTGTGCCTCCGTTGCCGGAACAGAGCGGGCTGGAATTGAACCTTCCGCCGATGAACGGCGCGCAGTGGCTGGGTCTGTTACGCCAGGGGGTGGCGAACAATGTCAGTAACGCCACCACGTTCCCACAAAGTATTACCCTGCGCACGCCAGCGCTGACGCTGGGCGGTCAGCAGTGGAATAACCTGAGCATTGTGTCGCAACCGCAGGCTTCCGGCTCGTTGATTGAAGCACAGGGGCGGGAGATCAGTGGGACTCTGACGCTGCGCGACAATGCGCCGTGGCAGGCTGCTATTCGTTATCTCTACTACAATCCGTCAAGCACCGCGCCCAACGATGATGATATTTCGTCACCTTCCACGCTGCTGCGCGGCAAAACCCGGGTGGATTTCACCGGTTGGCCCGATTTGCAGTTACGCTGCGCAGAGTGCTGGCTGTGGGGGCAAAAATATGGCCGCATTGACGGGGATTTCGCGATTAAAGGCGAGACGATGACGCTGGTCGGCGGCCTGGTCGACAGCGGTCTTGCACGCCTGACGGCTGAAGGCGAATGGGTGAACAAAGAAGGCGCTGAACGTACTTCCATTAAGGGCGCGCTGCGCGGTGATAAGCTCGATTCGGCAATGGGCTTCTTTGGGGTGCCGACACCTGTGCGGGGGGCCTCTTTCGATATCAATTATGACCTGCACTGGCGTAACCCGCCCTGGGAGCCGCAGGAGGAGTCGCTCAACGGTATTTTGCGCACGCAACTGGGCAAGGGGCAAATTACCGATATCAGCACCGGGCATGCCGGGCAGCTATTGCGTCTGTTCAGCGTTGATTCGTTATTGCGTAAGCTGCGTCTGGATTTTAGCGACACATTCAGCAGTGAGGGTTTCTGGTTCGACTCGATTCGCAGCACCGCGTGGATCAAAGATGGTGTGCTGCACAGCGACGATACGCTGGTGGACGGCCTGGAAGCGGATATCGCCATGAAAGGTTCGGTGGACCTGGTCCGGCGGGAACTGGATGTTGAAGCGGTCGTCGCGCCGGAAATTTCCGCTACCGTTGGCGTGGCGGCGGCATTTGCGGTTAACCCGATTGTTGGCGCTGCGGTGTTTGCCGCCAGCAAAGTTCTGGGGCCGTTGTGGAATAAGGTCTCGATTCTGCGTTACCGCATTACTGGTCCGGTGGATCAACCGCAGATCAACGAAGTCCTGCGCCAGGCGCGGACGGATAAAAAGCAATGATTTGACGGCATCAGTGAATTGCCTCAAGCTCCTTATATCGCATTTTTTACTGCCCGAAGTGGCGGCAACGACGAGAAAATAATGATGAGTCTTAATCTGGTGAGTGAACAACTGCTGGCAGCGAATGGCCTGAGCCATCAGGATCTGTTTACCATTCTTGGCCAACTGACCGCGCGTCGTCTTGACTACGGCGATCTCTATTTTCAGTCGAGCTATCACGAATCCTGGGTTCTGGAAGACAGTATCATCAAAGATGGTTCTTATAACATCGACCAGGGCGTAGGCGTACGGGCCGTGAGTGGAGAGAAAACCGGTTTCGCCTATGCTGACCAAATCAGCCTGCTGGCGCTGGAGCAGAGCGCACAAGCCGCGCGCACCATTGTGCGTGAAGAGGGCGACGGGAAGGTAAAAACCCTGGGTGCGATTGAGCATCAGAGCCTCTATACCAGCATCGATCCGTTACAAAGTATGAGCCGCGAAGAGAAGCTGGATATTCTGCGCCGCGTGGATAACGTCGCACGGGCCGCGGACAAGCGCGTGCAGGAAGTCTCCGCCAGCCTGACCGGTGTTTATGAGTTGATTTTGGTGGCGGCAACCGACGGTACGCTGGCGGCGGATGTGCGTCCGCTGGTGCGTCTCTCGGTTAGCGTCCAGGTTGAAGATGATGGCAAGCGCGAGCGTGGTTCCAGCGGCGGCGGCGGTCGTTTTGGTTATGACTGGTTCCTGCAAGAAGTCGATGGCGACGTACGCGCAGATGCCTGGGCCAAAGAAGCCGTTCGTATGGCGTTAGTCAATCTTTCTGCTGTTGCTGCGCCTGCGGGCACTTTGCCGGTGGTATTGGGTGCTGGCTGGCCAGGCGTGCTGCTGCACGAAGCGGTTGGTCATGGGCTGGAAGGTGATTTTAACCGTCGTGGCACATCGGTGTTCAGTGGCCAGATGGGGCAACGGGTCGCCTCTGAACTCTGTACCGTGGTGGATGACGGCACTATTGTCGACCGCCGTGGCTCGGTTGCTATTGACGATGAAGGTACGCCGGGTCAGTACAACGTGCTGATCGAAAACGGCGTGCTGAAAGGGTATATGCAGGACAAAATGAACGCGCGTCTGATGGGGGTTAAACCTACCGGCAACGGGCGTCGTGAGTCTTATGCGCATCTGCCGATGCCGCGCATGACCAACACCTATATGCTGGCAGGTAAATCCACGCCGCAGGAAATTATTGAATCGGTGGATTACGGTATTTATGCGCCGAACTTTGGCGGCGGCCAGGTGGATATCACCTCCGGCAAGTTCGTGTTCTCTACCTCTGAAGCCTACCTGATCGAAAAAGGTAAAGTCACCAAAGCGGTTAAAGGCGCGACGCTGATTGGCTCCGGCATTGAAGCGATGCAGCAGATCTCCATGGTGGGTAACGACCTGAAGCTGGACAACGGCGTTGGCGTCTGTGGCAAAGAAGGTCAGAGTTTACCGGTCGGCGTGGGTCAGCCGACACTGAAAGTGGACAAACTCACCGTCGGCGGTACCGCATAATCACCCCCAGCTCCTCTCCTTCTGCGGGAGGGGAGCATCACACCCTACGGCCTTGCATGCTCTGGTAAACCTTTGCCACGCCGATAAAATAATCCGTCAGGTAGTTAATGCACACCTGCACCTTGAGCGGCAGCTTATCCTTTTCCGTATACAGCGCGTAAACCGGGCGAGGATCCGATTGATAGCGCGGCAGCAGGATCTCCAGCGCGCCATTGTTGATCTCATCGATCACCCACATTAACGGCACAAACGCGATCCCGGCGCCGGCGGTAAGCCAGCGCGTCAGCGTCATCGGATCGTTGGTGACAAAGCGCCCCTGTGGAATCAACCGTGTAGAGATCCCCTCCGGTGCGACCAGCTCAAACTCATTATCCGGACGCACGCTGTATTCCAGCCAGGAATGGTTCGCCAGATCGGCGGGTTTTTCAGGAATGCCGTATTGGGCAAGGTAGTTTTTGGCGGCGCAGACCACCATCGGCATCGCGCCAAGGCGGCGGGAGAAGAGACTGGAATCCTGCAATGCCCCAACGCGGATCACCACATCCAGCCCGTCGGCGATCAGATCCGGCGCCGGGATCCCGGTCACCAGGTTAACCGACAACCCCGGATGCTCTTTCAGCATATCCGCTGTCATTTTTGCCAGCACATTTTGCGCCATGGTTGAAGAACTGCCAATGCGCAGCGTGCCGATAGGCGTGTTGTTAAACGCATAAAGCTGCTCGTGTACATCCTGTACTTCATGCAGCATCCGCCGACAGCCCTGGTAGTAAATTTTTCCGGCTTCGGTCAGCCCCAGGCTGCGTGTACTGCGGTTTAGCAGCTTAACCTGCAACTCATCTTCCAGCTTTGCCACCGTCTGGCTGATGGACGAAACGCTCATTTGTAACTGTCGGGCAGCGGCGGTAAAAGAGCCCAGCTCCACCACTTTGGCAAATACCGACATCCGCTTTAGTCGTTCCATTATTCACTCTGGCTTAAAAGTGATTTAGATCACATTATATAGATAACAGCATAACAGTTACGTTAATATACTGTTAGCTGAATAATCACCCTGGGGCGGCTAAGCCCGGTCAGGGTAAGAAAAAACGCGTCACTCTCGCCTGGCTTTCCTTGCCCTTACTCCTGCGGTGACGTGAGAAAAATTGTCACCTGCGTGCTCTCTAATCAAGGTCAACATGAGTCTGTTTCCCGTAATCGTGGTGTTCGGTTTATCGTTCCCACCGATTTTTTTCGAATTAATTTTGTCACTGGCGATCTTCTGGCTGGTGCGTCGTGTGCTGGTCCCGACCGGGATCTACGACTTTGTCTGGCACCCGGCGTTATTTAATACCGCGCTCTACTGCTGCCTGTTTTATCTGCTGTCGCGCCTGTTTGTTTGAGGTAGATGTGAAAACACTAACAAGAAATATCTCCCGTACCGCAATCACGATGGTACTGGTTATTCTGGCATTCATCGCTATCTTCCGCGCCTGGGTCTATTACACTGAATCGCCCTGGACGCGTGATGCGCGTTTTAGTGCTGACGTCGTCGCCATCGCGCCGGATGTCACCGGGCTGGTCACGTCAGTCAATGTGCATGACAACCAACTGGTGAAACAGGGACAAGTCCTGTTCACTATCGATCAGCCACGCTATCAAAAAGCCCTCGAGCAAGACGAGGCGGATGTCGCCTATTACGAGGCGCTGGTCAGCGAAAAACGTCGTGAAGCCGGGCGTCGTAACCAGTTGGGCGTGCAGGCGATGTCACGTGAAGAAATCGACCAGGCCAATAATACGCTGCAAACCGAACTGCATCAGTTAGCAAAAGCCGTTGCGACCCGCGATCTGGCAAAGCTGGATCTTGAACGTACGATTATTCGTGCCCCGTCGGACGGCTGGGTCACCAACCTCAACGTTTACGCTGGCGAGTTTATCACCCGTGGCTCCACCGCTGTGGCATTGGTGAAGCAGAACACGTTCTATGTTCTGGCTTATATGGAAGAGACCAAGCTGGAAGGCGTCCGCGCGGGTTACCGGGCGGAAGTCACCCCGCTGGGCAGTAATCAGGTGTTGAAAGGAACCGTGGACAGCATTGCCGCCGGGGTGACGAATGCCAGCAGCAGCAATGACAGCAAAGGAATGGCGACCATTGACTCCAATCTGGAGTGGGTTCGTCTGGCGCAGCGTGTGCCGGTGCGTATTCGTCTCGATCAGCAACAGGGGAATTTGTGGCCGTCGGGCACGACCGCCACGGTGGTGGTGACGGGGCAATCCGATCGCGATGAAAGCCAGGACTCTTTCTTCCGCAAAATGGCGCATCGTCTGCGTGAGCTGGGGTAATCGCTATGGGGCTGTTCTCAATTGCCAGCCAGCATCTGCGTTTTGCCTTCAAACTGGCCTTTGCCGTGGTGCTGGCGCTGTTCGTAGGTTTCCACTTTCAGCTTGAAACGCCACGCTGGGCGGTGCTGACTGCGGCCATCGTTGCTGCGGGTCCGGCCTTTGCCGCCGGAGGCGAACCTTATTCCGGCGCGATCCGTTATCGCGGGATGTTGCGCATTATCGGCACCTTTATTGGCTGTATTGCCGGCTTAACCATTATTATCATGCTGATCCGCACGCCGCTGCTGATGTTGATGGTGTGCTGTATCTGGGCCGGGTTTTGCACCTGGGTCTCTTCGCTGGTGCGCGTCGAAAACTCCTATGCGTGGGGACTGGCAGGCTACACCGCGTTAATTATTGTCGTCACCATTCAAACCGAGCCGCTGTTGGCGCCGCAATTTGCCGTTGAACGTTGCAGCGAAATTGTGGTGGGCATTCTCTGCGCGATTGTTGCCGACCTGCTGTTTTCCCCACGCTCAATTAAGCAGGAAATTGACCGCGAACTGGATAGCCTGCTGGTGGCGCACTATCAGCTGATGCAGTTGTGCATCAAACATGGCGACAGTGAAGAGGTCGACAAAGCCTGGGCAGCCCTGGTGCGGCGGACGACCGCGCTGGATGGCATGCGCACCAACCTGAAGATTGAGTCTTCCCGCTGGGGGCGCGCCAACCGACGCCTGAAGGCGATTAATACCCTGTCGTTGACGTTAATAACACAGGCGTGTGAAACCTACCTGATTCAAAACACTCGCCCGGAGCTGATCACCGACACCTTCCGCGAGCTATTTAATGAACCGGTCGACAGCGTGCAGGATGTTCACAAACAGATGAAAAGAGTGCGCCGGGTGATCGCCTGGACCGGTGAGCGGGAGACGCCGGTGACCATTTATAGCTGGGTCGGCGCGGCAACCCGCTATCTGTTGCTGAAACGCGGTGTGATTGGCAATGCGAAGATCAGCACCATTGAAGAAGAGGTGTTGCAGGGTGAAACGGTGGTGAAACCGGAGTCGGCGGAGCGCCATCATGCAATGGTTAACTTCTGGCGCACGACATTGTCATGCATGCTCGGGACGCTGTTCTGGTTGTGGACGGGCTGGACATCGGGCAGCGGTTCGATGGTGATGATTGCCGTTGTTACTTCACTGGCAATGCGTTTGCCAAATCCGAAAATGGTAGCAAAAGACTTTATTTACGGCATGTTATGGGCGTTGCCTATCGGGTCGTTCTACTACTTAGTGATCCTGCCCTCCACCCAGCAAAGCATGCTGCTGCTCTGTATCAGTATGGCGGTGCTCGCGTTCTTCATTGGCATTGAAGTGCAGAAACGGCGTCTGGGTTCAATGGCGACGCTGGCGGGGACCATTAATATCCTGGTGCTGGATAATCCCATGACCTTTAAGTTCAGCCAGTTTCTGGATAATGCGTTGGGGCAACTGGTGGGCGTGGTGCTGGCGATGCTGGTGTTGCTGCTGGTGCGGGATAATTCACGAGCACGTACCGGACGCATGTTGTTGAATCAGTTTGTGTCGGCGGCGGTATCGGCGATGACCACCAATACTGCGCGCCGTAAAGAGAACCACTTGCCTGCACTGTATCAGCAGCTTTTTCTGCTGTTGAACAAATTCCCCGGCGATATAGCGAAGTTTCGCCTGGCGTTAACGCTGATTATTGCTCACCAGCGCCTGCGCGATGCGCCTGTACCGATTAATGATGATCTCTCGGCGTTTCACCGGCAGCTACGCCGTACCGCCGCGCAGGTCATTTCTGCCGGTAACGATAATAAGCGCCAGCTCAGTTTTACGCAGTTACTGGATGAGCTGGACATCTACCAGCATAAATTGCACCACTGGGATGCCCCGCCGCAGGTTACCGAGCCTGTGCACCGGCTGACGGGCATGTTGCGGAAATACCAGCATGCGCTTACCCGCAGTTAAACGCAGAACCGACGCCAAAAGCGTCGGTTTTTTTATGTCTATACTTGGGAAGAGATTTCACACATCACCGATCAGGAGGACAAATGACCACGCAGGCACTGCAGGATAACGCGCTTTTTCAGACCGGTTATCTGGTTGATGGCGTCTGGAAATCGCTGGCTACCACATTTGACGTTCTGAACCCCGCCACCGGTGACGTCATCGCGAAAGTTGCTAAAGCAGGCAAAAAAGAGACGGAAGAGGCCATCGCTGCTGCGACCCGGGCCTTCCCCGCATGGCGGGCGAAAACCGCGAAAGAACGCTCCACCATTCTTTATCGCTGGTATGAATTGATCATTGAAAACAAACGCTGGCTGGGTCAGTTGATGACCACCGAACAGGGCAAGCCTTTGAAAGAAGCCGAAGGCGAAGTGGAGTATGCCGCCAGCTTTATTCAGTGGTTTGCGGAGCAGGCCAAACGCGCCAATGGGGAGATTATTCCCCCGATTAAGCCCGGTTCACGGATCCTTGCAACCCGTGAACCCGTCGGTGTGGTGGCGGCTATTACGCCGTGGAACTTCCCGATGGCGATGCTGACGCGCAAACTGGGTCCGGCACTGGCGGCGGGATGCACCGGGGTTATCAAACCCGCCAATAACACGCCGCTAAGCGCGTTTGCCTTGCTGACGCTGGCAAAAAAAGCGGGTGTACCTGATGGCGTGCTGAATGCCGTTGCCGGAAATACGCCTGAAATCAGCGATGCGATTATGTCCAGCCATGACGTGCGCAAGATTTCGTTCACCGGCTCGACTGCTGTCGGTAAAACGTTGGTGCGCAACGCCGCTGAAACGATGAAGAAAGTGTCGATGGAGCTCGGCGGGAACGCACCGTATATCGTGTTTGAGGATGCGGACATCGACGCGGCGGTACAGGGCGCGATTGCCAATAAATTCCGTAATGCCGGTCAGGTTTGCGTCAGCGTTAATCGCTTTTATATCCATGAATCGATCTATGAGCAGTTTACCCGGAAGCTGAGCGCAGCGGTGAGCGCGCTGAAGGTCGGGAATGGCCTGGATGAGGGGGTTGTCGTTGGCCCGCTTATTGAACCTGCCGCCGTGGAGAAAGTGCGCGAGCATGTGGACGATGCGGTGGCCAAAGGGGCGAAAGTGCTGGCAGGCGGCAAACCGCATAGCCTGGGGGGGAACTTCTGGCTGCCCACTGTTCTGGGCGATTGCAGCGACGGTATGAAACTGGCGCAGGAAGAGACATTTGGCCCGGTAGCGGCCTGCTTCCGTTTTACCTCGGAAGAGGAGGTCGTGACGCGCGCCAACGCAACACCATTTGGCCTTGCGGCCTACTTCTATACGCAGAATCTGCAGCGGGTATTCCGCGTTTCGCAGGCGCTTGAGAGCGGGATGATCGGCATTAACGAGTGCGCTGTATCAACGGAACTGGGGCCATTTGGCGGGGTGAAGGAATCTGGTCTGGGCCGGGAAGGATCGGTGCTGGGACTGGAGGAATTCCTTGAAGTGAAAACCCTGCATCTCGGGGGACTGTAACGTTACGGGCGGCGGAGACCATGAAAACCTACACGTTCGATTTTAAAAACATTGATGATCAACGTGCTTTCTATCGCGAATTTACCCACCAGTTCGCTATTGATCGCGAGAAAATTCACGATTTGGATTCATTGTGGGATGCGGTGATGGAAGGGGAGTTACCGTTACCGGTGGAGATTGTGTTTACCCATTTACCGGAAAAACAACGTCGCCGTTTTGGGGCGTTGATCTTGTTGTTTGATGAAGCCGAAGAGGAACTGGAAGGGCAGTTGCGCTTTAACGTTCGCTGAAGGCAAAAAAAAGCCCCTGACAGGCAGGGGCAAGTCGTCGGACAAGACGACGAGGGTTTATTTATACAGTTCAGCCGTTACGTGGGTATGGTCGCCCGTACGTGCTTCGATAATGCGATAGCTGCTGGCACCAGCCTGGTCAGCTTTGGCGGACAGTTCCTGGCGAATATCCATCGGCACACCGCCTACCTGTGATACAGAGACGCTGCCCATAGGTTGCAGGTTGCTGGCCTGATCGTTAGTGACCAGGGTGGCGGCGCTTGCGCCGAAAGAGATCAGTGAAGCAAGGCCAAGGGATGCGATGATCAGATTACGTTTCATTGTCAGTCTCCTTAAGAGCGTCTCAACAGCGAGAAGGATTGAACCACTTTTTTTATACCTGGTGCTGTTGAGCGACATTACATAGGGTTTATCGGTAAAACTTATTTGTACAGTTCTGCAGTAGCGTGCCACTGGTCACCGGTGCGGGCTTCGATGATGCGGTAAGCCGATGCGCCTTGTGCTTCTGCTTTTTTGTTCAGCTCAGCACGCATATCCATCGGAGAAGATGCGACCGCGCCGACAGAAACGGTGCCCAGAGACTGGCGGGATTGTGCCTGATCCGCATTGATGGAATCAGCGGCGAATGCGCCGAATGACAGTGCAGACAGCAGGCCCAGTGTTGCTACAGTTGATTTGATATTCATGATGCTTACCTCGTCGTATTCTTTGCTTTAATTTCTTCGGGGGTCTTATTTCGTGACCCTCATCACAAAATCAAGTATACACTAATCACGCAAAGAATTAATACCAGGCTAATTATAACACTCGTTTATGGGAATAAGTGATACGCTTTTTTATTACCTTAAAGCATAAAAAATCACCGCTTCGCCATAAATTACTTAACGATAGTTAATAAAATCATATGGATATCTGGATTTGATTTTTTGTGCGGTGGTATGCGCTGGAGTGGTCAAGCGAAACGATAAATCGCACTAACTGTTAAAGTGGATGTGGTGAAATGTCGGGGTGAAGGAAAGAAAAGCCGAATATTCCCCCGCGGTAAAAACCGCGGGGAAGCGCGATTAGAGCTCCTGTTCGAAGACTTGCAGGATCGCTTCGTACAGTTGTTTAACGGTAAAGTTGCTGGAAGGCGTAGTGAAGATGGTGTCGTCACCGGCGATGGTGCCGAGGATCCCTTCTGCTTTACCCAGAGAGTCCAACAGACGTGCAATAAGCTGTGCAGCGCCCGGGCTGGTGTGGATAACGACCACCGCGTCGTTATAGTCGATATCCAGCACGAGGTTTTTCAGCGGACTGGACGTGGTCGGGACGCCAAGTTCTACCGGCAGGCAGTAAACCATTTCCATTTTTGCATTGCGCGTGCGCACCGCGCCGAATTTGGTCAGCATGCGGGATACTTTGGACTGGTTAATATTGTCGAAGCCCTCATCCTGCAAAGCCTGGACAATCTCTCCCTGAGAACTGAATTTCTCTTCTTTAAGCAGCGCTTTGAACGCTTTAACTAATTCTTCTTGTTTTGCCGAGCTTCGCATAAGTCACCCGTATTATGGTCATGAAAACAACATTATTATGCATATGGATGAATTTTTATGCAAATAATCTAATGAGGTAAATTCTGAAAAAAACCGTGGAAGGCGCGGAGTTTATCAAAAACTGCCATGAAGGACAGAGGCTTGTGTCCTGCGTCGCAAATAACATTTGAAAGTAAAGTAAATGTTATAAAGTTGATGTAATTTTGGTGAATAACAGAGCTATATTATAAACTCTCTGTGTTAGTTGCTTAGTTTGCCGATCTGTCGGTCGTATCCACCTACTATAAGATCTAACAGTGTGCCAGTCCGCAGAATTTTTGCAGGGTCATTGTCATAATTATCAGGGTGAATTAAGGTCGCCGCAACGGAGTAACAAAATATTTAGCTAACCATAATAAGGAGTTTAGGATGAAAGTCGCAGTCCTCGGCGCGGCCGGCGGTATCGGTCAGGCGCTAGCCCTACTACTGAAAACACAACTGCCTTCTGGTTCAGAACTCTCACTCTATGATATTGCCCCTGTAACGCCAGGGGTCGCTGTGGATCTCAGCCATATTCCTACCGATGTGAACATTAAAGGCTTTGCCGGCGAAGATGCTACGCCTGCGCTGGTCGGAGCCGATGTCGTACTGATTTCGGCTGGCGTCGCACGTAAACCGGGTATGGATCGCTCCGACCTGTTCAACGTGAATGCCGGTATCGTCAAAAATCTGGTGGCGCAGGTGGCGAAAACCGCACCAAAAGCCTGCATTGGCATTATCACCAACCCGGTGAACACCACAGTGGCTATTGCTGCGGAAGTGTTGAAAAAAGCCGGTGTCTACGATAAGAACAAGCTGTTTGGCGTGACCACGCTGGATATCATCCGTTCTAACACCTTTGTTGCCGAGCTGAAAAACAAACTGCCAGGCAGTATTGAAGTGCCGGTGATCGGTGGCCATTCTGGCGTCACGATCCTGCCGTTGCTGTCACAGGTTCCGGGCGTAAGTTTTACCGAGCAGGAAGTCGCTGATCTGACCAAACGTATCCAGAATGCGGGTACTGAAGTGGTTGAAGCGAAAGCGGGTGGCGGCTCTGCAACGCTTTCTATGGGCCAGGCCGCTGCGCGTTTTGGTCTGTCGCTGGTGCGCGCGCTACAGGGTGAACAAGGCGTGGTGGAGTGTGCTTATGTTGAAGGTGACGGCGAGTACGCGCGTTTCTTCGCACAACCGCTGCGTCTGGGGAAAAACGGTATCGAAGAGCGTCATGCTATCGGTAAGCTCAGCGCATTTGAGCAGCAGTCGCTGGAAGGTATGCTGGAAACGCTCCATAAAGACATCCAGCTTGGCGTAGACTTCGTTAACCGCTAAATGCTGCTACCCCGCGATGGCGGGAAGCGAAAAAAACCGGAGCCTGTCGCTCCGGTTTTTTGTTGTCATCAGTTGGTCGACGGGTATTCCTGAATGGTGACCTTGAAGGTCAATTTCTTATCATCACGCATCACCTCCACCGGGATTTCCGAGCCCGGGCGAATTTCCGCTACCTGATCCATGGTTTCGAGAGCTGAAACCGCAGGTTTACCGTTCACGGACGTAATAACATCATTCACCTGGATGCCTGCGCGTGCGGCTGGCCCATCGGTTGAGACTTCGTTAACGACGATCCCCTGAATCGGATCGATGCCGCCGCCCTGCGAATGCAATGGCGCGATTTCCCGCCCGCCAATACCGATATAGCCCCTGATTACCCGGCCATCGCGGATCAACTTATCCATAATCTTGGTAGCCAGCTGGAAGGGAATCGCAAAACCAATACCTTCCGGTGTCTCGCCATCATTGCTTTTATCGAAGGAAAGGGTGTTGATGCCCATCAGTTCGCCCAGCGAGTTAACCAATGCACCGCCGGAGTTGCCGTGGTTGATGGACGCATCGGTTTGCAGGAAGTTTTGCCGCCCGGTAGGGTTCAGGCCGATACGCCCGGTGGCGCTGATAATCCCCTGGGTAATGGTTTGCCCGAGGTTATACGGGTTACCGATTGCCAGCACCACATCACCGATATGCGGCGTGCGTTTGGCATTGATGGGGATCACTGGCAGCCCGCCGGTGGCATTCACCTTCAGTACCGCCAAATCGGTCAGAGAATCCGAACCGACCAGCAGCGCTTCAAACACCCGACCATCCTGCAAAGCGACGATGATCTGGTCTGCGTCGTTAATCACGTGTTTGTTGGTAACGATATAACCGCGTTGGTCCATGATCACACCGGAACCCAGGGTGCGGATTTCGAGACGATCATGGGTGGAGCTATTCAGGCTGCGGTTATAGACGTTTACCACCGCAGGCGCCGCACGACGAACTGCCGGGTTGTAGCTGGCGGGCGTTTCATCCGTGCTGTCGAATTGACGCGACACCAGAGGGTTATTCTGGCGTAACGAAGGCATGGCGGCGATGATCAGGCCACCGACGACAACACCGATTGCAACCGAGCGTAAAAGCTTCACATACATGATGGGATAGTCATTAAAAAAGGGAACGGCAGCAGCATACCATGAGTTACCCGGACATCACATGCGGCGGTGATGCCCGGGAAGAGGAAACGCTTAACGCAGCAATAAATAGATGCTGTCGTTTCCGCGGATGATATGCAACGCCATTACCGAGGGTTTTGTTTCCAGCACTTTGCGCATTTCCGCGATGGATTGCACGCGGTCACGGTTCACGCCAATGATCACGTCATCTTTGTGCAGACCGGCCTGCGCAGCGGCGCTGCCTTTCTCCACCTCACCAATGGTAATGCCCTTGGTGCCGTCTTTAAGCTGGCCGTCGCTTAATTCCGCGCCCTGCAAGGACGGTGAAATCAGCTCCGCGCTGGCGGAAGAGGAGGTGCTTTTATCCAGCGTCACTTCCACATCCAGCGGTTTGCCGTCGCGCAGAATGCCGAGTTTCACTTTCGAACCGGGTTCTGTGGTGGCAATGCGTGAACGCAGTTCAGCAAAGCTGGTTAAAGGCTTCCCGTTCAGACTGACAATCACATCGCCGGATTTGATCCCCGCTTTCGCAGAGCCGGAATTCGGTAACACTTCGCTGACAAACGCGCCGCGCTGAACATTGAGATTAAAGGCTTTGGCGATGTCTGCGCTCATTTCTGTGCCTTTAATACCCAGCAAGCCGCGTTTAATCTCACCAAACTGAATCAACTGTTTAGAGAGCGTCTGCGCCATATTGCTGGGGATAGCAAAACCGATGCCCACGCTGCCGCCGCCCGGCGCGAGGATCGCCGTATTGATGCCGATAAGCTCGCCGTTAAGATTCAGCAGCGCGCCGCCGGAGTTACCGCGGTTGATGGAGGCGTCGGTTTGAATAAAGTTTTCCAGCCCTTCCAGATTCAGACCGCTTCGCCCGAGTGCAGAGACAATCCCGGATGTCGCCGTCTGACCAAGGCCGAACGGGTTGCCGACGGCGATAACGAAATCGCCCACGCGCAGCGTATCCGAATCGGCGATGGCGATTTGCGTCAGGTTAGACGCGTTTTGCAACTGTAGCAGAGCGATGTCGCTCTGATCGTCGCTGCCAATCAGTTTGGCTTCGAACTCGCGCCCATCGTTCAGTTGCACATTGATTTTTTGCGCCTGATTGATGACGTGGTTATTGGTCAACACATAGCCTTTGGCGGCATCGATAATGACGCCGGACCCCAGACCTTCAAAGGGTTGCGCTTGCTGCTGCTGATCCGGCATCTCTTCGCCGAAATACTTTTTCAGTTCCTCAGGGATTTTCCGACCCTGTACGGCTGTACCTTCAACCTGCACGCTAACCACGGCGGGCAGAACCTTTTCCAGAACCGGCGCGAGACTTGGCAGCGCACCCTGGCCAGGCACCTGTGACGGCATCGCCGCCATCGCCTGGAATGGTGCCGAGAGAGTTAACCCGACACTTAACGCAAACGCACTCAACAGCTGGGTTGGTTTCTTCATTGATGCTGGCTCTCGTTACCTGAAGTGAAAGGAATGACGCCCCAAAACAATTTGATGTTATTGAAATTTCAACCGCGTAACAATGAGGTGAACGACTAAATAATAGCTGCGATGCAGAAGAAGGGACGGGCGCGCGATACGCGCCCGTAAAAATAAGGAAAAGGATCGATTATTTGCGGTTTGCGCTGCCGCGCAACAGGCCGGATGCACCTTCTGAATAGTCGCGCGGGATCTGTACCGGCGCCTGATCGTTGCTGGCTTCCGATTCAGCCAGACGGTTACGGAACGGGTTTTCTTCCGCGGACATTTCCGGCAGCAGGCTGGAGGAGCTTTTAGCCATGTGCTGGTAAAGCTGGCGGTAGTCGTGCGCCATGTTATCCAGAAGCTCTGCGCTGCGGGCAAAGTGGCTCACCAGCTCTTCGCGGTACTCTTCCAGTTCGGCTTTGTTTTTTTCCAGTTCGTACTGCAAGGCCTGTTGTTGGCGCAATTTGCGGTTTCCGAAACGCATGCCCACGGCACCGATAATAATGCCGACAACCAACCCAATTAGCGCATATTCCCAGGTCATGAACTTCTCCCGTTGTTTTGTGATTCCGTAGGGTCCCGGCGGCAAGCTCCTGCCTGCGCCTGATAGTGCCACTATAACCGCTAATAGTGCAGAAGTGGAATCCTGCCGCAGCATCGCGTAGTGTAGAACGGCCTTTTTTTCGTCAACCCTGTGGGGGCGGATCGATTTTCAAGGAACAACAATAACACCATGCAAAGCCTTTCCCCGACATCGCGATATCTCAATGCCCTGCACGAGGGTAGCCATCAGCCGGATGATGTGCAAAAAGAAGCCGTTAACCGACTGGACATTATTTACCAGGCGTTAATCAACCGCAGTGAAACTGCCGCACCGCAGAGCAGCGGCCTGCTGGCGACGTTCGGCAAATTGCTGGGCAAGCGCGATACGCGCACGCCAGCGCCAGTACGCGGCCTGTATATGTGGGGCGGCGTAGGGCGCGGGAAGACCTGGCTGATGGATCTGTTCTATCAAAGCCTGCCCGGAGCCCGTAAGCAGCGCCTGCATTTCCACCGTTTTATGCTGCGCGTGCACGAAGAGCTGACGTCGATGCAAGGGCAAACGGACCCACTGGAGATCGTGGCTGACCGCTTTAAAGCCGAAACCGATGTGCTGTGTTTCGATGAATTTTTCGTGTCGGACATTACCGACGCAATGCTGCTTGGCGGATTGATGAAAGCGCTGTTCGCGCGTGGGATCACGCTGGTCGCCACCTCGAATATTCCGCCAGATGAGCTCTATCGCAACGGCTTGCAGCGTTCGCGTTTTCTGCCCGCTATCGATGCAATCAAGCAGTTCTGCGACATTATGAATGTCGATGCGGGTGTCGATTATCGCCTGCGTACGTTAACGCAGGCGCATCTGTGGCTGACGCCGCTCAATGATGAAACTCACCAACAGATGGACAAACTCTGGCTGGCGCTGGCGGGCGCAACACGCGAGCGTGCGCCGGAGCTGGAAATTAATCACCGTCCGTTGCCGACTCTGGGCGTGGAAAACCAGACGCTGGCGGTGTCGTTTGCCACGCTCTGTGTGGATGCGCGCAGCCAGCACGATTACATTGCACTCTCACGGCTGTTCCATACCGTTCTGTTATTTGAAGTGCCGGTGATGACGCCGCTGATGGAAAGTGAGGCACGGCGCTTTATTGCACTGGTGGATGAGTTTTACGAGCGTCATGTAAAACTGGTGGTGAGCGCCGCATCGCCGCTGCATGAGATTTATCAAGGCGAACGTCTGAAGTTTGAATTTCAGCGCTGTCTATCGCGTTTGCAGGAGATGCAGAGCGAAGAGTACCTGAAACGCACGCATATGCCGTAGTGGGGCGGGAAAAGACGCGACAAATCCCCATCCAAATCACAAAAAGGGGTCGATCTTTGACCCCGACTTCTCTATAATCCTGCGACCCCACGTTACAACAAGGTTTTTTTCCCGAAACACTTGTGTGCCGGCTAAACATATCCGAAGGGGTGGGTTTACTGGACAATGTCGTGTGAACCTCACTTGTATTTAAGCGTTTGGGTGTTCACCAACGTGTAACTAATTTATTTGGGTAAGCTTTTAATGAAAACTTTTACAGCTAAACCAGAAACCGTAAAACGCGACTGGTATGTTGTTGACGCGACCGGTAAAACTCTGGGCCGTCTGGCTTCCGAACTGGCTCGTCGCCTGCGCGGTAAGCATAAAGCGGAATACACTCCGCACGTTGATACTGGTGATTACATCATCGTTCTGAACGCAGAAAAAGTTGCTGTAACCGGCAACAAGCGCGAAGACAAAATGTACTACCACCACACCGGCCACATCGGTGGTATCAAAGAAGCGACCTTTGAAGAGATGATTGCCCGCCGTCCTGAGCGTGTGATTGAAATCGCGGTTAAAGGCATGCTGCCAAAAGGCCCGCTGGGTCGTGCTATGTACCGTAAACTGAAAGTTTACGCAGGCAACGAGCACAACCACGCGGCACAGCAACCGCAAGTTCTTGACATCTAATCGGGATTATAGGCAATGGCTGAAAATCAATACTACGGCACTGGTCGCCGCAAAAGCTCCGCCGCTCGCGTGTTCATCAAACCGGGCAACGGTAAAATCGTTATTAACCAGCGTTCTCTGGAACAGTACTTCGGTCGCGAAACTGCTCGCATGGTAGTTCGCCAGCCGCTGGAATTGGTTGATATGGTAGAAAAACTGGACCTGTACATCACTGTTAAAGGTGGTGGTATCTCTGGTCAGGCCGGCGCGATCCGTCACGGTATCACCCGCGCTCTGATGGAGTACGACGAGTCCCTGCGTTCCGAACTGCGTAAAGCTGGCTTCGTCACCCGTGACGCTCGTCAGGTTGAACGTAAAAAAGTCGGTCTGCGCAAAGCACGTCGTCGTCCGCAGTTCTCCAAACGTTAATTGGTTTCTGCTTCGGCAGAACGATTGGCGAAAAAACCCGGTGCAAACCGGGTTTTTTTATGGATAAAAATCATGTTATCCACAGTAATTGATTGATTATCTCTTCTTTTTCAGCATTTCCAGAATCCCCTCACCACAAAGCCCGCAAAATCTGGTAAACTATCATCCAATTTTCTGCCCAAATGGCTGGGATTGTTCATTTTTTGTTTGCTTTTTAAACGAGAGTGACAGTACGCGCGGGTGGTTAACTCAACATCTGACCGGTCGATTTGGTCCGGTAGTAGTAAATACTGAATATACCTGGAGGTTTTCATGGCTGTCGCTGCCAACAAACGTTCGGTAATGACGCTGTTTTCTGGTCCTGTGGACATCTATAGCCATCAGGTCCGTATCGTGCTGGCCGAAAAAGGTGTCAGCTTCGAAATTGAGCACGTGGAAAAGGATAATCCTCCTCAGGATCTGATTGACCTCAACCCGAATCAAAGCGTACCGACACTTGTAGATCGTGAGCTCACTCTGTGGGAATCACGCATCATTATGGAATATCTGGATGAGCGTTTCCCGCATCCGCCGTTGATGCCGGTTTATCCGGTCGCGCGTGGTGAAAGCCGTCTGTACATGCACCGTATTGAGAAGGACTGGTATTCGCTGATGAATACTATCCAGAACAGCAGTGGTGCGCAGGCTGACGCGGCGCGTAAACAGCTCCGTGAAGAACTGCTGGCAATTGGCCCGCTGTTCACCCAGAAACCTTACTTCCTGAATGACGAATTCAGCCTGGTGGATTGCTACCTTGCTCCGCTGCTGTGGCGTTTGCCGGTACTGGGTATTGAGCTGAGCGGTACAGGCGCTAAAGAGCTGAAAGGATATATGACGCGGGTATTTGAACGCGACTCCTTCCTCGCCTCTCTGACAGAAGCCGAGCGCGAAATGCGCCTGGGCCGGGGTTAATTGCATGGATTTGTCACAACTGTCTCCACGCCGTCCGTACTTATTACGGGCCTTTTACGAATGGCTGCTGGATAACCAGCTTACGCCGCATCTGGTTGTTGATGTGACGATGCCGGGCGTACGCGTGCCGATGGAGTATGCGCGTGACGGGCAAATCGTGTTAAACATCGCGCCGCGCGCGGTCGGAAACCTGGAGCTGGCCAATGACGAAGTGCGCTTCAGCGCTCGCTTCGGTGGTGTACCTCGCCAGGTCTCTGTGCCGCTGGCCGCCGTACTGGCGATTTATGCCCGTGAAAACGGCGCCGGCACCATGTTTGAACCGGAAGCTGCATACGACGAAGACGCCGTTAGTCTGAACGATGACGACGAGACTTCCGCGCAGGAAAGCGAGACGGTAATGTCGGTTATCGACGGTGATAAACCTGACCACGCAGACGATCAGGATAACGATCCTGACGACGATCCGCCGCCGCGCGGTGGGCGACCGTCGCTGCGGGTAGTGAAGTAAAACAAAACAGGGCCGGTTGGCCCTGTTTTGCTATCGGCAGTTCCTGCAGTCCTTCCCTGAAAAAAGACAATAAAAAAGGAGGCCGAAGCCTCCTTTTGGGCACTACATGGATATTACACTTCGAGGAAATTCATGATGCCTTCAGCCGCCTTACGGCCTTCGGCGATGGCGGTAACGACCAAATCGGAACCACGCACGATGTCTCCACCGGCAAAGATTTTCGGATTGCTGGTCTGGAAGGCATTTTCGCTACCTTCAGGCGCGATAATACGGCCCTGAGAGTCCAGCTCAACGCTGTGCTTAGCCAGCCACTCCATGCTGTGAGGACGGAAACCAAACGCCATAACAACCGCATCCGCTGGCACCACATGCTCTGAACCTGCAACGATCTCTGCACGACGACGACCTTTCGCATCCGGTGCGCCCATCTCGGTACGCGCCATTTTCACGCCGCAGACTTTGCCGTTAGCGTTGATCTCAACACCCAGCGGCTGCACATTAAACTGGAATTCCACACCCTCTTCGCGTGCGTTTTTTACTTCGCGTTTCGAGCCCGGCATGTTCTCTTCGTCACGGCGATAGGCGCAGATAACGTGGGTGGCTCCCTGACGAACAGAAGTGCGTACGCAGTCCATCGCCGTGTCGCCACCGCCAAGCACCACAACGCGTTTACCTTCCATGCTGACGTATGGCGCGTCCGGCGTTTCGCCATAGCCCATCAGCTGTTTGGTATTGGCGATCAGGAACGGCAATGCGTCATAAACACCCTGCGCATCTTCATTCTCCAGGCCACCACGCATGGACTGGTAGGTCCCCACGCCCAGGAAGACGGAGTCATACTCTTTCAGCAGATCTTCCAGCTGTACGTCACGACCGACTTCCGTATTCAGTTTGAACTCAATGCCCATGCCGGTGAAGATTTCACGGCGACGCGTCATCACTTCTTTTTCCAGCTTAAATGCCGGGATACCAAAGGTCAGCAAGCCGCCGATCTCCGGGTGACGATCGAAGACGACCGCTTTGACACCGTTGCGGGTCAGCACGTCGGCGCACGCCAGCCCAGCCGGACCCGCGCCGATAATGGCGACACGCTTGTCGGTCTGCTTCACGCCGGTTAAATCCGGACGCCAGCCCATTTCAAAGGCTTTATCGTTGATATAACGCTCGATATTGCCGATGGTCACGGCGCCAAACTCGTCATTCAGCGTACAGGAACCTTCGCACAGACGATCCTGCGGGCATACGCGCCCGCACACTTCCGGCAGGGTGTTGGTCTGATGCGACAGTTCCGCAGCTTCGAAAATACGCCCTTCGTTAGCCAGCTTCAGCCAGTTCGGAATGTAGTTATGAACCGGGCATTTCCACTCGCAGTAAGGGTTGCCGCAGGAGAGGCAGCGATCTGCCTGCGCCTTGGCCTGGCCTTCAGAGAAGGGCTCATAGATCTCAACAAATTCGATTTTACGCAGCTTCAGCGGTTTTTTTGCCGGGTCAACGCGCTGTAGGTCGATAAATTGGTAAACATTCTGACTCATCTGAATTCCTTACTGCGCCTGCACGCGCAACTCAGCCGCGCTGCGACTACGGTGACCTAACAGGGCTTTCACATCGCTGGATTTCGGCTTAACCAGAGCGAATTTCGCCGCAAATGCTGGCCAGTTCGCCAGGATCTCTTCGCCGCGCTGAGAACCGGTATGCTGCACATGTTCGGTGATCAGACCGCGCAGATGTTCTTCATGGATGGCGAGGTCATCGACGCTCAACACTTCCACCAGTTCCGGGTTAACGCGTTTACGGAATTCACCGTCTTCATCCAGTACATAGCCGAAGCCGCCTGTCATACCCGCACCAAAGTTGACGCCGGTTTTACCCAGTACGCAAACAATACCGCCAGTCATGTATTCACAACCGTTATCGCCAATGCCTTCCACCACGGTAATAGCACCCGAGTTACGCACCGCGAAACGCTCGCCCGCACGCCCTGCGGCGTAGAGTCGGCCACCGGTGGCGCCATACAGACAGGTGTTGCCGATAATGCTCGCTTCATGGCTGCGGAAAGCCGAACCCACCGGAGGACGAATGGCCAGCAGACCGCCCGCCATACCTTTACCGACGTAGTCGTTGGCATCACCGGTCAGGTAAAGCTCAACGCCGCCTGCGTTCCATACGCCGAAGCTCTGACCCGCGGTGCCGCTAAAGTGGGCTTTAATCGGATCGGCCGCCAGACCCTGGTCGCCGTGCGTCCGTGCAATATAGCCAGACAGCAACGCGCCAACGGAGCGGTCGGTGTTGCGGATATCGAACCAGAAGGTTTTGCTCTGTTTCTCATCCACAAACGGTTTCGCCTGCTGCAACAACTGCGCATTCAGCACGCCATTATCAAACGGCGGGTTGTTTTCGGTGCAGTACAGCGCCTTACCCGCATGCGGCTCAGCGGTTTCCAGCAGTTTAGCCAGATCCAGTTTTTGCTGTTTGGCGGTAAAACCATCCAGCTCTTTCAGCAGGTCAGTGCGGCCAATCAGGTCGACCAGGCGTTTAACACCCAGTTGCGCCATCAGCTCGCGGGTTTCACGTGCGATGAATTCAAAGTAGTTCGTCACTTTGAACGGCAGACCGTGATAGTGGTTCTTACGCAGTTTATCGTCCTGTGTTGCTACACCAGTAGCGCAGTTGTTCAGGTGACAGATACGCAGATATTTACAGCCCAGCGCCACCATCGGACCGGTGCCGAAGCCAAAGCTTTCTGCACCCAGGATCGCCGCTTTAATGATGTCCTGCCCGGTTTTCAGACCGCCATCCACCTGCAAACGGATCTTATGGCGCAGACCATTGGCAACCAGTGCCTGTTGGGTTTCCACCAGACCCAGTTCCCACGGGCAACCGGCATATTTCACCGAGGAGAGCGGGCTTGCGCCGGTGCCGCCATCGTAACCGGCGATAGTGATCAGGTCGGCGTACGCTTTTGCCACACCGGTCGCGATGGTGCCGACGCCCGGTTCGGAAACCAGCTTCACGGAGATCATCGCTTTCGGGTTGACCTGTTTCAGGTCAAAAATCAGCTGCGCCAAATCCTCAATAGAGTAAATATCGTGGTGCGGCGGTGGGGAAATCAGCGTGACGCCAGGTACGGAATAGCGCAGTTTCGCGATGTACGGCGTGACTTTATCGCCTGGCAACTGACCGCCTTCACCTGGTTTGGCCCCCTGAGCGACTTTGATCTGGATAACATCAGCGTTCACCAGATAAGCCGGCGTTACGCCGAAGCGACCGGAAGCAACCTGCTTAATTCGCGAGACTTTGTTGGTGCCGTAACGCGCCGGGTCTTCACCGCCTTCACCGGAGTTAGAGAAACCGCCAAGGCTGTTCATGGCTTCCGCCAGCGCTTCATGGGCTTCCGGGCTCAATGCACCAATAGACATGGCCGCGGTATCAAAGCGTTTAAACAGCTCACTCGCCGGTTCCACATCTTTCAGATTGACCGCTTCGCCGTTTGGCGTGATGGATAACAGGTCGCGCAGCGTTGCCGCCGGGCGCTCGTTTACCAGCTTCGCATATTCCTGATAGTCGCTATATTCGCCGCTCTGCACCGCCTGTTGCAGCGTACGCACCACGTCCGGGTTGTAAGCGTGATATTCGCCGCCGTGGACATACTTCAGCAGACCGCCTTGTGACAGCGGCTTACGCGCCAGCCAGGCGACTTTAGAGAGGTTCAGCAGATCCTGCTGGAAGTCGGTAAAGCCTGCGCCGCCAATACGGCTAATCACACCCTGGAAGCACAGTGCGGCGACATCGTCATGCAGACCGACCGCTTCGAACAGTTTGGAACAGCGATAAGAGGCAATGGTCGAGATGCCCATTTTGGACATGATCTTGTACAGACCTTTGTTGATGCCGTTACGGTAGTTCAGCATCACAGTGCGGTAGTTTTTCTCGATGGCTTTATTGTCGACCAGTTTTGCCAGCGTTTCATACGCCAGGTACGGGTAGATAGCCGTCGCGCCGAAGCCCAACAGCACCGCGAAGTGGTGCGGGTCGCGGGCGCTGGCGGTTTCGACAATAATGTTGGCGTCACAGCGCAGGCTCTTATCAACCAGACGCGTCTGGATAGCGCCCACCGCCATTGGCGCCGGAACCGGCAGGCGATTTTTCGCGATATTGCGATCGGAGAGCACCAGCAGCACGGTGCCGTTACGCACCATCTGTTCAGCTTTATCACACAGCGCTTTAACGGTCTCTTCCAGCGTCACTTCGGTGACGTCGAACGTGATATCCAGCGTATCGGCGCGGTAGTGCTCTTCTTTTATCGTCGTGAGCTGTTTGAAATCGGAATAGAGCAGGATCGGCGATTTAAAGCTCAGACGGTGCGCCTGGCCTTCGGCTTCACAGAAGACGTTCATTTCGCGGCCAATGCTGGTGGCCAGCGACATCACGTGCGCTTCACGTAGCGGATCGATAGGCGGGTTGGTCACCTGCGCAAACTGCTGACGGAAGTAGTCATAAATAATGCGCGGCTGGCTTGAGAGCACGGCGAATGGCGTGTCATCCCCCATCGATCCGACCGCTTCCTGGCCATTTTCACCCAGCACGCGGATAACGGAGTCCAGCTCTTCAAAACTGTAGTTAAACTGTTTCTGATAGCTGGCCAGCAGATCGTCATCCATTTCGCGGGTGCCGACTTCTTCATCCGGCAGATCTTCAAACGGCACCAGACGGCGGACGTTTTTCTCCATCCACTCTTTGTACGGGTGGCGGCTTTTCAGATCGTCATCGGTTTCCGCCGAGTGCAGAATGCGCCCGCCGCGGGTATCGATAACCATCAACTCACCGGGGCCAACGCGGCCTTTTTCCACCACTTCGTCCGGCTGGTAATCCCAGATGCCCACTTCAGAAGCACAGGTGATCAGCTTGTCTTTGGTGATGACATAGCGCGCCGGACGCAGACCGTTACGGTCGAGGTTACAGGCGGCGAAACGACCGTCGGACATCACAATGCCCGCCGGGCCGTCCCACGGTTCCATATGCATGGAGTTAAAGTCGAAGAAGCTGCGTAAGTCCGGATCCATATCCGGGTTGTTCTGCCATGCTGGCGGCACCAACAGACGCATCGCGCGCACGATATCCATCCCGCCTGCCAGAAGCAGTTCGAGCATGTTATCCATTGAGCTGGAGTCTGAGCCGGTTTCGTTGACGAACGGCGCGGCATCATGGAGATCCGGAATCAGCGGCGTTTGGAATTTATAGGTACGCGCACGCGCCCACTGACGGTTGCCGGTGATGGTGTTGATTTCACCGTTGTGCGCCAGGTAGCGGAACGGCTGCGCCAGCGGCCAGCGCGGTACGGTGTTGGTGGAGAAGCGCTGGTGGAACAGGCAAATGGCCGATTCCAGACGCAGGTCCGCCAGGTCCAGGTAGAAGCGCGGCAGGTCAGCCGGCATACACAGACCTTTATAGATATTCACCAGGTTCGAGAGACTACAAACGTAGAACTCTTTATCTTCCTGCAGGCGTTTTTCAATACGGCGACGGGCGATAAACAGACGACGCTCCATATCGCGTGGACGCCAGCCTGCCGGGGCGTTAACAAAGATTTGCTCAATACGAGGCAGCGAGGAGAGGGCGATTTCACCGAGCACCCCGTCGTTCGTCGGCACATCGCGCCAGCCAACAATGGACAAGGTCTCACGTTGAAGCTCTTCTTCAACAATACGGCGCGATGAGCTGGCTTTTTCCGGATCCTGGTTCAGGAACAGCATGCCCACGGCGTAATTTTTGGCTAAACGCCAGCCGCGCTCTTCCGCCACAATACGGAAGAAACGATCGGGTTTTTGCAGCAGCAAACCGCAACCATCACCGGTTTTACCGTCGGCGAGAATTGCGCCGCGGTGCTGCATTCTGGCCAGTGCGTGAATAGCGGTGCGCACTACCTTGTGGCTAGGTTCGCCTTCTATGTGGGCGATCAGGCCGAAACCACAGTTATCCCTCTCAAGGGATTTATCGTACAACATATCAGTGAACCTCCCCAGGCTCTACGGGAGCCCCTCCTGAACGATGCGCACAGGCGTAAAAAGAGCATGGCGACGGGGCATTTGCCTCGCATGTCGCCCTCTTTTAATTTCCTTTTCGCATCGATACACAAGTGTTGAGGACTTGCTTAAGAGGGAATCTCAATAACTGCATAAATATGATGAGCAGACTGCTCATCCAGAAAGCTTCCAGCGGATTTCCAAGTTATCGGGAATCCGTACACAGGTCAAATGCCGAGCTTATTTATACAAAAATGTGCTAAACATGAATTAACAATTTGATAAATAAGTGAATTTAACTATTTTTACATTGAGTAAACGGCAGACTAAGCGGCAGCAGAGTGTGATCTGACTCACTATCCAAAAGCGCTCTTTATGATGTTCTATTCTGATTGTCGAATTAATGGCAGATTTTTATTCTGCTCCTGAAGCGCCGCCCGCATAAAGTCACTGTTTTTCACCAGTGTTCGTATTTCTGCAAAATAATGCAGGAACATAAGGAAAAGTAATTGCCTGTGGCGTGAATGAAATTGCGATTATATTGACTGTTTATGCAATGGATAAAGGCCTTCCCGGGCGATTGATCCAGGTCATCGCCGACGAAAGCTAAAAGTGGCAGGCTACACCCTTTCTTCAGGGCGGCCTTCCAGATTATGCAGTTACAGAAATTAGTCAATATGTTTGGTGGGGATCTTGCTCGCCGTTATGGGCAAAAAGTTCACAAACTGACGCTGCATGGCGGTTTTAGTTGCCCTAACCGCGATGGCACGATTGGTCGTGGGGGATGCACTTTTTGTAATGTGGCTTCCTTTGCTGACGAGGCGCAGCAGCATCGCTCCATTGCCGAACAGCTGGCCCATCAGGCCATGCTTGTTAACCGCGCCAGGCGTTATCTTGCGTATTTCCAGGCCTATACCAGCACCTGGGCTGAAGTGCAGGTGCTGCGCTCGATGTACCAGCAGGCCGTCAGCCAGGCGAGCATTGTCGGGCTATGCGTCGGCACTCGCCCGGACTGCGTTCCGGACGCGGTGCTGGATCTGCTGTGCGAATATCACCATCAGGGCTATGAAGTCTGGCTAGAGCTGGGTCTGCAAACCGCGCACGATAAAACACTGCACCGTATTAACCGCGGTCATGATTTCGCCTGCTATCAGAAAACCACGCAACTGGCCCGCGAGCGCGGCCTGAAAGTGTGTACCCACCTGATTGTGGGATTGCCTGGCGAGCGTGCGCCGGACTGTCTGCAAACCATTGAACGCGTTGTTGAGACCGGCGTCGACGGGATTAAGCTGCATCCGCTGCATATTGTAAAAGGCAGCATCATGGCGAAAGCGTGGGAAGCCGGTCGTCTTAATGGCATCGGGCTGGAGGAGTACACGGTGATTGCCGGCGAAATGATCCGCCATACGCCGCCAGAGGTGATCTATCACCGCGTTTCTGCCAGCGCGCGTCGCCCGACGTTGCTGGCGCCGTTATGGTGCGAAAACCGTTGGACGGGCATGGTGGAGCTCGATCGTTATCTGACAGTCCACGGTGTGCAAGGCTCCGCATTAGGTCGCTGTTGGCAATCTCCCGCATAACATTCGCTGCTTCCTTCGTATTTTTTCATTGGAACGCAAATTACCGCCGCATTTTTCGCACACGCTTCAACCCTTTGCTCAGAATTGGGTATTATTGAGCGGACTTGTTCGAGGAAATCTCTATGAAGCAAATCCGTTTACTGGCGCAATATTACGTCGACCTGATGATGAAACTGGGTCTGGTGCGTTTTTCCCTCTTGCTGGCGCTGGCACTGGTCGTGACTGCGATTGTGGTGCAGATGGCCGTTACCATGGTGTTGCAAGGGGAGGTGGAAAGCATTGACGTTATCCGCTCCATCTTCTTTGGTCTGTTGATTACGCCCTGGGCGGTCTACTTCCTGTCGGTGGTGGTAGAGCAGCTTGAAGAGTCGCGTCAGCGCTTGTCTCGCCTTGTGGATAAGCTGGAAGAGATGCGTGAGCGCGATCTGAAGCTCAATGTGCAACTGAAAGACAACATTACGCAGCTCAATCAGGAAATCAGCGATCGCGAAAAGGCGGAGGCTGAACGGCAGTCCACGTTTGAGCAACTCAAAATAGAGATGCAGGAGCGCGAACAAACGCAGATCCAGCTCGAACAGCAATCTTCTTTCCTGCGCTCTTTCCTCGATGCCTCCCCGGATCTGGTGTTTTACCGCAATGAAGACAAAGAGTTTTCTGGCTGTAACCGGGCGATGGAGCTGCTGACGGGGAAAAGCGAAAAACAGTTGATCAACCTGAAACCGCAGGATGTCTACTCACCGGAAGCGGCGGAAAAAGTGATCGAAACCGATGAGAAAGTCTTCCGCCATAACGTGTCACTGACCTATGAGCAGTGGCTTGACTATCCTGACGGGCGCAAAGCCTGTTTCGAAATCCGCAAAGTGCCCTATTACGACCGTGTCGGTAAACGCCACGGACTGATGGGCTTTGGCCGCGATATTACCGAGCGTAAGCGCTATCAGGATGCGCTGGAGCGCGCCAGCCGGGATAAGACGACCTTTATCTCAACGATCAGCCACGAGCTGCGTACGCCGCTTAACGGCATTGTCGGGCTGAGCCGCATTTTGCTCGACACTGAGCTGACGGAAGAGCAAGAGAAATACCTGAAAACTATCCATGTCTCTGCGGTCACGCTAGGGAATATTTTTAACGATATTATCGACATGGATAAGATGGAACGCCGTAAGGTGCAACTGGATAACCAACCGCTCGACTTCACCAGTTTCCTGGCGGACCTGGAAAATCTCTCCGGCTTGCAGGCGCATCAGAAAGGGCTGCGTTTTGTGCTTGAACCGACGTTGCCATTGCCGCATCAGGTTATCGCCGATGGTACGCGCCTGCGGCAGATTCTGTGGAACCTGATCAGTAACGCCGTCAAGTTTACCCGCGAAGGCCAGGTTGTGGTGCGTGTGCGCTACGACGAAGGCGAGATGCTGCACTTTGAGGTGCAGGATTCCGGTATCGGTATTCCCCGTGAAGAGCAGGATAAAATTTTCGCCATGTACTATCAGGTCAAAGATAGCCATGGCGGAAAACCGGCCACCGGGACCGGTATCGGTCTGGCCGTATCACGTCGGTTGGCGAAAAATATGGGCGGCGATATTACCGTCAGCAGTGAGCCGGGTTCCGGTTCTGTCTTTACCCTGACAATCCATGCCCCGGCGGTCGCGGAAGAAGTCGAAGACGCGTTTGACGACGATGACATGCCGCTTCCAGCACTGCATGTACTGCTGGTGGAAGACATTGAGCTGAACGTGATTGTTGCCCGCTCGGTGCTGGAAAAACTGGGCAGCAGCGTGGACGTGGCGATGACGGGTACGGCTGCGCTGGAGATGTTCACGCCGGGCGAATACGACCTGGTGTTGCTGGATATCCAGTTGCCGGATATGACCGGTCTGGATATTTCCCGGGCGCTGACCAGCCGGTATCCCCGCGAAGAGTTACCTCCACTGGTGGCGTTAACCGCCAACGTGCTGAAAGACAAACGGGAATATCTCGATGCCGGCATGGATGATGTGCTGAGCAAACCGCTGGCGGTCCCGGCATTAACTGCCATGATTAAAAAGTTCTGGGATGCCGGTGATGACGAGGAGGAGCAAGTGACGACCACGGATAACAGTAAAGCGCAAACGCTGCTTGATATCGCCATGCTTGAGCAATATATCGAGCTGGTCGGGCCGAAATTGATCACTGACGGGCTGGCGGTGTTCGAGAAAATGATGCCGGGTTACCTGAGTGTGCTGGAGTCGAATCTGACTGCGCGCGATCAGAAAGGGATCGTCGACGAAGGGCACAAAATCAAGGGCGCGGCGGGCTCTGTTGGGTTGCGCCATTTGCAGCAACTGGGTCAGCAGATCCAGTCGCCGGATCTTCCGGCCTGGTCAGACAATGTCGGTGACTGGGTGGAAGAGATGAAGCAAGAGTGGCGTAACGATGTTGCGGTATTGAAAGCCTGGGTTGCGGACGCTGGAAAAAAATGACCCCGGATTAACCGGGGTGCGCGAATACTGCGCCAACACCAGGGAAACCGTGGCTGCGCCGTAATTTTTAGATTTTTTTTGCAAGGGCGTAGTCAGAAAAAATTCGACTGCACGCACATAAGATAGCAAATCTTAAATGACTTGTTACATCAATCAGTGAAATGTGTGAAGCACGGCGCTCTTATCAAAATTTTTAATTATCGACAGTACGTTGCGTAAGGGATGAGCAAAATGAAAAAAGTGGGCGTTATTCTCAGCGGCGCAGGCGTTTATGATGGGTCAGAAATTCATGAGGCTGTCATTACCCTGCTGGCCATCGCATGTCATGGCGCACAGGCTGTCTGTTTTGCGCCTGATAAAAGTCAGAGCGATGTTATCAATCACCTTACCGGTGAAACGCTGGCCGGTAGCCGTAATGTACTGATCGAATCCGCCCGTGTTGCGCGCGGCGCGGTCCAAAATCTGGCCCAGGCATCAGCAAACGATCTGGATGCGCTGATTGTTCCGGGCGGTTTTGGCGCGGCCAAAAATCTGAGTAATTTTGCCAGCCAGGGCAGCGAATGCGTGGTCGACAGCGCGTTAAAACATCTGGTGCTTGAGATGCACCAGGCGGGGAAACCACTGGGTTTTATGTGTATCGCCCCTGTGATGCTGCCGAAGATTTTTGACTTTCCGCTACGTCTAACCATTGGGACAGACATCGATACCGCCGAGGTGCTGGAAGAGATGGGAGCGGAACACGTTCCCTGCCCGGTGGATGACATTGTTGTCGACGAAGAGAACAAAGTGGTGACCACGCCTGCGTATATGCTGGCTGAAGACATCGCCCAGGCGGCGACAGGCATCGAAAAACTGGTGGCGCGGGTGCTGGTGCTGACCGAATGAAGACGGTGTTTCGCGGCCCGCTGAAAACTATCCTGAAGCGACTTTTCCTGCGGTTTTTACTGGTGCTGGCTATTTTCTGGGGCGGCAGCATTGTGCTGTTCAGCTTCCTGCCAGTGCCCTTCTCTGCGGTGATGGTGGAGCGCCAGTTGGGGGCGTGGTTTACTGGCGACTTCGGCTATGTGGCGCATTCTGACTGGGTCAGTATGGATGAGATTTCTCCATCAATGGCGCTGGCGGTGATTGCGGCAGAAGATCAGCGTTTTCCCGATCACTGGGGGCTGGATCTTCCCGCGATCCAAAAAGCGCTTTCCCATAATGAGCGCCATGAAAACCGTATCCGCGGCGCATCGACGATTTCACAGCAAACGGTAAAAAACCTGCTGCTCTGGGATGGGAAGAGTTGGGTGCGTAAAGGGCTGGAAGCGGGACTGACGCTGGGCATGGAAACCGTCTGGAGCAAACGACGGATCCTCACTGTTTATCTGAATATCGCGGAATTTGGCGAGGGCGTTTTTGGTGTGGAAGAGGCGGCGCAGCGCTATTTTCATAAACCCGCCAGCCGGTTGTCGATGTCTGAAGCGGCGCTACTGGCTGCGGTGTTACCTAACCCCATTCGCTTTAATGCAGGCGCGCCGTCAGGCTATGTTCGTAGCCGGCAGGCGTGGATCATGCGGCAGATGCGCCAGTTGGGTGGTGAAGAGTTCTTGCAGCGTAACAAGCTGCATTAATTAGTCTTCGTCAAAGCCTGCATTAAACAGAGCAATCACTGCCGCCAGCGCTTCAGCTTCCTGGGGACCGCTTGCCACAATCTCTATCTGCCGCCCCTTCGCGGAGTCCAGCATCAGCAACGCAATAACGCTGCTGGCTTCCGCCTCGGTGCCTTCATCGTTGCGCAACAGTACTTCTGCATCGAAGCCCTGCACCAGTTCAAACAGTTTCATCGCCGGGCGCGCGTGCATGCCCAGCTTATTGGTGATTTCAACAGTTTGTTTTACGGTCATGTTTTGCGTTTTTCCAGCGTACGGTGACGGGATTGAACGTTTTTACCGCGCGAGCGGAAATAATCCGCAAGCTGTTCGGCGACATAAACAGAGCGGTGTTTACCACCGGTACAACCGATAGCCACGGTCAGGTAGCTGCGGTTGTTGGTTTCCAGCATCGGCAGCCACAACTCAAGGTAGCTGCGTGTCTGGTAGATAAAGTTGTGGACTTCGGTATGCCGGTCAAGAAACGCGGCGACAGGTTTGTCGAGACCGGTCATCGGGCGCAGCTTGGGATCCCAGTGCGGGTTAGGCAGAAAACGCACGTCAAACACGTAGTCCGCATCAATGGGGATGCCATGCTTAAAGCCGAAGGATTCAAACACCATCGTCAGTTCGCGCTCACGTTTACCCAGCAGGCGCGTGCGCAGCATTTCTGCCAGCTCATGCACCGACATCTCTGAAGTATCAACAATCAGATCCGCACGGGAACGCAGCGGCTCCAGCAGGTTACTCTCTTCGTCGATGGCGCTTTCCAGCGACAGATTTTTACTGGAAAGAGGGTGCAGACGACGGGTATCGCTGTAACGACGGATCAACGTGTTGCGATCGGCATCCAGAAACAGTAACTGAGGGGAGAAAGAGTCCGGCAGGCTGCTCATCGCCTGCTCAAAGATTTCCGGGGATTCCGGCATATTGCGCACATCAATACTGACGGCTGCGGAAGTCTGACGGTCGGCAAGCGTGCGCGCCAAATCCGGTAATAACACGACCGGCAGGTTATCGACGCAATAAAAACCCATGTCTTCCAGGGCGCGTAACGCCACTGATTTGCCTGAACCCGAACGACCACTGACGATCATCAGGACCATGAACCATTTCTCCTCAGGACGACTGATAAAAAGGCGGCCTTTCCGTTACGCATCATCACCTTCGCCTTCTGTCTGCGTGATTATCTGATACAGATCTTCATCACTTTGCGCGCTGCGCAGGCGCCGACAAATTGTTTTATCCGCCAGACGTTTAGCGACCAGCGAGAGCGTATGCAAGTGCGTTTTGGTTTGATCTGCCGGCACCAATAGTGCAAACAGCAGATCGACGGGCTGATTATCGATAGCGTCGAAAGCAATGGGCGTTTCGAGTTGTACAAAAACGCCGACGGCGCGAAGCGTGTCTTCTTCGAGCTTACCGTGTGGAATGGCAATACCGTTACCAATACCGGTACTGCCCATTTTTTCACGGGTAAGGATGGCCTCGAAGACGACCTGCGGCGGCAGGCCTAACTGTTTTGCCGCCAGTTCACTGATGATTTCCAGAGCGCGTTTTTTGCTCTGGCAGTGAACGCCGCTACGGGTACATTCCTGGTTAAGGACATTGCTCAGTTGAAGAGCGGAATCGTTATTCATCATAATTTCACCTAAGCGACGCCAATGCAGACACCCTACCGGGTTGCGGTAGGGTGCGACGCACCAGGCGGACGCCCGGACAATTAGTGTTGTTTCAGTTTATCTTTATGTTTCGTTAGTTGCCGCGCCAGTTTATCAATTAAACCGTCGATTGCAGCATACATATCCTGCCCTTCCGCACTGGCATGAAGCTCCCCTCCATTAACATGGAGCGTTGCATCCGAAGTGTGAGTCACTTTCTCCACTTTCAACACAATATAGACCTGATTAATCCTGTCGAAATACTGTTCAAGCTTGGCGAATTTGCTATTTACAAAGTCGCGGAGAGCATCAGTGATCTCGACGTTCTGTCCTGTGATGTTAAGCTGCATAGTGTCTTCCTTATCGGTTTTGGTCAAACCAGTTGTTTGCGCTGGTTGGACGGCGGAATGGATAAAGATTCTCGATACTTCGCAACGGTACGCCGCGCCACCATAATTCCTTGATCGGAAAGCAGTGTCGTCAGCTTACTGTCGCTCAGTGGTTTCGCAGGGTTTTCTGCGGCGATTAACTTCTTCACCAGCGCGCGAATGGCCGTAGACGAGGCTTCGCCGCCGCCCTCGGTGCTTACATGGCTGGAGAAGAAATATTTAAGTTCGAAAATGCCGCGCGGACTGTGCAGGTACTTCTGGGTCGTCACACGTGAAATGGTGGACTCGTGCATTTCGACGGCCTGCGCGATATCCGCAAGGACCATCGGTTTCATAAACTCTTCGCCCTGCTCAAAGAATGCTTGCTGCTGTTCAACAATACAGCGGCTAACGCGGAGCAGGGTATCGTTACGGCTTTCCAGACTTTTGATCAGCCATTTCGCATCCTGCAGATTGCTGCGGATAAACTGGCTGTCGGCATCGTTACGCGCTCCGGCGCACATGGAGGCGTAGTGCTGGTTGATTTGTAGACGCGGAATACTGTCGGAGTTCAGCTCTACCGTCCAACGGCCGTTGTGCTTACGCACCAACACGTCCGGGATCACGTATTCCGGTTCGCCGGTCTGAATAGACTGGCCAGGGCGCGGATCCAAAGATTGAATCAGGTTAACCGCTTCTTTCAGCACGTCTTCTTTCAGGCGCGTCATGCGCATCAGCGTGCGGAAGTCATGATTAGCCAGCAGATCAAGGTGATCGCTAATGATCAATCGCGCTTCTTCACACCACGGCGTCTCTTTCGAAAACTGCGAAAGCTGGATCAGCAAGCAGTCGCGCAGATCCCGCGCGGCTACGCCAACCGGATCGAAACGCTGGATGCGTTTAAGCACGGCTTCGACTTCGTCCAGACCCACGTCTTCATTGCCCATGCTTTCGAGGATATCTTCCAGCGATACGGTCAGATAGCCCGTGTCGTCAACAGCATCCACAATGGAGGTTGCGATCGCGCGGTCGGTATCGGAAAACGGCGTTAGTTCCACCTGCCACATCAGGTAGTCCTGCAGCGACTGGGTGGTTTCGCCTTGATAAATGGGCAGTTCGTCATCAAGGTAATCATTGCTGCTGCCGGAGGGGGTTCCTGCGGTATAGATCTCGTCCCAGCTTGCATCCAGCGGCAGTTCGTCGGGCATCTCTTTTTGTTCAAGCGCGTCGACGGTATCCAAGCCTTCATTATCCTGGTTTTGTTGGGCATCCACTTCTTCGTGAAGATCGGTTTGCTCCAGCAATGGATTACTCTCCAGCGCCTGCTGAAGTTCCTGCTGAAGTTCCAACGTGGACAACTGCAACAGACGAATTGCCTGCTGCAATTGTGGCGTCATGGCTAGCTGTTGGCTAAGCCTTAGTTGCAAACCTTGCTTCATATTCAGAGCAGCACTCTCCGACAAAAAACGTCAATAATCTCTACCCTATCAGAGTCTGAAGTCTTCCCCAAGATATACGCGCTTAACGTGTTCGTCTTCAAGGATTTGCTGCGGTGTACCGTGCGCAATTAAATGCCCCTGGCTGACGATGTAAGCGCGTTCGCACACCGCCAGTGTTTCGCGGACATTATGGTCGGTAATCAGCACACCCAGCCCGCTGTCGCGCAGGTGTTCGATGATACGTTTAATATCAATGACCGAAATGGGGTCAACACCGGCAAACGGTTCATCCAGCAGAATAAATTTCGGGTTAGCCGCCAGCGCGCGGGCGATTTCCACACGACGACGTTCACCGCCGGACAGCGCTTGCCCCATACTGTCTCGCAGATGCTCAATATGGAACTCTTCCATCAACTCTTTAGCGCGATCATCACGCTGTTCAGCCGTCAGGTCATCACGAATTTGCAGCACTGCCATCAGGTTGTCATACACGCTCAGGCGACGAAAAATAGAGGCTTCCTGCGGCAAATAGCCAATGCCGCGACGCGCGCGCGCATGCAGCGGCAGCAAGCTGATATCTTCGTCATCAATAATGATGTTGCCTGCATCGCGCGGCACAATGCCCACCACCATGTAGAAAGTGGTGGTTTTCCCTGCACCGTTAGGGCCGAGAAGGCCGACGATTTCGCCAGAGTTTACCGTCAGACTGACGTCTTCAACAACGCGGCGGCCTTTATAGGCTTTGGCGAGGTTCTTTGCAGTTAATGTTGCCATAACGAATTAGTTACTCTTTTTTTGCGCCGGAGCCGGGGTTTTACTGTTGCTCTTGTCCTGCAACTGCGATGGCACCAGCACGGTGGTCACGCGTTTACCTTTGTCGCTGAATGCCTGCATTTTCTGCTCTTTCACCAGGTAGGTGATTTTGTCACCCTTGATATTGCTGTCCAGCTGTTCAAGGTAGGCATTGCCGGTCAGCACAACGAAGTCGTTCGCCAGTTCGTAATGCATCTGCGATGCGTGGCCTTTCACCGGTTTGCCGTTATCCTGCATTTGGTAGAAAGTGGCCGGATTACCGTAACCGTCGATGATCTCTTTCCCTTGCTCACCGCCAGGACGCGTGACGACGACTTTGTCGGCATTAATTTTGATGGTGCCTTGTGTGACCACCACGTTGCCTGTGAAGGTCACAATATTGCCCTGCATATCTAACGATTGCTGGTCTGAATCGATGTGAATGGGCTGTTCAGTATCACCGGTGACGGCAAGCGCCGGAAGCGCAGCGGCTAAAAGTGTACTGGCCAGGATAAGATTAAGGCTGAGTTTGTTTGTTTTGAATTTCATAGAAGCTTCTAACCTTTTCAATCAGCTCGGCGTTTTTGCTGCGTAAATTGCCGCGCATTTTCAGGCCGGTGGAATTAAATGTTGTACCGTACAACGTGACCTGATCATCGGAGGTAACATCCTGCGTCACCAGGTTGATCTGGGCGTTATCCGTGGTGATTTTTCGTAACTGGGCATCCGCTGTCAGGGCATTAACCTCAACATGTCCATAAAGATAAAGCATTCTGTCATCGGTCAGCTTCGCTTTATCCGCCTTAATTGACCAGGTCGGAATCTTGTCCTTATCGAAGGTTGTCAGCAGCGGTTGTGCGAACCAGCTCACGCCGTCGGCGGAGAAATATTCAACATTTTGCGCCACCAGGCGATAGTTCAGCGCCCCTTCCGGGCTGTAGACCAGGGAGTCCGTATGCTGGCTCTTATAAGTTGGATCGGTGCTGCTGGTCGTAACCTGTTCCGGTGCATCCTGAGTGGTCAGGTTGATGCCAATCAGCACCAGGGCAGCCAGCGACAGCAGAATGATGACCCAACGTCTGGTTTTGCTCATATTGATTGCCCTTTGGCCTCGTCCAGCTTGCCTTGAGCCAGCAACAATAAATCGCAGACTTCACGAACCGCGCCGCGTCCTCCGTGGATACGGGTGACATAATCTGCGCGCGGAATCAGTAGCGGATGCGCATCCGCGACGGCAACGCTTAAACCTATTTCCGCCATCACGGGCCAGTCGATCAAATCATCGCCTATATAAGCAACTTGATCTGCAGTCAGATCCAGCTTCGCCAGTAATTCTCTGTAAGCCAAAAGTTTATCAGACTGTCCCTGATACAGATGCGCGATGCCCAGCGTTTCGCAACGATCTTCCACCAGTTTCGCTTTTCGCCCGGTAATGATGGCAATCTCAATGCCAGACGTGAGCGCACTGCGGATCCCATAACCATCACGAACATTGAACGCTTTTAACTCTTCCCCGTTGTTGCCCATATAGATGAGCCCATCGGATAACACACCGTCGACATCCAGGATTAACAGACGGATCTTCCCGGCTTTTGCCATAACTTGCGCGCTTACCGGCCCATAGCAGGTGGCAAGCGATGCGCCAGCATTACTCATTCTTATGTCCTTCTTTACACTACGCCTGCGCGCAGCAGATCATGCATATGTAACACACCCAGCAACTGGTCGCCATCGGCAACCATGACGGAAGTGATATGCCGGGATTGCATCAGATTAAGCGCGTCGACGGCCAGCGTATTCGGACGCACGCGAACGCCGCCAGGCGTCATCACTTCCGCAATGCCCATGCTGCGGACATCGCCACCCATATCGAACACGCGGCGCAAGTCGCCATCGGTGAAGATCCCTTCGATCTTCATCAGGTCATCGCAGATAACCGTCATGCCTAAATTTTTGCGCGTAATCTCCAGCAGAGCATCGCGCAGGCTGGCCTTTTTGCTGACGTGCGGGATCTCATCGCCCGTGTGCATAATATCGTTAACCCGCAGCAGCAGTTTGCGACCCAGTGCGCCGCCTGGGTGCGACAGGGCGAAATCCTCGGCGGTGAAACCACGTGCTTTCAGTAACGCCACCGCTAACGCATCGCCCATGACCAGCGCCGCTGTGGTGCTGGAGGTTGGCGCCAGACCGAGTGGGCAGGCCTCTTTCGGTACTTTGACGCAGAGATGAATGTCCGCCGCGCGCGCCATGCTGCTTTCTGGTCGGCTGGTCATGCAGATCAACGACACTTTTAACCGTTTCAATACCGGGATCAGGGCGAGGATCTCATTGGACTCGCCGGAGTTAGACAGCGCAATCACGATATCTTGCGGACTGACCATCCCCAAATCGCCATGGGCGGCTTCGCCGGGATGCACAAAGAAAGAAGAGGTGCCGGTACTGGCAAACGTGGCGGCCATTTTCCGGCCAATATGCCCGGATTTGCCCATGCCCATAACCACCACTTTGCCCGCGCAATAGAACATTTTTTCGCACGCTTGCGCAAAGTCCTCATTGATGTACTGATCCAGTTCAGCGAGGCCTTCACGTTCAATCTCCAGGACCTCTTTTCCTGCCTGTTGAAAGTCAAAACCCGGCTGCAAATCTATCTGCGACATAATGCGTATCCGATTATCCAGTTAAAAGCGGCGACAGCCAGTAAAGCAGCGCCAGCCATACGATAAACCCGCTCAGCAATAGCGCGCCAATGCTCCGGGTGATTTGCTTATGCTTCCAGCAAATGAGAGCAAAAATGGCGCTGACCAGCAACATCACGCCGTAATCACGTGTGAAAGCCATCGGGTTAAAGGCGCCCGGCGCAATCATCGCCGGCAAGCCCAGTACGATGGCAATGTTAAAAATGTTTGAGCCAATAATATTGCCAATGGCGATATCGTCTTCGCCTTTGCGCGCCCCCGCAATCGCAGTCGCCAGTTCAGGGAGGCCGGTGCCGATCGCAATGACCGTCAGGCCAATGGTCAGCTCGCTCATCGCGAAATAGTTCGCCACGACGGTTGCGTTATCCACCACCATACGGGTTGCCATCGGCATAATGATCAATGCCACCCCAAGCCACAGGCATGCCACCGAGAGACTCCCGTCGCGCGGCAGTTCAGCCAACTGTTCCCGGGTCAGGCTGTCGTTGCCTTGTCGTTCGGCAAGGCGGGCAATTTTAACAATGAACACCAGCCATAGCACGGCTAATAACAGTAAAATAATGCCGTCAACGCGCGTGATCTGACCATCATACAGCACGACGCCCGCCAGCAGGCTGGCGACAAGGGTAAACGGCAATTCGCGACGCAGGATATCGGAGTGCACGGTAAAAGGGTGGAGCAGGGCGGCAACACCCAGGATCAGCAAAATATTGGTGATGTTAGAACCGATGGCTGTACCAATCGCCAGATCCAACTGGCCATGCAGAGAGGCTGCAACAGCGGTAATGATCTCCGGCAGCGAAGTGCCGATGCTGACCACCGTCATACCAATAATCAGGGGAGGTACGCCGAGTGTCCGGCAGAGAATAGAGGCAGCAAAAACCAGACGATCAGCGCTGTAGACCACCAAAAGCAAACCAATTATCAATAGCGCTGTCGCTAAGAGCATCTAACATCCTTTCTTCAGGTATAATCCGCCGGTTCGCAGGCTGCCATGCCGGAGGAGACCGGGTGTTCCGCGTAGCGTAATGATTCCTAATTTTGACTTTATGCGGCTCAAAAGTAAAACAAATGCCAGCTTTCGCTAACCCCAGCAGGTAATATTCTGTAAAAATGTTGGGTTCGTGATGTTATCCAGCGTCATGCTTATACCCGATAAGGCTTATAAGGAAGAGTCAATGAGCCAGAATATGGCGAATTTGGTCGATGTTCGTGGCGTCAGCTTCTCCCGTGGCAGTCGCCCTATCTTCGACAACATTTCACTGACGGTGCCGCGCGGCAAAATCACCGCCATTATGGGGCCGTCCGGCATCGGCAAAACAACATTGTTACGCCTTATCGGTGGGCAAATCCCACCGGATAGCGGCGAAATCTTGTTTGATGGCGAAAACGTGCCGGGGATGACCCGTTCGCGTCTGTTCACCGTGCGTAAAAGAATGAGCATGCTGTTTCAGTCTGGCGCGTTGTTTACCGACATGAATGTTTTCGACAACGTCGCTTACCCTCTGCGCGAGCATACGAATTTGCCCGAAGCGCTGTTGCATACCACCGTTATGATGAAACTGGAAGCCGTCGGGCTACGTGGCGCAGCCTGGCTGATGCCGTCAGAGCTGTCTGGCGGCATGGCGCGTCGAGCCGCGCTTGCCCGCTCAATTGCGCTTGAACCGGATTTGATCATGTTTGATGAACCGTTTGTGGGTCAGGATCCGATCACCATGGGCGTGCTGGTTAAATTGATTTCTGAACTCAACAGCGCATTAGGCGTCACATGTATCGTTGTTTCTCACGATGTACCGGAAGTGCTGAGTATTGCGGATTACGCCTACATTGTGGCGGAGAGAAAAATCATCGCCCACGGTCGCGCGCAGGGCTTGCAGGAAAACAGCGATCCCCGGGTGCGTCAGTTCCTTGATGGTATCGCCGACGGGCCGGTTCCGTTCCGTTATCCTGCGGGCGATTATCGGCTCGATTTATTAGAAACAGGGAGTTAAGTACTCATGCTGTTAAATGCACTGGCGTCGCTGGGGCATCGCGGGATTAAAACCATCGCGACGTTCGGGCGGGCTGGTTTAATGCTGTTCAACGCGGTGGTCGGTAAGCCGGAATTTCGCAAGCATGCGCCATTGCTGGTGCGCCAGCTCTATAACGTGGGCGTGCTGTCGATGCTCATCATTATCGTTTCTGGCATCTTTATCGGTATGGTGCTTGGCTTGCAGGGGTACCTGGTGCTGACAACCTACAGTGCGGAGACGAGCCTTGGCATGCTGGTGGCGCTGTCGCTGCTGCGCGAACTGGGGCCGGTTGTCGCTGCATTGTTGTTTGCCGGGCGAGCCGGATCAGCGTTAACAGCCGAAATCGGTTTGATGCGCGCGACGGAACAGCTTTCCAGTCTGGAGATGATGGCGGTCGATCCGTTGCGGCGTGTGATTTCGCCACGCTTCTGGGCGGGTGTGATCTCACTGCCGCTGTTGACGATAATCTTCGTTGCCGTCGGGATTTGGGGTGGTTCTCTGGTTGGTGTTAACTGGAAAGGTATTGATGCCGGCTTTTTCTGGACTGCGATGCAAAACGCCGTCGAATGGCGGATGGATTTGGTCAACTGTCTGGTCAAAAGCGTGGTGTTTGCCATCACTGTGACATGGATTGCGCTGTTTAACGGTTACGACGCGATCCCGACGTCGGCCGGGATCAGCCGCGCGACAACACGTACCGTTGTGCACTCGTCGTTGGCCGTACTCGGTCTTGATTTTGTGCTCACCGCATTGATGTTTGGGAATTGAGTTCATGCAAACGAAAAAAAGTGAAATTTGGGTAGGCGTTTTTCTGTTGCTGGCGCTGCTGGCTGCGCTCTTTATTTGTCTGAAAGCGGCAGATGTCGCCTCAATGCGTACAGAACCGACGTACCGCGTATACGCGACATTCGATAATATTGGCGGCCTTAAAGCGCGTTCGCCAGTCCGTATTGGCGGGGTGGTGATTGGTCGCGTTGCTGATATCTCTCTTGATCCCAAAACGTATCTGCCGCGCGTCGCGCTGGATATTGAAGAGCGTTACAACCAAATCCCCGATACCAGTTCACTGGCGATCCGGACTTCAGGCTTGCTCGGCGAGCAATATCTGGCGCTGAATGTTGGCTTTGATGACCCTGAACTGGGGACTTCTATGCTTAAAGAAGGCAGTACTATCCAGGATACGAAGTCCGCGATGGTGCTGGAGGATCTGATAGGACAATTCCTTTACAGCAGTAAAGGCGGCGACAATAAGAATTCAGGCGATGCGGCAGAGCATAGCGAAGGGAATACTCAAGCCGCACCGTCTGCTGGTCAGGCGAATTAACGAGGAGATGCGACGTATGTTTAAACGTCTATTGATGGTTGCTCTGCTGGTGGTTGCACCGTTGGGCGCGGCCGTAGCGGCCGATCAAAGTAACCCTTATGCCGCGATGAAAGAGGCGGCGCAGAAAACATTTGATCGCCTTAAAAACGAACAGCCGCAGATCCGCGCAAACCCGGACCACTTGCGTGATGTGGTGGATCAGGAACTGTTGCCCTATGTGCAGGTGAAATACGCCGGTGCGCTGGTGCTGGGGCGTTATTATAAAGACGCAACGCCTGCACAACGTGATGCCTATTTTGCAGCGTTTCGTGAATACCTGAAACAGGCCTACGGCCAGGCGCTGGCGCTGTACCATGGACAGACCTATCAGATCGCGCCGGAACAACCACTGGGCGATGCCACGATTGTGCCCATCCGCGTCACGATTATCGATCCGAACGGGCGCCCGCCGGTGCGTCTTGATTTCCAGTGGCGTAAAAATACCCAGACCGGCAACTGGCAGGCTTATGACATGATTGCTGAAGGGGTGAGCATGATCACCACCAAGCAGAATGAATGGAGCGACCTGCTGCGTACCAAAGGCATCGATGGTCTGACCGCGCAACTGCAGTCCATTTCCCGCCAGAAAATTACGCTGGACGAGAAGAAATAATGACGCAGCGGCTAAGCTGGTCGCGTGATGGCGAACGTCTGGCATTGCAGGGCGAACTGGACCAGGACGTGTTAAATCCGCTCTGGGACGCCCGAATTGAAGCAATGAAGGGAGTGACCTGTATCGACTTGCAGGGCGTGACGCGCGTGGATACCGCGGGCGTTGCATTACTGGTTCATCTTGTCGAACAGGGGAAAAAGCAGGGTGTGAGCGTGGCGCTCGATGGCGTGAGCGAGAATGTCGCCACGCTGGCTGCTCTCTATAATTTGCCCCAGGATGTATTGTCCCGCTAATTTTTTCAATGCGTTACTACCTCAAGCCCCATCCTTTATTGCGATGGGGCTTTTTGCTTGTTTAAGCCAGCGCTACTTTCCTCTAAGATGTGTGACTGTTTTCACTTTTAGATGATATTTACGCCCATGGAAAATCATGAAATTCAGACAGTGCTGATGAACGCACTTTCTCTCCAGGAAGCCCACGTCACTGGCGATGGCAGTCACTTTCAGGTTATTGCTGTGGGTGAAATTTTTGACGGCATGAGTCGGGTCAAAAAGCAGCAGACCATCTACGGCCCGCTGATGGAATACATCGCGGATAACCGCATTCATGCCCTGTCGATCAAAGCGTTCACTCCTGTTGAGTGGGCGCGGGATCGCAAACTTAACGGCTTTTGAGCGTAGGGGGCAACTCCCCGCGCGTGTGAATTCTAAACAGAGATCAGATGAATGGATAAGTTTCGTGTACAGGGGCCGACGCGTCTCGAGGGCGAAGTGACAATTTCAGGCGCAAAAAACGCTGCGCTGCCGATCCTTTTTGCTGCATTACTGGCGGAAGAGCCGGTTGAAATTCGTAACGTCCCGAAACTGAAAGATATCGATACCACCATGAAGTTGCTCAGCCAGTTGGGCACCAAGGTGGAGCGTAACGGATCCGTTTGGATCGATGCCAGCGAAGTGAATGTGTTCTGCGCGCCTTACGATCTGGTGAAAACCATGCGTGCGTCTATTTGGGCGCTTGGTCCGCTGGTGGCTCGCTTTGGTCAGGGGCAGGTCTCTTTGCCGGGCGGTTGCGCTATCGGTGCGCGTCCGGTTGATTTGCACATTACCGGTCTGGAGCAGTTGGGCGCTGAGATCACTTTAGAAGAGGGCTACGTTAAAGCCTCCGTCAACGGTCGCCTGAAGGGCGCGCATATTGTGATGGATAAAGTGAGTGTTGGCGCAACGGTGACCATCATGTCGGCAGCCACGCTGGCGGAAGGCACCACCATTATTGAGAACGCTGCACGTGAGCCGGAAATTGTTGATACGGCGAACTTCCTCAATACCCTGGGTGCGAAAATCACCGGTATGGGAACCGATCGTATTACCATCGAAGGCGTGAAACGCCTGGGCGGTGGGGTTTACCGTGTTCTGCCGGACCGTATCGAAACCGGTACCTTCCTGGTAGCTGCGGCAATCTCTGGCGGGAAAATTGTTTGCCGCAATGCACAGCCGGATACGCTTGATGCCGTACTGGCGAAACTGCGTGATGCGGGCGCGGATATCGACGTTGGCGAAGATTGGATCAGCCTGGATATGCACGGTAAACGCCCGAAAGCGGTGAATGTGCGTACGGCTCCGCATCCGGGATTCCCGACGGATATGCAGGCACAGTTCACGCTGCTGAACCTGGTGGCGGAAGGGACTGGCGTGATTACTGAAACCATCTTCGAAAACCGGTTTATGCACATTCCGGAACTGATCCGTATGGGCGCGCACGCGGAAATCGAAAGCAATACGGCTATCTGTCACGGTGTGGAAAAACTCTCTGGCGCGCAGGTGATGGCCACCGATTTGCGCGCATCCGCAAGCCTCGTGCTGGCGGGTTGCATCGCGGAAGGAACCACTATCGTCGATCGTATCTATCATATCGATCGTGGTTACGAACGTATTGAAGATAAGCTCAGCGCCCTGGGTGCAAATATTGAGCGCGTAAAAGGCGAATAAGCTTTTTTGGTGCTTACACAAGGGGGAGCTTCTGCTCCCCTTTTTATTGATATTTCTGAAAGGATATCTGGATGATGGGAACAACACCGTTTGCCGGTTTTGACTTCACCGATTTTTGGGATGATCGGGAATACGCGCGCGAAGCGTACATCAATGCCCCTTTTAGTGAAGATGAGTTGGCGGCCATTGAATCGACATTAGGTTATCGCTTGCCTGCCTCTTATATCTGGCTAATGCGGCAACACAACGGTGGGATCCCTCGAAATCAGAATTTCCCAACCAATGAATTCACCAGTTGGGCAGAAGATCACATTGCTATCACGGGTATTATGGGGATTGGTAATAAGCGGTATTCGCTGGGTAGCGATTTCGGCAGCCGCTTCTGGATTGAACATTGGGGTTATCCGGACATCGGCGTGGCGATTTGCAACTGTCCATCAGCCGGGCATGATATGGTTTTTCTTGATTACCGGCAGTGTCTGACAATAGAAGATGAGCCAACCGTTGTGCATATCGATCAAGAGCAGGATTACAGGATCGTGCACCTTGCTGATAATTTCGAAGCGTTTATCCGTGGTTTAGTCGATGATGACGCTTTTGAGCTTTAGCGATGCCGTCCCGCTCCTCTTTCGTCGTTAATACAAGCCAGGCAGCCCCCTGCCCGATGTGCAAGGGGGATTGCTGGTTGATGTAGCCTTTACTCTGTGTCCCGTTTTTTTCTCATCAGCTTAGTTTTATCAATAAACTCATGCGTGATTGGATCATGATAACGCGATGGCCAGATGACCCAGGGATCGGTATCCAGCGCCTGAGCGATAATCCATTCCCCTTTCGGCCAGGAACGGGTCAAGGCATTGGCAAGTGTTGAAGAGCTGAGACCATTCTTGCGTGATTCTGCGGCGAGCGATGTTCCCTTTTTACGCAATCCCGCAATGATATCGGCCTGGTGCCAGTCGTTGAATTTTGTTTCCATAATATCTCCCTGATAGTAAAACACGCCGGTATCTGAGTACCTGCACAATGTTTACTATACGCATACAAACCCACTTGCTCTAAAAAGTTCATGTAATGTTTGTGCGTTTTAGGATTACACCAGGATGAATAATCAGTGTTTTTTGTGAATTATTGATTTTATAGGAACTTGTTGGAATTTCCCGCGACGTGCGCGGGAAATAAATGTTAACGATCGCGCTGAACGGCGATATGGGCAAGACCAATCAACGCTTCGCGCCATGGTGAATCTGGCAGCACTTGCAGAGCGGAGATGGCTTTATCCGCTTCTTCTTCAGCGCGCTGACGTGTCCATTCCAATGAGCCGCACGCGGCCATCGCTTCCAGAACAGGCTCAAGAAGATGGCGACCGTTACCCTGCTCGATCGCTTCGCGGATCATTCGGGATTGTTCCGGGGTGCCATGATGCATGGCATGCAGCAAGGGCAATGTTGGCTTACCTTCATTCAGATCATCCCCCGTATTTTTACCCAGCGTTTCGCCATCCGCGCTGTAGTCGAGCAGATCATCAATTAACTGGAATGCGGTACCAAGGTAACGTCCATAATCCTGCAACGCTTTTTCCTGCACATCACTACATCCTGCAAGCAAGCCGGAGCATTGTGCAGCGGCTTCAAACAGACGCGCCGTTTTGCTGTAAATGACGCGCATATAGTTTTCTTCAGTGATGTTCGGATCGTTCACGTTCATCAACTGCAGGACTTCCCCTTCGGCAATGACGTTAACGGCTTCCGACATCACTTCCAGCACTTTCAGCGAACCGAGGCTGGTCATCATCTGAAAAGCGCGGGTGTAGATGAAATCGCCGACCAGAACGCTGGCCGCATTACCGAACGCGGCGTTGGCCGTGGCCTTGCCGCGTCGCATATCGGACTCGTCCACGACATCATCATGCAATAGCGTCGCGGTGTGAATAAATTCGATTAGCGCAGCGATAGTGACATGCGAAGTGCCTTCATAGCCCACGGCGCGAGCCGCCAGCACGGCAATCATTGGACGGATGCGTTTGCCGCCGCCGCTGACGATGTAATAACCCAACTGGTTGATTAGCTGAACATCCGAGTTGAGTTGTTGCAAAATCGTCGCATTCACACCCGCCATGTCTTGCGCGGTTAACTCATTGATTTTTTCTAAATTCATCGCAAAAGCCGGGCTTTCAGTCCTGTTTACCACATATCAAAATGGGATAACAAAGGGTTACGGGTTAGAATAGTATTGCTGATTGTACTGAAAAAACGCGCCAGATAAACGTTACCTTACACGTTGTGTTTTTTTTCTGCATGGATTGACGATCGTACTTGTCAAAGGCGCGCGACTTGCGTAATATTCGCGCCCTATTGTGAATATTTTTAGCGCGCTCTGAATCATTCAGGAGAAGTGCGCGGAAGCGGAGTTTTATATGTACGCGGTTTTCCAAAGTGGTGGTAAACAACACCGAGTAAGCGAAGGTCAGACCGTTCGCTTGGAAAAGCTGGACATCGCAACTGGCGAAACTGTTGAGTTCGCAGAAGTTCTGATGATCGCAAACGGTGAAGAAGTCAAAATCGGCGTTCCTTTCGTTGATGGCGGCGTAATCAAAGCTGAAATTGTTGCTCATGGTCGTGGCGAGAAAGTTAAAATCGTTAAGTTTCGTCGTCGTAAACACTACCGTAAGCAGCAAGGTCACCGTCAGTGGTTCACTGATGTGAAAATCACTGGCATCAGCGCCTAAGACCTGAGGAGAGATTTAAATGGCACATAAAAAGGCTGGCGGCTCAACTCGTAACGGTCGCGATTCAGAAGCTAAACGTCTGGGTGTTAAACGCTTTGGCGGTGAAGCAGTTCTGGCAGGTAGCATCATCGTTCGTCAGCGTGGCACCAAATTCCACGCCGGCACCAACGTTGGTTGCGGTCGTGACCACACTCTGTTCGCTTTGACTGACGGTAAAGTTAAGTTCGAAGTTAAAGGCCCGAAAAATCGTAAATTCATCAGCATCGTTGCTGAATAAGTTTTTCGAGTCCCGGTAACGGAAGAAAGCCCCGCAACACGTTGCGGGGCTTTTTACATTAGAAGTCCGGCAAAATTCTGGCAGGGAACAGGGGCATGAAACAGCAGGCTGGCATTGGTATTGTCCTGGCGCTCACGACGGCCATGTGCTGGGGGGCGTTACCTATTGCGATGAAGCAGGTGCTGGAAGTGATGGAACCACCGACAGTGGTGTTTTATCGCTTTTTGATGGCGGGAGTTGGCCTCGGTCTTATTCTTGCTTGCAAAAGAAAACTTCCGCCAATGCGTATTTTTCGCAAGCCGCGCTGGTTAATCTTGCTCGCCATTGCCACGGGGGGACTGTTCGGGAACTTCATTCTGTTCAGTTCGTCCCTGCAATATGTTAGCCCTACGGCGTCGCAGGTGATTGGCCAACTCTCTCCTGTGGGGATGATGGTTGCCAGCGTCTTTATTCTTAAAGAGAAGATGCGCGGTACCCAGGTGGTTGGCGCCCTGATGCTTATTTGTGGTCTGGTTATGTTTTTTAATACCAGTCTGGTGGAGATTTTTACCCGGCTGACGGACTACACCTGGGGCGTTATTTTCGGTGTCGGTGCCGCGACGGTATGGGTCAGTTATGGCGTGGCGCAAAAAGTATTATTGCGCCGCCTGGCATCCCAGCAGATCCTTTTTTTGCTGTACACTTTATGTACGATTGCATTGTTGCCGTTGGCGAAGCCGGGAGTGCTGTTGCAGTTGAGCGATTGGCAACTGGCCTGTCTGATTTTTTGTGGACTGAATACGCTGGTAGGCTATGGCGCGCTGGCAGGCGGCGCAGGTTAGCGCGTTGATTACGCTGACGCCGCTATTTACGTTGTTGTTTTCGGATTTGTTATCAATGGCCTGGCCCGATGTTTTCGCCAGACCGATGTTAAACCTGATCGGTTATCTCGGTGCGTTTGTCGTGGTTGCGGGCGCGATGTTTTCCGCTATTGGCCATCGTCTTTTAGGACGCTGGCGCAATCGTGAAGTGGTCGCCACTGTGCCCCGCTCAGGCGAATGAGTTACGGAGAGTAAAATGAAGTTTGTTGATGAAGCTACGATTCTGGTCGTAGCGGGCGATGGCGGTAATGGCTGTGTAAGCTTCCGCCGCGAGAAATATATCCCGAAAGGCGGTCCTGACGGCGGTGATGGCGGCGATGGCGGCGACGTCTGGCTGGAGGCCGACGAAAACCTGAATACCCTGATCGACTATCGCTTTGAAAAATCGTTCCGTGCTGAGCGTGGTCAGAATGGTCAGAGCCGTGACTGCACGGGGAAACGGGGCAAAGACATCACCGTTAAAGTGCCGATTGGTACGCGTGTGATCGATCAGGGCACCGGCGAAACCATGGGCGATATGACCAAACACGGTCAGCGTCTGATGGTGGCAAAAGGTGGCTGGCACGGTCTGGGCAATACCCGTTTCAAATCTTCGGTAAACCGTACCCCGCGTCAGAAAACCATGGGTACGCCGGGTGACAAGCGGGATTTGCAACTGGAACTGATGCTGCTGGCTGATGTCGGTATGCTCGGGATGCCGAACGCCGGGAAATCTACCTTTATCCGCGCAGTCTCTGCGGCAAAACCGAAAGTGGCGGATTATCCGTTTACCACTCTGGTGCCAAGCCTTGGCGTTGTACGTATGGACAACGAAAAAAGCTTTGTGGTTGCCGATATCCCTGGGCTGATTGAAGGGGCTGCTGATGGCGCAGGCCTTGGTATTCGCTTCCTGAAACATCTGGAACGCTGCCGCGTGTTGTTGCATCTGATCGATATCGAGCCTGTTGACGGTTCCGATCCGGTTGAGAATGCGCGAATCATTGTTGGCGAGCTGGAAAAATACAGCGAAAAACTGGCCGATAAACCACGTTGGCTGGTATTCAACAAAATTGACCTGATGGATAAAGCGGCGGCGGAAGAGAAAGCCAAAGCCATCGCGCAGGCTCTGGGCTGGGAAGATAAGTACTACCTGATCTCAGCAGCCAGCCAGCAAGGGGTTAAAGATCTCTGCTGGGATGTGATGACATTTATCATTGAAAACCCGCTGACGCACGCAGAAGAAGAGAAACAGCCTGAGAAAGTCGAGTTCATGTGGGATGATTATCATCGCCAGCAGCTCGAAGAAGCGGAAGCAGAAGAAGACGACGAAGAGTGGGATGACGACTGGGATGAAGACGACGAAGAAGGCGTCGAATTTATCTATAAACGTTAATTCCTGTGACTTCCCCGGCGCGCCGGGGATATTGTCGCCAACAAAAATGCCGGGTCAGCATGCTGCCCGGCATTTTTATTAGTTGTTCTGATAAATATCTTTATAGAGCCGACTCTCAAAGCGCACCAGCGGGATCCGTCGATTGCGTTGATCCGCCGGTTCAACCGCATAACTGGACAGATACTGTACAAAAGCCATCCGCTGACCGCTGGCAGTGGTGATAAAGCCCGCCAGATTATAAACACCTTGCAGCGAGCCTGTTTTTGCCGAGACTTTGCCATCCACGCCTGCCTGGTGTAAACCCGCACGATACTGCAGAGAGCCGTCGTAGCCCGCCAGCGGCAGCATCGAGATAAAGTTGAGTTCCGTATCATGCTGCGCAATGTATTGAAGCACCTGCATCATGGTGGCTGGCGCCAGCAGGTTGTGACGCGACAGGCCTGAGCCATCGGCAATGATCGTGTTGCCAAGGTCAACGCCAGCTTGCTGGCGCAGGATCTGCCGTACCGCATCGGATCCGGCACGCCATGTGCCTGGCACACCAAAGCGCGCATGGCCGATCATCCGGAACACGGTATCAGCAATCATATTGTCCGATTTTTTTAGCATGATCTTCAGCAGATCGTGCAGCGGCGCGGATTGCTTACTGGCAACGATCGTGCCGGGTTGATTTTCCTGCGTTTGGCGCAGTAGGGTACCGGTGTATGTAATCCCGGCTTCTTTCAGTTCATCTTTGAGGATCGCCCCGGCATAGCTGGCGCCATCCTGAATAGCGAAAGCCAGTGGTAACGGATCGGCTCTCTGCGGCAGACAGCCGGTTAACGTGAAGCGGTTAAGATCGCCTGGCACCACATCCAGTTCGCAATATTGGGCATCCGACGAACCTCTCGCCAGCGTTCGCACCTGGCTGAACATGTTCACCGGGTAGTATGAGGCCACGCGAATATAGGCCAAATCGCCAGGCTTCTGAGCGCTGTACAGCGAAATCGAAAAGCAGTTACGATCGATAATTGCCGCAGCGGGCGGAGCGCTGAAGCATTGCGTCATATCATTCCATGGCCAGCCGGGCGCTTTATCATGGCTGGCGAAAATGGACGTATCGATAAAGACATTACCGTCGATTTTCTGCACGCCTGACTTTTTTAGCGCTGCCACCATATTGCGAAGATCCTGGCGTTTTAGCGTGGGATCGCCGCCAAATCGTGCAATTAAGTCGCCTTTTAACACGCCATTATCGACGGAACCCTTGCTTTCCAGCGTGGTGGTAAAGCGAAAATCCGGCCCGAGTTGCAGCAGGGCCGCCAGCGCGGTGATCACTTTTTGCGTACTTGCCGGCAGCGCCATCTGTTTACCGTGATAATCAATCTCTGGCGTCTGAGCCCCCACTTTTTGCACCATCAGCGCAAGATTCGCACCGTCCGGGAGCTGATTGATGTATTCGTCGACATTCGCGGCCTGAACATTCAAGGCTATACTGGTGGTCAATCCGATGATAAAGCTGGAAAATCGCATAATCTCGCGCTAAGAACCTGGAAACAAGCCGTCATACTACGGCGCATCGACCCGGAAAGTAAACGATGACCCATAGTGAACTTCCGGGTAAAATACGTATCAAATTGAAAAATTGCTGCTGACCTGGGGCTTTGTCCCCGGGTCAGTTTTCTTTTGCTTCTGCCCGGCGGTATGCGCCTGTAATCGGGCGGATAGAGAGCTGCCGGGGCAGGTCAACCTGCTCCTTACAGGAATGTTCAAGAGGTATAACAAATGCAAGCTATTCCGATGACCTTACGTGGTGCTGAAAAATTGCGCGAAGAGCTGGAGTTTCTGAAATCCGTTCGTCGCCCTGAAATTATCGCCGCTATCGCGGAAGCCCGCGAACATGGCGACCTGAAAGAGAACGCGGAATATCATGCGGCGCGTGAACAGCAAGGTTTCTGCGAAGGCCGTATCAAAGATATCGAAGCGAAATTGTCTAATGCGCAGGTTATCGACATTTCGAAGATGCCGAAGAGTGGACGCGTGATTTTTGGTTCGACCGTCACGGTACTGAACCTGGATAACGACGAAGAGCAAACTTACCGCATTGTTGGCGATGATGAAGCTGATTTTAAACAGAATCTCATCTCCGTTAACTCACCGATTGCTCGCGGTCTGGTGGGCAAAGAGCAGGATGATGTGGTGGTGATTCGTACGCCTGGCGGCGAAGTCGAATATGAAATCGTCAAAGTGGAATATCTGTAATTGCTGCGTTTGCAGTAATTGTTGACGTATTGTAAAGAAAAGAAAAAGGCCGCATTGCGGCCTTTCAACAACACCTGGAGCGTGGCATTTTGCACCTCTGCTGGCGGAAAACCCCTCGTTTTACACAGAACTTGTGTTCAATTCAGGATATTCTTAGCGTGGCAGCGCGATTTTACGCTCCGCGGTTGGGCGATAAAGCACCAGCGTTTTACCGATGACCTGTACGTTGCAGGCGCCGGTTTCGCGAACGATAGCTTCCACAATCAAGGTCTTAGTTTCTCTGTCTTCAGAGGCGATCTTCACCTTGATAAGTTCATGGTGCTCTAGCGCTTGTTCAATCTCGGCCAGTACCCCTTCGGTCAAACCATTATTGCCAAGCATAACTACAGGCTTGAGCGGATGTGCCAGACCTTTCAGGTGCTGTTTTTGTTTAGTACTCAGATTCATCGTATATTTTGCTTACGTTGGGATTGAAAACGGTTCATTCTACCGCCATCTCCTCTGTATCGCCAAATTGCACGTCGAAATTTATCGATGTCGACGATGAACCCGGATGGAAAGTTAAATGACAGGTAAAAAGCGTTCTGCCAGCTCGAGTCGCTGGCTTCAGGAACACTTTAGCGATAAATATGTTCAACAGGCGCAGAAAAAAGGGTTGCGTTCCCGTGCCTGGTTTAAACTTGATGAAATACAGCAAAGTGACAAACTTTTTAAACCAGGGATGACGATTGTTGACCTTGGTGCGGCGCCCGGTGGATGGTCGCAGTATGCGGTCACCCAAATTGGGGGTACCGGTCGCATCATCGCTTGCGATCTTTTACCGATGGATCCAATCGTCGGTGTGGACTTCCTTCAGGGCGATTTTCGTGATGAATTAGTCCTGAAAGCGTTACTGGATCGCGTAGGTGACAGTAAAGTGCAGGTTGTCATGTCAGACATGGCGCCGAATATGAGTGGAACTCCGGCAGTAGATATTCCCCGCTCTATGTACCTGGTAGAGCTGGCGCTGGAAATGTGCCGTGATGTATTGGCGCCTGGCGGTAGTTTTTTAGTGAAGGTGTTTCAGGGCGAAGGTTTCGATGAGTACCTGACGGAAATTCGCTCCCTGTTTACGAAAGTGAAAGTGCGTAAACCGGACTCTTCGCGTGCGCGTTCTCGCGAAGTGTACATTGTAGCGACCGGGCGAAAATGATACCTCGTTGATTTCGGCCTTTGGTTTGAAAGAAACGGGATATGTTGTATCCTGACGCTGTTTTTAACACAGTTGTAATATGAGGTTAATCCCTTGAGTGACATGGCGAAAAACCTAATACTCTGGCTGGTCATTGCCGTCGTGCTGATGTCAGTATTCCAGAGCTTTGGGCCCAGCGAGTCTAATGGCCGTAAGGTGGATTATTCTACCTTCCTGCAAGAGGTCAACCAGGACCAGGTTCGCGAAGCGCGTATCAACGGACGTGAGATCAACGTTACCAAGAAAGATAGTAACCGTTACACGACTTACATCCCGGTCAACGATCCAAAACTGCTCGACAACCTGCTGACGAAAAACGTCAAGGTTGTGGGTGAACCGCCTGAAGAGCCGAGCCTGCTGGCTAACATCTTCATTTCCTGGTTCCCGATGCTGCTGTTGATTGGGGTCTGGATTTTCTTTATGCGCCAGATGCAGGGCGGCGGTGGCAAAGGCGCCATGTCGTTCGGTAAGAGCAAGGCGCGGATGCTTACGGAAGATCAGATCAAAACCACTTTCGCGGATGTTGCTGGTTGCGACGAAGCGAAAGAAGAGGTTGGCGAACTGGTTGAATACTTACGTGAGCCGAGCCGTTTCCAGAAACTGGGCGGTAAAATCCCGAAAGGCGTCCTGATGGTAGGACCGCCGGGGACCGGTAAAACGCTGCTGGCGAAAGCCATCGCCGGTGAAGCGAAAGTCCCGTTCTTCACAATTTCCGGTTCTGATTTCGTTGAAATGTTCGTGGGTGTGGGTGCATCCCGCGTACGTGACATGTTCGAACAGGCCAAGAAGGCGGCGCCGTGCATTATCTTTATCGATGAAATCGATGCCGTAGGTCGTCAGCGTGGCGCAGGTCTGGGCGGTGGTCACGATGAACGTGAACAGACGCTGAACCAGATGCTGGTTGAGATGGATGGTTTCGAAGGTAATGAAGGCATCATCGTTATCGCCGCAACTAACCGTCCGGATGTGCTGGACCCTGCGTTACTGCGTCCAGGCCGCTTCGACCGTCAGGTTGTGGTCGGTTTGCCGGACGTTCGTGGTCGCGAACAGATCCTGAAAGTACATATGCGCCGTGTTCCGCTTTCTCCGGATATTGATGCGGCAATCATCGCGCGTGGTACGCCCGGCTTCTCCGGTGCGGATCTGGCTAACCTGGTGAACGAAGCGGCGCTGTTTGCCGCACGCGGTAACAAACGCGTGGTTTCCATGGTTGAGTTCGAAAAAGCGAAAGACAAAATCATGATGGGTGCGGAACGCCGCTCCATGGTGATGACGGAAGCGCAGAAAGAATCCACGGCTTACCATGAAGCAGGCCATGCGATTATCGGTCGCCTGGTGCCTGAACATGATCCGGTGCACAAAGTGACGATCATTCCGCGTGGTCGTGCGCTGGGTGTCACTTTCTTCCTGCCGGAAGGCGATGCAATTAGCGCCAGCCGCCAGAAACTGGAAAGTCAGATCTCCACGCTTTACGGCGGTCGTCTGGCGGAAGAGATTATCTACGGTGTGGAACATGTTTCTACCGGTGCATCGAACGACATTAAAGTCGCAACGAACCTGGCACGTAACATGGTCACCCAATGGGGCTTCTCTGACAAACTTGGCCCGCTGCTGTATGCGGAAGAAGAAGGCGAAGTTTTCCTTGGCCGTTCCGTTGCTAAAGCGAAACATATGTCCGATGAAACCGCGCGTATCATCGACCAGGAAGTGAAAGCGCTGATTGAACGTAACTACAATCGTGCGCGTCAGCTCCTGAATGACAACATGGATATCCTGCACGCAATGAAAGATGCTCTGATGAAATATGAGACCATCGATGCACCGCAGATTGATGACCTGATGTCGCGTCGTGATGTACGTCCGCCGGCGGGCTGGGAAGAGCCGGGTGCGAACAATTCTGACAACAGTGGTACGCCGCGTGCGCCGCGTCCGGTTGATGAACCACGTACGCCGAACCCGGGTAACACGATGTCAGAACAGTTGGGCGACAAATAAGTTATCCGCTGTTGATGACCTGTTCTTCTTCTAAAACCCCGGGCTTGCACCGGGGTTTTTCTTTACTGTTTAACCACATGATTATCAGGGATTTTTAGACATGAAACTCCATGCCCAGGGCACCACACTCGATCTGTCTCATCCTCATGTGATGGGCATCCTCAATGTCACACCGGACTCGTTCTCGGACGGTGGCACGCACAACACGCTGATTGAGGCCGTCAAGCATGCCAATCTGATGATCAATGCAGGCGCGACAATTGTGGATATTGGCGGTGAGTCTACGCGCCCTGGCGCTGCGGATGTCAGCGTGGAAGAGGAACTGGAGCGTGTTATTCCAGTGGTCGAAGCCATTGCACAGCGCTTTGAAGTGTGGATTTCTGTCGATACGTCCAAGCCGGAGGTTATCCGCGAATCGGCACGGGCGGGGGCGCATATCATCAACGACATTCGTTCGCTCACTGAACCTGGCGCGCTGGAAGCGGCAGCGCAAACCGGTCTGCCTGTATGCCTGATGCACATGCAAGGGCAACCCAAAACGATGCAGGAAGCACCGAAGTATGATGATGTCTATACCGATGTGAACCGCTTTTTTGTTGAGCATATTGCGCGCTGTGAGCAGGCTGGTATTGCAAAAGAGAAATTGTTGCTCGACCCAGGATTCGGTTTCGGTAAGAATCTCTCCCACAATTATGCGCTGCTTGCCCGGCTGGCCGAATTTCATCATTTTGGTCTGCCTCTGCTGGTGGGAATGTCACGGAAATCCATGATCGGTCAGTTGCTGAATGTCGGTCCTTCCGAACGTTTAAGCGGCAGCCTCGCTTGTGCAGTGATTGCGGCAATGCAGGGAGCGCAAATTATTCGTGTTCACGATGTAAAAGAAACCGTAGAGGCTATGCGGGTGGTGGAAGCCACACTGTCAGCGAAGGAAAATAAGCGTTATGAGTAACCGTAAATATTTTGGCACCGATGGCATTCGTGGCCGTGTTGGCGACGCACCGATTACCCCTGATTTTGTTCTGAAGCTGGGCTGGGCCGCAGGCAAAGTTCTCGCTCGTCATGGCTCGCGTAAGATTATTATTGGCAAAGATACCCGCATATCGGGCTATATGCTGGAGTCCGCACTCGAAGCGGGCTTAGCGGCTGCCGGGCTTTCGGCTTCGTTCACCGGACCGATGCCGACGCCAGCGGTGGCTTATCTGACGCGCACTTTTCGTGCCGAAGCTGGGATCGTAATTTCCGCCTCTCACAATCCTTTCTATGACAATGGCATCAAATTCTTCTCTATCGATGGCACTAAACTGCCAGATGCGGTTGAAGAAGCCATTGAAGCTGAAATGGAAAAAGAGCTGACCTGTGTGGATTCTGCTGAACTTGGGAAAGCCAGCCGTATTGTTGACGCGGCTGGTCGTTATATTGAGTTTTGCAAAGCGACATTCCCTAATGAGCTGAGTCTCAATGAGCTGAAAATTGTGGTCGATTGCGCCAACGGTGCGACCTACCACATTGCGCCAAGCGTATTCCGTGAGCTGGGTGCAAAAGTTATCCCGATGGGCTGCGAGCCGGATGGGGTGAACATTAATGAGAAATGCGGTGCGACCGATGTCGCCGCGTTACAGCAGCGTGTTCTGGCGGAAAAAGCCGATCTGGGGATTGCGTTTGATGGTGACGGCGATCGCGTCATCATGGTTGATCACCAGGGGAATAAAGTCGATGGCGATCAAATCATGTATATCATTGCACGCGAAGGGCTGCGCCAGGGTCAGTTGCGCGGTGGCGCGGTCGGTACCCTGATGAGCAATATGGGATTGGAAGTAGCACTGAAGCAACTGGGCATCCCGTTTACCCGTGCGAAAGTCGGCGACCGTTATGTGCTGGAAAAAATGCAGGAAAAAGGCTGGCGCATTGGGGCGGAAAACTCCGGACATGTGATACTGCTTGATAAAACCACCACTGGCGACGGTATCGTTGCGGGGCTGCAGGTGGTTGCCGCGATGGTCCGCAACCATATGTCCCTGCACGATCTTTGCAGCGGCATGAAAATGTTCCCGCAGGTGCTGGTTAATGTGCGCTTCACGGCAGGCAATGGCGACCCGCTGGAAGATGACACGGTCAAAGCGGTGACGGCAGAAGTCGAAGCGACGCTCGGTAACCGTGGTCGTGTGCTGCTGCGTAAGTCAGGTACTGAACCGCTTATTCGTGTGATGGTTGAGGGCGAAGATGAAGCGCAGGTGACGGCGCTGGCAAATCGCATCGCGGATGCGGTGAAAGCGGTATAACCGAGTGTTAAGTGTTTAAAAAGGCGGCTGTTGCTGCCTTTTTAGCAGGCAAAGATCGCAGTTTTGCTGTTTTTTTCCGCACTTGATAAAATGCGCTGAAATTGCCCTTGCGAAGGTCATTCGCTTTGGTTAGTATTCACACCCGCTTCAGTGGGAAAGCAAGAAACCTCCCACGATTATTGGTTTGAAGCATTGGCTGCGGCAACCCCGCAAGGAACAGGTTGATTATGTACGAAGCTCTTTTAGTTGTTTTCCTTATTGTAGCGCTGGCTCTTGTGGGTCTGATTATGCTGCAGCAAGGTAAAGGCGCTGACATGGGAGCCTCCTTTGGCGCTGGCGCGTCTGGTACGCTGTTCGGTTCAAGTGGTTCGGGTAACTTTATGACCCGTATGACTGCTGTACTGGCAACACTGTTCTTTATTATTAGCCTGGTGCTGGGCAACATTAACAGCAACAAAACCAATAAAGGAAGCGAGTGGGAAAATCTGAGTGCTCCGGCTAAAACCGAGCAGACTCAGCCAGCAGCGCCGGCTCAGCCGACCAGCGATATCCCGCATTAATCAGTAAGTCGTGCCGAGGTGGTGGAATTGGTAGACACGCTACCTTGAGGTGGTAGTGCCCGATTGGGCTTACGGGTTCAAGTCCCGTCCTCGGTACCAATATTCCAGAAAAAAGACATCGTAAGATGTCTTTTTTTTCGTCGGTATTCCGGGTAAATGATGCCCATCCATGGTCCTGTTTCTTTCCTTGCTACGTACGACTTCAAAATCCGTATTTCACGCCCGGCACTCCTTGTGTATCGCTATTTCCTTTGTCACCTGTGAGAAAGCCAGCATCGCCCGGCTAACCTTTGGATTAACACCATAAAAAAGGGCTCATGATGAACATGAACCCTTTTCGCGGTAGATACCGACAACAAACCGTAGACTGCTTTCGCTCAGCAGACGCGGTTATTTCTTATCACTGTTTTCCAGATTCTCAACCTGCGGCAAACCGTTGCCGGAATTGGCTGACAGTAAACCCGTTTGCACGTAATTAAACAGTTTTTCACGGGTATCGGTAATATCAAGATTACGCATAGTCAGTTGACCGATACGGTCGTCCGGTGAGAACACTGATTCACCTTTTTCCATGGTCAGACGTTCTGCTTTATACGTGAGGTTGTCGGAAACGGTATTCAGGATTGAATAGTCATTACCACGACGCAACTCCAGCGTCACTTCACCGGTAATGGCGCTTGCCACCCAGCGCTGCAGAGAATCACGCAGCATCAATGCTTGTGGATCAAACCAGCGACCCTGATACAGTAAACGGCCCAGTTGGCGACCATGAGCGTGATACTGTTCAATGGTATCTTCGTTATGGATACCGGTTAACAGGCGCTCATAGGCGATATGTAACAGCGCCATCCCCGGGGCTTCGTAAATGCCGCGGCTTTTTGCTTCAATGATGCGGTTTTCAATCTGATCGCTCATACCCAGGCCGTGACGCCCACCGATACGGTTTGCTTCCAGCATCAACTCAACATCATCAGCGAATGTTTTGCCATTCAACGCAACCGGGTGGCCACGCTCAAAACGAACGGTGACTTCTTCAGCCTGGATTTTGACGTTTTCGTCCCAGAACTTAACGCCCATGATCGGGTTGACAATTTTCACGCTGGAATTCAGGAATTCGAGATCTTTCGCTTCGTGCGTGGCGCCCAGCATGTTGGAGTCCGTTGAATACGCTTTCTCGGCAGACATTTTGTAGTCGAAACCGGAAGCGGTCATGAATTCGGACATTTCCTGACGGCCGCCCAGCTCATCAATAAAGTCAGTATCCAGCCACGGTTTGTAAATTTTCAGCTCGGCATTGGTCAGCAGACCATAACGATAGAAACGTTCGATATCGTTTCCTTTATAAGTACTGCCGTCACCCCAGATATTCACGCCATCTTCTTTCATCGCGGCAACCAGCATGGTACCTGTCACTGCGCGTCCCAGCGGTGTGGTATTGAAATAAGTCAGGCCACCCGTGGTATTGTGGAATGCGCCACACTGAATGGCAGCAATACCTTCTGCGACCAGCTGTTTGCGACAGTCGATCAGGCGAGCATTTTCGGCACCGTATTCTTTCGCACGACGCGGGATAGCGTCGTAGTCATCCTCATCCGGTTGACCCAGATTTGCCGTATATGCATAAGGAACCGCGCCTTTTTGGCGCATCCACAGCAGTGCCGCACTGGTGTCCAGACCGCCAGAGAAAGCGATACCGATACGTTGACCTGCGGGAAGATGCTTGAGAATCGTCGTCATAAAAAAATCCCTGCTTGATAGACCTGTGGAGACAGACTTTACAGCTGTGCCATCATGTTTGTGCCATCCACCTGAAACGCATTAATGAATGGTTATGCAAAATAAGTGAGTTTTCATTTAATCATCTTTTGACGATGACCGAAAGAGAAGAGTGCAATTTTCATTGCATTAATGCTGCGATGCATCGATAGGACATGTCACCCCTTCATCTATAATGTGCATACATGAATGCGCACAGGATGCTAATGCTTGCTGTTGACAGACAGTTATGTTTATCAATATACTTCAGGCCGATTTTACGTCCCGTCTTCGGTACCAAATCCCAGCATTATTTGCAAATTCGCTCTCAAACGAGTAGAGTTTGTCACGTTTCAGGCGCGGGGTGGAGCAGCCTGGTAGCTCGTCGGGCTCATAACCCGAAGGTCGTCGGTTCAAATCCGGCCCCCGCAACCACTTTCCCTAAGTGTTTTTTTTCAAATATACTATGAAGACTTAATGCCTTCGTAGCCGGATTTGAAAAAAATACTCACGGAAGGTTCTCCAGGCTGCATTTGCAGCTATAGGGTTCAGTTATTTAAAGCCCCGACTTATCGGGGTTTTTTGTTATCTGACTACGGAATAACTGGGCTATACGCCCTTTTTTTATGTCTTGGGGGTGGACTTGTCCACATTAGAGCAAAAGTTAACAGAGATGGTTACGGCACCGGTTGAAGCACTGGGCTATGAACTGGTCGGTATCGAGTTTATACGTGGGCGCACATCCACGCTGCGCATCTATATTGATAGTGAAGATGGCATCAATGTTGATGATTGCGCTGATGTCAGCCACCAGGTCAGTGCGGTATTGGACGTAGAAGATCCGATTACTGTCGCTTACAACCTGGAAGTGTCTTCACCAGGTCTTGAGCGTCCTTTGTTTACGGCTGCGCACTATACGCGTTTTAAGGGCGAAGAAGTCTCGCTGGTCCTGCGCATGGCGGTACAGAATCGCCGTAAATGGCAGGGCATCATTAAAGATGTCGATGGCGAGATGATCACCGTTACGGTCGAAGGTAAAGATGAAGTGTTCGCATTGAGCAACATTCAGAAAGCGAACCTGGTCCCCCACTTTTAACAGTCTGGATTGAGGTGAAAGGCCCCCAATGAACAAAGAAATTTTGGCTGTTGTTGAAGCTGTTTCTAATGAAAAGTCGCTTCCGCGTGAAAAAATCTTTGAAGCGCTGGAAAGTGCTCTGGCTACAGCAACCAAGAAAAAATACGAACAAGAGATCGATGTGCGTGTAAGCATCGATCGCAAAAGCGGTGATTTCGATACATTCCGTCGCTGGCTCGTCGTTGAAGAAGTGACTCAGCCGACGCGCGAAATCACTCTGGAAGCGGCGCGTTACGAAGATGAGAGCCTGAACGTTGACGATTACGTTGAAGATCAGATCGAATCGGTAACTTTTGACCGCATCACGACGCAAACGGCTAAGCAAGTTATCGTACAGAAAGTTCGCGAAGCTGAACGCGCGATGGTGGTTGATCAGTTCCGCGAGCATGAAGGCGAAATCATCACTGGCGTCGTGAAAAAAGTGAACCGCGACAATATCACGCTCGATCTTGGCAATAATGCTGAAGCTGTGATTTTGCGTGAAGATATGCTGCCGCGCGAAAACTTCCGTCCAGGTGACCGCATTCGTGGCGTACTGTATGCCGTGCGCCCTGAAGCACGTGGTGCGCAACTTTTCGTTACCCGCTCCAAACCGGAAATGCTGATCGAACTGTTCCGCATTGAAGTGCCGGAAATTGGCGAAGAAGTGATTGAAATTAAAGCCGCAGCCCGCGATCCGGGTTCACGCGCAAAAATCGCGGTAAAAACTAACGACAAGCGTATCGATCCGGTCGGCGCCTGTGTTGGTATGCGTGGCGCGCGTGTTCAGGCGGTTTCTACTGAGCTTGGCGGCGAGCGTATTGATATTGTGCTGTGGGACGACAACCCGGCGCAGTTCGTTATCAACGCGATGGCGCCGGCTGACGTTGCCTCTATCGTCGTGGATGAAGATAAACACACGATGGATATCGCTGTTGAAGCGGGCAACCTGGCGCAGGCGATCGGCCGTAATGGTCAAAACGTGCGTCTTGCGTCTCAACTGAGCGGCTGGGAACTCAACGTAATGACCGTTGAAGACCTGCAATCTAAGCATCAGGCCGAAGCGCATGCGGCGATCGATACCTTCACCCGTTACCTGGGCATTGACGAAGATTTCGCCACTGTTCTGGTTGAAGAAGGTTTCTCTACGCTGGAAGAACTGGCCTATGTGCCTATCAAAGAGCTGCTGGAAATCGACGGTCTGGATGAAGACACTGTTGAAGCCCTGCGTGATCGCGCGAAGAATGCGTTGACCACTCTGGCACTGGCGCAGGAAGAAAGCCTTAGCGATAAAGCACCGGCTGAAGACCTGCTGAATCTGGAAGGTTTGGATCGCGCACTGGCTTTCAAACTGGCTGCTCGTGGTGTTTGTACGCTGGAAGACCTCGCTGAGCAAGGCGTGGATGACCTGAGTGATATCGAAGGGTTAACCGACGAGAAAGCAGGTGAGCTCATCATGGCCGCACGTAATATTTGCTGGTTTGGTGACGAAGCGTAATAAACTGTAGCAGGAAGGAACAGCATGACAGATGTAACCGTAAAAACGCTGGCCGCTGAGATTCAGACCTCTGTGGACCGCCTGGTACAGCAATTTGCTGATGCAGGGATCCGCAAGTCCTCTGAAGATTCAGTGACGGCGCAAGAAAAGCAGACGCTATTAGCGCACCTGAACCGTGAACACGGTGCCGGGCCTGATAAGCTGACGCTGCAGCGCAAAACGCGCAGTACATTAAGTATTCAGGGCACCGGTGGTAAAAGTAAATCGGTGCAGATCGAAGTCCGTAAAAAACGCACCTTTGTAAAACGCGATCCACAAGAGGCTGAACGTCTCGCTGCGGAAGAAGAGGCGATGCGTGAAGCGGAAGAGAAGGCCCGTCGTGAAGCACAGGAAGCCGCTGAACGCGAAGCCGGGGAAAAAGCAAAGCGTGACGCCGAAAGCCGTGTGAAACGTGAAGCCGAAGAAAAAGCTAAACGCGAACATGCTGAAAATGCAAAACGCGAGGCTGCGGAAAATAGCAAAGTGAGCAACCAACAATCTGACGAAATGACCAGGACAGCCCAGGCGGAAAAAGCCCGTCGTGAATCCGAAGCGCAAGAACTCAAGCGCAAAGCGGAGGAAGAGGCTCGTCGTAAACTGGAAGAAAACGCGCGTCGCGTAGCGGAAGAAGCTCGTCGTATGGCAGAACAGAACGAAAATGGCTGGACCGCTGGTAGTAGCGAAGAAGAAGAGACTACCGGTGATTATCACGTAACCACTTCCCAGCATGCGCGTCAGGCTGAAGATGACAACGACCGTGAAGTTGAAGGCGGACGTGGTCGTGGTCGCACCGCGAAAGCCGCGCGTCCTAAGAAAGGCAACAAGCACGCTGAAAGCAAAGCCGATCGCGAAGAAGCGCGTGCCGCCGTTCGTGGTGGCAAAGGTGGCAGACAACGTAAAGGTTCTTCTCTGCAGCAGGGCTTCCAGAAGCCGGCGCAGGCTGTTAACCGTGACGTGGTGATTGGCGAAACCCTGACCGTTGGCGAGCTGGCTAACAAGATGGCGGTAAAAGGCTCTCAGGTCATCAAAGCGATGATGAAACTGGGTGCGATGGCTACCATTAACCAGGTTATCGACCAGGAAACCGCGCAGCTCGTTGCTGAAGAAATGGGGCACAAAGTCATCCTGCGTCGTGAAAACGAACTGGAAGAAGCGGTAATGAGCGACCGTGATACGGGGGCGGCGGCAGAACCGCGCGCGCCGGTAGTGACCATTATGGGTCACGTTGACCACGGTAAAACCTCTCTGCTTGACTACATTCGTTCGACGAAAGTGGCTTCTGGCGAAGCGGGCGGCATTACTCAGCACATCGGTGCTTACCATGTTGAAACTGACAACGGGATGATCACCTTCCTGGATACCCCAGGTCACGCCGCGTTTACCGCAATGCGTGCCCGTGGTGCTCAGGCAACGGACATCGTGGTGCTGGTTGTTGCTGCAGACGACGGCGTAATGCCGCAGACCATCGAAGCTATCCAGCACGCGAAAGCGGCGCAGGTACCGGTGGTAGTTGCAGTGAACAAGATTGATAAACCAGAAGCCGATCCGGATCGTGTTAAAAACGAACTGACCCAGTACGGGATCATCCCGGAAGAGTGGGGCGGCGAAAGCCAGTTCGTACACGTATCTGCGAAAGCCGGTACCGGTATCGATGACCTGCTGGACGCTATCCTGCTGCAGGCTGAGGTTCTGGAGCTGAAAGCCGTGCGTAAAGGTATGGCAAGCGGCGTGGTTATCGAATCCTTCCTGGATAAAGGTCGTGGTCCGGTAGCAACGGTTCTGGTTCGTGAAGGTACTCTGCATAAAGGCGATATCGTGCTGTGTGGTTTTGAGTACGGTCGTGTGCGTGCAATGCGTGACGAACTGGGTCGTGAAGTAAGCGAAGCCGGTCCGTCCATTCCAGTCGAAATTCTCGGTATGTCCGGTGTTCCTGCTGCGGGTGATGAAGCGACTGTTGTTCGTGACGAGAAGAAAGCGCGTGAAGTGGCGCTGTATCGTCAGGGCAAATTCCGCGAAGTTAAACTGGCGCGTCAGCAGAAATCCAAACTGGAAAACATGTTTGCTAACATGACCGAAGGCGAAGTTCATGAAGTGAACATCGTCATGAAAGCAGACGTTCAGGGTTCCGTGGAAGCAATTGCCGACTCACTGCTGAAACTGTCTACCGACGAAGTGAAAGTGAAGATCGTTGGCTCCGGCGTAGGTGGGATCACCGAAACCGATGCGACCCTCGCTGCCGCTTCCAACGCCATTCTGGTTGGCTTCAACGTTCGTGCGGATGCCTCTGCGCGCCGTGTGATCGAAGCAGAAAGCCTGGATCTGCGTTACTACTCCGTCATCTATAACCTGATCGACGAAGTGAAAGCGGCGATGAGCGGTATGCTGTCTCCGGAACTGAAACAGCAGATCATCGGTCTGGCGGAAGTTCGTGATGTCTTCAAATCACCGAAATTTGGCGCCATCGCAGGCTGTATGGTTACCGAAGGTGTGGTTAAACGTCACAACCCGATCCGCGTACTGCGCGACAACGTGGTTATCTATGAAGGCGAGTTGGAATCCCTGCGTCGCTTCAAAGATGACGTCAACGAAGTTCGTAACGGTATGGAATGTGGTATCGGCGTGAAGAACTACAATGACGTACGTACCGGCGATATGATCGAAGTGTTCGAAATCATTGAGATCCAGCGTACCATCGAGTAATCGACGCAACAGTGTCAGTCATGTATGCCGGGTAAGCGAAGCGCCACCCGGCAAGAAATATCAAAAGGGGCTACGGCCCCTTTTTAGTCTGGAGAATTATTATGGCGAAAGAATTTGGTCGCCCGCAGCGCGTATCTCAGGAACTGCAAAAAGAAATTGCTATTATCCTGCAGCGCGAAATCAAAGATCCACGTCTGGGTATGATGACCACCGTTTCCGGTGTGGAAGTGTCCCGCGATCTGGCCTACGCCAAAGTGTTTGTCACTTTCCTCAACGACAAAGACGAAGCCTCTGTCAAAGCGGGTATTAAAGCATTGCATGATGCATCAGGTTTTATCCGTACGCTGCTGGGTAAAGCGATGCGTTTGCGTATTGTGCCGGAACTGACCTTCTTCTATGACAACTCGCTGGTAGAAGGGATGCGCATGTCCAATCTCGTGACAAGCGTCGTGAAACACGATGACGAGCGTCGGGTGAATCCGGACGACAGCAAGGAGGACTGATGAGTCGTCCTCGTCGTCGCGGTCGCGATGTGCATGGCGTGTTGCTGCTGGATAAACAGCAAGGCGCTTCCAGCAATGATGTCTTGCAAAAAGTAAAGCGTCTCTATAATGCCAATCGCGCCGGGCACACTGGCGCGCTGGATCCGCTGGCAACCGGCATGCTGCCGATTTGTCTGGGGGAAGCGACGAAATTCTCTCAATATTTGCTGGATTCTGATAAACGCTACCGGGTGATTGCCCGCCTTGGTCAGCGTACCGATACCTCGGATGCAGATGGGCAGATTGTCGAAGAACGCCCTCTGACGTTCACCCCAGAGCAACTGGCGGCGGCATTGGAAAGTTTCCGCGGCGATACGCAACAGATCCCGTCGATGTATTCTGCGTTGAAGTATCAAGGAAAGAAGCTCTACGAATATGCGCGCCAGGGAATTGACGTCCCGCGCGAAGCCCGGCCAATCACGGTTTATGAGCTGCTGTTTATACGCCATGAAGGTAATGAGCTTGAGTTGGAAATTCACTGCTCGAAGGGGACGTATATCCGCACGATCGTTGATGATCTGGGCGAGAAACTCGGTTGCGGCGCGCACGTTATTTACCTGCGTCGTCTGGCGGTGAGTAAGTACCCCGTCGAGCGCATGGTCACGCTCGAACAGTTGCGTGAACTGGTGGAGCAGGCTGAACAGCAGGCTATTCCGGCGGAACAACTGTTGGATCCGCTGCTGATGCCGATGGATAGCCCTGCGTCAGATTTCCCGGTTGTTAATATCCCGTCCGTTGTGGCTGCGTACTTTAAAAATGGTCAGCCGGTGCGTACATCGGCTGCGCCAAAAGAGGGGCTGGTGCGCGTGACAGAAGGTGACGAAGCGAAATTCATCGGCATGGGTGAAATTGACGACGAAGGCCGCGTTGCACCGCGTCGTCTGGTCGTGGAGTATCCTGCGGTATAACGGCCTCTCCTTGCGGGAAGCTGCTACTGCGAGTAGAATATTGCCGCTTAACGTCGGGCTATGTATTTAACATCGTGCGACGTTAAACCTGGGGTCGCTGAATTAGAGATCGGCGCCCTTTCATTTTTTTTATTATTGGAGTTTAAAATGTCTCTAAGCGTTGAAGCTAAAGCAAAAATCGTTTCCGAGTTTGGTCGTGGTTCTAACGACAGCGGTTCTACCGAAGTTCAGGTTGCACTGCTGACTGCTCAGATCAACCACCTGCAGGGTCACTTTGCAGAGCACAAAAAAGATCACCACAGCCGTCGTGGTCTGCTGCGCATGGTTTCTCAGCGTCGTAAACTGCTCGACTACCTGAAACGTAAAGACGTTGCACGCTACACTGCGCTGATCGAGCGTCTGGGTCTGCGTCGCTAAGTCTGGCGAGTTTCAAGAAGGGGCCTTCAAGGCCCCTTTTTTCAACCAGGCGGCAGCAATTGGCAGTAAACTAATGTATTGTTGCCATGTATGATCTTCGTTGCAGAGGTTCGCGCGGCTAATGAGAGGCTTTATCCGCAATGGGGCGGGTCAGGGTTGTCATTAGTCGCGAGGATGCAAGAAGGTCCGGTTAAATACTCAGCACGCCAGCGGTGTGCTGATATTCATTAAGAAAGGATAGAATTTTGCTGAATCCGATCGTTCGTAAATTCCAGTATGGCCAGCACACCGTCACACTGGAAACCGGCATGATGGCCCGTCAGGCCACCGCTGCTGTAATGGTAAGCATGGATGACACCGCAGTATTTGTTACCGTTGTCGGCCAGAAAAAAGCGAAACCAGGTCAGGACTTTTTCCCACTGACCGTTAACTATCAGGAGCGTACTTACGCTGCGGGTAAAATCCCTGGTGGCTTCTTCCGTCGTGAAGGCCGCCCGAGTGAAGGCGAAACCCTGATTGCGCGTCTGATTGACCGCCCGGTTCGCCCGCTGTTCCCGGAAGGTTTCGTGAACGAAGTTCAGGTTATTGCCACTGTCGTTTCCGTCAACCCGCAGGTTAACCCGGACATCGTATCGATGATCGGTGCCTCTGCTGCGCTGTCTCTGTCTGGTATCCCGTTTAACGGCCCAATCGGCGCTGCTCGTGTTGGTTACATCAATGACCAGTACGTGCTGAACCCGACTCAGGAAGAGCTGAAAGCCAGTAAGCTGGACCTGGTTGTTGCCGGTACTGAAGCGGCAGTGCTGATGGTTGAATCTGAAGCAGAACTGCTGAGCGAAGACCAGATGCTGGGTGCGGTGGTATTTGGCCACGACCAGCAGCAGGTTGTTATCCAGAACATCAACGAGCTGGTGAAAGAAGCTGGCAAACCGCGTTGGGACTGGCAGCCGGAAGCAGTAAACGAAGCACTGAACGCGCGTGTTGCTGCGCTGGCGGAATCACGTCTGAGCGATGCTTACCGCATCACTGACAAACAAGAGCGTTATGCTCAGGTTGACGTGATTAAGTCTGAAACTATCGCTACGCTGGTTGCCGAAGACGAAGCGCTGGACGCTAACGAGCTGGGTGAAATCCTGCACGCTATCGAGAAAAACGTTGTGCGTAGCCGCGTACTGGCTGGCGAACCGCGTATCGATGGCCGCGAAAAAGACATGATCCGTGGTCTGGACGTTCGCACCGGCGTACTGCCGCGTACTCACGGTTCCGCACTGTTCACCCGTGGTGAAACTCAGGCACTGGTGACAGCAACGTTGGGTACCGCACGTGATGCACAGATCATCGACGAACTGATGGGCGAGCGTACTGACTCCTTCCTGTTCCATTACAACTTCCCTCCGTACTCCGTAGGCGAAACCGGGATGGTGGGTTCACCAAAACGCCGTGAAATTGGTCACGGTCGCCTGGCGAAACGCGGCGTACTGGCAGTGATGCCGGATGCAGAAAAATTCCCGTACACCGTGCGTGTGGTTTCTGAAATCACCGAATCTAACGGCTCCTCCTCCATGGCATCTGTATGCGGCGCATCTCTGGCGCTGATGGACGCAGGCGTGCCGGTGAAAGCGGCTGTTGCCGGTATCGCAATGGGGCTGGTGAAAGAAGGTGACAACTTTGTTGTTCTGTCCGATATCCTGGGTGATGAAGACCACCTGGGCGATATGGACTTCAAAGTTGCGGGTTCCCGCGACGGTATCTCTGCGCTGCAGATGGATATCAAAATTGAAGGTATCACTAAAGAGATCATGCAGGTTGCGTTGAATCAGGCGAAAGGCGCGCGTCTGCATATTCTGGGCGTGATGGAGCAGGCGATTAACGCGCCGCGCGGCGATATCTCTGAATTTGCACCGCGTATCCATACCATCAAGATCAATCCGGACAAGATCAAAGACGTGATCGGTAAAGGCGGCTCCGTAATTCGTGCGCTGACCGAAGAAACCGGCACGACTATTGAAATCGAAGATGACGGTACTGTGAAAATCGCTGCAACCGACGGCGACAAAGCAAAACACGCTATCCGTCGTATCGAAGAGATCACTGCCGAGATCGAAGTTGGTCGTATCTACAATGGTAAAGTGACCCGTATCGTTGACTTTGGCGCATTTGTTGCCATTGGTGGCGGTAAAGAAGGTCTGGTGCATATTTCTCAGATCGCTGACAAGCGTGTTGAGAAAGTGACCGACTATCTGCAGATGGGCCAGGAAGTGCCGGTGAAAGTTCTGGAAGTTGATCGCCAGGGCCGTATCCGTCTGAGCATTAAAGAAGCAACTGAGCAAACTCAGCCTGCTGAAGCGGCAGAAGCGCCGCAGGCAGAGCAGGGCGAGTAAGGTTGCCTTTGCCCTCCGCCTATGCGGAGGGCGTATTAGCAGGCAGGACGCCATGTTTGCAGCCGGGGGACAGGACGTTCATCCAATAGTTGTCTTCGGGAGTGGGAAATGAAGCCTTTTTTGCGCTGGTGTTTCGTTGCGACAGCTTTAACGCTGGCAGGATGCAGCAACTCTGCCTGGCGTAAGAGCGAAGTCCTCGCGGTGCCATTGCAACCGACTTTGCAGCAGGAAGTGATTCTGGCACGCATGGAACAAATTCTTGCCAGTCGGGCTTTAACCGATGACGAACGCGCACAGCTTTTATATGAGCGCGGAGTATTGTATGATAGCCTCGGTTTGAGAGCCCTGGCGCGGAATGATTTTTCACAAGCGCTGGCGATTCGACCCGATATGCCTGAAGTATTCAATTACTTAGGCATTTATTTAACGCAGGCAGGCAATTTTGATGCTGCCTATGAAGCGTTTGATTCTGTACTTGAGCTTGATCCAACTTACAACTACGCGCACTTGAATCGCGGCATTGCCTTGCATTACGGCGGTCGTAATAAGTTAGCGCAAGATGATCTGCTGGCGTTTTATCAAGACGATCCTAATGATCCTTTCCGAAGTCTGTGGCTTTACATCGTTGAGCGGAAGCTTGATGAGAAGCAGGCTAAAGAAGCACTGAAACAGCGCTTCGAAAAATCGGACCAGGAACAGTGGGGATGGAACATTGTCGAGTTCTACCTCGGCGACATTAGCGAAGCAACGCTAATGGATCGCCTGAAGGCAGACGCAACGGATAACACCTCGCTCGCTGAGCATCTCAGTGAAACCAACTTCTATTTAGGTAAGTACTACCTAAGTCTGGGGGATAAGGACAGCGCCACGGCACTGTTCAAACTAGCGGTTGCTAACAACGTACATAACTTTGTTGAGCACCGTTACGCATTGTTGGAATTAGCGCTCTTGGGCCAGGAGCACGACGACCTGGCAGAATCGGACCAGCAATAGCTGACGAACATATCAGCCCGTAATCTTTTTTGATTGCCATCACCTTCACGGGTGAGGGCTTTATTGTTCGTTAATTAACCTACTTTGAGCCGGTTCACACTTTTCAATGAAAATTGCTAATTTTTTTCACGATGAGTTATGTAGACTGGCCGCCAATGACATAGAGGCACTTGTACTACATGGCTGAATTCGAAACCACTTTTGCAGATCTGGGCCTGAAGGCTCCTATCCTTGAAGCCCTTAACGATCTCGGTTACGAAAAACCATCTCCGATCCAGGCTGAGTGCATTCCGCACCTGCTTTCTGGTCGTGACGTGCTGGGTATGGCCCAGACTGGTAGCGGTAAAACCGCAGCGTTTTCCCTGCCACTGCTTAACAACATCGATCCGGACCTGCGTGCGCCGCAGATCCTCGTGCTCGCTCCGACCCGCGAACTGGCGGTTCAGGTCGCTGAAGCGATGACCGATTTCTCTAAACATATGCGCGGCGTAAACGTGGTTGCTCTGTATGGCGGCCAGCGTTATGACGTGCAATTACGCGCCCTGCGTCAGGGGCCGCAGATCGTCGTCGGTACGCCGGGTCGTCTGTTGGATCACCTGAAACGCGGTACGCTGGATCTCTCTAAACTGAGCGGTCTGGTACTGGATGAAGCCGACGAAATGCTGCGTATGGGCTTTATCGAAGACGTAGAAACCATCATGGCGCAGATCCCGGAAGGTCATCAGACCGCACTGTTCTCTGCAACCATGCCGGAAGCTATCCGTCGCATCACCCGCCGCTTTATGAAAGAGCCGCAGGAAGTGCGCATTCAGTCCAGCGTTACCACGCGCCCGGACATCAGCCAGAGCTACTGGACGGTGTATGGCATGCGTAAAAACGAAGCGCTGGTTCGCTTCCTGGAAGCGGAAGATTTTGATGCGGCGATCATTTTCGTGCGTACCAAAAACGCAACGCTGGAAGTGGCGGAAGCGCTGGAGCGTAACGGCTATAACAGCGCCGCGCTGAACGGTGACATGAACCAGGCGCTGCGTGAGCAGACGCTGGAACGTCTGAAAGATGGTCGTCTCGATATCCTGATTGCGACCGACGTTGCGGCTCGTGGTCTGGACGTTGAACGCATCAGCCTGGTTGTCAACTATGACATCCCGATGGATTCTGAATCCTACGTTCACCGTATTGGCCGTACCGGTCGTGCGGGCCGCGCCGGTCGCGCGCTGCTGTTCGTTGAGAACCGCGAACGCCGTCTGCTGCGCAATATCGAACGTACGATGAAGCTGACCATTCCGGAAGTGGAACTGCCGAACGCAGAGCTGCTGGGCAAACGCCGTCTGGAAAAATTCGCCGCGAAAGTACAGCAGCAGCTGGAAAGCAGCGATCTGGACCAGTACCGTGCGCTGTTGGCGAAAATCCAGCCTTCTTCTGAAGAAGAGATGGATATCGAAACGCTGGCCGCTGCACTGCTGAAAATGGCGCAGGGCGAACGTCCGCTGATCCTGCCGCCGGATGCGCCGATGCGTCCGCGTCGTGAATTCCGCGAGCGTGATGATCGTTTCGAACGCCGTGGCGATCGTAACGATCGTGGTCCGCGTGGCGACCGTCCGGAACGTGGTGGTGAAGATCGTCCGCGTCGCGAGCGTCGTGATGTTGGCGAAATGGAACTGTACCGTATTGAAGTGGGCCGTGATGACGGTGTTGAAGTTCGTCATATTGTTGGCGCTATCGCTAACGAAGGCGACATCAGCAGCCGCTACATCGGTAACATCAAACTGTTTGGCACCCACTCCACTATCGAGCTGCCGAAAGGCATGCCGGGCGAAGTTCTGCAGCACTTTACCCGCACGCGTATTCTGAACAAGCCGATGAATATGCAACTGCTGGGCGATGCGCAGCCGCGCGAGCGTAGCGAACGTCGCGGTGGTAGTGAGCGTCGTGGCGGTGGCTTCGGTGGCGAGCGTCGTGAAGGCGGTCGCGGTGGTGAAGGTCGCCGTTTCAGCGGTGAGCGTCAGGAAGGCCGTGGTTTCGGTGGCGAACGTCGTGCACCGCGTCGCGATCGTGACGACAGCGCTCCACGTCGTCGTAATGATGCGTAATTAACGCTGATTATTCTGCGTTACAGGTCGTAAAGAAAAAGATACAGCCCCGATCGAAATGATTGGGGCTTTTTTTATCTGCAATGTACTCCTGTACTGGTACAATGCAGCGGTTCTATTTCCGGCATTGCATCACCACAGGAGAATTTTTCAGATGTCGACACTGACAACCACACAGGCTTCCCCTTCGCTGCTCGGCGGGGTGGTGATTATCGGCGGTACGATCATCGGCGCAGGCATGTTTTCGCTGCCAGTGGTGATGTCCGGCGCGTGGTTCTTCTGGTCGCTTCTGGCGCTCGTTTTTACCTGGTTTTGCATGTTGCACTCCGGGTTGATGATCCTCGAAGCGAACCTGAACTATCGCAGCGGTGCGAGCTTTGACACGATCACCAAAGATCTGCTGGGTAAAGGCTGGAACCTGGTGAATGGCGTCTCCATTGCTTTTGTGCTTTATATCCTGACCTACGCCTATATTTCGGCCAGTGGTTCTATTCTGCACCACACCTTTTCAGAGCTGTCACTTAATGTTCCGGCGCGGCTGGCGGGATTCTGCTTTGCACTGGGAGTGGCATTTATTGTCTGGCTCTCAACCCATGCAGTTAGCCGGATGACCGCAATTGTGCTGGGTGCGAAAGTGATCACGTTCTTCCTGACCTTCGGTAGCTTGCTCGGGCATGTGCAGCCCGCCACGCTGTTGAATGTGGCGCAAAGCAACACCTCCTATACACCGTACTTATTGATGACCCTGCCTTTCTGTCTGGCGTCGTTCGGTTATCACGGCAATGTACCGAGCCTGATGAAGTACTACGGTAAGGATCCGCGCACCATCATCCGTTGCCTGGTCTACGGAACGCTGCTGGCGCTGGGGCTGTACGTTATCTGGCTACTGGTGACCATGGGCAATATTCCGCGTCCGGCGTTTATCGACATCGCGGCAAAGGGCGGAAATATTGATGTGTTGGTACAGGCGTTGAGCGGCGTGTTGAACAGCCGCAGTCTGGATCTGCTGCTGGTGATTTTCTCGAATTTTGCCGTCGCCAGTTCTTTCCTCGGCGTAACGCTGGGGCTGTTTGACTATCTGGCGGATTTGTTCAACTTTGATGACTCTCCGTTGGGGCGTTTTAAAACCGCACTGCTGACATTCACGCCACCGATCATTGGCGGTGTGCTCTGGCCGAATGGGTTTTTATACGCCATTGGGTATGCGGGTCTGGCCGCGACCATCTGGGCGGCCATCGTGCCGGCGTTACTGGCGAATGCGTCCCGCAAACGCTTTGGCAGCCCGATTTTCCGCGTTTGGGGCGGTAAGCCAATGATTGTATTGATCCTGTTGTTTGGCGCGGGCAACGCGGCGGTGCATCTGCTTTCCAGCTTTAATCTGTTGCCGGTTTACCAGTAGCATAAAGCCGGGGGGCGCGGCTGACTGGCCTGCGCCACCCGGTGAAACGCTAACCCAGAAGTTCTTCTTTCACCTGCATGGCCAGCTCAAATGAATGCAGTCGCGCCTGGTGATCAAAAATCTGCCCATTAACCATAATCTCGTCTGCATCCGTTTCCCGCAGAATGGATTCGAGACCGTGGCGCACCTTCGCCTTATCGCCCACCAAAGACATGCTTAGCGCCTGTTGCACGCCGAACTGCTCCGACTGTGACCAGAATTGATCCATACTCTGGATCGGCGGCGGCAACTGCGCACTTTCGCCACGGCGCAGTTTCACAAAGGCCTGCTGCATGGAGGTAAACAGGAATTCCGCATCGCGGTTGCTGTCGGCGGCGACAATATTGATGCACACCATCGCGTACGGTTTTTCCAGCCGCTCCGAAGGTTTGAAATTGGAGCGGTAGAGATGCAGCGCCTGGAACAGCATATCCGGCGCAAAATGCGAGGCAAACGCAAACGGCAGACCAAGCTGTGCAGCCAGTTGTGCACTATACAGGCTGGAACCCAGCAGCCAGACCGGGATCTTCTCGCCATAGCCTGGCACCGGGCGCACGTGTGGATTCGGATCGCGGGCATCAAACCAGTCCACCAGTTCTGCCACATCACGCGGGAAGTTATCAATATCGCCGCTCATATGGCGACGCAGCGCCATCATTGTGCGCTGATCGCTACCAGGTGCGCGACCCAGTCCAAGATCAATACGGCCAGGATAAAGCGTATTCAGCGTGCCGAACTGCTCTGCGATCACCAGTGGTGAATGATTTGGGAGCATAACGCCGCCGGAACCCAGATGCAGGGTTTGCGTATTCGCCGCCAGGTAGCCAATCAACACCGAGGTCGCCGCGCTGGCGATACCGGTCATATTGTGGTGCTCCGCCAGCCAGTAACGGTGATAACCGCGCTTTTCGGCGAGTTTTGCCAGATCCAGCGAGTGCGTAAACGCCTCGCGGGCGCTGGAATGTTGCGGGATCGGCGCCAGATCGAGCACCGAAAAAGGAATGGTTTTATCAGACATAAAAACTCACTTTGCTACAGCATCGTCATCAGATTGAAGGTCTTCTTCCAGCCTGGCGCAATGTGCCGCGCCCGGCCAGAAAAGCTGCAACTTTTATAGTGCATTAACCTTTGCTGATAGCTGTTAACAACTTGAGCCTTTTTACTGTTGCAGCGCCAGGCCCGGTAGCCTGCGCCAGTAGCCGTTACAGTCGCTGTTTGACGCCAGTGGCAACGGTGATGCGCCGGCTTCATTGCGACGAAACGCATCGAGCATGGCAAACGTGTCATTACCCATCGGCGACAGACGCACCACGTCCACAATCCCGTTCATTGATGTCAGTTCATTGCCGAGATTGTAGACATAGCCGCTCATGGTCTGGATGCCATTAAGCACAAACACCTGCTGATTTTCCTGCGACAGCATGCTGCGACCGTTCGGGTATTTGATACAGCAGGTTTCGCATTCGTCTTTCGGTCGGTCTTCCGAACGTGCCGTAAAGCAGCGCGCGGAGTAGGCCAGCGGCAAATGACCGTAGCTGAGCACTTCCACTTCAAATTGCTGACGGATGCCCAGCGCATCGCAATGATCGAGCAGGTTAATCAGCCAGTCGCGGGAAAGCTCCACCGGCATGCACCAGCGCACCATGCCTTGCTTCAGCAACAAGCGTAACGTCACAGCGTTATAGCAGTTGAGCGCATGCCCGGCGACAAACGGCAGCTTGCGGTCCGCGCACATATTCACCACGCCCAAATCGCTGGCTTCCAGCAGGAATTCGCCGTTATCGACATAGCGTTTGAGTTCGTTCAGCTCGGATGACGCTTGCACCAGTGCAAGAGTGGAAAGCACCACCTGTTTACCGCTGGTCGCCAGTTCCTTCGCCATATCCAGCCAGTCGCCGACTTTGGTCGCGCGGCGCTTGCTGCAAACGGCTTCGCCAAGATAGATAACATCGGCGGTGCTGTTTGCCGCCTGGCGATAAAAGTCTTCCAGCGTCTCTTTTGACCAGTAGTAAAGCACCGGTCCTAATGAATATTTCATGTTCTACCTACTGCCATTTACGGTGGTACGCGCCAAGGGTGGTTTGCGTACCTTCAGACATCGATCCCAGCGTGTCCATCCACGCGGGCTGCGGCACGAAATTTTGCGGGGAAGCCATGCAGCGATCGATTGCCTGACGCCACACTTTTGCCACCTGGCTAACATAGGCCGGGCTACGCTGGCGCCCTTCGATTTTGACCGAGGCGATGTTCGCCGCCAGCAGTTCCGGCAGCAATTCAAGTGTGTTCAGGCTGGTGGGCTCTTCCAGCGCGTGGTAGCGCTCGCCATCCACCAGATAACGCCCTTTACACAGAGTCGGGTAACCCGCGTTTTCGCCATCCTGGTAACGATCGATCAGCACCTCGTTGAGGCGGGATTCCAGCCCCTGTGGGGTTTGCTGCCAACGGACAAAGCGCGCCGGGGAGCATGCGCCCACGGTATTCGGCGATTCACCCGTCAGGTAAGAGGAGAGGTAGCAGCGTCCTTCCGCCATAATGCACAGGCTGCCGAAGGCGAACACTTCCAGCGGCACAGGAGTGACGCGGGCCAGTTGTTTAACCTGGTGGATAGATAACACACGCGGCAGCACGACGCGGGCGACATCAAAGTGGCGATGATAAAAACGGATAGCCTCTTCATTGGTCGCAGAAGCCTGCACGGAAACATGGCGTTCAATGTGCGGATAACGCTCGGCGGCGTACTCCAGCATCGCCAGATCCGCTAGGATCAACGCATCGGCACCAATTTGCGCCGCCATATCCACCGCACGCTCCCAGCGCGAGTAGCCATCCGGATGCGCAAAGGTGTTGATGGCAATATGCAGTTTGCGGCGATGCTGATGCACAAAACTGACCGCCTCCTGGAGTTTTTTCTCCGTAAAATTGAGTCCGGCGAAATGACGGGCGTTAGTGTCATCTTTCAGGCCGATATAGACAGCGTCGGCGCCGTTTTCGATGGCCGCCTTCAATGCCGGAAGGTTTCCGGCAGGGCAGAGCAACTCCATAGTGTATCCTGCAATCGGGGGCGCAGTGGCCCGGTCGTACCCCTGGGGGCGCTAATTGTTAACGAACTGGGATTTTAGTTAACCTGTCTGCGACAATTCTTGATTTGAGGCAGTTAAATGTGTATTGGCAATACCAATAATCGGGGCCGATTTATTGTGTAATTGTTGATTTGCGCCGCTATGTCATTTCACTGGTGTGGCAAAATAGCAGTCATTATCATTTCAGGGAGTAAAGCTCGTGTTGGAAAAATTGCGTTCACATCTTGTTCACTTTGGTCCGTCGTTACTGAGTGTGCCGGTTAAGCTGACGCCTTTCGCCATCAAGCGCCAGGTACTGGAGCAGGTGCTGCGCTGGCAGTTCCAACAGGCTCTGGCGGACGGAGAGCTTGAGTTTCTGGAAGGCCGCTGGTTAAGTATTCAGGTTCGTGATATCGGCCTGACGTGGTATACCTCTGTTGAGGACGGGCGGTTGATCGTGCGCGAATCGGCGGACGCCGATGTGAGCTTCAGCGCGGATGCCAGCGATTTGCTGATGATTGCCGCACGCAAACAGGATCCGGATACGCTCTTCTTCCAGCGCCGACTGGTGATTGAAGGGGATACGGAGCTGGGGCTTTACGTTAAGAATTTGATGGACGCCATTGAACTGGAGCAGATGCCAAAACCCCTGCGGGTGATGCTGTTGCAGTTGGCGGAATTTGTTGAGGCTGGCCTGCAAGCGCCGCCTGCAACGACACAACCTTCTGTAGGTGAGCCATGCTGATTAGAGTTGAAATTCCCATTGATGCGCCGGGTATCGACGCGTTGCTCCGGCGCAGCTTTGGCAGCGAGGGCGAAGCCCGGCTGGTGCACGATCTGCGCGAAGACGGTTTGATCACGCTGGGATTTGTCGCAACCGATGATGAAGGGCAAGTGATTGGCTACGTTGCGTTCAGCCCGGTTACGGTTGAGGGCGAAGAGCTGCAATGGGTCGGGCTTGCGCCGCTGGCGGTGGACGAACAGTACCGCGGGCAGGGCCTTGCGCGCCAGTTGGTGTATGAAGGGCTGGATTCGCTGAATGAGTTTGGCTACGCGGCCGCGGTGACGCTGGGCGATCCGGCGTTCTACAGCCGTCTCGGTTTTGAAAACGCGGCGCAGCACGGCCTGCACTGCCGTTGGCCGGAAACCGAAGCGGCGTTTCTGGTGCACCGCCTGGCTGACGATGCCTTAAACGGCGTACGTGGTCTGGTTGAGTATTCAGAGCACTTCAATCGCCTGTAACCGCAGGCGATAACAAACTCTCCCGCAGCGCTTCGAATGCGCCATCTCCGGCGACGAGGCGCTCTTTCTGGCGCTTGGTCAACTGTTTGATTCGGTATTCCAGCCGCAGCGCTAACGATTTTTCCCCTACCTGCGCCGAAAAGACCAGCTCCAGCGCGCCTTTTCCCCGTAACGCTTTTGCCCCTTTTCCGTTTTGATGCTGCGCAAATCGGCGCGCGACATCGGTAGTAATGCCGGTGTAGAGGGCATTATCCGGTGTACGAATAAGATAGAGAAACCAGGGCGTCATGGCGGTATTCATTATGTTAATGTGAACGGGAAAATAACACGAGGAAGGGCAAAAATGGAGACTCTTGTGGCCATTAATCGCTGGCTGGCAAAACAGCATGTGGTGACCTGGTGCGTGGCGAACAGGGGAGAGTTATGGTGCGCCAATGCATTTTATTTCTATGATCCGCACGCCGTGGCGTTTTATGTCCTGAGTGAAGATCAGACGCGCCATGGGCAAATGACCGGTCTGAAAGCGCAGGTCGCCGGTACGGTAAACGGTCAACCGAAAACCGTGGCGTTGATCCGGGGCGTGCAGTTCGCCGGGGAGATCCGTCGGCTGGATGAAGAGGAAAGCGCGGTACCGCGCGCGCAGTACAACCGTCGCTTTCCGGTAGCTCGCATGTTGTCAGCCCCGATGTGGGAAATTCGCCTCAACGAGGTGAAATTCACCGACAACACGCTGGGGTTTGGCAAAAAGCTTCACTGGCTCCGTGAATCAGGCACCCAGTAAACGCAGTGCTTCGCGGTTGAAGGCGGGCAAATCATCGGGGGTTCGGCTGGTGATCAGTTGATCGTTATCGATCACCACTTCCTGGTCATAAAACTCGCCCCCGGCGTTTTTCACATCCACAACGATGGGTTTCACCGCCGTCAGTTTACGGCCTCTCACCACATCTGCGCTGATCAGCAGCTGTGGGCCGTGGCAAATGGCGAAAACAGGTTTACCGGCGCTGATAAAGTCCCGCGTAAAGGTCACAAAGCGATCGTCTCCGCGCAGATAATCCGGTGAATGCCCACCCGGTAGCAACAGCGCATCAAAATCCGCCGGGCTAACGTCATCAATGGCTTTATCGATCACCACATCGGCTTCGCCTTTTTTACCGTGCACGGTTTTCCCTGCTTGTTTCTCAATGGTGATCACTTCATGCCCGGCTTTACGAAATTCCTGCGCCGGCGACGTGAATTCTGAATCTTCAAACTCGTCGGTGATCAAGACAGCAATTTTCTTGCTCATAATTCCTCCGTTGTTTTGGCTTCAGAGAGGCGAATTATCCATACTGATAATTCACCAGAACAGTAAGCCTGGTTCAGCGGGCGGGTATTGCAAGACGGATTCATCTGCAAAGGGGGAAGAGATGCAACGTATATTACTGACCGGTGCGACCGGTCTGGTGGGTGGGCATTTGCTGCGGCTACTGATTAACGAGCCGCGCATCACCTCCATTGCTGCACCAACACGGCGTCCGTTGGGTGACGTCGCGGGCGTGTTCAATCCCCACGATCCGCAATTAACCGATGCGCTGGCACAGGTCACGGAACCCGTGGACACGGTCTTTTGCTGCCTTGGCACCACACGGCGCGAAGCGGGCAGTAAAGAGGCATTCATCCATGCGGATTTCACGCTGGTGGTGGACACGGCGATAGCCAGTTTGCGGCTGGGGGCGAAACAGATGCTGGTGGTCAGTGCCATGGGAGCCAATGCACGCTCTCCCTTTTTTTATAACCGCGTAAAAGGCGAAATGGAGAATGCGTTAATCGCGCAGGGATGGCCTTCATTGACAATCGCCCGCCCGTCGATGCTACTGGGAGATCGCCAGAAGACGCGCTTTAATGAGTCGTTGCTGGCACCGCTGTTTCGTTTTCTCCCGGGCAACTGGAAGTCAATTAACGCGCAGGATGTCGCGCTGGCGTTACTGACGCTGGCATTTTCGCCAAATACCTATGGGGTACAGATCATCGGGTCGGCACAGCTTCGCGCCATTGCCGTTGAGCGTGCATTTGCAAAATAGCATTTCCGGCGTACTATTCGCAGGCTCAAACCACATTATCCCCGGGGAATGTTATGACTGGTCAGTCTTCATCTCAGGCGGCACCCCGCTTTCAGTGGTGGAAACCCGCACTGTTCTTTCTTGTTGTTATCGTTGGTCTTTGGTATGTGAAATGGCAGCCTTATTACGGCAAAGCCTTCACGGCTGCAGAAACACACAGTATTGGTAAATCTATTCTCGCGCAGGCCGATGCCAGTCCGTTTAAAGCGGCATGGGATTACGCAATGGTCTATTTCCTTGCCGTCTGGAAAGCCGCCGTACTGGGTGTGTTGCTGGGATCGTTAATTCAGGTGTTGATCCCGCGTGACTGGCTGCTACGCACGCTGGGGCAAAAACGCTTTAGCGGTACGCTCTTTGGTACGCTGTTCGCCTTGCCTGGCATGATGTGCTCCTGCTGCGCGGCGCCGGTTGCCGCCGGTATGCGTCGCCAGCGCGTGTCGATGGGTGGTGCACTGGCATTCTGGATGGGTAACCCATTGCTGAACCCGGCCACGCTGGTGTTTATGGGGTTTGTGCTCGGCTGGCATTTTGCTGCCATTCGCCTTGTGGCGGGACTGGTGACGGTCCTTGGCGTGGCGATGCTGGTGCAGGCGCTGGTGAAAGAGAATCCGCAGCAGGCGGATGCCGTGGATATCACGCTGCCGGAGCCGCAGGGCAGCTTTATGGCCCGCTGGGGGAAAGCGCTGTGGCAGCTCTTCTGGAGCACCATTCCTGTTTATATTCTGGCAGTACTGGTGCTGGGCGCTGCGCGCGTCTGGTTGTTCCCGCATGCGGATGGTGCTATCGACAACACGCTGCTGTGGGTGATTGCCATGGCGATTGTCGGCTGCCTGTTTGTCATCCCGACAGCGGCGGAAATCCCGATTGTTCAGACCATGATGCTGGCCGGTATGGGCATGGCCCCTGCGCTGGCATTGCTGATCACGTTACCGGCGGTGAGTTTGCCGTCGCTTATCATGCTGCGCAAATCATTCCCGGCGAAAGCCTTGTGGATGACGGCGGGCCTGGTGGCGCTGTGCGGGATACTTACCGGAATGATTGCGCTGTTCTGATGGATGGTGGTCAAAGAAAAAGAAAACCCGGCAATGCCGGGTTTTTTGTTATCAATCTTAAACCACCTCCTGTGGAGGTGGCGAACGCGCATTACTTGATAAAGGTAAACGCGGTGGTGACGTGTTTGACGCCGCTGACGCGGCTGGCGATGTCCGCCGCAGCTTTGCCTTCACGGTCGGTCACCAGGCCCATCAGGAACACTTCCCCGTTTTCCGTGGTGGCTTTCACGTTAGACGATTTCACCTGGTCGCTGCTTAAGAGCTGAGAACGCACCTTGGTGGTGATCCAGGTATCGGAAGAGGCCGTGCCCAGACCAATCGGCTGACCCTGGCGGATCTCGTTAAAGACTTCGGTGGCGCCGTCAACGCCTACGGCAATCTGTTTTGCCCGGGAAGAGAGATCGGTGTTCGGCGCCTGGCCGGTCAGCAACACTTTCCCTTGATAGGCAGTGACGTTAATACGCGCTTCTTTCTTAATCTGTTCGTCTTTCGACAGCGCGCTATTCACGCGCAGTTCCAGTGTACTGTCGTCAACCTGGGTGCCCACGGTACGCGGATCCGTCGCAGCTTTGGTGCCCATTGCTGCGGAACCTACCACCACAGCGCCAACACAACCTTGTAACAGCAGCGCGGAAATAAGGACTGCGAGGGGCGTAAATGCCTTCATGTGTACTCCTTAATCATCCTGGTGAGGAAAAAGCGTGTTATCAATCAGATCGCATAAGCAATTGACCGTCAGCATGTGCATCTCCTGAATGCGCGCGCTGCGGTGGGAAGGAATACGAATTTCGACATCCTGCGGCCCCAGCAGACCCGCCAGCTCGCCACCGTCATAGCCCGTCAACGCGATGATCGACATATCGCGCGTTACCGCCGCTTCCACGGCCTTAACGATATCGCGACTGTTACCCCGCGTAGAGATAGCGAGCAGAATATCGCCGGTATGACCGAGCGCCCGAACCTGCTTGGCGTAAATCTCATCATGCAGACGATCGTTTGCTATTGCCGTTAAGACCACATTATCGGTATTAAGTGCAATGGCAGGTAAACTGGGGCGTTCTGTTTCAAAACGGTTGATCATGCTGGCAGCAAAATGCTGTGCGTTGGCGGCAGAGGTGCCATTGCCACAACAGAGGATTTTGTTGCCGTTAAGCAGGGAGTGGACCATCGTCATGGCGGCGCGGGAAATGGCGTCAGGCAACGCTTCCGCCGCCGCAATTTGCGTTTGAATGCTTTCCGTAAAGCAGACTTTAATTCGTTCGAGCACGGTAATCCCTATAATTCAGCAATTATGAGTGGTCGTTAAAGGCGTTTTGTATCCACTCAACCTCATTTCCGGTGAAGGCTACCACATCAAACCGGCAATCCACAGTATCAAAACTCCCATTGTGCCGGGCGAGCCACAAACGGGCGGTATGCAGCAGTTTCACTTGCTTCGTCCGGGTGACGCTACTCAAGGCTCCGCCGAAACGGCCTGACCTGCGATAACGCACCTCGATAAATACGGTGGTGTGATTGTGCCGCATTATCAAATCAATCTCGCCGCCGCGCTCACGCACGTTGGCGGCGATAAACTGCAGTCCTTTGCTTTCCAGCCAGCAACGCGCTTTGGCTTCCCACGCGTCGCCGGTCTGTTTACGACTTAACTCGCCGGGACGATTTGCCCCTGCTGGTATTTGAGCCATGACAACTTCCTGTTGATCACGCAATCCTGAGTGGCGGTCAAATCGCCGGTATTGCCATTGAGTTCGAACCCTGGCACCTGGCGCATTTGCGAGAAGTTATTCGCCAGCGACCAGGCATCAACGCCCATTGCATACAACCGCGCCAGTGAATAGTCATTGTTCACGCTTTTCAGCGCCTGCTGCATCAATGAGGGGTTGGCGCCAGCGAGCATCGGGATGTCGTTAAATTGCAGGCCTTCCATTTCAAGGCGGAAGTCCGGGCCAGCGCCGCCCTGTGCGCTACGGGAACTGGCATACAGCATCACGCCGCTCTGACTGCCGGTACGCATGGCGATCATTGGTTTGATCAGCGCAATTTCATCCTGTGTCGCCACGATATACGCCGCGTCAATGTTGCCACTGCCGCTGATTTGCGCATCGGTCGGCGGCGCAGGAATGTTCAGCCCACCAATGGTAACGCCCTGCTGTTTCGGCAGGCTGGAGAGCACCGGGCTGCCAGTCATCGCAATGCCGGAACCGCTGTTAATCCCCATACGCAGCTCAGCGGTAGAACCAAATTTTTGTGCCAGCACTACGCCGCCGCCCAGTTTTTGCCACTCCTGGGCAAAGGCGTTGCTGATGCGATCGCCAAGCGGGCTACGTGGGATCAGCAACAACGGCGCATGGCGACCTTGTTCGTGGATATGGCGCGCGGCATCGCGGGCTTCATCTTCCGGAGAGAGGGCGAAGTAGCAGATGTTGGCGCGATTCTCGACGTTTTCCGGCTGGTTGAGCGCCAGTACGTTCAGCGTGGTGTGGCTGCGCATCAGCTCTTCAACGTTGTTTTTCAACAGCGGACCTACCACGATGCTGGCGCCATCCTGCTGCACCTGATTAAGCACCTGATCCATCGGCTGTGCGCTGGTGTCGTAAATTTTCAGCTCTACGCCAGGGTTTGCCGGTGCTGCAGCCACAGCAGGCGCGGCTACGGGCTGCGTTGCATTGGCATCTGCTGGCTGCGCCGTCTCTGCCGCAGGTGTGGTTTCTGCGGTTGCGGTTTGCGCAGCGCTGTCCGGCGCTTCAGCTTGTTGCGCATCTGGCGCGACAGCGTCTTGCTGCGCAGACGCGTCGGTCAGGTCGCTGACGCTGGTTTGCGATGGACTCACTACCGGGCTGGTCGCTGCCTGAGCCACCTGTTGCGGTACTGCCGGGCCGGAAACCGCAGACACACCGTTTTTCGCGGCTTCGAAACCCTGCTGAATAGCCCGACCAAAGACCGCGGCCTGGCCGTTTAATGGCAGCAGCAGGGCGATTCTGTTGGCGGATGCGGGTTTAAAGTTTTGCAGATTCGATAGCTGGCTCGGCAGGGTTTTCGCCCCCGGGTTTTGCGGGTAGCGCGTCTGCCAGTCGGTGATACCGGCTTTCAACATGTTCGGATCGTTACGGTTGTCGAACCACACGCGTTGCAGATCAAGCCAGCCTTGCAGCGTAACTTCATCCGCGTTGATCACGAAGGCTTTTGCCTGCTCCTGATTAAAGGACGACAGCGCCTGCCAGGTGGCATCGATATTTTTCTGCTTCTCTTCCGGGGTGGTTAACAGCGGCTCCTGTGCAATCAATGCGCGCAGCAGCGTGAGCGACGGTTTACCCTGAGAGGCGGTGATGCCGATCTGCCAGTAACGAGCCTGTTGCGGTTGCTCAAGGTCGGCAGGATCGATTTTATTCAGTAGCGCCAGCGCGCCGGCAAAGTCCCGCTGCGCGAGTTTCAGTTCTGCAGAAAGCAGGCTGTACTCTTTACGCTGGGTATCGTTCAGATCCTGCGGCAACTTGCCAAACAGCTCGCTTGCCTGCTGGGTTTTCCCCTCTTTCAGCAGTGCACGAATGGCGAGTAATTGCCAGTTGGTCTTGCTATCATCTGTGCTTTGCTGCATCTGCTGCAGGTAAAAAGCAGAATTAGCCTGCGTCGCGCCTTGAATATGCGCGGCGCTCTGGTCACCAGACCGGGTGCCACAGCCAGCAAACAGCAGGGCGGCCAGCACCACAGGCAGGCAGCGTGTGGCTTTCGAACGTAGAAATGTTGACGGTAGCATACTGTATCCAGTGATATTTTTTACGCAATGCTCAATATTAAATCGGCAATACGGATGAAACAATGAAACAACACGAATCGGCGGAGAATTCTCAGGGTCAGCTCTATATTGTACCTACTCCCATCGGGAATTTGGCTGATATTACTCAACGTGCGCTGACTGTGTTGCAAGCCGTTGATTTAATTGCGGCTGAGGATACTCGTCACACCGGTTTATTGCTCCAGCACTTCGCCATTAACGCCCGTTTGTTTGCGCTGCACGATCACAATGAGCAACAAAAAGCCGACACGCTAGTGGCGAAACTGAGAGAGGGGCAGAACATCGCATTGGTGTCGGATGCCGGTACGCCGCTGATTAACGATCCGGGCTATCACCTGGTGCGTACCTGCCGGGAAGCCGGTATTCGCGTTGTCCCTCTTCCGGGGCCTTGCGCGGCCATTGCAGCGCTAAGCGCGGCGGGACTGCCATCGGACCGTTTCTGCTATGAAGGTTTTCTGCCCGCCAAATCAAAGGGCCGCCGCGATACGTTAAAAGCACTGGAAACAGAAAGCCGTACGCTGATTTTTTATGAATCCACCCACCGTTTGCTGGAAAGCCTGGAAGATATGGTCGCCGTCTGGGGCGAATCCCGTTATGTGGTGTTGGCGCGTGAACTGACCAAAACCTGGGAAACCATTCAGGGCTTGCCGGTTGGTGAGTTACTGGCGTGGGTCAAAGAAGACGAAAACCGTCGCAAAGGCGAAATGGTGTTAATTGTGGAAGGCCATAAAGCGCAGGAAGACGAACTTCCCGCCGATGCGCTGCGCACGCTGGCGTTGCTGCAAGCGGAATTGCCGCTGAAAAAGGCTGCCGCGCTGGCCGCAGAAATCCACGGCGTGAAGAAAAATGCGCTGTATAAATACGCGCTGGATAATCAAGGCCAATAGTCATTGCGGTTTATTACAACAAAAAAAAGCATGGCCGGAGCCATGCTTAAGGTTGAGGTTTACAACTTTTTTATAAAAATCAGGTCACCGGAGCCGGGTTAAACACCGCCAGCTGGTTGTGAAGACCCCACTGATCGGAGAAGGTTTTCTTCCGGCCGCTGGCCACATCAAGGATAAAGTGGAACAGCTTCCAGCCCACATCCTCGATAGTCTCTTCGCCCGTGGCGATGGTGCCGGCGTTGATATCCATCAGGTCGAACCAACGGTTTGCCAGTTCAGTACGGGTCGCCATTTTGATAACCGGTACAGCCACCAGGCCGTAAGGGGTACCACGACCGGTGGTGAACACCTGAACGGTGATGCCGGATGCAACCTGTTGCGTCCCGCAAACGAAGTCGCTCGCCGGGGTTGCCGCGTAAATCAGGCCGCGTTTGGTCGGGCGCTGGCCAGGAGAGAGCACTTCAGAAATGGCGCTCTTACCGGATTTGGCAATCGAGCCCAGTGCTTTTTCCACCACGTTTGCCAGACCGCCTTTTTTGTTCCCCGGAGAAGGGTTGGCGCTGCGGTCGGTTTTACCCATGTCCAGGTAGTTATCGTACCAGGCCATCTCTTCCAGCAGACGTTTGCCCACTTCTTCGTTGATGGCGCGCGGCGTCAACAAGTGGATCGCATCGCGGACTTCGGTCACTTCAGAAAACATCACGGTGCCGCCGCAACGGATCAGCAGATCAGATGCATAACCGACTGCCGGGTTTGCCGTGACGCCGGAGAAGGCGTCGCTGCCGCCGCACTGCATACCGACAACCAGTTCAGAGGCCGGGCAGGTTTCACGTTTACGCTGGTTGAGTTTCGCCAGATGGCGTTCTGCAACCTGCAAAATATCGTCAACCATGGAACGGAAGCCAACGTGATGCTCGTCTTGCAGACGCACAATGCTGGCGCTATCCACCGGAATAGACTGCACATCTTCAGTACCTTGCAGCAGGCGTTCTGGCTGCAATTTTTCGCAACCCAGACCAATCACCATCACTTCGCCGCCGAAGTTCGGGTTCAGGGAGATGTTATGGATGGTGCGAATCGGGATCACTGCCGCCGGTGCGTTGATCGCCACGCCGCAGCCGTATAAGTGGTTCAGGCCGACCACGCCGTCGACGTTCGGGTATTTCGGCAGCAGGTCGCGTTCGATAATCTTCACGACATAATCCACCACCCCGGCAACGCAGTGCACGCTGGTGGTCAGGCCGAGCAGGTTTTTGGTGCCGACGCTGCCGTCTGCATTGCGGTAACCTTCAAAGGTGTAACCTTCCAGCGGCGGCAACGGCTCTGGCACTTTGGTCGCCAGCGGCAGCGTGTTCAGCGGTGGTGCTTTTGGCAGCTCGACCATGGACTCATCAATCCAGCTACCACGAGGAATATCGCGTACGGCGTAACCAATGACTTCACCATAACGCACGATTTCGCCATGATGCGGGATATCGACGAGGGCGACTTTATGGCCTTGAGGAATATGCTCAACCAGCTCGAGACCGTCCGGAAAACGCGTACCCGCCTTTAAGCCATTGTCATTAACGATGATAGCGACATTATCAGTGTCGTGTACCTTAATATAAAACGCCCCAGGCGATTGCTGTCTAATTTCAATGTCGGACATTGTCAAGTAATCTCCAGCTAACTATACGATGCATTACTCAAAGAGAGGAACCAATTCTTTATTCTGGAATAAATATCAGAAATAAAAATCTTGTTTGCTGAAATAAGAATGTCAGGAGTTCAAATATTAAAATGTGATCTAAATCACTTATTTTCGCGATTCCCCGTGTGGCGGGGCTGGATATTGCAAGATCTGTGCATCAGCGCCCAGGCTTATGTGCATATGCTCAAAATAATCTTTCTGGTCAATGTTAAAATTGAGCAACCCACCAGTGTGTGGCATCATGTCGCTGATTATACTGAGGGCTATAAAATCGAAGTGCCAATTATCTGATATTAAGTTTCGAGTGCTTAAATAAAATCGGATAATAAACAGCAAATATAATTATATTTTAAAAGTTAGCGGTGCCCGAGGAAATTAAAATGACTATTGAACATACCGTCGAGACAAAACGGGGTTTACCCACCCGTTATTTAATTCTGCTGATTATATTTATTGTCACAGCAGTTAACTATGCCGATCGCGCGACGCTTTCTATCGCCGGAACAGAAGTGGCGAAAGAGCTGCAGCTTGATTCTGTGTCGATGGGCTACATCTTTTCCGCTTTTGGCTGGGCTTATCTGCTGATGCAGATCCCGGGCGGCTGGCTGCTCGACCGCTTCGGCTCGAAAAAAGTCTACACCTACAGTTTGTTTTTCTGGTCGCTCTTTACCTTCCTGCAAGGTTTCGTCGACATCTTCCCGATTGCATGGGCCGGGATTTCCATGTTTTTCATGCGCTTTATGCTGGGCTTCTCTGAAGCACCTTCATTCCCGGCGAACGCCCGCATCGTGGCGGCCTGGTTCCCGGCAAAAGAGCGCGGTACTGCCTCGGCGATTTTTAACTCTGCGCAGTACTTCTCACTGGCGCTGTTCTCGCCGCTGCTGGGCTGGCTGACATTTGCCTGGGGTTGGGAACATGTGTTTACCGTGATGGGCGTGATCGGTTTTGTGCTGACGTTCGCCTGGGTGAAATTTGTGCATAACCCGACTGACCATCCTCGTATGACCCGCGAAGAGCTGGAGTACATCGAGAAAAATGGCGCCGTTGTGGATATGGACCATAAAAAAACGGACGACAGCAAAAACGCGGGTCCTAAAATGGATTACATCAAGCAGTTGCTGTGCAACCGCATGATGCTCGGCGTGTTCTTCGGGCAATACTTCCTGAACACCATTACCTGGTTCTTCCTGACATGGTTCCCGATTTACCTGGTGCAGGAAAAGGGCATGTCGATTCTGAAAGTGGGGTTTGTCGCTTCTATTCCGGCACTGTGCGGTTTTGCCGGTGGCGTGTTGGGCGGGCTGTTTTCTGACTATCTGATCAAACGTGGCTCCACCCTGACCGTGGCGCGTAAATTCCCTATCGTTGTCGGCATGTTACTGGCTTCAAGCATCATTCTGTGTAACTACACCGATAGCACAACACTGGTTGTCGCACTGATGGCGCTCGCGTTCTTCGGTAAGGGCTTTGGCGCGCTGGGCTGGCCGGTCATTTCCGACGTCGCGCCGAAAGAAATTGTTGGGCTGTGCGGCGGTGTATTCAACGTGTTCGGTAACGTGGCGTCTATCGTAACGCCGCTGGTCATCGGATACATGGTTAAAGAGTTGCATTCTTTCAACGGTGCGTTGGTGTTCGTTGGCTGTTCAGCGCTGATGATGATGGTCTGCTACCTGTTTGTGGTTGGCGACATCAAACGTATGGAACTGAAGAAATAAGCAACAACTCATTAAGGTACAAAAGATGAATAACGATATCTTCCCAAACAAATTCAAAGCCGCGCTGGCGGCTCAACAGATTCAAATCGGTTGTTGGTCTGCGCTGGGTAGTCATATCAGCACTGAAGTTCTGGGCCTGGCAGGCTTTGACTGGCTGCTTCTGGACGGCGAACACGCCCCTAACGACGTGCTCACTTTTGTACCGCAATTAATGGCATTAAAAGGCAGCGTCAGCGCACCGGTGGTGCGTGTGCCGACTAACGATCCGGTGGTGATTAAACGCCTGCTGGACATCGGTTTCTACAACTTCCTAATCCCGTTCGTGGAAACGGAAGAAGAAGCGGTGAACGCTGTCGCTGCGACCCGTTATCCTCCGGAAGGTATTCGCGGGGTGTCTGTATCTCATCGCGCCAATATGTTCGGCACCGTACCGGATTACTTCCGCCAGTCTAACGCCAATATCTCTATCCTGGTGCAGATTGAAAGCCAGGCGGGCGTGGATAACCTGGACGCCATTCTGTCTACCGACGGCGTAGACGGTGTGTTTGTGGGGCCGAGCGATCTGGCTGCGACTCTGGGCTATATCGGCAACGCTGCACACCCGGAAGTTCAACGCACTATTCAGCACATTTTTGCCCGCGCCAAAGCGCACAACAAACCGAGCGGCATCCTGGCGCCGGTTGAAGCGGACGCGCGTCGTTACCTGGAATGGGGCGCGACCGTGGTTGCTGTCGGTAGCGATTTGGGCGTGTTCCGTTCGGCTACGCAGAAACTGGCCGACACCTTTAAGAAATAACCAAACCACCATTAAAGAGAGAGAGACGCAATTATGACGATGAAAGTTGGTTTCATTGGCCTGGGCATCATGGGTAAACCAATGAGTAAAAACCTCATTAAAGCAGGTTACTCACTGGTGGTCGTGGACCGTAACCAGGACGCGGTTGCCGAAGTGATTGCCGCAGGCGCAGAAGCCGCTACCAGCGCGAAAGCCGTTGCTGAACAGTGTGATGTGGTAATCACCATGCTGCCTAACTCCCCGCATGTAAAAGAAGTGGCGCTGGGTGAAGGTGGCATCATTGAAGGTGCGAAAGCCGGTACTGTGCTGATCGACATGAGCTCTATCGCTCCGCTGGCAAGCCGTGAAATTAGCGACGCGCTGAAAGCGAAAGGCATTGATATGCTGGATGCGCCGGTGAGCGGCGGCGAACCGAAAGCTATTGATGGCACCCTGTCAGTGATGGTGGGCGGCGATAAAGCGATTTTCGACAAATATTACGATCTACTGAAAGCCATGGCCGGTTCTGTGGTGCACACCGGTGATATCGGTGCGGGCAACGTAACCAAACTGGCAAACCAGGTGATCGTGGCGCTGAACATTGCTGCGATGTCTGAAGCGCTGACCCTGGCAACCAAAGCAGGCGTGAACCCGGATCTGGTATTCCAGGCGATTCGCGGCGGTCTGGCGGGCAGCACCGTGCTGGAAGCGAAAGCGCCGATGGTGATGGATCGCAACTTCAAACCGGGTTTCCGTATCGATCTGCATATCAAAGATCTCGCTAACGCGCTGGATACTTCTCATGGTGTGGGCGCGCAACTGCCGCTGACGGCTGCCGTGATGGAAATGATGCAGGCATTGCGTGCGGATGGTCTGGGTAATGCTGACCACAGCGCGATTGCTTGCTACTACGAGAAACTGGCGAAAATCGAAGTCACTCGTTAACAAGAAGGGGCGCGTAATGGCGCCCTTGATCTCTTTTACATCAGCATCTTTCAGGTTGTTGACGGGCCTCGTATTGCCCGAGCCTGGGGGATGAAGTGCCTGGTTTGCGCGGCACTTTCAGGCTAACAATTATGAAAATCGTAATCGCCCCAGACTCTTACAAAGAAAGCCTTTCTGCCTCTGAGGTAGCTCAGGCGATAGAAAAAGGATTTCGGGAAATTTTCCCCGATGCTCAGTACGTTTCAGTTCCGGTCGCGGATGGCGGTGAAGGTACGGTTGAAGCCATGATTGCCGCCACGCAAGGCACTGTTCACACAGCGAACGTGACCGGCCCATTGGGTGAGAACGTTGAGGCCTGCTGGGGAATGTCTGGCGATGGCGAAACGGCGTTTATCGAAATGGCGGCCGCCAGTGGACTGGCGCTTGTCCCTCCAGAATTACGTAATCCTTTGATTACCACGTCGCGCGGCACCGGGGAACTTATTTTGCAGGCGCTGGAGCATGGGGCGACAAACATTATTATTGGCATCGGCGGCAGCGCCACGAACGATGGCGGCGCGGGTATGGTGCAGGCATTGGGCGCCAGACTGACCGACGCCAACGGCACGGAAATAGGTTACGGCGGCGGTAGTCTGATAAGCCTTAACGCCATTGATATTTCCGGGTTGGATCCGCGGCTGAAAAATTGCATCCTGCGCGTTGCCTGCGATGTAACAAATCCCTTAACGGGCGAGAAAGGCGCATCGCGCATTTTTGGGCCGCAGAAAGGTGCGACCGAAGCGTTGATCGTCGAACTGGATCGCAACCTCGGTCACTTTGCTGATGTGATCAAAACATGTCTGCATGTGGATGTGAAAAATGTGCCCGGTTCCGGTGCGGCAGGCGGCATGGGGGCTGCGCTGATGGCGTTCCTCGGCGCGGAACTGCGCAGTGGTATTGAGATTGTCACCCAGGCGCTGAATCTCGAAGAGCATATCCACGATTGCACGCTGGTGGTGACGGGCGAAGGTCGTATCGACAGCCAGAGCATCCACGGTAAAGTGCCGGTGGGTGTTGCGCACGTTGCCAAAAAATACCATAAGCCGGTTATCGGCATTGCCGGTAGCCTGACCAGCGATGTCGGCGTTGTGCATCAGTATGGGATTGATGCGGTGTTCAGCGTGCTGACCAGTATCAGTACGCTGGAAGAGGCGTTCCGCGGCGCATTTGACAATATTTATCGCGCTTCACGCAACATTGCCGCCACCTTGCAGGTCGGAATGTTGACGGAAGGGTGACAGGCGCGCGCAAACCCTCTATACTGCGCGCCGAAGCTGACCAGACAGTCGCCGCTTCGTTGCAGTCCTCCTTCGGGGGAGACGGGCGAAGGGGAGGAAAGTCCGGGCTCCATAGGGCAGGGTGCCAGGTAACGCCTGGGAGGCGCAAGCCTACGACCAGTGCAACAGAGAGCAAACCGCCGATGGCCCGCGCAAGCGGGATCAGGTAAGGGTGAAAGGGTGCGGTAAGAGCGCACCGCGCGTCTGGCAACAGTTCGCGGCACGGTAAACTCCACCCGGAGCAAGGCCAAATAGGGGTTCACAAGGTACGGCCCGTACTGAACCCGGGTAGGCTGCTTGAGCCAGTGAGCGATTGCTGGCCTAGATGAATGACTGTCCACGACAGAACCCGGCTTATCGGTCAGTTTCGACCCTTATAAAGACGCCCGCAGGATAACTCCTGTGGGCGTCTTGCTTTCTGCGGAGCAGAGAATGAATGACTGTCCACTCCGCTTTCTATGAAAGAACGCGGCTTATCGGTCAGCTTCAATTTTCCAGGTAAAAACCCGCTTCGGCGGGTTTTTGCTTTCTGCGGGAAAGAACGCGGCTCACCGGTCAGTTTCGACTATTATAAAGACGCCCACAGGATAACGCCTGTGGGCGTCTTGCTTTCTGCTCCACTTAATCTGCATTGCTTCTAACATATAAATAATTAGCCCGTTGGCTGAGCGAAAAAAGCGCTACCATGTTCATGAAATATCGCCACTACCGCTACGGGAGCTGCTGCTGTCATGGAACAAAAATCATTAATCATTATTCAGGTGGGGACTGCGCCTGAGCCTCTGCGTGACGTTCATGGTGATATCCCGGACTGGTTTTGCCAGGCTATCGGCTGCTCGCCGGATGATGTGGATGTGGTGCGCGTATTTGAAGGCGAAACGCTGCCTCCACCGGATGTTAGCCGGGCAGCCATCATTACCGGTTCCTGGGCGATGGTTTCGGACCGGCTACCCTGGAGCGAGAAAACCGCAGAATGGATCCGCGACGCTGTGGCGGTAGATATGCCGCTGTTTGGCGTCTGTTATGGCCACCAGTTGATGGCCTGGGCGCTGGGCGGCGATGTTGAGTATCATCCCAAAGGTCGGGAAGCCGGAACGCAGACTGTCTATTTAAATGCGGCGGCGGTAAACGATCCGTTACTCAGCCATTTGCCGGCGACATTTCCGGCTCATCTGACGCACCGGCAAACCGTTACCCGGCTGCCGGAAGGCGCTTCGGTGCTGGCTTCATCTCTGCACGATAACCACCAAATTGTTCGGTATGGACCCCGTGCCGTCTCCGTGCAGTTCCACCCGGAAATGACACCCGAAATCGCCACCGATCTGCTGCGTCTGAACCGGGCGAATATTGAAAAAGAGGGCGTCGATGCCGACAGCTTAGTGGCCGGGGTTCTCCCGGCTCCCGGTGCAGCGGAGATCCTGCGGCGTTTCGTCCGCGATGTTACCGCGCGTAAGCTCGTCGTGCTGTCACCGGATGTGGCCCAGTGAACTATCTTCCGCTGCGCCCTGTATTAATCGCGTCAACTCCTCACAGCGGATAATCATCCCGTCCTGTAGCGTAAAATGCGCCAGGACGTCGACATGTGATACCCCGCCTCCTTTCTTACTCACCGCCACGTGGTGGTGGGTGAGAACATCCTGATGTTGACCGGCAATGGCGACCATCGTCACCTCAATCGACTCTGCCAGCTGTTTAAGCTTTGCCATATGTTCAACAAAACCGCGGAAGTCCAGCGATTCCCCGTCTACATACTGGCGATACTGCGGCGAAAAGAACTCACGGATTTTGGCTTCATCATGTTCCGGATTGCAGACAATGGCCTGCAATGCTTGGGTAACGCGCTGAGTGGCATCTGACATCGTTTTTTCCTCGTTGGTTGTGATGAGCAGAGGATATCGCCACCGGCTGGCGGTATATTAACCGTAATAAGCCATTAAATACGGTGAATCAGCCATGTTGATTGTGCACAGTGAGCGACTTACACACCAAAGCCGACACAAAACCGAGTGGCACCAGCATGCGACCGGACAGCTGTTTTGCATCCAGCGGGGCATGATGATTGTGCAGACCGAGCATGTGCAGTGGGCGCTGACGCCAGCGACTATCGGCTGGTTTCCAGCACATATGCGCCACAGCGCCTGGACCGTGGGCGACATCGATGGGATCAGTATGCAGCTTGACGGGGACGCTTTATCCGCGCAGGCGGGCGTCTGGCCTGCCGATCCGTTTTTACTGTTGCTGATGGAGAGGATGACGGGCAGTGAAGGCCACCGCCAGCAACATTTGCTGGCGGTGATGCGTGACGAAATCCATCACGCGCCCGCTGCACCGCTGCAACTGCCGCTTCCGGATGATCGGCGGGCAAGGCAGGTTGCAGAGTATCTGTTGCTCGAGCCGCACAGTCCGCTTTCTCAGGCACAACTGGCGTCGACCTTCGGCATGAGTACCCGCACATTAAGCCGGTTGTTCAGTCAGCAAACCGGTCTGTGTTTCAGCCAGTGGCGGCAGCAGACCCGGATCCTTGCTGCGATGGGCTGGTTGCTTAAGGGGGCATCGGTTAGCGAAACGGCTGAACAGTGCGGTTATGAGAATGTCAGCGCATTTATTGCGGCGTTCAAACAGCGCTTTGCCATGACACCGGGAGAGTTCCGCGCGCAGCGGAGTGTCGTCCCGGCGTTTTAATGCGCGCCGATCAGAGGCCAATAGGCTGATAGCCCTGCCATTCTGGTGTGAAATGTGTGCCGCTGTCATCGGGCGTCAGGTGGATGTACAAATCGCCGATTTTTTCCAGCAGCAGGCAGTCATCCACCTCTTTCAGGTTATCTTTATGCTGTTGCAGCGCGCCGGTTAACAGACTGGCAAGCGCCTTTGCTTTGGCCTGCACAGCGTCAGTGGCAACGAAAAGATCAAACGCGTGCAGTTCGGCAAGCGTTTCAGGGTGATAAGCGCCGGCATTGACAAAGAACAGACGGGGCGCGCTGGCTGGCGGTTTTTCCGCAACCAGCGTAATACGGTAGCCATCAGCCCAGTTAATGCTGGCATAGCCGTCGATGTGCACTTTGTCTTTATCGCCATACCAGGCTTCCCGCAGCGCAGGCCAGGCCTCTTTGGGATCGCGTGCGGCGACAAACTGAATATCGTGCACTTCGATGTTTGATTTTCCTGCGTTACCGCCAAGATAAAACATGTATAGCTGCATCCCTTTTCTCCTTTATCTCTGTAAGCGAGCCTATTCCATCATCGTTATATATTTTTGTATATAGCGAAATGAAGAAAGGGGAGGGAATATCAACAGGGAGATGCCCCGGCGAGCACCGGGGCGGTCAGTCAGGCTGTGGCTTCCTCTTCCGCCAGCCGGATTTCGGCTTCGGCGACAATGGCTTCCAGCTCCGTCAACATCTCTTCAAACCCAAACGCGCGGGCGGCATCGTGGGAGGAGGATTGCGCACTTTCTGATAGGGTACTTTTGCTATTTCTGTTCATTGACTTACCTGCGTAACGCAACTATCACACCGGTAAATCTATCAGTAATGCACGTAAAGGCGTATCGGCAACCAGTGTTATGTTAGCCTCGTCACGAATAAACGCGCCGTCACCGCAGGTCAGGGCTTCCTTCGCTTCGCAGTGCGTTACCGCATGCACTGTCCCGTGAATGGACTGCAAATATGCCCGCGGGCCATGTAACTGAATACTCAGCTCTTCGCCTTTTTCCATCTCGATATGGTGCAGCCAAACCTGCTGACGCAGTTGCAAACTCTCCTGGCTGCCATCCGGCGAGGCCAGCAATTGTTGTGGTCGCGAGGTGATCATGACTTTCTGCACCGGCGGGTTTTCCCGTTCCGGGCAGGCATCAAGCCATAACTGCATACGCGTTAACGACTTATCTTTGCTCAGGTTATGTTCGCTGTAGCTGATGCCGGGCTGGGTGGCAATCAGCAGTGCTTCGCCCGCTTTCGCCTGGACATGGTTGCCTTCGCTGTCGCGATATTCGGCTTCGCCTTCCAGAATCAGGTTCAGAATATCCACCTTCGGGTAGGTGCGCGGCTGGAAAGACGCGCCCGGGGCGAGGACTTCCTGGTTTAATACACGCAGTGAGGCATAGCCCAGAAGTTTCGGGTCAAAGTAGTGTCCAAAAGAAAAAGTGTAGCGGGCCTGAAGCCAGCCGAAGTCAGCTTGTCCGCATTGTTTTGCTGTACGGGTAGTAATCATAGTTATTGACCTCTCTTTACTTAAAACAATGTTAAAGGTATGGACGCTTCATTGTTAGCCAGATATTCTGCCCGGTATGTTCAAATTTCCTGAATGAGAACAAAAATGGCGAAAGAAAGGGCACTTACGCTGGAAGCGCTGCGCGTAATGGATGCAATTGATCGGCGCGGGAGCTTCGCGGCGGCGGCGGATGAGCTGGGGCGCGTTCCCTCCGCGCTGAGCTACACCATGCAGAAACTGGAAGAAGAGCTGGATGTGGTGCTGTTTGACCGCTCCGGGCACCGGACAAAATTCACCAACGTCGGGCGCATGTTGCTGGAGCGTGGCCGCGTGCTGTTAGAAGCCGCAGACAAACTCACTACCGATGCCGAAGCGCTGGCGCGCGGTTGGGAAACGCACCTGACGCTGGTGACGGAAGCACTGGTGCCGACGGTTGAGCTGTTCCCGCTGGTGGATCGTCTGGCGGCGAAGGCCAACACGCAACTGTCTATTATCACTGAAGTGCTGGCAGGGGCGTGGGAGCGGCTGGAGCAGGGACGGGCGGATATCGTTGTCGCCCCGGATATGCACTTTCGATCGTCATCCGAAATCAACTCGCGCAAGCTGTACTCGGTGATGAATGTGTACGTTGCCGCGCCAGATCACCCCATTCACCATGAGCCAGAGCCGTTGTCGGAAGTGACGCGCGTGAAATACCGTGGCGTCGCGGTGGCGGACACCGCCCGCGAGCGTCCTGTACTGACGGTGCAATTGCTGGATAAACAGCCAAGGCTGACGGTAAGCACCATTGAGGACAAACGCCAGGCGCTGCTGGCCGGGCTGGGTGTGGCGACCATGCCTTACCCGCTGGTGGAGCAGGATATTGCGGAAGGGCGTTTGCGGGTGGTGAGCCCGGAATACACCAGCCAGGTGGACATTATTATGGCCTGGCGGCGCGACAGCATGGGCGAAGGTAAAGCCTGGTGTTTGCGCGAAATCCCGAAACTGTTTGCCGGTAAATAAGTGACCGTTTTGCCGGGGGCGCCGCGGTCACATTCAGGCGAAGAGTTTGGGTTCCGGCCCGAAACGGTTCTCCTGGGGCGTTCCGTGTTGGCTGTAGAACGCCAGCAGCGCCAGCCAGCCAATCACCGGGAAGAACAACAGCAACAACCAGCGCCAGCTACGGTCGGTATCGTGTAAACGGCGGACCTGAACAGCAAGTGACGGCACCAGTACCAGCAGCTCATAAAGCAGGCTTAATGTGTGCCAGCCGATGATCCTGTCCACAACATGCAGTACGCCAAAGAGAATGAGATTGACCAGCGTGAACATCCAGAATTCGCGGCGATGCGCGCGCCCGCTGAACGTGGCGTAGTTACTAAGCACTTTAAAATACCAGTCCATTCTCCACCTCGGTCAACGGTCAATTCGTTGTTTTCTAAGCGATCACTGTAAGAATAGACGGCAAAAAGAGAAACGGGTAAGCGCGGAAACAAATTTTCAGGCGCGCCGTGACGCGCCTGAAGGATCAACCGAAACGACGGTCCCGGCCATGGGGTTCATCTAAGTTTTGCCACGGGCCGATAGAGATAATCCCGGTCGGGTTGATGGTTTTGTGGCTACGGAAGTAATGATGGCGGATGTGATCAAAATCGACGGTTTCCGCTATACCCGGCATCTGATAAATATCGCGCAGAAAACCGTGCAGGTTGAGATAGTCGTTAATGCGGTGTTTGTCGCATTTAAAATGGGTGACGTACACCGGATCAAAGCGCACCAGCGTAGTCCACAGGCGAATATCCGCTTCTGTCAGGCGGTCGCCGGTCAGATAACGGTGCCGACCGAGGATCTGTTCCAGTCGCTCCAGTGCGTTAAACACATTTACCACGGCGTCGTCATACGCCTGCTGGCTGGTGGCGAAGCCCGCTTTATAGACGCCATTGTTGACGTTATCGTAGATCCAGCCATTCAGCTCGTCGATCTGGCTGCGTAATTCTGGCGGATAGTAATCGCCTGCTTCCGCGCCCAGTCCGTCAAAGGCGGTGTTAAACATGCGGATGATTTCCGCAGATTCATTGCTGACGATGGTGTGACGCTGCTTGTCCCACAGCACCGGTACGGTAACGCG